>JARGOV010000011.1:43746-70515 GCA_029212965.1 Porticoccaceae bacterium
GTGGCACACCACGCATCGCTAATCGTCTGTTACGCCGGGTGCGTGATTATGCCGAAGTGAAATCCGACGGCTGTATTAGCGCAGATGTGGCTGACGCTGCTCTGTCGATGCTCAATATCGACCAGCTTGGCCTGGATCATATGGATAGAAGGCTGTTGCTCAGCGTCATGGAAAAATTTGATGGCGGCCCGGTCGGTGTCGATAGCCTCGCGGCGACGATTAGCGAAGAGCGTGGCACCATTGAAGATGTGGTGGAACCCTACTTGATTCAGCAGGGGTATTTAATGCGTACTACACGCGGGCGTGTCGTTACGCGCCAATGTTACGAGCACTTCGGTTTTAAAATGCCGAAGGCGCTACTTGAACTACAGGGTGCACAGCAAGAGGAGGAGAGCGATAAATGACGGAATTTCGCTTGCCAATCCGTGTTTATATTGAAGATACCGATGCTCAGGGTATTGTTTACTACGTTAACTATCTTAAATTTATGGAGCGTGCCCGCTCAGAGTGGCTGCGTAGCTACGGCTTTGATCGCCCGGCCTTTGGTGATGAAGGTCAAATTTATGTGGTTCACTCGCTGACGACCCATTATCGCAAGCCGGCAAAACTCGATGACGAAATTGTAGCGACGGCCAAGGCGACGGCCTATGGCAAGGCGTATTTTGTGGTCGAACAAAAAGTATTGCGTGGCGATGAACTACTTTGCGAAGGAAGTATCAAAGTGGCCTGTGTCAATCAGACTAGCGGGCGTCCAACGGCGATGCCAAAAGAGATGATAGAAAAAATATTTTGCCATTTGTGTTAATTAAGCTGAAATAACAGTGGAGTGCTGCGTGCCCGAACAACAACTTTCAATACTTTCTCTGGTGATTGGAGCCAGTGTCCCCGTGCAGCTGGTGATGTTAATTCTTTTAATCGTCTCCATGGTTTCTTGGTTGATGATTGGCCAGCGCTGGTGGTATTTACGGCAAATGAATGACGGCTTTAAAGCGTTTGAAGCTAACTTTTGGTCGGGGGTGGATCTCAATGAAGTGTTTCGCGATGGCAGCTTACGACTCAATGATAACGAAGTGGTTGATGGGGTTGAGAATGTTTTCCGTTCCGGTTTTCGAGAGTTTAATCGGCTGACAAAAAACGAAGACACCGACCCCGATGCAGTGATGGAGGGTACCGAGAGGGCGATGCGAGTGGCACTATCGCGTGAGGAAGAAAAGTTAAACACCCACTTGCCTTTTCTTGCCAGTGTCGCGTCAGTTAGCCCCTATATCGGTTTATTCGGCACGGTATGGGGCATTATGCAATCGTTTCGCGGTTTGGCAACTATGCAGCAAGCGACACTCGCCGTTGTAGCGCCGGGTATTTCCGAGGCCCTGATCGCCACGGCCATGGGTCTTTTCGCCGCGATACCGGCAGTACTGGCCTACAATCGTTTCTCGGCCGATGCTGATGCTCTCTACAGTCGCTACGATACTTTTTCTGACGAGTTCACCAGTATTCTCCATCACCGCGTTCACAGCGGGTAGCCCGATGACGCGTAAAATTACCAAACGGCGCTTTGTCGCAGAAATTAATGTTGTGCCTTATATCGATGTCATGCTGGTGTTGTTGATCGTCTTTATGGTGACAGCGCCTCTGCTAATGCAGGGTGTAAAAGTAGATTTGCCACAGGCACCTTCAAGCCCCCTCGATGATAAAGACAAAGAGCCGCTAATTGTTTCTATTAAAGCTGATGGCAGCTATTACCTCGATCTGGGCAGCGGTAAAAATCGCCGGGAACCTTTGTTAGAAATTGTAGACAAAGTCGCCAAGGTGTTGCGCCAAAAACCCGATACGCCTGTTCTCGTTTGGGGTGATACGAGCGTTGATTACGGTGTAGTGGTCAGCTTAATGACCCAGTTGCAGACTGCTGGTGCCCCCAGCGTCGGTTTAGTCACGGAACCGCCTACATCGGCTCGTTGATGCACATTAGTCAAAGGCTAAGAAACTACGGTATTTATGGTCTGGCGGGGCTGTTCAGCTTGGTCTTGCATATTTTCATCCTCTTTTTGTTATTTGTGGGCTGGACAGAGAAAAAAGGAGAACATAAACCGCAACGTCCAAAATTCGTACAGGCGACACTGGTGCAAATGGCACCGAAAGCCGACGTGCAGGACAAGCAGGCCGCCAAGAAAAAAGCTCAGGTTGCAGCACTAAAGAAAGTAGAAGCGCAGCGCAAAGAAAAAGCTCGCAAGCAGAAGGCTGCCGAACGGGAAAAAGCTGAGCGAAGGAAGGCTGAACAGGAAAAAGCGCGTATTGAAAAGATTCGCCGTGACAAGGCATTGAAGAAAAAGCAAAACGAGGAAAAGGCACGCAAAGCTGCGGCACAGAAGAAAAAAATAGAGCAGGAAAAAAAGGCTAAAGAGGCAGAGCGTCAGGAAGAGTTGCAACGCCAGGCTCGAGCGCAAGCTTTAGCGAGCGCTCTAGATAGCGAGGATGAGTTTCTCGCTGACGAGCAAAGCGCGCAACTGGCTCAGGGTTATCAGAGCTATATTCAGCAGCGGATTATTGCCAACTGGAATCGTCCCCTAAGCGCTAGGCGAGGTATGGAAACGATTTTGTCAATACAGCTGGTGCCCACCGGTCAAGTGGTTGGGGTGTCGGTACTGAGGTCGAGTGGTAATGATGCCTTTGACCTGTCGGCTCAACAGGCCGTAAAAAAGGTTGGGCGCTTTGATAAATTGCAGCAATTGTCTAGCCAATCGCCGACTGTATTTGAACAGAATTTTCGTCAGTTTCAGTTGGTTTTTCGACCGGAAGACCTACGGCTTTAAACTTTTTTCGGGAGCATTCCTATTTTTGTTATTTTTATATTTCAGAGGTAAACCGTGATAGCAAGGATGTATAAAATTGTCTTTCTATGCCTTCTTATACCTGCCTCGGCTTTGGCAGAACTGAGCATAGAAATTACCAGTGGTGTCGATAACCCGACTAGCATTGCTATTTCACCTATTGTGATGAAAGGTGGATCGCTGCCTGAGGATATTAGCGTTATTGTGGGTGCTGATCTCGACAGGAGCGGCCTGTTTGCCCCTATGCCGCGTCCTAATATGCTGTCTAACCCTCGTGCTTTGTCAGAGGTGTATTATCGTGACTGGCGTATTGTAGGCATGCAATATTTAGTGGTGGGTAACGTGTTGCGTCAAAGTGATGGTCGTCTGAGCGTCACCTTTAGCTTGGTTGACGTTGCCGGTGAGCGCGCTTTGTTTACCCACGTGGTGAAGGGGCGCGATAGCGAGTTGCGTGACATCGCTCACTATATTAGTGACAAAGTGTTTTATACGATCACAGGAATTAAAGGCGCATTTTCGACGCGTTTGGCTTATGTGACGGCGATTAATGAAGGTGGACGGCAGTTTTTTCGATTGATGGTTTCAGATGCTGATGGGGCCCGCGAGCGTTTGATGCTGAAATCGAAAGAGCCGATTATGTCGCCCTCTTGGTCGCCGGACGCTAAGGAGTTGGCTTATGTGTCTTTTGAAACTGGCCGTCCTGCCATTTTTCGTCAACGTCTTGATAACGCTAAGCGTGAGCAACTAACAAATTTTAAAGGCTTAAATGGTGCGCCTGCTTGGTCACCTGATGGCAAAAGCATGGCATTGGTGCTGTCTAAAGATGGCAACCCCGAAATTTATCTTTATCGTTTTGCAACTAAGACGTTTACTCGGCTGACGAACCATTTTTCAATTGATACCGAGCCTAACTGGGTGAGTGATGGCAAGTCACTTATTTTTACCTCCGACAGGGGAGGAGCACCACAGATCTATAAATTGAATATTGCTAGCAGAAAAGTGGAGCGCTTGACCTTCAATGGTTCTTATAATGCCCGGCCTCGACTGGCAGCTGATGATCGAACTTTAGTCATGGTGCATCGTTCGCAAGGGCTTTTTCATATTGCTTCTCAGGATTTAGTGACCGGAGATTTACGAATTTTGACTCAGACTCGTCTCGATGAATCGCCCACCGTGGCTCCTAATGGGGCGATGCTCATGTATGCCACTAAGCGGGGCAATAAAGGCGTGCTAGCAGCGGTTTCGATTGATGCGGGTAGTCGGTTTTTATTGCCCTCGCGCCGGGGTGATGTCCGCGAGCCAGCGTGGTCGCCCTTTTAAACAGAATGGTTTAAAGTACACTCGTTCTTTATTGATTTCATCTACAAGGAAAATATCATGAAATTTGAAACACTGAAACCGGTTTTGGCTTGCACATTGTTGTCGAGCTTTCTCGTCGCCTGTTCTAGCACGCCCCCGGCTTCTTCAAGCTCATCAGGTGCTAATACTGGTTCTTCAATACTCTCTGGCAGTAATGTGTCCACAGGTAGTGTTAACGACGGATCTCTCAGTGGTAGTGATATCGATACTGATGGTGGTATAGAAACAGTCTTTTATTTCGACTTTGATCAATCAACACTGAAGCCTGAATCACTGGCGGCATTACGTATTCACGCTCAACGTCTGATAGCGAACCCGGTCAATGTCCGCCTGGAAGGTCACGCTGATGAACGCGGCACTCGCGAATACAATATGGCACTGGGTGAACGTCGCGGTAGTTCGGTACGAGAATTCCTCGTCTTACAAGGTGTTGATGCCAGCTTGCTTGAAGTTATCAGTTACGGCGAAGAGCGCCCCGCCTCATTGGATAGCACTGAAAGTAGCTGGGCTTTAAATCGCCGTGTTGAAATTAAATAAGTTCAGTTTTTGGTGTTAATAATCGTTGACTGATTTGCTAGAATTAATATTGTTGCAAGAGGTGACTGCGTAGTGGCAAGGAAGATAAGCCTGTTTGTAACAGTTGTTTTTGTGGCTTTAGCTGCACGTGCGGCTGCTCCAGTTGCTGATATTGCTGCACCTCCGCCTGGAAACCAGTATGTTGTGCAAAAGCCTGCAGTGGCGGCAAGCCCATCAACTGACACCTACTACTTACTACAAAGTCTGCGTGAAGAATTACGTGTATTGCGTGGTATGGTGGAGGAACAGGGCAACTCTATACGTTTGCTTAAGCAGCGTCAGGTCGATGATTATCTCGACCTTGATCGCCGTCTAGGCGCCCTTACATCGGTTGGTATAACAACTCAAGGGAACTCAGCAGAAGGCCAAAGGAAATCACCCGGAGGATCACTAAATAGTGGGGCAGGGAATCTTCCTCCAGTGGTAACAGCCCCGATAGGTGTTGATGATGCTGAAAAAACTGCTTATGAAACTGCCTACACCGCGTTGAAATCGGGCCAGGTTACTAACGCTAAGCAGGCTTTTACAGAGTACCTTAACGAATACCCGAAAGGTCGTTACGCCGCGAATGGCTACTATTGGCTCGGTGAAATCTACATGCTGGACAATCAATTAAAAGAGGCAGGCGAGGCCTTTGTTATCGTTGTTGAGCAATACCCCGCGCATCGAAAAATGCTCGATGCTAGTTTTAAACTCGGCAAGGTTTATCACTTGCAGGGTCAGAACGAAAAGTCTAAAGCCCTGTTAAACAAGGTTGCAGCCTCAAAGGGTAGTGCGGGCAAATTGGCCGCTGATTACCTCAAAGCAAATTTCTAGGTCTTGGTTTTCTTTTCGGGCGCAGCCGTCTTGATTCCGGTAAACTCCCCGCGTTAATTTTCATTATGCTGTGCGGTCTTGCAGTCTGAGCTGTATTCAGTCAGTCCAGTGTAGAGCCTAGTGTTAGTGCCAGGATAAACGATGTCAGAAGCCACACTTCGTATTAGTGAAATATTCTATTCTCTGCAGGGCGAAACTACGACGAGTGGTTTGCCAACGGCTTTTATTCGGCTCACCGGTTGCCCCCTACGCTGCCACTACTGTGATACTGAATATGCTTTCTATGGCGGAGAGAAGTACGCTCTTAAGCAAATACTTGAGCAGGTGAAAGACTACCATCCACGCTATGTAACGGTAACCGGCGGTGAACCTCTGGCCCAGCCTAACTGCCTGCCCCTGCTAAGCGATTTATGTGATGCTGGTTACCGGGTTTCACTGGAAACCAGTGGCGCTTTGCCTATTGCAGATGTGGATAAGCGTGTGGTAGTTATCCTCGATTTAAAAACCCCAGCCTCGGGAGAAGCAAGACGCAATTTGTGGGAAAACCTTCCCCATCTGAAACATGGCGATGAAATTAAATTTGTCATCTGTGATCGAGCCGACTACGAGTGGGTTCGCCTCAAGCTTGATCAATATAATCTGAATGATGGGCGCGTTGAGTTACTGTTTTCGCCCAGTCAGGGGGAGCTAGAACCCGCTCAGCTGGCGGAATGGATCATGGCAGACAATTTGCCCGTGCGCCTGCAAATACAGCTTCATAAACAGCTCTGGGGCGATAAACCGGGTACATGATTACCGAATGTAGGCACGTTGGTGGTTAGGATAGAAAACAGGTTGAGAAGGTAATGTTTCTATGACGAAAAAAGGCAAAGCTGTCGTGTTGGTTTCTGGTGGTCTTGACTCCGCGACTGTACTAGCAATGGCTATTGCTGAGGGTTATGAATGTTACGCGCTGGCGTTCGACTACGGCCAGCGGCACCGCGCAGAGCTGGATGCCTCGCGAGAAATTAGTGTCGCCCTTGGTTGTGAGGCGCACAAAGTTGTTGCCCTCGATTTGCGCACCATCGGTGGTTCTGCTTTGACTGATGATAGTATTGACGTACCTGAAGAAAAGGCACAGGGTATTCCGGTTACTTATGTACCTGCCCGTAATACCGTCTTCTTGTCACTAGCGTTGGGTTGGGCCGAGGTGCTTGGTGCGAACTCGATTCATATCGGCGTCAACGCCGTTGATTATTCCGGCTATCCAGACTGTCGACCCGAGTTTATTGCCGCTTTTGAAGCTGTTGCTAACCTGGCTACTCAGCTAGCTGTGGAAGGGCAAAAAATGCACATACACACGCCGCTAATGTCTCTAAGTAAGGCCGATATTATTCGCCGTGGCATAGTTCTGGGGGTCGATTATGGACAGACAGTTTCATGCTATCAGGCCAACGACAATGGTCTGGCTTGCGGCGTGTGCGACAGCTGCCGGTTAAGAGCAGAAGGCTTTTTGGCCGCTGGTGTCAGTGATCCGACAAAATACGCTTAAAGTGACAAATTACACTTGACCTTTTTTTTCTGGCTTGTAAGATGTGCGCCTCCTCTGAGGGCCGTTAGCTCAGTTGGTAGAGCAGTTGGCTTTTAACCAATTGGTCCTGGGTTCGAATCCCGGACGGCCCACCATTTTTAAAATTTATACCGATCGTGATTCCATCGTTCACCCCTTAGAATCAGCGTACCTTCTTCGATTTTGATTTATCTGGCCTTGAATAAGGCTTTTCCACGCCTTGTGTTCCTCTACGATTCTTCTGCCTTAGTAAACTTTTGACTTTCCCTTTTATTTAGTTGCCTTCAGTGAGGCCGGGAAGTTGAAAAGGGTAGGTTATCCTTACACCTGCTTGTTGTTTTAAATTCGATTAATCGAGCCCATTGGTCTATGGAGTTGTCATTTATTTGTAGACCGTTAGTAAACTCACTCAGAGTGTATGTGACTTTGGATGCTACTTTATGATCGAATAGCTCTTGTATCATGGGCGATGCAATAAAACGCGTTAGCATGTGTCAGTGCGACACTGTTAAAGCTGCTTGATTAAGATAAGCTTGTTCAGGCAAGCTTATCATTGTTGTGTTAAATAAAATAAAAAATAGTTTTCTCTGTTACAAGCTCGCAAGATTAGAGTTGGTGCATCAGCATAGTTTTAAATAAATTCATCAATAATAATGATACAAAGGGATGACAATGGATATTAGTGTATGTGTGTGTCGAGGATACGATGGCTGGCAAGATGCAGTCAGGGCTGAAGAGCTGGGTTTTAAAACAGCCTGGTTTGAAGATAGTCAAATGGTTACCGCTGATCCCATCGCTTTGATGGCCATAGCAGCCACAAAAACTAGAAAAATTAATCTTGCTACTGGTGTACTGATACCTTCTAACCGGATTGCACCGCAAACCGCCAACAGTATGGCTACGCTCAATGCGCTAGCACCTGGACGAATTATTATGGGCATTGGTACTGGTTTTTCTGGCCGGCGTGCGATGGGGCTTGGTCCCGTTAAAGTTAATGATATTCGTGATTACTTAGAAACAGTGCAAGGACTACTTGAAGGTGAGATTGTTGAGTGGGACTTTGAGAATAAACGGAGAAAAATAGCTTTTCTTCATCCTGATGATGACGTCATTAATCTAAAAAATAAAATTGGCACCTATGTTGCGGCTCAGGGCCCTAGAATGCGCCAGCTTATCGCTGATTTCGATACCGACTGGATTAATATCTTGTCGACACCGGATATCGCTGCGTCTGATATGAAAGCGATGACAGCGACCTGGAAGGAGGCGGGCAAAGACCCCAAGCGTTACGGTAAAGCCTTACTGACATCTGGTTGTCCTCTTAGGGCTGGGGAAACCACTAGCAGCGATATCGCGATGCGTCAGGGTGGCCCCATGGCGGCAGTGTTCTTTCATAATATGATCGAGGCATCCCTTTATGGTTCATTCGTTTCTGATACTGCCGATGAACCTGAGGAAATTGCACAATACAGGCGCATGTATGAAAGCTATGAACCTGAAGATGCCCGTTATCTATCACTGCATCGTGGACATGCGCTGTTTGTGAGGCCGGATGAGGAAAAGTTTATCACTCCAGATTTGATCAGCCAGGCGAGTATGACGGCACCGGTCGCTGAATTACGAGAGCGTGTTCAGGAGCTGAAACGAGTCGGCTACGATGAACTGGCTGTCATTACCTGTCCGGGAGATAACGATATTCTTGAGCGCTGGGTCGAGGTAATGGAAAAGGTCTAAAACCGCCCGGGATTTATTCTTTTATCAAGTTGGGCCGAGGTTTGGCTTCGGGTTTTCGCCAATTCTTGCCCTTCAATATCACATGCCAGTAAAGGAAAGGGAAAAGGTGCTTCTTCATCCACCAGTAAAGGCGGCGAGGCACACGGGGGTCGAGGTTAAAGCTGGACACCACTTCGCCATCATAGCGAAACTCAGCCATCATTATTTTGCCTTTTTCAGTCGTTAGCGGACAGCCGCCGTAGCCATCATAGTGGGTAGTCGCGTTATTTTGGTCAAGCGCCGCGAGCAGGTTGCTAACCACTACTGGAAACTGTCGGCGTACAGCGGCAGCCGTTTTAGCATTGGATGTGTCAGTACAGTCACCGAGTGCAAAAACATTGTCAAAGCGTTGGTGCTGTAGTGAATGTCGGTTTACTTCAACCCAGCCACTAGCGCCGGCGAGAGCACTTTGTTTAATGACATCCGGTGCACTCTGTGGCGGTGTGACGTGTAGAAAGTCAAATTTCTCAGTAAAGGTGTTTGCGTCTTTATCGGTAAAGGTGGCGATTTGACGGGGACCGTCTACGGCCGTGAGGTTCATGCCAAAATGTGGTGTTGCACCGTAACCCGCGAGGACTTTGTCCAAGGCCTTGGCATAAAAGGGGACACCAAACATGGCGCCACCCTGTGTGAAAAAGTGTGACTCGGCAGAGATACTGTTGCGACGCCAGTGATCGGCAGCCAGGTAGAGGATTTTTTGTGGAGCACCGGCACATTTTATAGGCATTGGCGGCTGGGTAAACAGCGCCCTGCCACCTTTAAAATTGTTTACGCACTCCCAAGTATAAGGTGCGAGATCATAACGGTAATTACTGGCAACACCGTTTTTACCCAGTGTTTGTTCGAGTCCCTCCACGGCACTCCAGTCGAGTTGCAAGCCGAGAGCAACCACCAGTGATTGATATTCCAGTGTGGTCCCATTTTCAAGGGTTAGCTGATTGTTGTCAGGGTCAAAAGCAGAAACACTATCTTGGGTCCATTCAACCCCCATGGGGATTAAACGAGCTTGTTCGCGCGCTGTTTGCTGCTGTTTCATGATGCCGCCACCCACTAAAGTCCAGGCGGGCTGATAGTAATGTTGTCGAGAGGGTTCAATCAGGCTTATTTGTAACTCGGGTCGAGCAGACTTCAGCGCTGCTGCCACTGAAATTCCTGCCGATCCGCCACCGGCAATGACAATTTGGCAGTGTACTGGCTGTGCATTGTTCATGGGTCGTATCCGTAGGCTCGAGGCGGTTAGGGGTTATCGATAAACGACGTTTGTCTTGTCAGTGACGGTCATAGGCTATAAGGTGGTTTCAGCCGAGTCTGGAATTTTTGGGGTTAGCCCAAGATCCCCCGGTGAAAGAATGCCGTTGGGGTCGAGCTCGCTCTTTAAGCGTTGCAGTAAGTCGGCGTAAGCGCTAAATCCAGTGACTTGTTCGGCGCTCACTTTACCGCTTTTATACGGCACAATGCCCGCTTTGACGAGGCTGTCAGTACATTGCTTCATCGCGGCGTTCGCGCCCTCCCATTGTGTGGCCTCGTCATAAAATGACAGCACACCGCCGTGTAAGCCTCGCCGACACATAACAATTGCAGCCCCAAGGGGATACTCCGGGTAATCCTCGCGTTGCTTGGCAATAATTGTCATAAAGGTACTGAGTTTGTTCGTCGGCAATGACGACATGAGAATAGCGCAGCGAGACAGGGCGAAAAAGCCAGCATAGGAGTACCAATAAATTTCATCGGTCCGTAATTTATTAAAGTACGCCTCATTGAAGTCAGGAAAATGTCTGCCGCTGTATTTTTCAGCGATAGCCGCTATTTGGGTTTCGTCTTCCTCAATGCGGTGGGTCTCCCCTCTAAAGTCTATCGCCAGCGCAAAGCTAGGTAAGTCATCCAGAGATTTTTCGGGAAATGCCTGGGATATGCGTGTTTTGATGGCGGGCGCCTCGTAAGCACCGCCGTACCAGATATTATTTACTAATTCACGAGCTTGTATGTCGAGAAGACATTTTTCTATGCTTTTTGCATCGGGGAAGCCATAGCACGTTGTTTGCCGGGCTGCTGGAAGTGGATGGAGCCACAGAGCCACGGCAACAATAACCCCAAGTGTGCCATCAGCGCCAATAAACAGTCCGGTGAGATCGGGGCCAATACAATAACGTTGAAAGTGGCCTGTTCCAGGGGCGGCAGCGCTGCCAGTTTGTACACGTTCGCCATTTGCTAGCACTACCTCAAGACCTGCAACCTGATCACCCATACTTTGAAACTGAGGTGATCCAGTACCTAGCGCATGAGATGACACTGCGCCGCCTACCGTTGCTGAAGGTGCAGTTGAGGGAACAATGCCGACTGTCTGTCCATGAGGACGCAATGCTTTTAGCAAAGAGCCAAAGCGTACGCCGGGTTGGCAAAGCACAATGCCTCTCTCAAGGTCGATGTCGAGAATACGGTCGAGCCCCGCCATGTCGAGCACAATGCCACCGGCCTGAGGGTTAACACCGCCGGCATACATGCTGGCTCCACCGCGGGCGTAAACGGGCACCTGGCCTTTATTTGCTTGTTTGAGTACCTTGGCAACGGCATCTGGGCTATGTGGTCGCACTACTGCATCGGGTTTACCGGGTGTCGCTGAGGATGCATCGCGACGATAGCTGGTGAGATCCACTGGGTCAGTAAAAAGAGTGATGTCATCCAGCGAATGCAATGAGGCGATGCCTAGTCTTTCTTCTGGCTTATTCATACGTCCCCCTTACCAACAGTGAAAAAGGTATCGATAAACTCTGCGAGGCCGTAGACCGGTGGGTCGGAGTCAGCTCTGGCCGACGCTAAATGTGCCACACAGCGTGGGTCGATTGACACGAGGGCATCGAGTGACCCGTGGTCAGCCGAATTCGCTGTGGCAACGGCGTCATTAATGCGTGCCCGCGCCATTTCTGCACTAGACGCTGGCTGCATTGAAGGCATGCCACCGGCTGCCCCACAGCACAACGCATAACGAGAGGTGGGTTCTCCACCATTGACGGTGACACCAAGTTGCGACAGGATTTGGTGTAAAATTTGATTGTCAGTGTCGTCTGCCGACTGGGTGTGAGTCGAGATCGTAGCCTGACAACTTTCAATACAAGCGATATGAGGAGTTGTTTTTTTGCTGACTAGGCTCAGCAGTTTGCCGTTGAGGGCCGCACTTAGCCAGGTAACAAATGATGTTGGGTTTGATGAATCGGCCAGGCTATTGGCACACTCGCAACCAGACGTTAGTAAGACGTCATAGTTGTATTGAGCAAGGGAATCGCTTAATTGATTGGCACTGCTTTCAGCATCAGCCTTAAAACCCAATTCTTTGAGTGGCGCGCCGCAGCAGCGATCATTGTCAGCGAGCAGTTGAATGGATTGTCCCGATGCTGCTAGTAAGCGCAATGTTGCTTGTGCTTCTTGGGGCCTTGAGTAGGCTGAAGCGCAGCCAGGCAGATACATAATATTTGTGGGGGCTGCTGAGCTGCTATTCAATGCATCTTGCCCTGCCACCCAATCGTAGCGATCCTCCGCCGGCTTGCCTGCTGGGTTTTGCTGGTTGATGACGTTTTCGTGTATTTGCACAATACTGTCCGGGGCCTTATCGCGCGAGATGAGTTCACTGCGTAGGGCGCGGTTAATCGCCATTGGCCGCATGGCGATGGGGCAAATACGCTCGCAATTGCCACAGCTGGTGCAAGTGAAGGCGTGTTCTGCCACAGACTCTAAGGGTAGATTTTCACCTTCAAGCCAGGCGCGGGCTGTGCTGATATATCCTTGCCCCGAATACGCTAATCCGGGTGAGTGTGATTGTAAGGTTGCGCAGACATGATCGATATTGCGCTCTTCCCAAATCGCCTCCACACAATAGCCGCAATCAGAACAGTGATATAAATCTTTTAAAAAATTGGAGAGGAAAGGGTGCTCTTGGGATGTCGTCATTTCGTAGGCCCTGTTTATTATTGAATACCGAGCGGGGAAGACGCGTTGCTTGCTTGTTAGGTTGACTCTGGTAGTGAAAAGCGCCGATTTTACACTACCAGATGTTCGTTTGTTATTTAATCATTAAATCAGTCTTTCACTAATGCAAGGCAATAATTCTTAGTGGTGTGCCGGTTGCACCGCGGTATTTGGTGGGTAACATCACTATCGTGCTTTCATAAAGTTTCTTTTCTGCCAACTCATCTGTTTTTGCATTCTCAACAATATAAATACCTTGCTTAACCAGTAAATGTTGATGAACAGGGAAAATAACATTCGGGTCTTCGCCAGGGGTGACCTCAAGTGCCATGTTGTCTGCGCCGATGGCCACGACGTTTTTCGATGCTAACCACTTTGATGCAGCGAGACCGAGGCCAGGGCCTGTGTGAGCGTAATGTTGAGGTTTGGCTGTGAAATTTTTACCCCAGCCCGTATGAACAAAAATTATTGATCCCTCAGGGATTTTGGTGTTCTGCTTTTTGAGAGCGCCCTGTAAATCTTTAGGTGTGATGGCATACCCTTCTTTCAGTGTGTCCACGCCTTTGTATGCAGCCACATCAATGAGCACCCCTTTGGCAATAAAGGGCGGTGACTTGTCGATTCCATTGTGGTTTAAACCGATATCAGAAGCGGCATCTTCACGATCTAATCCGTTGTATAGCTCTGCGGCGATGGTGACATGCCCTAGAGCATCGATATGGGTACTAACGTGGGTAGTCATCTCGATACGCTCGAGATAAAAGCCCACTTTGTTTGTCGCACCCATATGCCCGGTTAGCATTTTTTCCATATTTTTTGAGGTGCGAGACAACGTCATTACATAAGGTGTTTGAATGCCGTTAATATAAGGTGCACCCATAGCGACATCATGAGATAGCTCCACAACCTCTCCTTTATCGATGGCGGATAAAGCAGCCTTAATGCTTTCCGTCGTCATTAAGTTTCCAGCACCAAGTACGTCATCTTCGCCCCACTGCCAATTATTTTTGCCAAGATCGGTGTCGGCCAAGGAGAGGGCGCTGCTGATAGTGAGAGCGATAGCAAAAGCGGCGCGTAAAAAGTGCTGTGTGGTTTTCAGCTTCATGGTTCTGTTCTCTTTTAAAGTTGTATTTTATGTAATGGCCGAAAGACTGATTGGCAAGCTTATTTACTGGCTAATGGATCAGTAAACTCTGTTTGAAAGCCTAGTTTCCGCATGCCGACCAGGCAACATTCGCAGTCTTCTTCAATAGAACCACCGCTAGCACCAATCGCTCCAATAAGATCACCCTCTTCATCGTAAATCGGGTAGCCTCCGGCAACGATACAAAAGCGGTCATCTGTATGCTGCAAGCCATATCCGAAGGCGCCGGGCAACATGAGTTCTCTCACCAGGCTGGTTGGCCTTTGCAAGGCTGCAGACGTCCATGCTTTCTTTTCGGCGATTGGGGGGTTTGCGATACGGCCTTTTTCAGGTCGTAAAACGCCACGTAAATGTCCACCAAAATCGACAACAGCAACGGTACTGGCTCTGCCGACAGACTGTGCGTAAGCAACGCCTTCTTTGAGAAGTGTTTCTACTTCGGATAATGTGAGTTCTCGCATGCGGTGGATCTCCTGATGAATAAAAAAGCGTTTTAAAAATTTAGTCGAGAGTTTGGTTTGGGCGGCTAAAAACATTGGAGTTTACGCCGACAAACAAATTACAGGTCAATTATTGGGGTCAATTTATTGTATATATATTTTTTGATATTGCTATAGTATGAATGTAATATCAAATTTTTTATCAGTTAAAAATAGTGATACGGAGTTCTTTAATATGAGCGATGAAACCGCACATCAGCCACTAACCCATACAGCTTTAGCCAATTTGTCGCGCTCCGTTTATGAGAAATTTGGCGAGGAGGCCCTGCCGTTAATCACCGAAGCTTGGCACAAAATTGGTGAAAAAACGGGCTCAAGGATCATGAGAAAAAAAGGTATCAATACTTTTAGGGAAGCAGCAGAAGACCATGTGGAAATGGTCAAGGGTTTTGGGGATGTCTACGAGTTTTGCCATGTGACGGATGACACCTACCATGCACAAACACGCCCTGGTGTGCCCTGCGAAGTGGGTCTAGAAGATGCAGGTGAATCCATCTGTCATGCCTGCATGGCTGTTAATACTGCGCAACTTGAAAAAATAGCGGGCGCTCCCGTCGACATGACAGTGAGCCAGTCTCGAGCCATGGGTGATAATTGTTGTGAAGTGAAATACATACTTAGAAGTGCTGGCTAAATTAGGGTTTGTCACAGAAACCTGTTTAATAGATTACCAACAAGCAAGAGATAAACAGAGGGTTGAATGGCTATGTCTTCAATAGCGTCAGGTGCAGAGAAAGTTATCGTTATTGGTAGTGGCTTTGGTGGTGCTATTTGCGCCGCCCGCCTGGCTGAAGCGGGGCATGCTGTGACTGTTCTCGAGCGTGGGCCGTGGCGCGATACGGTTCCAGTGCGATCAATGGGTATTAAACGCCGGGTGGGTTTTCCTCGAGGAGGGAAACTGTTTACACAGGCTCTTAGAGGCCTCGGTGGTAACCGATTCCCCAGCGGTTCTGTGCGCTTGAATAAGAAAGGTTTGTTCGAGATTTTTTATGGTGAAGGGAGTCATATTGCCTGCTCATCGAGCGTGGGCGGCGGCAGCCATGTTTACTCTGCGTCCCATGTTCGCCCGTTAGTTGATCATTATTGGGAAGGTCTCAATCCAGCCATCTCTGATGCTGTTATGTCACCGCACTACGACGCAGTGCTGGAACGCATGGGTTCAGTGACACCTACTGCCGACTTGGGTATACCAAATACCTCAGCAGCGCGATTTCGTGATTCTAAACACCTTGAAGCTGCGCCGCCACCACCCGATCCGCGTCTGGGTTACCTGTTACCCAAAGACCCTGAAAACCCACGTATAGTGACGGATGCCCATGGCATCGAGCGATGTGAAGTCGACTATACCGCCAATGATGATGGCTTTCTTGGCTCGCCGGGGGGAGGGAAAACAACACTTGATTTCGCCTATTTGGCACCTGCGATGAAGGCAGGACTCGACGTAAAGGATATGTGCGAAGTGACCGCCATTGTCCGTCAGTACTATGATGATATACGTTATCGGGTTGAATATACCGATCATCACAATAACAGTAAGTGCCTGCTTGAGGCCGATCATGTCATTCTAGCGGCAGGAACTCTCAATACATTACGTCTACTTTTTCATTGCCGCGACAAACTGGGGACGTTGGCGGGCATGCCTCAGTTGGGCAAACGTTATGGCACTAATGGCGATCATCTGGGGTTCTGGGATTATAACGAACAAGGCCTGAACCAAACCCTCGGCTTACCGACCACGGGTGGTGTAAAGTTGAAAGGTGATAAAAATGCGCCAATGCTGGGTGGTGGCGGTTTTCCTTCTGTGGACAGCTATCCTCTGCCAAAAAGAGTTAGAGAGCGTATAAAACGCGCGGCTTTTATTGCAGGGCTTGGTGAAGACGATATGAATGGTGTGGTGACAATGCGCAGAGGTAAGCTCAACATTGAATACCCCCATGGCACTAGTTCTATTTTTGCCCGCACGCGTGCGGCTTTTAATGAAATTGAAAAACGAACCGGTAAGAAAATTTACGCACCAAAAACCCCTATCACAGTGCACCCGACTGGAGGTGCTTGTTTGGGTTCTAGCGTAGATAATGGTGTTGTCGATGCTAATGGACAAATCTTCGATAACCCCGGCCTTTACGTCAGTGATGCGTCAGCACTGCCACGTTCACCCGGTGGTCCGCCAGCCATCACTATTGGCGCGTGGGCCGAACATATTGCCAGTCAATTTGGTAAACAATAAGCAGGCGAGAAATTAAAATAATTAAAGAAAATAGCTGCTCAAGTAACAGCTAAATAAAATAAATAATTTTTTCGCTTTTGTGAAAATCGCAATCCGTGGCGTCGCCATAGTTATGGGTTGCCGACATCGCAACGATTGTACGATGTGGATTCGCGCACCGCTCTTAGCCCCAGTCTATGGGGCCGGATTCAATAAAGGTTGGTTTTTGGAACAAAGGCTTAGTATTTAAACTACTGGGCGAAATCCTGCTGTATGCACGCATACGTCAAGGCCGCCCTTGCTCTCACTGTATTTGAACGAGATAAAAGTATTGCGAAAAAAATAATCAGGGCTTTTGGTGGTTTATTTTGATAACTCTTCTAGCAAGTGCTTTTTGACGTCTATTGGTGGCGTTACGGATTTTCGGGTTGTTTTGTCGAAAAAAACATTCACGCTGTCTGCTGTTGCTCGGCAAATACCATCTTTAAAAACACCGTAACTGGACGTGATTGATTTTGATCCAACAGCCGTTAGACGACAGCCTACTTTAATGGTGCCTGGCCAATGACATTCTTGTATAAAATTGATAGAGAGGTTAGCGAGTAAATAATCAAGATTAGGGTGTTTTTTATTATCAATAAAAAGGCTGAGTAGATATTCCGCTCGGCCTGCTTCTATATAGGCGGCGTACGATACATTATTGACGTGGCCTAGTTCATCTTGGTCGCTATAGCGCATACTGACGTCGACCCAGAATTGGTATGTGTCTGGGTTTTTCAAATCGAAATTTGTTTCATTGCTCATATATAGCTCTTTTTAAAGACGGCTGAAAAATTTTAGTAGAAACAATTGTAAACGCTGAAAGGATTCTCATCCATCAATGCCAAGATTTTATTATCGCAAGGTGGAGTGGCTTGACCTAATTTCACCGCTACCGTTTTGTGGTGTCTGTCAATTTATATAGAGGATGAATTGTCTCAGGTCTAAATCATTTGTCATTAGAGTTTTTTTGAGTAGTTCTCGTCGACAGCACATTGTTCCTGGGAAGTGTGAATCACTTTCATAGTCATCGATTCACTTAACGGTGGTATTGGCTGATTACTTGAGCTCGTTAATAGACTGAGCAATACAAATATCTTGAAAAGAGATTGCTAATGGCAATGAAGTTGATTGCGTCAAATATTATATTTTCCCGTCGGCCTTATTGTTTGAGACCTCTATACCTAGCCACTCAGCCGGCCTCACTGTATTAAGTGCTTTTTGTTATGGATTGGTGCTCGAATCAAACAGAGTCATTTTCTATTCCCTCCCGAGCACCAAGGGGTCTTCGGGACTAACGAATAACGATAAAGAGTGATGCCCCATTACGATTAATTTGCAATAGCATAGAGGATGCATTGCTCTGTAGAGCACGTCGTAGAGATTCGATGTTGTAAACGCGCTGTTTATTCGCAGCGATGATGATATCGCCCGGCCGTAAACCACTGTAAGCTGCTTTGGTGTTAGGCGCTAAATTTGCGACCTGCACGCCTTGTCCATCAGGACTGTTATGCAATTGGGCTCCTGCAAGTAATGGGTGTAGTGCTTGGTTAGTCGATGCGAATGCCTCGGGTTCACCAATCTTGACTTTTAGCTGACGGGTCTTACCGTTACGTAAAATTTTAAGCTTAACCCGCTCGCCCACGGTTTCCATTCCTATCTGGCTACGCAACTGAGCCGTTGAAGTGGTGGTTTGACCATTGACCTCAAGAATAACATCGCCAGCATTAAGCCCTGCTTTTTCTGCTGGGGAGCCCTCGGCAACCTCGGTAACCAGCACACCGCGTTGCCCGTTTTTGAGTTCAAAGGCTCGGCGTAAGTCTGGTGTAATATCCTGGATGCCAATACCAATCTGCCCACGCCGAACTTCGCCATGGCGAATAATCTGCGTCATGCTGGCTTTTGCCATATTGGCGGGGATGGCGAACCCGATACCCACATTGCCACCAGCAGGCGAAATGATAGCGGTGTTGATACCGACCAGTTCGCCCCGGAGGTTGACCAGGGCTCCGCCTGAGTTCCCCGGATTAATCGATGCGTCAGTCTGGATAAAGTCTTCATAGCCTTCGATGCCGAGGCCGCTGCGGCTGAGAGCGCTAACCACGCCCGTTGTGACAGTTTGACCCAGGCCAAAGGGATTGCCGATGGCCACGACAAAATCTCCGACCTCTAACTGATTGGAATCGGCGATGGGTATATCCGTTAATGCGTCAGCATCGATTTCAACAATCGCAATATCTAGCTCGGGATCGGATCCCAGAAGTTTGGCGCGATAACTTCGCCCATCAAGCAGGGCTACCTGTATTTCATCTGCGCCTTTAATGACATGGTAATTGGTCATAACCACGCCTTTTTCAGCATCGACGATCACGCCAGAGCCAGCGCTTTGTTGACGCTTTTGTGGCTGCTTGAATTGTCGTTGATCGGGCAGGTTAAAAAAATGTCGGAAAAAAGGGTCGTTTAACAGTGGGTTGTAGCGATTGTTCTGTGTGGAGTAAGTCGAGATATTCACAACGGCCGGATTGACACTTTTGAGCATTGGCGCCAGCGACGGGAGGGGTCTCCCCTCCGCGTCGAAGGAAGGCAACACAGCGTGGGATGGGTTTGACATGGTTAAGCTTATCAAGGCGGCCAGCGTGAATAATCTTATTTTCATTGGTGAGTCCTCAGGCTTACTTCTACAGTTTTACTGGGATGAAATATTGATACGCTTGACCTCATTTTTTTCGGTCTGGTTTCGTGGGATCATAAGTCTTAACACGCCATCCTTCAGGTTGGCTTGAATGTCGTTAGCACTGGCATCCGTCGGCAATGACAGAGTGCGTTGGAAAGCGCCGTAACTGCGCTCAACACTGTAAAACTGTTTACCTTGCTGCTCGTTTGTTTCGTCTTTCTGTCCCCTGACAATCAGCATATCGCCATTGATTTCAATCGATAGGTCGTTTTCAGATAGACCAGGTACATCCAGTGTAATTTCATACTGCTTGTCGTCACCTGACACATCTATCTGTGGACGATAGGCCGTGATACCTCCCATGGTGGGCCAGCCGTATTGTGTCGGTGCTAGCCTTGAAGAAAGCATACCAAAGTCACTGAATACATCATTAAACAAACGATCAATTTGTTCATGCAACTGGACAAAAGGGTGCTGACCCCGTTGTTGCCAGGTCGATAGCGGGGCACGCGACGCCTCTTCGTGTTGCATGGGTATTTGAGTAGTGTTATCCACCGTGTTGTCTTCGTGTTTAAACCAGTTCCAAGGCTTGAGCTTTTCCAGATTCATAGCAAAACCTCCAATGATGATCACTCATAAAGGCATTTAATCTTTGGGAAATAAGGGTGGGCTGTGGCTTAGCACAGCCCACCACAGGTTTAAGCGGCCTGTACGCTTTTTTCTTTTTCCTTCTCTTTCGTCCTATGTTCCAGCACCGTGCCCGACTGGTTAATGGCAATACTTTTGGGCTTCATTGCCTCAGGAATTTCACGAAGCAAATTAACAGTAAGTAAGCCATTGTTTAAGTCAGCATTGGTGACTTCAACATGCTCGGCTAGATTGAACTTATGTTCAAACGTCCGGTTGGCGATACCAAGGTGGAGATAATTACGTTTTTCATTATCCTTGGATTTTTCACCGCGAATGGTCAACGTATTGTTTTCCACGTTAATATCCAGCTCGCCTTG
Organism: Porticoccaceae bacterium; assembly: GCA_029212965.1. GTDB lineage: Bacteria > Pseudomonadota > Gammaproteobacteria > Pseudomonadales > Porticoccaceae > Reddybacter. The sequence goes on from JARGOV010000011.1 coordinate 64,178, forward strand.
CTCAAAACCAGCGACAGCTAAGGCTATGGCGTAATGGTTTTCATCCAGTACCTCAATATTGTAGGGGGGGTAGCTGGAGCCGTGGTCGGAACCACGCAGTGCCTTGTCAATCAATGTTCCCAGACGGTCATAGCCAATACTGCTACGATAAAGTGGTGTTAAATCAATTGAGCTCATAACAAATCCTCCATTTGAAGCAATTTAAAATAAAGTCGAAATACTCCACACGGGACATATATCGACACCTCTTTAGATAAGATTTATCTGCTTTATTTCAAGGCAGATTTTTAAATAAAATTATTATAAAAATATGTCTTTTAATTCTCAGAATTACTGATAAACACTTTTCTCTACAGCTATCTATTTAGCCTTTGGTACCCCGATAGAGCAGCCCTTATTTCCATCCTGAAACCACATGTAGTTACATGGACGAGTCGAATATCTGACCACTTTCTTGATACACGCGTGCGAGCCGGTGATGTGTTGTTCCTCAAATAACTTCACCAGGTGGTTAGATAGAGCGGTAGCGCTTCTGAGATGGGTAAGTCAGTAAGCGCTAAAACCAATATTACGATGCAGAAAAATTGTTATTAAAACTGTCTTGTAAACGTCTCTTATAGAAATTAATAAATACTAAGCGGTGAAGAGTGTTTATGTGCTCGTTGATCTGCTGACTGTACTGTGACTAGTGTGGCCTTTCACATTTTGGGTTGATAATTCACCACAAAAACTTCCAGATCAGTAACTCTTGTTGCGTGGCTTATCATAATCAAGACAATGGCCGCTCCGGTTTCCACTAGGCTCTTATCTTGATGGAGACCGTTTCAAACTCCGGTTGATCCAATAGAATTCTATTGGCTTCCTGGAGCTGCGGCCATTGGCTGTATCGCTTGCTTGTCCCTTATTCAGTGACTGATCATCCATGGACGCATCGACGGAAACATCTTGCTCCCATCGGCGGTATAGATGAGCTTCGATCCACGTTTGGTATGTTGGCAGCCGCTGCCGTGCTTTAATCGATCAGAATTTTCGGCCCTGGTGTCACTTGTTGAATGCTGGGGTTCGTGTTGGGCCGCCTCATTTCTGGCGATGGCTTGCTTTTTTTCTGGCGCCATTTTAAAGACCTCCGGTGCCATCATGATGACACGCGGAGATAAAGCTTGGCATTGTGAGCAAGGCATTGGCCTGGCGTGGTTTTCAACGGTTTCAAGTTCGTGGAATACCCCATGGTCAGGGCATTTGTAGTCGTAAACAGGCATGATAGCTTCCTTTATGATTAAAGATCAGGAGCGAGTGGCACAGCGATAGAGCCGTCAAGATATTCGGTGGGGCCCGCGGTGTTGGGTTTGACATCGAACTCAAAAATATCGGTCGGTAGCCACAGTGTTGCGCAGGCGTTAGGTATATCGACAACGCCGCTAATATGCCCCTGTACTGGAGCGGTGCCGAGAATGGCATAGGCCTGGGCACCGGAGTAGCCAAATTTCTTGAGATACTCGATGGCGTTCAAGCAGGCTTGTCGGTAGGCGATATGCACGTCAAGGTAGTGCTGCTGGCCTTGTTCATCGACGGAAATACCTTCAAAAATCAGGTAGTCGTCATAACGAGGTGTTATTGGGCTGGGCTTAAATATGGGGTTTTTAATGGCATATTTTTCCATACCATCTTTAATTAAATTGACGCGCATGTGAACCCACCCGGCCATTTCGATGGCACCACAAAAGGTGATTTCACCATCCCCCTGGCTGAAATGAAGATCACCCACCGATAAGCCTGCGCCATCCACGTAAACCGGGAAATAGACCTTGGATCCACGGGATAAGTCTTTGATATCGCAATTGCCGCCGTGCTCTCGCGGGGGCACCGTGCGTGCGCCCTCGGGGCCAGCAATCGCGGCCTGCTCAGCGGTCATTCGCCCCATGTGCGCGGTATCTTCATAGGGTAATGTTGCGAGCGCGGGAATCCGTTCCGGGTCGGTATCAAACAACGCTTTTTCCCGTGTGTTCCACTCGTTTAGCATTTCTTTAGAAGGCAGGCAGCCAATCAGGCCGGGGTGAATCAAGCCTGCGAATTCGACACCGGGAACATGTCGTGATTTGGTGAACATGCCGTTGAAGTCCCAAATGGATTTTTGAGCTTCCGGGAAGTGTTCGGTTAAAAAACCACCGCCGTTTTGTTTGGAAAAGAAACCGTTAAAGCCCCACTGGCTGTCTTCAAATGTGCCTATGTCGAGAATATCGACGACCAGGAGATCACCCGGCTCAGCACCTTCTACCGCGATCGGGCCTGACAAAAAATGAACTTGTGTGAGATCGACATCGCGGACATCCGCGGCATCGTCATCATTTTTGATTTGGCCTCCGGTCCAGTCCAGGCACTCGACCTTGAAGTCATCGCCTGGTTTTACCGTGGCCACCATTGGAATGTCAGGGTGCCAACGGTTATGGATGGTGTCGTGTTCGTACGCTGATTTGTTAAGGTCAACTTTGATGATGGTGTCAGACATGATGTTTTCTCCTGGGGTTAAAAAGTCTTATTTAAATTAACGAGTTAAATCACTTTTTTAAAGAAACGGTCTCTAAACAAACAGGCTTTAAACAGATAGATACGCAGACACTTTTTCTTCGTCCACCGCTGCGCGAGGTTCGTCGTGTACGATTTCGCCTTTTTCGATCACGATAATTCGGTCGGCGATATCGAGGGCAAAGCTGAGTACTTGCTCGGACACAATGATCGACAGGTCGCGCATGTCGCGAATTTGCTTGAGGGTGCGTGCCATCTCTTTGATGATAGATGGCTGAATACCCTCTGTCGGTTCATCCAACAACAGCACGCGGGGTTCACTGGCTAAGGCTCGCGCAATGGCGAGTTGTTGCTGTTGTCCCCCTGACAGGTTGCCACCGCGCCGGTTCTTCATTTCTAGCAACACGGGGAAGAGGCTGTATAAATCGCTGGGGACTTTAGTTTCGTTGGTGCTGGTGAGCCCCGTTTCGATGTTTTCTCGTACCGTCATGGTTGAGAAAATCATCCGACCTTGGGGGACAAAGCCGAGGCCTGCGGCCACGCGGTCGTGGCTTTTTAAGCGGTTGAGTTCTTTGCCGTCGAGTTGAATGCTCCCGCTGCGCGATGGGATCATGCCAATCATCGACTTCATCAACGTGGTTTTACCCATGCCGTTGCGCCCCAGAATGGCAATAATTTCTTTCGGGCGTAATGAGAGATTCATGTTGCTAATGACTTCGCTCTGGCCGTAAGCAACGTGGTAGTTGTTGAGTTCAAACATGCTTAGTTCCTCAATGGCCCAAATACACTTCAATGACTTTCGGGTCCGACTTCACGCGCTCCATAGAACCCTCCGAGAGTGTTTTTCCCTGGTGCAGTACGGTGACCCGATCGGCGATGTCTTCGACAAATTGCATGTCGTGTTCAACCACCAATACCGAGCGGTCTTTGGTAATACGGTGCAGTAATTCGGCCGTTAGTTTGCGTTCGGATACGGACATTCCCGCCACGGGCTCATCGAGCATTAGCAGCTCTGGGTCTTGTATCAACAGCATGCCGATTTCCAGCCACTGCTTTTGCCCGTGACTCAGCAATTCAGCGGGCTTATCGAGTTTGTCCCCAAGAAAGATCATGCTGGCTATTTCGTTGACCTTGTTGATGACCTCTGCGTCGCGTCGAAAAAACAGCGCGCCCCATACATTGCGGCCGCGAGGAAAGGAAATTTCCAGGTTTTCAAAAACGGTCAAATCTTCATAAATAGATGGGTTTTGGAATTTTCGACCCACGCCAACCTGCACAATTTGGTGTTCTTTCAGTTTGGTGAGGTTCTGACCTTTAAACGTGACTGCGCCCGACGTCGCTTTGGTGCGGCCGCAAATCAAATCCAATACGGTGGTTTTACCCGCGCCGTTCGGGCCGATAATGACCCGTATTTCCTGCTCTTCGACGTACAAAGAGAGGTCATTTACCGCTTTGAAACCGTCGAATGAGACAGTTAAACCCTCGATGCTGAGGACGAAGTCCTTTGGTTTTTTTGCTGCATTTAGCGCCGACATAATCGAGTTCCTATTCCGTCGTTTTTTGTGGTGTTTTGACACCACCCAGGCGTGCTGGCAGTCGTAAGCGCTGTTTCTTCAGCCAGGGTAGGGCATAAGACTGGTAGAGGTCGGCGAGCCCATTGGGAAACGCCATCACCACGCCAATAAACAGAGCACCCATGGCAAACAGCCAGAGTTCAGGAAATGATTCGGAAAAAAATGTTTTGGCCCAGTTGACGAGCAAGGTGCCGTAGACCGCGCCAAAGATAGATAAACGTCCGCCAACCGCACAGTAAATCACCATTTCGATCGACGGTACGATGCCGACGAAAGAGGGTGACATAAAGCCGACTTGTAGCGTGAACATCGCGCCGCCAATGGCTGAAAAGACGGCCGCGATGCAAAAAACAAAGATTTTGAAATTGGCGACATCGTAGCCGGAGAAACGTACGCGATCTTCCCGTTCACGCATCGCCACCAGTAGCCGTCCGAGTTTGCTCTTGCGAATCACTTGTGCCGCCAATAAGCACGCAAACAGTAGGATGGCGTTGATGAAATACAGAATGTATTGCGCTGACGTGGTGCGAATGTCCCAACCGAGCAAGGTGCGCAAATCGGTAATGCCGTTGACACCTCCGGTGTACCCTTGCTGGCCGATAATCAGAATGGTCAATATCGCGGCGATGGCTTGAGTGATGATGGCGAAGTACACGCCCCCAACCCGCCGCTTAAACATGGCAACGCCGATAATAAAAGCAAACAGTGCCGGCACCGCGATGACTGCCAACAAGGTGAAGCTAAGACTGTGGAAGGGCTCCCAGAACCAGGGCAGCTCCGTTAGCTGATTCCAGTCCATGAAGTCCGGGATGCCCGGTGTCGATTGAATCGAGGTCTGTTCCGGACTGGATGCTTCCAGCTTGAGAAACATCGCCATGCAGTAGCCGCCCAGGCCGAAAAATACCCCTTGGCCGAGGCTTAGAATGCCACCGAGACCCCAGCACAGCACCAACCCAAGAGCGACAAAGGCATAGGTCAGGTATTTTCCAACGAGGTTGAGCCGGAATATATCCAAAAAGAGCGGCATTACGATGATAATAATGGCGGCGAGGATCAGCAGGGCCCGCAGATCGTGTTTGGGTAGTAATGCGCGCAAACCAGTGAACGACATGGTGGCCTCCTAACGACGAATTTTGAGTGTGAACAGTCCTTGCGGACGGAGCATCAGAATGATGACGACCGTTAACAAGGTCAGCACTTTTGCAGAGGAACCACTGAGGAAAAACTCCATCGTGGATTGCGCCTGTGAGATAGTGAATGCCGCTGCGACCGTGCCGAGCAAGTTGGATGCGCCACCAAAGACCACGACTAGAAAGGTATCCACGATGTAGAGCTGGCCAGAGGTGGGGCCGGTAGAACCAATCATGGTGAAAGCTGAGCCCGCAACACCGGCAATGCCACAGCCAACGCCAAAGGTGTAACGATCGACTTTTTCTGTATTAATGCCGACGGCTCCCGCCATGGCGCGATTTTGAACGACAGCCCGTGTCTGTTTGCCGAGCTTGGATTTCTGCATCAACAGGTAGACACAGAAGGTAATGAAGAGGGTGAGAACCATCACGAAGATGCCATTGATGGGAACCTCTATCAGCTCGGTAATGGCGTAGGAACCCATCAACCAGTCCGGCAGAGTAACGCCAACCTCGCGCGCACCGAATACCGTGCGATAGGTTTGTTGCAAAATAAGGCTTAGCCCCCAGGTTGCCAGCAAGGTATCCAGCGGGCGCTTATACAAATGGCGAATCATGGCCCACTCGACAAAGGCCCCAAGTGTAAAAGTGGTGATAAAGGCCAGAAGCATTGCGACAAAAAAGTAGCCGCTGAACAGGCTGGGCAGATAGTTCGAAAAAAACAGCGAAGTCAGATAGGTGACGTAAGCCCCCAGAATCATGAATTCACCATGGGCCATGTTGATGACGCCCATTTGACCAAAAATGATTGCGAGTCCCAGGGCCATCAACACGAAGACAGAAAACAGCAGGAGACCAGCAAAACCTTGCATCGCAAAAATTGATGTGAGTTCGGTCATTGAATATTCAGCAAACATGACTATGTACTCCCCGGAAAACAGATAAACGATGGTTAATATTCGGATGCGGCCTGGCGAGTCATAGGTCAGGCCGCGTTAAAACGCTTACTGATAACCTTTGGGGAAGGGATCGGGTTCGATCAGTTCGTCAGTCTCAAAGACAATGTCGTACTGCCCGTCGGAACGCGCGTGACCGATGCGTGTTTTAGACC
>JARGOV010000011.1:70615-74990 GCA_029212965.1 Porticoccaceae bacterium
AAGACAATGTCGTACTGCCCGTCGGAACGCGCGTGACCGATGCGTGTTTTAGACCAGAGGTGGTGATTCGGGTGAATGCGCACGTAGCCTTCGGGTGCGGTTGTTAATTCAATGCCCGGTGAAGCTTTGCGAATTTTGTCGATGTCAAAAGAACCGGCTTTTTCAACGGCCGCCTTCCACAACCAGGGGCCAAGGTAAGCCGCTTGTGTCACGTCGCCAATGACGATGTCATCACCCCAGCGTTTCTTGAAGGCCTTGACGAATGCTTCGTTGTTGTCGTTAGTCAGGCTTTGGAAGTACTTCATCGCAGCGTAGGCCCCGACAATATTTTCGCCACCGATGCCCAGGATTTCGTCTTCCGTTACCGATATCGTTAATACCAGGGGCTTCTCTTTGGTCATGTCGATACCCGCTGCTTTAAGCTGTTTATAAAAAGCAACGTTGGAACCACCGACGACGATAGCGTAAATGACATCGGGCTTCTTCAATTTTATTTTGTTGATCACCGAGTTGAACTGTGTATGACCGAGCGGGTAGTACTCTTCACCCACCACTTTCAAACCAAGTTTTTCAATGTGTTTGCGAGCGATTTTGTTGGAGGTGCGTGGCCATATATAGTCCGAACCTAGCAAGAAGAATTTCTTCGCGCCTTTGTTTTTTACGACCCAGTCGATGCCCGCAATGATTTGCTGAGTGGCTTCTTGCCCTGTGTAAATTACGTTTGGTGATTGCTCCAGCCCCTCATAAAACGTGGGGTAGTACAACATGCCGTTGTATTGCTCAAAGATCGGCAGAACGGCTTTGCGGGATGCGGAAGTCCAGCAACCAAACACAGCGGCGACTTTGTCTTTAACCAACAGTTTCTTGGATTTTTCCGCGAAAGTGGGCCAGTCGCTGGCACCATCTTCCTGGGTGTATTCGATTTGTCGACCCAAAATGCCGCCCATGGCATTGATTTGCTCAATCGCAAGTTTTTCAGCCTGCACCGAGCCGGTTTCGCTGATTGCCATCGTGCCAGTTATGGAGTGAAGAATACCAACCTTAACGGTGCTGTCGGTCACCGCAAGGCCGGTGGTATTAACGTCGGCCGTTGAGGGAGCCGCTAGGGCCATATTGGATAGCAGCACGGTGGCGGGCAGCGTTATGAGCCCTTTTATAAAGCGCCGGCGGAGTTTGCTGGGTGGATGAGGTGTGTTCGATATTTTCATGCTTGATCTCTCTCTATACGTTTTGCGATGGGATGGCGTGTCGTCGAGAGAAAGCATGAAGGTTGTGGGTTCTGAGCGATATGAGGCAATCGCACCATACGCCTACGTCATTTGACGTAGGGTCACTGGCAAGAATTATGCTTATCTATATCGCAATTGCCCGCTAGACAGGTGTCTCAGCAGACTTTTTAAGGGCGTAAATCTGTCGTCATTACAGGGCTTTGGAGTCAACGCGGTATGAGTGAACAGCATATTTTTAAAGCCCGGCGTAATTACAACCGCTGGGTTGCTAATCAAACACTTGAAGACTATGCCCTGCGTTTTACCGCAAAAAGCGCGCGGCGTTGGTCAACCACACGGGTGGCAAATACGGCCTTGGGTGCCATTTCGTTTCTGGCTCTGGAAGCGATTGGCGGTGCGATAACCTTGCATTATGGTTTTGATAACACGGTTGCCGCTGTGTTGGTGGTGACATTGATTATCTTTTTTACAGGTTTACCCATCTGTTATTACGCGGCCCGCTATGGCGTCGATATCGATTTACTAAGCCGTGGCGCGGGTTTCGGCTACATGGGTTCAACAATCACGTCGTTAATCTACGCATCATTTACATTTATTTTTTTCGCGTTAGAGGCGGCTATTATGGCTTCAGCCTTGCAGCTATTGTTCGGGCTGCCGGTGAGTATCGGCTATTTAATCAGTGCACTGGTAGTGATACCTCTGGCCACGCACGGTATTACCTTTATCAGTCGTTTTCAGTTGTGGACTCAGCCGTTTTGGCTGATTTTGCAGTTATCCCCGTTTGTCTTCATTCTCTATCACGAGTGGTCAGCGGTAGATCGCTGGACGCAGTACCCAGGCGCTGCATCATTAGAGGCTGGTGGTTTTAATGTGATCTTTTTTGGTGCGGCTTCAGGGGTTTTGTTTGCACTCATGGCGCAAATTGGCGAGCAAGTCGACTTTCTGCGCTTTCTTCCCAAGCCGAATAAAAATAATCGAACGCGTTGGTGGCTGGGCTTGATAGCGGCTGGGCCTGGTTGGATTTTGGTTGGTGCAATGAAAATATTAGCGGGGTCTTTTTTGGCTGTGCTCGCGCTTAGCCACGGTGTGCCGGAGCATCTTGCGAATGATCCAACGCAAATGTACCAGGTGGCTTTCGGTTATTTGACTCAATCACCTGCCGTTGCATTAGCGTTGTCAGGTATTTTTGTGATTATTTGTCAATTAAAAATCAATGTGACCAATGCTTATGCGGGGTCCATTGCCTGGTCGAATTTTTTCTCACGCTTGACTCATAGCCATCCCGGCCGAGTGGTTTGGTTAGTGTTTAATGTCATCATCGCGCTGTTGCTCATGGAGCTGGGTGTCTATGGCGCGTTGGAGAATATTCTCGGTACTTATTCGAATGTCGCCGTAGCCTGGGTGGGTGCATTGGTTGCAGACCTGGTGATTAATAAACCGCTTGGCTATAGCCCTAAACACATCGAGTTCAAACGCGCCCACCTTTACGATATCAATCCCGTGGGTATTGGAGCCATGCTGAGTGGCTCGGCACTGGGTATTTTGTCTTATGTCGGCTTATTTGGCGAGTTGGCGCAGGCTTTCTCGCCCTATATTGCGCTGCTCACTGCGTTTGTGGTGTCACCCCTTATTGCCAGCGCGACCAAGGGACGTTACTACATTGCGAGAACCGCCACGGTACTGGCAGGTGACAATGATGCTGTGTTGTGCAAAGTCTGTGAGAACGCGTTTGAACATGAGGATATGGCACTGTGCCCGGCTTACGGTGGTGCGATTTGCTCTTTGTGTTGTTCGCTAGATGCCCGGTGTCATGACCAGTGTAAGCTGGGTGCACGGTTTAGCGAGCAGTTGACCCGTTTTGTTGCCGCTATTTTACCGCAGCCAATTGCACTGAGAGCAAACCCTCGATTGCTACAATTCTTCGGCTATTTCGCATTAATTACCGGGATTATTGCGATTTTATTTTGGTTCGTTTATTACCAGGTACCACTCAGTGATGCGAATGCCAAAAACATAGTGGCGTCCACTTTGAGTCAAGTTTTTTTATTGTTACTGATTGTTGTTGGTGTATTAACCTGGTTATTTGTATTGGCGAATGAAAGTCGACAGTTCGCGTTGCATGAGTCACAACGTCAAACCGATTTGCTCAGCCAGGAAATCAATGCACACGAAAAAACAGATCGAGCCCTGCAAGAAGCAAAAGATATGGCTGATGCCGCCAACCAGGCAAAAAGTCGCTATTTGTCGGGTCTCAGTCACGAGCTTAGAACACCGCTCAACTCAATGCTGGGTTACGCACAGTTACTGGAAAAAGATGCCAGCTTAACCAACGAACAGAACAAAAAGGTGCGTTTGATACGTGGCAGTGGTGATCACCTGGCTGATCTCATTGAGGGCTTGCTGGACATTTCTCGCATAGAAGCGGGTCGGCTTGAATTACACCGTGAGCAGGTGCCACTGCAAGGTCTGCTGGAAGAATTGACCGAGATGTTTCAAATACAAGCGCAGGCGAAGGGCATTGGTTTCGAATATATTGTTCGCAGTCGTTTGCCGGACGTCGTTCTTGCCGACGAAAAGCAATTGCGCCAAATCTTGATTAACCTGTTGTCGAATGCCGTCAAGTATACCCACCAAGGCACGGTCGAGCTGGCTGTTCGTTATCGAAACCAGGTGGCAGAATTTACCGTTAAAGATACCGGGGTCGGTATTGAAGCTCACGAATTTGAGCGTATTTTTCGACCGTTTGAGCGCATTCGAAAACCCGGCTTACCACAAGCCCCGGGCACCGGTTTGGGTTTGACCATCAGCAAGTTGCTGACGGATATTATGGGGGGGGATCTTTCATTCGATAGTGTCCCGGGAAGGGGTAGTACCTTTCGATTGTCGCTGATGTTATCTAGCGTGTGTGAGCCAACTGTGCGAGTGCTACCGGATCGGCGGATAGAATCTTATGTCGGTGAACAAAAAATACTGTTGGTGGTCGATGATGAAGCCTCGCACCGGGGGTTGATCAGCGAAATTTTATCGCCGTTGGGCTTTGTAGTTTTGGAAGCGCCGGATGCCTACGCCTGCCTTGATATTCTCGATAGTACAGACGTGGATCTTTTTTTTCTGGATGTAACGATGCCGGGTATGGACGGTTGGGA
>JARGOV010000001.1:0-4491 GCA_029212965.1 Porticoccaceae bacterium
AAGGCTGATAGTAACGACTGGCAAATTGAATAGCGCTTAAATTAAAGCGGCTTAATGGAGAAGACTGGGGCGATAACTTAGGATAGACAATCCCTTGAGGGTTGCCTGAGGCCTCATTGGCAAGGCTCTTGTGTCGCTCGTACAAAGTGACTTGCCAACCTCGTTGGGCCAGCGCTGCCGCTGTGGTGCAACCGGCAATACCACCGCCGATAATGGCTGCGTGGCGGGATTGTGAGCGGTGTGTTGCAGAACTGATATGCCAGGGAAGTAGGTATCGTGCTTTTTGTTTGTACTTGTGCCGCTCTTCCCGTGGCGAAGACTTGTCTAGAGCGACTTGGCTTTGGGTTTCCGCTGCCAACCACTGGCCACACAATACATTATGCTTGCTCGTCAAGCTGCTGTCTGTATTCAAGGTAAAGCCAACTTGTTGTAATTGTTTTTTTGTTGGCGCGTCCGCTTCCAGGTTGACTAGGGTTGTTTTTGTTGCACTGAGATGTACGATGTGCGCGCACAGTGCTCCGGACATTGGGCCGTAAAGAAACCAGGCGTCGACGCTAAAAGTCTTTAACGCTTGCGTGCAGGGATGTTCGCTAGGCCTGATAAGTGCCAAGCCTTGGTCTAAAGTGGTATCGGCATCGATAAAAATAAGCGTTAAGCAAATGCGTTGATCGGCAAAAAATAAGCGATGAAAGCCGGGGCTCAGTACAGGGTAGTGCTCTACCAACTGAGCTGCTAATTTACTGTCTGGTGCCGTTTCTTGTAAGACCTGCTGAAGATCAGCTTTGCACAGTGGTGCTGCCTCAATGGCGACAAAATGTAGCCGGGCTGTAGGCGGTGCAGATTGTAACCACAGTGCGGCGGTGGCTAAGAATTGATTACCGGCGCCAAAGTGGGTTTCCCCAATTACAAAGTGAGTGTTTATTTGTGTGTTCAGGGCTTGCCAGCGCTCGCGAAGTTTGTTGCCTTCGAATAGTGGGTTTTCATCCGTTTTGCTGATAAGCCGGTGTCGTGCATTGATTTGAGTGGCAGGTATTTCAACAAGTTTTTTGTTCATTGGGCGCCGCTGCTGGAGTTGGAGAGCAGTTGAATAAACGCTTCAGCGGCATTTGACAGACTGCGATTCTGGTGGTGGATGTAACCCAGGGTGCGCTCCAGGGCGAGTCCCTCGCAGTCGAGTTGACGCAGGCTGTCGTCGATCATTATCGCTGGCAACATGCTCCAGCCGAGCCCAACGGAGACCATCATTTTAATGGTCTCTAAATAATTGGTGGCGATACTGGTCGAGAGTTTGCCGTTGCGCTGGTCAAAGAACTGTTTGATTTTTCGCCCGGTGTAGGTTGAAAGGTCGGGAAGAATAGCCGGGTAGTTGCTGAGTTCCGCGACTTGGAGTGTGGCGATTTGCGTGAGCGGATGATCGGGAGCCACCACTAATTGTAGGTGATCTCGCCATAACGCAAAGGCCTGCAAGCTGGGGTGTTGCTCAGGCGCGAGGGTGATGACAGCAATTTCGAAACGGCCCTGACGCACCGCTTCATAAGCCATTTCTGACTCCATAAAATCGATGTCGACCCTCACTTTAGGGTGGCGAGTCGTGAACTCTTTTAATACTGAAGGCAGTCGATGTAGACCGATGTGATGACTAATCGCGAGACGTAAATTGCCAGCCACAGAACCCGACAAGTCGCGAATACTTTGACGGGTCTCCTCAACAGCAAGTAATATTCTGCGGGCTTTAGGAAGTAATGCCGCACCCGCTTCGGTGAGGCTGATATTGCGAGCAATGCGGTCAAACAGGCGGCAGTCGAGTTGTTGCTCGAGCTGGGCGATACGTTTACTAACAGCGGGTTGGGTGAGGTGCACCCGCTCGGCGGCAACAGAGAATGATCCACTTTCAGCGACTGCGATAAAAGCTTCAAGTAATTGTGTATCCATATTGCCTCTATCAAGATCAAGCTATCTATTCTAGTTTGGAATCCAAATGATAAAAATTATAAATTTGTTTTATTTGTAATGCGACCCTAAAATTGCTCTATCGATAACAGTTGGAGAAAGCAATGGCTGGCAAAACCTTATACGACAAACTCTGGGATTCTCACCTCGTCAAGCAGCGCGACGATGGTTCGGCCCTGCTTTATATCGATCGCCACTTGCTACACGAAGTGACCTCCCCCCAAGCCTTTGAAGGATTGCGTCTCGCAGGCCGCGAACCCTGGCGCATTGATGCCAACCTGGCAACCGCTGACCACAACGTGCCGACCACGATCAATGAGCGGGCCGGCGGCATTGCGGCCATCAGCGATAATGTGGCGCGCATTCAAGTGCAAACCCTGGACGATAATTGCGAGGCCTTTGGTATTACCGAGTACAAAATGAACGATGCCGGTCAGGGTATTGTTCATGTGATCGGCCCCGAGCAGGGCGCCACACTACCGGGCATGACCGTGGTTTGCGGAGATTCCCACACCGCAACCCATGGTGCGCTCGGTGCGCTCGCCCACGGCATTGGTACCTCTGAGGTCGAGCATGTGTTGGCCAGCCAGTGCCTAGTCGCAAAAAAAATGAAAAATATGCTGGTGCGTGTAGATGGTCAGCTTGGCCTGGGGGTGACTGCTAAAGATGTTGTTTTAGCGGTCATTGCCCGCTTAGGCACTGCTGGCGGTACCGGCTATGCCATCGAGTTTGGTGGCGACGTCTTCCGTAATATGTCGATGGAAGGGCGCATGACAGTGTGCAATATGGCCATTGAGGCCGGAGCCCGCGTGGGTATGGTTGGCGTTGATGACATTACTCTTGATTATGTAAAAGGTCGTAAATTTGCCCCCAAGGGTGAGCTCTGGGAGCGCGCTGTCGCTAATTGGCAAACGCTACATAGTGATGACAACGCGGTATTTGACGCCGTCATTGAATTTCGCGGGGAGGACATTCAACCCCAAGTGAGCTGGGGCACTTCACCTGAAATGGTACTGCCGGTGAGTGGTGTGGTACCCGACCCAGAACAAATGGACGACCCGGTAAAACGTGAGGGTACCGCCCGTGCACTGAGCTATATGGGCTTGCAGGCTGGCCAGGCTCTCACTGACATTAAGGTAGATCGGGTATTTATTGGCTCTTGCACTAATTCGCGCATCGAAGATTTACGCGCAGCTGCCGAAGTTGCCAAGGGCCGCAAAGTGGCCGCCAATGTTAAACAAGTACTGATTGTCCCCGGCTCTCAGGCGGTTAAAGCTCAGGCCGAGGCAGAGCAGCTTGATCAGATTTTTATTGACGCTGGTATGGAATGGCGCGAACCGGGTTGCTCGATGTGCCTGGCCATGAACGCCGATAAACTGGGGGCGGGCGAACACTGTGCATCGACCTCTAACCGAAATTTTGAAGGGCGCCAGGGCAATGGCGGTAGAACGCATTTGGTGGGCCCAGCTATGGCCGCGGCAGCGGCGGTGGCGGGACACTTTGTCGATGTGCGTGAACTGATGTCGAATGAGACAGCTTAGGGCTAACCAAGAGGAGCAAAAATGAAAAGTTTTAAACAGCACACCGGCCTCGTGGCCCCGATAGATCGCGCTAATGTCGATACCGACATGATCATTCCCAAACAGTTTTTAAAATCCATTAAGCGCAGCGGTTTCGGCCCAAACTTGTTCGATGAACTACGTTATCTCGATGAAGGCTTTCCTGATCAAGACAACAGTCAGCGCCCTTTGAATATGGATTTCTCCCTTAACCAACCGCGTTTTAAGGGGGCCTCTATTTTACTCGCGCGTGAAAACTTTGGCTGTGGCTCGAGTCGAGAGCATGCCCCCTGGGCTCTCGACGACTACGGTTTTCGTGTCGTTATCGCCTCGAGTTTTGCCGATATCTTCTATAACAACTGCTTTAAGAATGGCTTGTTACCTATTGTTTTGTCTAAAGATATTGTTGATAGCCTCTTTCTTGCTGTTGATGCGAACGAAGGCTACGAGTTATTGATCGACCTAGAGCAACAACGCATTGATCTGCCCGATGGCACCAGCCTTAGCTTTGAAATAGACGCGTTTTACAAACAGTGCTTGCTCGAAGGGCTCGATGAGATAGGCCTCACCTTGCAGGACAAGGAAAGCATTAGCGCTTTTGAGCAACAATGGCGCAAGGATAGCCCTTGGCTATTCGATGTCTTGTAGAGTTCAAAAAACTTTAAGTGTGTGCAATAACCTTTTGAAAATTAAAGTTTAGGTAGTTGAAATATGAAGCAAGTAGGTATTGTTGGTTGGCGAGGCATGGTCGGCTCTGTATTAGTCGAACGGATGTTGGCAGAGCATGACTTTTCTGACATTGAGCCACTGTTTTTTACCACCTCTCAAAAAGGCCAGCCGGGGCCAGATATTTGTCAGGACGTACCGCCTTTAGCAGATGCCTTTGATATTCAAGCCCTTCAGGCCATGGATATTATTCTCACCTGCCAGGGCGGCGATTACACCAAAGAGGTCTACCCCAAGCTGCGTGCTGCAGGTTGGG
>JARGOV010000001.1:4591-32535 GCA_029212965.1 Porticoccaceae bacterium
GACCCGGCCTCGGCTATTTTAGATATTGATCGCAAAGTGTCAGACTTTATTACCAGCGAGGCTATGCCGACGGATAATTTCGGCTTCCCACTGGCGGGCAGTTTATTGCCCTGGATTGATACCGAACTGGAGAACGGGCAAAGCCGTGAAGAGTGGAAGGGGCAGGCTGAGACGAATAAAATACTCGGTCGTGAAAGCAACCCTATTGCTTTAGATGGTCTATGTGTGCGCGTTGGCGCTATGCGCAGCCATAGTCAGGCCCTAACCATCAAATTGAAACATGATCTACCGATGGTCGATATTGAAGGTATTCTGGCCTCTGCCAACGACTGGGTGAAGGTTGTACCCAACCACCGCGATGATAGCTTGAATGAGCTTTCACCAGCGGCGGTGAGCGGCAAATTACACGTACCCGTGGGTCGCTTGCGCAAAATGAATATGGGCGGTAAGTACTTGTCCGCGTTTACCGTCGGTGACCAATTACTCTGGGGTGCGGCTGAACCCCTGCGTCGTATGCTGCGAATTCTTCTGGATCAATAGTCTCCCGAGAACTATTTACAACCTTTGAATCAATGATCCATAAGTGGAGTATTAAATGTCAGAACTGATTGATATTGCTGTTATCGGTGCCACTGGCGCTGTTGGTGAAGCCATAATTGAGCAGCTTGGCGAGCTTGAGTGTAATATTGGTCAAATCTTTCCCGTTGCCAGTTCCGCCTCAGTGGGTGAAACCGCGTTAATCGCCAAGCGCCCTGTGGCTATCAGCGATCTCAGCGAGTTTGATTTCGCCACAGTGCGCCTGGCTTTATTTGCCGTACCGGCGGCTGTTTCTGCCGAATACGCACCCCAGGCCGTCGATGCTGGCTGTACGGTTATCGATTGTTCTTCGGCTTTTCGTTCTGATAGTGCTGTACCGTTAATTCTTGGGGCCAATCTCTCCGATGACGACCTTGCCAGTCTTGGTGGTCAGACCATGATTTCCATGCCCGGGAGTTTGTCTGCCGAGCTGGCATTACTCCTGAAGCCCGTTAATGCCGAAGTGGAAATAACCAGTGTCTGCGCTGTCGCCTGCCTGTCGGCCTCGGATGCGGGCAAGGCTGGTGTGGCGGAATTGGCCACCCAGTCGGCAGGACTACTCAGTGGCAAACCCGCCGAAGCCAGTGTTTTTAGCCACCAGACCGCCTTTAATTTGATTCCAGAAGTGGGGGCAATGAGTGATGATGGCTATACGACGATTGAGTCAAATACGGCCAGCGAATTGCGGCGTTTATTGCAGGCCAGCGAGATGGCTGTCGATATTTCCTGTGTTCAAGTGCCGGTTTTTTATGGCAACAGCCTGTCCGTTACTATCGAAACACGTTATCCCTTTGGTGTTGATGAGCTGACACAAATACTCAGTAACAATGATAGTGTTAATCTGTTTCAAGGCGTTGAACAGAGTGGGCAGCCCACCCCTGTCACTGATTTGCAAAGCCACGACAAAACCTGTGTTGGGCGTATTCGTGAGAGTAAAGCGCGACAAAATGCGCTGAATTTGTGGATTACGTCAGATAATGTACGCAAAAGTGCCGCAAAAAATGCAATAGCTGTTACCCAACTCTTGCTAGAATCTTATTTATAATAAATGCTTACAACCTTCTACTGTTGTAACTTTTGTATTTATTAGTAGTGGGGGTTACAGGGCTCAAAATCGAGCTCTGCAGTGTCAGCACAATCTTGTTCGTGCCTCACGACAAGTTATTCAAAGCTCTAGGGTATCAGCTCAAGGGCAAAAGAAGGGTAAAGGATTATGGCGTTGCGTAAATCATCTGTACTGACGGGGCTTTTTGCTCTAGTTTTCTCTTGCTGGGTGACAGCACTAGGATTGGGCGAATTAACATTACACTCTGGGTTGGATGAGCCTTTTAATGCTGAGATCGAGCTTGTCAATATTGGTGATGCTGACGAAAACCAAATTTTTGTTGCCCTCGGATCACAGGCGGATTTTGAACGGGCTGGTGTGGCTTGGGAATTTCACCTGCTTGATCTGAAATTTAAAACTGATTTGTCTGATGCGGAACACCCCGTTGTTAAAGTCAGTTCCACACAATCTATTAAAGAACCTTATCTTGATTTTATCGCTAAGCTGGAATGGCCATCGGGTCGGTTGTTACGGGGGTATACCCTGTTTCTTGACCTGCCTGTTTTCGACGTCAACCAATCAATCCCGGCCACAGAGTCAGCCGTTTCGTCGTCAGTCTCCAAATCAGTTTCTAAAAAAGCCAGTTCAAGCCCCAAGCAGAAGACTCGGCAGGAGGCGGTAAAACAAACGAGTGTTCCCTCGACAACCTCCACTGGAGGTAATTCAGAATATCGAGTTAAAGGTGGGGATACCCTTTGGAAAGTGGCAGCACGAGCAAAACTTGAATCGACCACTGTTCAGCAACACATGGTGGCAATTCATGCAGAAAACCCGAGGGCTTTTGTCAATGGTAATGCAAATTTGCTAAAAAAGGGTGCCGTTTTACGTATGCCCGAGCTGGCCAGCGTCAGGTTGATAAATCAGCAACAAGTTAATGAATTGCTCACTGAACAACCTCGGCCCTTCAATGAGGGGCAAGCAAAAAATCGAGCGCGGGAGTTGATCGGTGACGTACCCACAACTAAACCAAAGGGAGAAGATGCCTCCGCAGATGGCCTGTTGCGTCTGTCTACACCGACTGACAGCAATGCTTCCAAGGATCTTGCTCTGGGCAGAACAGTCGGTGGTGAAGGTGGCTCTACCACTTCTGATGTTTTACAAAATGAACTGGGTATTGCTCAGGAAGAGCTTGATCGCACCAAGCGAGAAAACCTGGAACTCAAAGCAAAGTTGGCTGGCCTTGAGGCGCAGTTGAGCACAACGACTAAATTACTTGAACTTGAAAGTGATGATTTAAAAGCGGTGCAGCTCGGGGTGACTACGGATCAAAGTGCCGAGCATGCTAGTAGCGATATTGATAGCAGCTCTAGTGAAGCGGATTCCAGTGTAATGACAGCTGTTGATAATGCATCCGGAGGCGCTAATCCTAGTGAAGCTGGTTCTAGTGAAACTGCTTCCGACGCTAGCTATAACTCTGCACTTAGTGATCGTATGTCTCCGACTGATGACCCCGTAAAAGGCCCCTTGAGCGGGGTTTTACCCTTTTTATACGCTAATTGGATGCCGCTACTTGGGCTTTTGGTTGTGCTGTTGGGTGTCTTGCTGTTAATAGTGAAGAGTAAAAAGGACGACCAGTCTGAACAAGTTGATCCCTTTTTAAACCCTGAGAACGATGCTCTTAAAATTAAGACTGATAACTCTTTCGAAGAAAATAATGACGCAGAACAAGCGACTCTCTCAGAAATGGAATCTGTTTTTGAAGAGCCTGAAGTTGAAGCCGTTACCCCAGCTGAAGTACATGACCAGGTCGATCCCATTGGAGAGGCAGATATTTATTTGTCTCTAGGTAACTTCAGTGAAGCGGAACAAGTTATTGAAAAAGCCATTGAAGCTGCCCCGAGTGATAGCAAACTGCACTTGAAGAGACTTGATTTGTTTGCTGTGCAGCACAATGCCAAGGGTTTCGAGGCCTATTATCCCACCTTAGTGGCTTTAGGTGACGATGAGGCAATAGCCACAGCTGATCGCCTCCGGGGGAACATTCAGGCAGACCTTGTTGAAGCGCCCGTTGAAACGACACGCGAGCTGACATTGGAAGAACGGGTTGCTGAAGAGTTAGGGATTGAGGGGCTGGAACTTGATCTTTCCGATAGAGACGGGCTCGAGGCAGAAAAGGATTTTGTAGATGAACTTGATGACCTTGCTCTTGAAACTAACCTTGAAAGTAGTTTTGTTAGCAGTGATGAAAGTGGAAAAGATGTCGATGAGTTAGTACTCGACCTTAATGAGACCGAAGATGATCTCGATCTTAGTGAAGTGGAGCTTGACCTAAGTGAAATAGAGCTGGACCTCAAAACAGCTGAGGCGACGCCACAAACTGACAGTGAAGCGTCTGATGAAGGCTTCGAAGACGCATTATTTGGTGATATTTCATTACCCGATGAGCTCGAAAGTGATGAACTTGAGTTACCTGAACTTGAGTTACCTGAACTTGCTAGTGAAGACATTACATCGCCCGATCTTACCGGCCTTGATACTGAGTTGAAGGATATTCCGTCTGAAAGTGAAGATGATGCTGGCCTCGAGTTGAGCTTGGATAGTTTCGATTTTGATAATGATGATGATCTTGACCTCGAAGTCGGTGAAGATGAAAGTAATACTCAGATAGAATTGGCGCAGGCCTATGTGGAGATGGGCGATGAATCCGGGGCTAAAGATATTCTGGCGGAGGTTCTGAAAAAAGGTAGTGATGAGCAAAAGCAGCGAGCGAATGAACTACTTGCAAAGCTCAGTTGATTAAAAGGACAATTAGCGTCTACATAATAGGCGATAGCGAAAGGGTACATGTCGGCTGATAATAACTGGAACTATTTAACTAATTGCAAAGTGCCCGAGGGAGAAAGACTGCCCTCGGGCACTTTGCGTTATAGTGCCGTGGTTGAATATGAAGGCAGTCAATTTTGTGGGTGGCAACGCCAAGTTCACTGCGCTGGCGTCCAGGAAAGCGTTGAAAAGGCGCTCTCGAGTGTTGCTGCACGACCGCTAAGTGTCGCTTGTGCAGGTAGAACAGATACTGGCGTTCACGCTTGGCATCAGGTGATTCACTTTGATACCAGCAGCGAACGGGCTCCGCGCAACTGGATGTTAGGCGCTAATGCAAATCTGCCAGCGAGTGTACGTTTGCACTGGGTAATGCAAATGCCCGCACAGTTTCATGCCCGGTTTAGCGCTGTTTCGCGTACCTACCGATATTTAATCTTAAATCGGCCGATTAAGCCTGCAGTGATGCACGGTGGGCTGTCGTGGTGCCGCCATCCTCTGTCGGTAGAGCCGATGACCGAAGCTGCTCAAGTATTAATTGGCGAACAGGACTTCTCAGCTTTTCGAGGTGCTGGTTGTCAGTCAAATACGCCAATGCGCAATGTGAAATCGATAGAAATTTTTCAACAGGGCGACATTATCGCTATTGAAATATGTGCCAACGCTTTTTTGCTACATATGGTGCGCAATATTGCCGGTGCTTTAATAGAGGTCGGCAGGGGCAATCAAGCAACTAATTGGATTGATAAACTACTCGCAGGGCGTGATCGGAAAAAGTCAGCTGCAACAGCTCCTGCTGCGGGTTTGTATTTGATTGACGTTGATTACCCTAAGCAATTTGCCTTGCCCTACAGGCAGCCACCACCGTATTTGTTGGGTGCGGGTGTTACTCAGTAACATCTACTTAAAATAGTATGTTTGAATTTTCAATCCAGTGAGCACAAAGGCGACAAGATAGACAGTTGATCTATTGATCGCCAAGCACAGTCCTAGCTATTAGAATAGATTCACTCTTTTTCGAGGCGCTGATTTGACTTTCTCCCCTGCAAAACCCAAGGTGAAAATTTGTGGTATTACCTCCATTGAAGATGGTCAAGCCGCCGTCGCAGCCGGTGCCGATGCCATAGGTCTGGTCTTTTACCCACCTAGTTCCCGCTATGTAACACCGAGTCTGGCGGCAGAGATTATTGCAAGCCTAGGCCCGTTTGTAACGACGGTTGGCCTCTTCGTTAATGAGGATGCAGCAGCAGTTAAACAGACAATAGCGTTGTCAGGTTTACACTTGTTACAATTTCACGGTGATGAGTCCCCACAATATTGCCAGCAGTTCGATCGTCCTTATATTAAAGCATTGCGTATGTCTCCCGATCTTGACCCTTTACAAGCGGTGGCAAATTTTCCAGGGGCTTGTGGTTATCTTTTTGACGCGTGGCAACCTGACAAATTCGGCGGCACCGGGAAGACCTTTGACTGGCAGCGCATCGTCGGTCTGGCGAGCCATAACTTGATTTTGGCCGGTGGTTTAAACCCGGATAATGTAGAGGCCGCTATACAAGCTGTGCACCCCTATGCGGTCGATGTCAGTGGTGGTGTAGAGTTCAAGCCAGGTAAAAAAGACCATCGCGCATTAAAAGCCTTTATCAACCGTGCAAAGCACGGTAAATCATTGTGATTACAGGTTATAATTTACCAACTTTCGCTAGGTGGTATTCAATCTATCCCACCGGTGGCAAAAATGATGACAAAAACCCCTTATTTGGATTAAATGGATGAGCTGGTTAGACAAAATAAGGCCCAGTGGCCTGGGCACCAAGAAAAACGAACGCAGCACCAGTGTTCCGGAGGGGCTATGGAAGAAGTGTCCCCGCTGTGGTGCACTGCTCTATAGGCCCGAGCTAGAGCGCAATTTTGATGTTTGCCCTAAATGCGATCATCACCATCGTATTGGTGGGCGCCGGCGTCTCGATATTTTTCTCGATGATGACAATCGCGTTGAGTTGGGCACTGATATAGAGCCGGTGGATAGGCTCAAGTTTAAAGATGTTAAGAAATACAAAGAGAGGCTCACAGCGGCGCAAAAAGCAACGGGAGAAAAAGATGCCCTAATCGCCATGCGCGGAGCCCTCTACCAGCAGCCAGTAGTCGCCGTTGCCTTCGAGTTTGCCTTTCACGGTGGCTCAATGGGCTACGCAGTTGGTGAGAAGTTCACCCAGGCCGCACAACTATGCTTGGAGGAAGGCCTGCCCTTGGTCTGTTTTTCAGCCACGGGTGGCGCGCGCATGCAAGAAGCTCTGATTTCCCTGATGCAAATGGCTAAAACCAGTGCCATTATTGAGCGGCTTAAACAGGCAGGTATTCCCTATATCTCGGTCATGACGGATCCTGTCTACGGGGGTGTTTCGGCGAGTTTAGCGATGTTGGGTGATATTAATATTGCTGAGCCTGGCGCGCGAGCAGGCTTTGCTGGCCCGAATATTATTGAGCAGACGATTCGCCAGAAATTACCCGCTGGCTTCCAGCGTAGTGAATTTCTGCTCGATCACGGTTCCATTGACATGATTGTATCCCGCCTCGAGATGCGCGCTACAGTAGCGAGTTTGTTAAGTAAGTTTATGAATGTGCCCGAACCAGAATCGGCAATGGATGTTGTGTCTGAGAACACACCAGAAGTAGACGGGGCAGAAACTGAAACCTCCGTCGACCAATAAAATATTGACTGAGCAGGGCGCTGACTCTAGCGCGCATTCTCTTAAAGAGTGGCTATGTCTGCTCGAGGCGCGACACCCAAGCGAGATTGATCTTGGCCTAGAGCGAATTGCCAAGGTTGCACGGGTCCTTAATCTCGCCGAGCCCGCAAAACAAACCATCACTGTTGCGGGTACCAATGGCAAGGGTTCAGCGATCGCGATTATGGAGTCGATATTGCTCAATCAAGGGCGTCGTGTCGGCGCCTACACCTCGCCTCATTTATTGAATTACAACGAACGTGTGCGGATTGATGGTCTGCCTGTCGATGACCTCCTTCTGTGCCAGGCCTTCGCTGAGGTTGAAGTTGCACGAGGGGACATCAGCCTTAGTTACTTTGAGTTCGGCACGCTTGCGGCGCTGTTTATTTTCGCCAAAGCAGGACTAGACGTTGCCTTGCTTGAAGTGGGACTTGGTGGTCGCCTCGATGCAGTGAATATTATCGATGCCGATGTCGCTATTATTACTAACATAGCCCTCGACCATGAAAGTTGGCTGGGAGATAGTCGCGAACAAATCGCGTTAGAAAAAGCCGGCATAGCGCGTGCAAATAAACCTTTGGTTTGTGCCGATAGTGATATGCCGGCAACCCTTTTGCCGCAATTGAAAACACTGGGTGCTCGTCCCTATGTGCTGGGTAGCGCTGATTTTTGCTTTCGCAACGAAGGTGCAAACATTACATTAACGTGCTCGGATAATAGTGGTGGGCATCATACCTACAGGGACCTACCGCTCCCGCATGTCCCATTGCCCAGTGCTCTATGTGCCGTGCAAGCACTCTTGTTGCTTGGTGAAACGGTGATCGAGCAGTCACTACAGCAGGTATTCAGCATCACGCGGCTTACAGGTCGCTTACAAAGTCTGCGCCTGCACGATAAAAGTATTATTCTCGATGTCGCCCATAATCCTGCTGCGGCTCAGTTGTTAGCTCGTAACCTGGAGAGACGCAAAAGCGGAAAAATTCACGCTCTGTTTTCTGTGATGGCCGATAAAAACATCGCCGGGATTGTTTTACCGCTCTGCCACCTTGTCGAACATTGGCATATCGCTGCGCTGACAACTACCAGTAGAGCTGCCAAACCTGCAGATATTGTTAATATTGTACAAAGCTGCGAGCCAAAGGGTGTTGACTGTAGTATCTATCAAAATGTCGAGGCGGCGATGAAAGAAGCTTTAAAGCAAATGCAGCCAGAAGATATGCTCCTGGGTTTTGGTTCTTTTTATACCGTGGCCGATATATTGTTATTCCTAAAAAAGGTTACTAGAACAGGAGGTATCGCCGATGAATGAAAGCATGAAACAACGCTTAGTCGGTGTTCTTGTGCTACTTGCGCTAGCGACATTACTCCTGCCTGTTTTGTTCGACTTTGAAGGCTCTGATTATACGGTCGACACGCGTCCAACCATTCCGGCCTCGCCCGATATAGAATCTGTTGAGATTAAAAAAGCGGGACCTGTCAAAGGGGCTGGCACAGTTACATCTCATGAAGATATGTATCGTTTTGATAGAAGTCGAGAAATGGCTGAACAGCACCCTGATGATAAAAGTGCTTTGCAAGACCAACCTTCGGGCCTGAATGCTGAGGGCATTCCTTTTGCCTGGATTGTCCAGGTGGCGAGTTTTACCGATATTGATAAGGCTAAAGCCTTAAACCAACATCTGCTAGACGATGGTTACAAGGCCTATAGCCGCAGGGTGGTTATCGGAGGCGAGACTAATTACCGTGTTTATGTTGGCCCCAAGGTTGCCAAACAAGCCATGTTAGAGCAACAACAAGCTATTGAGCGCCAATATAACGTTAAAACTCTGCTACTGGTGTTTGAACCCTGAACCTTAACGCAGTTTTTGATAAACTCTCAACTCCTTCCAAGAGCTACCCTTACTTGTGAATTGGGCTGACTGGGCGATCATTGCCATTCTTTGCTTATCGATGACGATTGGACTCGTTAGGGGCTTCATTAAAGAAGCCATATCCCTAGCTGTATGGGTTGCCGCGGTGGCGCTCGCCATGCTGTTCTATCAGTCCTTAGCTACTTACCTAGTCGACATTATTAGCACCGTATCTCTACGTTTTCTGGCTGCATGGGTGGTAATTTTTGTTGCCGTATTACTGTTTGGTGGCCTATTAAATTATCTGCTCGGCAAATTGGTTGATGCCACGGGCCTGAGTGGCACTGACCGACTGCTGGGTCTGTTATTTGGAGCAGCCCGTGGCGGCATCATTGTGATAACCATTTTAATAATATTGCCAGGCTTACTTCCCGTTGAGCAGGATGCCTGGTGGCAGCAGTCAATACTCATTCCTCAATTTTTACATTTCGAAGATTGGGCGCGGGAGGCTGCAGCCGCAGTTTCTACTTTGATTAAACAGCTTTTTTAGAGGAAGCCTACGATGTGTGGCGTAGTTGGAATTGTCGGTAAAAGTGATGTGAATGTGCGGCTCTATGATGCCTTGATTATGCTTCAGCACCGTGGACAGGATGCGGCAGGTATTATGACCTGCATGAACGGCCAGTTGCATCAGCGCAAGAATGTCGGCCAGGTGAATGATGTTTTTAAAAGCAGTGACATGAAGGAATTGCTTGGTCCCATGGGTGTTGGTCATGTGCGTTATCCCACAGCGGGTAGTTCCGGGCCTTCTTTGGCACAGCCCTTTTATGTCAATTCGCCCTATGGCATTTGTATGGCGCATAACGGTAACTTGACCAACTCCACAGAGTTGTCGGAGCATGTGTATAAATCGGATTTACGTCACGTAAATACCGACTCCGATTCAGAAATACTGCTTAATGTCTTCGCCCATGAATTACAATTACAGGGTAAATTGCAACCCGAGTCAGGCGATGTCTTTGCCGCTGTAGCAAGGGTTCATCGTCGTTGCCGTGGTGCTTATGCGGTAGTGGGTATGATAGCCAATTACGGGCTGTTTGCTTTTCGTGACCCTCACGGCATTCGCCCTTTAGTTTTTGGTAAACGTCGCACTTATTCAGGTTATGAATATATGGTGGCTTCCGAAAGTGTCGCCCTTGACGTGCTGGGTTTTGAGCTGGAGCGGGATGTCGCACCTGGCGAGGCCATTTTTATTGATAATGACGGCAACTTTTTCTCTCAGCAATGTGCTGAAAACCCGGAGCTGGCCCCCTGTATTTTTGAACAAGTGTATTTTGCCCGCCCCGATTCCCTGATTGATAATATCTCAGTGTACAAAGCTCGTCTGCGCATGGGTGAAAAGCTCGCCGCCAAATTGTTGCGTGAAAGGCCCGACCACGATATCGATGTAGTGATTCCCGTACCTGATACCAGCCGTGTGTCGGCACAGGCGATGGCAGAAGTCCTGGGCGTTAAATTTCGTGAAGGCCTGATGAAAAATCGCTACATTGGACGCACTTTTATTATGCCTGGCCAAAAGCAGCGCAAGAAGTCTGTCCAGCAAAAGCTCAACCCTGTGAAGTTAGAGTTTCAGGACAAAAATGTACTGCTGGTGGATGACTCTATTGTTCGGGGCACTACTTCCGGTGAGATTATTCAAATGGCCCGAGACGCGGGTGCTAATAAAGTTTACATGGCTTCTGCGGCCCCACCAGTACGTTACCCAAACGTCTACGGTATTGATATGCCGGCGGCCAGTGAACTTGTTGCCCATGGGCGCAGTGTCGAAGAAGTGGCAGAGCTTATCGGAGCCGACTGGCTGATTTATCAAGATATTGAAGATCTTATTTCTAGCGGTAAAGAGGGTAATCCCGACATTGAACGTTTTGATTGCGCAGTGTTTACGGGCGAATACATCACCTGCGACGTTGATGAACATTATCTCGAACAGCTGGCGACAAATCGTGGTGAAAATGCCAAACGGAAAAAAAAGGCGGGCTCCTCACCCGAAGTGATTGGTCTACATAACTCTTCGGCGGGAGTTCATTAATGCCTGATTTTGACAATGAATCATTCGAGGATCCGTTAGCAGGTGCTCTGCTTGATACCTTGGCGGTTAGGGCAGGGCAACGACGTTCCATGGAGGGAGAGCACAGTGAGGCTATCTACACGACATCAAGCTATGTTTTCGCCAGTGCCGCAGAAGCTGCAGCACGCTTTAGTGGTGAGCAGCCTGGTAATGTCTACTCCCGGTACACAAACCCCACTGTACGGACGTTTGAGGATCGTATTGCGGCTCTCGAAGGAGCCGAGCAGGCAGTGGCGACATCATCAGGCATGGCGGCGATCCTCAGCACCTGTTTGGCGCTGTTGAAAAATGGCGATCATATTGTTTGTTCGCGCAGTGTGTTTGGCACCACTACAGTGCTGTTAAATAAATTTCTCGGTAAGTTTGGCGTCGACACCAGCGTGGTTCCATTGACTGATATCGCCGCCTGGGAGGCAGCGATTCGCCCCGAAACAAAAATACTGTTTCTTGAAACACCTTCCAACCCACTTTGTGAAGTGGGTGATCTCGCGGCCTTGTCTGCCCTGGCCAAACGCCACAACGTTTTGTTGGTCGTTGATAATTGTTTTTGCACCCCAGCCCTGCAGAGACCTCTGGCCTTGGGTGCTGATATTGTTATCCACTCCGCCACCAAATACCTTGATGGGCAGGGACGGTGTATGGGCGGTGTCGTATTAGGTCGCCGCGAATTAATGGATGAGGTCCTGGGTTTTGTGCGTTCTGCCGGGCCCACGATGAGCCCCTTTAATGCCTGGGTATTCCTCAAGGGGCTCGAAACCTTGCGCTTGCGCATGGAGGCCCACAGCGCCAGCGCCTTGACCTTGGCTCGCTGGCTAGATGAGCAGCCCACTGTGGAGACCGTTTTTTATACCGGGCTGGAAAATCATTCCGGCCATCAACTGGCCGCACAGCAGCAAAGTGGGTTTGGTGGCGTCTTGTCTTTCCGTGTTGTGGGTGATCGGGAGCAAGCCTGGCAGGTGATCGACAGTACTCGTATTCTTTCACTAACAGCTAACCTGGGTGATGCAAAAACGACGATTGTTCACCCCGCGACAACTACTCACGGTCGACTCAGCGCCGAAGAAAAAACAGCATCGGGTATTACTGAAAATCTGATCCGTATCGCCGTTGGTCTTGAAGCGATTGAAGATATTAAAGCCGATTTACAACGTGGTCTGGCGATCATTTAAATGACGTTTCTTGCCAATAGCCAACGTGATCACACGAGTTTGAGTTGGCTGACTTGAGTGTCCTGATTTGAGTACACAACCTTGAGTAAACAAAGCCAGGAAATTACGGCAGCCATTATCGAACGTGTTGAAAGCGTGCTGGTGGGTAAACAAGACTCGGTGCGTTTGGCGCTGGCCTGTCTCTATGCAGGCGGGCATTTGTTGATCGAAGATTTACCGGGTATGGGTAAAACCACGCTAGCCCAGGCCCTCGCCGCTGCCATTGGTTTGAGTTATACCCGTGTGCAGTTCACCAGTGACTTGTTACCGGCCGATATTATTGGTGTTTCGGTTTACGACAGAAATAAAGCGGCCTTTGACTTTCATCCCGGCCCTTTATTTAATCAGCTGGTTTTGGCCGATGAAATTAATCGTACGACGCCAAAAACCCAAAGTGCTCTACTTGAAGCGATGGCGGAGGGGCAGATCAGTGTTGAAGGTGAAACTCGTCAGTTGCCACACCCTTTTTATGTGATCGCCACGCAAAACCCCTTATCTCAATCGGGCACGTTCCCACTACCAGAATCGCAGCTAGACCGTTTTTTAATGCGTTTGCGCCTCGGTTATCCTGACCCGGAGGCTGAGCGTCAATTACTTTCCGGTGCCGATCCGCGGTTAAAACTTGCCGAATTGAAGCGAGGTATTACGCCCGCTCAGTTAGAGGCCATTCAAGCGGCCGTCAACCAGGTTAAGGTATCCGGCAGTTTGGTGGACTATTTGCAACGCCTGCTGCAATTCACTCGCAGCAGTGCCGATATTGAATATGGCATTTCCCCCCGTGGCGGCATAGCGGTGTTGAAAAGTGCTCGCGCATGGGCCTTGATGGCGGGCCGGGACTATGTGATACCAGAAGACATTCAGGCCATTTTCGCGCCGGTCTGTGCTCATCGC
Organism: Porticoccaceae bacterium; assembly: GCA_029212965.1. Lineage (GTDB taxonomy): Bacteria > Pseudomonadota > Gammaproteobacteria > Pseudomonadales > Porticoccaceae > Reddybacter. The sequence continues at coordinate 17,836 of JARGOV010000001.1, forward strand.
TTGCCAGTGAGTGGTGGCGAGCATGGGGCCGACAACTTTATTCAGCAGGCCTTAAATTCGGTCGACATCATTTAAGTCCCTGTGATTCTCCTCCGATAATGCTTAAGCGCTGGCGCCAGGTCTTTCACAAACGCTATCAGCAATGGATATTTCGGCGCTTGCCGCCCGTTAAAAAAATCAATCTCGACAATCGCAAACTCTTTATTTTCCCCACGCACAGCGGTTTTGTGTTCTTCGGTTTATTGCTCTTACTTTGGTTAATCGCCACTAACTTTGAAAACAATGTCGTTTTTGCCTTCACCTTTTTATTGACCTCCCTGTTTATTGTGGGTGTTTTCCACACTTTTTTGAACGTGTCCGGCTTGAGCATTGAAGGGGGTAAAGCGGCACCAGGCTTTGCTGGGCAGGCGGTAGAGTTTGAATATTTATTGAGCCAGAGCGGTAAACGTCGACGTTGCAATATTGAATTTTCATGCCCTGGCGTTGAGCCTGCCTTCGTGACACTCACCGGTAGTGAAATAAAAGCGATTTATCTTTCCATTCCCGTCAAGCAGCGGGGGTGGTTTCAGGCTCAGCGCATTACGGTTAAAAGTGTTTACCCCCTGGGTCTACTTAAAGTTTGGACTTATCTGCAATTTGAGATGACCGCCCTGGTTTACCCTCGCGTGATTGATGCACCCCTACCGTCTCAGTTCGCCGCTAAGCAGGGTGATAAAACGCCACCCCAGCGCTACATCCCCCAGAACAGCGGCAGCGAGGATTTTCTTGGTCTGGAAAAATATCGGCTCGGTGAGTCTCGACATCATATCGCCTGGAAACAATATGCTCGCGAGCAAGGCCTGCAAACCAAGCATTACGCCGATGCAATCGATGACGAGTTTTGGCTCGATTGGCAGGCATTAAAAGGCATGGATACCGAGGCCCGCTTGTCGCGGCTCTGTGCCTGGGCTTTGCATTTTAGCGAAGGGCCCCAGCCCTATGGCTTGCGACTTCCGGGTTTTGAATTGCCGCCAGATACGGGGCGTGCCCACCGCGATGCCGTGTTGCGCGAGCTGGCATTGTTTGAACGGGGCAGAGAATCAGGGGGACAAGCATGAGGCCCCTCTGGCAAATCCCCAGGGATTGCCTGTTTTGGTTGCTGGTCAGTGTGGTTATCAGTATTGGCCTACACCTTGAACACCTGCCACCCTGGATTGTACTGTCGGGAATCGTTGCGACCCTCTGGCAAATTCAGCTTTATCGAGAGCGTTGGCGTCAGCCGGGCCGTTTTATCAAATGGAGTTTGGTGGGTGCCTGTGCCGCTGGCTTAGTTCTACACTATGGCCGTATCTCGGGGCTTGAACCCATGGTAGCGCTGTTATTTGCGGGCTATGTCTTGAAATTGTTGGAGATCCACCACAAGCGCGATGCCTTGGTACTGCTTTATCTCTCCTATTTGATCATTATTTTACAAAGTTTGTTTTCAAGCAGTATCGTCTCCAGCCTACTGGTATTTTGTGCATTGTTACCCGTGACAGCGGCGTTGGTGGCTATGCACGCGGATGTTGAAAGCCGTCGTCCCGCATCGGCTCTGCGCACCGCTTTGACAATGACTCTGCAGGCGATACCGCTGATGTTGGTGATGTTTGTTGTTATGCCACGCATGGGTTCTCTATGGGCTGTGCCGCAACACAGCAGTGGTACTACTGGTGTGAGTGACAGTATGTCACCGGGCGATATGACCCAGCTGGGGCGCAACGGTGATGTCGCTTTTCGCGTTGAGTTTGACGGGCCTATCCCAGAGCAACGTGAGTTGTATTGGCGGGGTCTGGTTTTTTCCGGTTTTGATGGACGGCGTTGGCAGCAAGAAGGGCCCTGGGGCTATAATGATGGTCAGTTTTTACAGTGGCCTGATAAACCACTTGAGGCGTGGGATAAAGTGGTTATGCGCCACGGTGAGCCGTTGACGTATCGCATCACTTTAGAGGCAACGAATAGCCCTTGGCTTTTTGCATTATCGACTCCCGTATCGCAATCGCCAACAGTGGCACTAAGCCGTGATTTTCGTTTAGTGAACCGCGAGCCGGTTACCTCTAAACTGCAATATTCTGTGAATTCCTGGCTCGACAACCAACTTGAACCTGACTTGTTGCCGGGCTGGCGCGCGAGGTTAGAGCTTGCCATTCCTTCGGGTTTTAATCCGAAAACGATTGCGGTTGCCCAGCAATGGCGTCAAGAAACGCCAGAAACCGAGGCCTTAATTAATCGTTTATTGGCGCTTTACCATCGAGAGTTTACTTATACCCTACGACCTCCGGCGCTGGGCAAGCACACGGTGGACGAATTTTTGTGGGACACAAAAAAAGGATTTTGTGAATTTTACGCCAGTAGCTTTGTCTTTTTTATGCGCGCTGCTGGCGTGCCCGCCCGTGTGGTTGTCGGTTATCAGGGCGGTGAGCGTCACCCCACAGAGAATTATTTATTAGTGCACCAGTACGACGCCCACGCCTGGGCCGAGGTTTGGATAGAGGGACGTGGCTGGTTGCGTGTAGACCCCACAGCAGCTGTTGCTCCGGAGCGAATTGAAATGAGTTTCGCCGACTTGTTCAACGAACAGGATGACTTCCTAGCGGCGTCGCCTTTTTCCCTTGAACGCCTACGCCATATCGACTGGCTCAATAGATTGCGTTTAAAGCTGGACTCGCTCGACTATGCCTGGGCGAAATGGGTGCTGGGTTATGACAATCGACAAAATGATTTTCTAATGAATCTATTGGGTGCTGTTAATCCGCAGCGCATTGCGCTATTTATCGTACTGGCGGGTGGCATTGCCTTATTACCCGTTTTTATCATGCTGTATTTAAGTCGCGAGAAAAACACGTGGGATCAGCTCGACCGTTTATTTCTCCAGTTTTGTTCACGCCTGGAGAAAATAGGTCTACCTCGAAAACCGGGAGAGGGGCCGCGTGATTACGCTCAACGTATACGCTTACAAGCGCCGAGCCTTGCCGAGCAGGTCGACAGCTTAACTCGACGCTATGAACGTGCGCGTTATGCAGAGCAACAGGAAGCAGAATTTAAACAGTTCAAAGCAGCGCTGAGTAAGTTTAAACCTGGCCGCAAAGACAGGCTGACAAGACCTTAAAGGTTCGATAGGGACTGGCCAAACTGTATGGCCGATACTTTTGCACCTAACACGTGATCCTCATAGATAGCTCTGCCTGGATCATCCGCAGCGGCACCTGCGACAAGCATAAGTGGTAATAAATGCTCCTCTCGTGGGTGCGCTTCACGGGCGGCGGGGGCGTTATGCCAATTACAGAGCAAGTCCTCCCGTGCCTGACCTTGAGTGGCGCAAGTACCTTGCAACCAGTGGTCGAACTGCTCAGCGTCAAGCTTATTTTCTTCCGGTTTCATCAAGGTTTGCATATTGTGGTAGCTCATGCCGCTGCCCACTACTAATGTACCGGCCTGACGCAGTGGTGCCAAGGCTCGCCCCACTGCAATATGATGGGCAGGGTCGAGATCATTGCGTAATGAAATTTGCACAATGGGTATGTCGGCATCGGGGTAAATTAATTTAAAAGGAATAAAAACACCGTGGTCGAGGCCGTGCTCGGCATCTAAACAGGCGCTAATGTTTGCATTATTGAGAAGGTTTTTCATTTGCAGGGCTAATTGCGGTGAGCCGGGCGCCGGGTATTCTAGTTGGTAAGTATGGGCTGGGAAACCCTTGTAATCGTAAATCAGCGGTGGTTTTGGATTGGAATTAATCAGTATCTGTTTACCTTCCCAATGGGCTGAGCAAACCACAATTTGGGCAGGTCTGGCACCGATCGTATTAGCCAGTTGCAGTAACCAGTTTTTCATCTTATCCCAGGTATCTGCGGGCCCCATCGTCCAGTCCATAAAAAAGCAAGGGCCACCACCGTGGGGAATGTAGAGGGTGGGGAAAATTTCGGTTTTACTGTTGCTATCCATGTTTTTGAGCTCTTTTAGTCTGCGAACACTTTATCCCTATTCGCGGGCAATCAAATGTTTTTTCTTGGCAATGAATTTTATAACTCAGGACGTGCTATGTGTTGTGCGACATTCTTATCATTCAGGATGGCAGATGCCACGGCGTGTAGGTCGCTGGAAGAATGATGGATAATAAAATTATAGATTGCATGTGATGCTGAGCAGAGGCGATCAATGAAAAAGGGGATGCTCTTAATTAGAGTATCCCCTTTTTGTTAACACTGCGTTGATAGCTAAGCGCTTATCTTAGTAGTGGCTCACCAGGCATCTTGCGCAACTCGGGTAGTACATCTTTTGCAAACAAGCGCAGGCTCTTCTCGACGTCGTCATAGGGCATACCACCGTAGCTGAAGACACCGTTGTAGGCGCCGGCACCGGTGCGGGCGGTGAAGTCCTGAATGCGCTCGAGACATTGCTTGGGTGTACCGTAGACCTGAATGCTCATAAAGAAACGCACTACATCTTCGAGGTTTTTGGTGACGTGGTCGACCATGGCACCGTAGGTTTCATAGCCCTTGGTGCTTTTCAGGTGGTCGCTAGCCATTTCGTAATGCTCGATGACTGAGCGGTAGTAGCCACCGATATATTGGTAAGCCATTTCTTCGGCGCGGTCGGCGCTTTCGTCGCAGTAAGTCCAGCCACCGAGAATAGGGGCGGGGGCTTCTTCACCGTTGACTTCGCGGTAAATGGCGCGATAGTCGTTCATTTCTTTTTCGACATGGTCCCAGGGTTTCTGTGGAATAATCAAAATACCGACACCCAGCTCGGCCATGATTTTAGACGATTCGGGAGAGACGGCAGCCGCATAGGTACGGCCTTTAAAGGATTTGTAGGGCCGGGGACGGATTTCGCGACGTGGCTGTTTAACATACTTGCCATCAGCTTCGCAGAAGCCGGTCTCGAGACCGTCAAGAATCATGGTGGCGGCTTCAGTGAAGGTCTCGCGACTGGCGTTCATGTCTTTGCCAAAGCCTTCAAACTCGACACGCCCCAAGCCACGCCCGACACCGAGGATCATGCGGCCATTGGACATGTTGTCGAGCATAGAGACTTCTTCAGCGACGCGCATGGGATCGTGCCAGGGTAGGACGATAACCATAGAGCCCAGGCCGAGGTCGGGGTTGCGGCCAGCCCAGTAAGAAAGATATTGGGTCACATCGGGGCACATGGTGTAGTCAGTAAAGTGGTGCTCAACACCCCAGATAGATTGAAAGCCGAGCTCACTGGCTAAATCGCCCATGCGCAGGTCGTTGGTGTAGACCTCGTGGTCTGTCATATTAGGGTCTACGCCCTGAAAAATCAAAGATAATCCTACGTCCATTTTTGTTTCCTCTGTCGGTTAGTTAATTGTTTTGGCTTTTATATCTAGATAAAAGCTCTTGGAGTTCTGTGTCAATAAAAGGCATTGATGGGTGCCTTTTATTGGTTAAACATTCTCAGACTGCCATCGAGACGGATGACTTCGCCGTTAAGCATTTTATTGCAGCATATATCGCGCACTAATGCACCGAATTCATCCGGTTGGCCGAGGCGTTTCGGAAAGGGGACTTCCTTGATAATTTCATTCCACAGTTCTTCGGGTACGGTCTTGGTCAAGGGTGTTTCAAAGGCGCCGGGAGCGATGGTCATCACGCGGATGCCGTATTTGGCCAGGTCCCGTGCCATTGGCAAGGTCATACCGATAACACCGGCTTTTGAGGCGCCATAGGCGACCTGTCCCGCTGGGGATTCATAACCAGCAATGGAAGCAACGTTGATGATAACGCCGCGCTCACCATCATCGTCCAGTGGCTCGGCGTCAATCATTTGCTTGGCGGCAAGGCGGGCACAACTAAAGGTGCCGGTGAGGTTGACGTTAAGCATGTGCTGAAAATCGTCGAGGCTGTGAATACCCTTGCGGCTGGCCGTTTTGGCAATCACATCGACACCGGCAGCGTTGAGCAGTACGCGCACGGGGCCAAGCTCAGCTAGTATTTTTTCAAAGGCAGATAAGACACTTGTTTCATTAGCAACATCACAGGCAATGGCTGTTGTACCTAAAATTTTTGCTGTCTCTTGGGCCAAGCTTTCATTGCGGTCGAGAATAACGACCTGAGCGCCAGCTTGGCTAAGTACACGAGCAGCGCCTGCGCCTAACCCGGATGCGCCACCGGTAATGGCGACGATTTGATGATTGACGTTCATTGATAACCCTCTTGTGTTTAGAAAATTTATTGTATTTAGACGATTTATTAAAGAGTTGTCATATAAATCAAAAAAACCCGAACGCAAAAGCAGTTCGGGTCTTTGTTTTGCAATACGTCGGCTAGTGAACTAGCCAGGCATTTTTAGATGGCGAGTGACAAACCGCCGTCCATTACAATAATGGAGCCAGTAATAAAGCTAGATGCCTCACTTGCTAGTAATACCGACATTCCCTCGAAGTCCTCGGGCTGGCCGTAGGTACCGGTCGCTGTTTTCGACACGGCAAAGTCAACGAGACCATTTTTGTTCTCACCTTCACAAGGCATCATCTCAGTGTTGACCAGACCAGGCAATAGAGCATTAACCGTAATACCGTGTCTGCCCCAGCCCTGAGCCAGGCTCTGGGTCATGTGATCCATACCGCCTTTGGCTGCTGCGTAGTGCACCAGTTTACCAAAGCCAAGCTTGGTGATGATGGAGCCAACGTTGACAATCTTGCCGCCGCCCGCTTCAACCATGTGGGGGAAGACCGCCCGGCAGGTGAGGAAGCAAGAGGTCAAGTTGATGGAAATAAAGTTATTCCACTCATCGAGAGTCATGTGCTCAGCGGGGATGCCCCAGCTGATGGCAGCGTTGTTAAAAAGGATGTCAATGCGGCCGTAGTGCTCAGCAACGGCAGCAACCATGTTGTTGACATCATCCTCTTTTGAAACATCGCACTGTACACCGAAAGCTGTTGCACCGTTGCCTTCAAGGGTTTTTACGGCGTTATTAATTTTGTCCTGATTGCGACCAACAACGGCTACCTTGGCGCCAGCTTTTGCGAGTCCTCCGGCAATACCGAGCCCGAGACCACCGTTACCGCCGGTGATAATGGCGACTTTGCCCGTTAAATCAAATTTGCTATTCATTTACTTATCTCCAAAAAAACTACGTCGCGCATTTGTTTATCCGCGTCCTGACGTAGTGGTCGATCTTGTAGTGATAGGTGATAAACCTTTTTAAAGTTTAAATACCCAGGGTCATGCCGCCATCGGCAACGATAATGGAGCCGGTGATGAATTTAGAGGCATCACTCGACAGTACCAGCGACAATCCTTCGAAATCATCGGGCATGCCATAACGACCCACTGGAGTTTTCTTGGTGATGTAATCGACCACTGGGCCAATTTTGTTCTCGCCGAAGCAGGGCATCATTTCAGTGTGTACCAGGCCAGGAAGAATGGCGTTGACTTGAATGTTGTCCTTGCCCCAGGCCAGTGCCAAGCTTTGAGTCATATGATCCATGCCGCCTTTTGCCGCTGCGTAGTGCACCAGTTTGCCCATGGCTTTTTGGGTGATTGCTGAGCCAACGTTAATAATTTTACCGCCACCCACTTTAACCATTTCAGGGTGCACAGCTTTAGAACAGAGGAAGCAAGATGTCAGGTCGATAGCAATAAATTGATCCCAGTCTTCTATGGTTAGCTTTTCAGGTGCAACGCCCCAGCTAATTGCAGCATTGTTGAAAAGAATATCTACGCGACCGAGTTGCTCAACAGTTTCGGCGACCATACGGTTAACGTCATCTTCTTTCGACACGTCAGCCTGTACACCGATAGCAGTGGCGCCGACTTCTTTCATCTCGGCGACAGCTTTATCAATTTTTTCCTGATTGCGGCCAACAAGGGCAACTGCACAACCTTCTGATGCTAAACCTTTGGCAATACCGAGGCCAAGGCCGCCGTTACCGCCAGTGATAATGGCTACTTTTCCTGTTAAATCAAAACACTTCACTTGCTTTCCTCCAATCGTCTTAACGTTTACGAAATAGATTAAATATTAAATGGCGAGAGAGAGCCCGCCATCGACAACGATAATTGAGCCTGTAATAAAGTCTGATGCCGCGCTGGACAGCAGGATGGAAATGCCGGCGAAATCGTCGGGCGTACCATGACGTTTGGCCGCTGATTTATCGATGACATAGTCAATAATCGGGGCGTGATCGCCTGTGTCGCTAACGGGCATCATTTCAGAGTCGACCAAGCCCGGTAATACGGCATTGACTTGGATATTGTTCTCGCCCCAGGCACAGGACAAACTTTGGGTCATATGGTCCATACCGCCTTTTGCAGCTGCATACTGAGCAAGTTTGGGATGACCTAGTTTGGTAATGATGGAGCCGACATTAATAATTTTACCACCACCCACTTTAACCATTTCAGGATGAACCGCTTTACAGCATAAAAAACAGGAAGTAAGGTCAATAGCGATGAATTTATTCCATACTTCCAGTGTCATTTGCTCGGGGCGCACACCATAACTAATAGCGGCGTTGTTAAAAAGGATGTCAATACGGCCGAAGCGCTCAACAGTTTCTGCAACCATTCGATTAACATCATCTTCGACAGAGACATCAGCTTGAACGGCCAGCACTGTGGCACCGCCACTTTCAAGGTTTTCAGTTGCTGTTTTTAATTTTTCGGCATTACGTCCTACGATGGCGACAGAAGCACCAGCTTTTGCCAATGCGCGCGCAATTCCGAGCCCAAGCCCGCCATTGCCACCGGTGATGATGGCGACCTTGCCACTTAAATCAAAAATATCCATTACTAGACTCCTAATAATAGCCCTGTTTAAAAGGTGAGCTGTTGGCCTTTTGAACTTGTAGGCCGACTTTGGTTGTTTCGCGAAAGAGCGGCAGTGAATTCTTTAATTATCATCCTTATTTCGCCACTCAGTGTAATTTACCTCAAGTGTGACAATGGCTTGTCATACCTCGGGGCAGGATATTCGCATTTTTCGTTGATAAAAGGAACTGTTTTTTACCACTTGGTAACAATAGACTTGTGCTGAAAGAGGCTAATCTATTGATGAAAATTAATTTCCTTATGCCTAAATGGTGACTACATGGTAACTCACATAGAGATATAAAACACGACGACCTTTTTTTAACAGGCCTTTATTGAAGATTCTTATTATATAACTTAATTTTTTTGATTTAATTTGGATTGTATATAATTGTTTTGCATGGTTATTCTATTTGCTGGAGATTAGATATCTAACGCTGACCACTTAAATAGCGCGGTGAAATCTTGCCTTAGCTTTTTTGTGTTAATCAATACAAGGTGGATCAGTTGTAGCCAAGCGGTGGCTTATTTTGGAAGCCGGATTAAGAACGACCCTGTATCTCTAAGGTATTTGTTCAACCCCTTCACCGAGGCTGATTGCTTGGCTTACGTGTTGTGTGCGGCCTTTATGCTGTGTCTTTACGGCGTCACTTTATTGTATAGTTTTAAACTTTTAGGAATGGTAGCCATAATACTGGGTAATCATAATGTCTGCCGCGTGTTACAAGGGGGAAACCATGAGTACGTACCGTCTAGATACGGTGGATGAATACGGCCACCAACCCACTGCCGATAGCAATTTTAATGAAAGTGTTTATCTTAATGGCTGGGACCCAAAGCAGAAGATGGGTGTGTGGATGCGCCTCGGGAATCGCGTCAATGAAGGCCACGCCGAACTTTCTGTTTGTATATATTTACCTGATGGGCGCGTTGCCTGCCAATTTTTACGGCCAACTATAGACACTAATGAGCGCCATAGTGCTGGAGGTCTTGAGTACGTAGTGCAGGAGCCTTTTAAAGCGGTGAGCATGAGCTACAGTGGTGAGGCGATGGTTCTCGACGACCCGCAAGTGTTGCGTGAGCCTCGTAAGATGTTTAAAACTGCACCTCGCGTTTGCTGCGAGGTGAAACTGTCCCATGTTGGCCTATCGCCCATGAACGGTGGTGAGCCCACCGACCCAGAGGCTGAGACTATGTATGGCCGAGATTTTTCTTCTGGTCATTTCAATCAGCACTCTTATGTAACGGGTAAAATCATTCTGGGAAATGAAAGCTGGGACTTAAATGGCTTTGGCTGGCGGGACCATTCATGGGGGCCACGTTATTGGACCAACATCAACTTTTATCGTTTGTTCATCGCTAATTTCGGTGAAGACCGTGGCCTTATGATGCTCAAGCGTACTGACCGAGAAATGAAAGTACACCGCCGTGGTGTACTGATGTTTGACGGTAAATATGAAGAAATCATCGACATGGATGTGATGACCGAGTGGGATGAGAATAAAGACCCCAAAGCCGTTCGCCTTGGCGTGCGCACCACTAATCGGGCCGTGGAATTGAATGGCAAAATTATCACCATGGCACCCTTACGCAACCACCGACAAATCGATGGGCAAACCGTAGAAAGTCGTATTGCCGAAGGTTTCACTGAATGGGTTTGGGATGATGGACGCCAAGGTATTGGTATCACAGAATATATCGAGCGCCTCGAAGATGGCGAGCCGGTCGGCTACCCACTTTAATGATAATAATGAACACTGCCATTACAAGCATTGCCAGAATAAGGCGAAGTCGAGGATGATGACCGAGGTTTCTGAGCAACAAACAGAAATTGATGACATTGTCGCTAAACTTGGGCTGGCCTTAAAGCGGCGCTACGGCGAGGGTATCCGTGTTGATAATGTGTCTATTGCTACACTCGGTGCATCCAATCGGACTGTACTGTTCGATGCAGTGGAGACCGCGGGTCGACGTCGGCTGGTGTTGCGCCAGGAAACCGTAAAGTCTGAAGTGTCACCCTTTATCTCTCCCCATGACCAGTTTGAAATTTTAAAAGTCGTTTATCGCCATGGCGTGTTGGTACCCGAGCCGATATTTGAGCTCGAGCCTGAAGATGACCTTGATGTCGGTTATGTCATGGCCTGTGTGGAGGGGGAAACGTTGCCGAAAGTCTTGCTTAATGCCCCTGAATATGTGGTTGCCCGCAAGCGTTTCGCAACACAGACGGGCGAAATTTTTGCCAAACTGCACGCCATTTCTACCAGCGAAGTCCCCTTTTTGGAAAAAGTCGCCGATAGCATTGACCCGTTGGCGGCACAAATCAGCCGTTACGATGCTTATTGTGAATATCACCCGGGGCTTGATGTCGGTATTCGCTGGTTGGAAAATAACTGCCCTAAAGAGAAGCCCCGCGTTTTTGTCCACGGGGATTACCGCAATGGTAATGTTATTCTCAGCCGCAATGGTATTGAGGCTGTGCTTGACTGGGAATGTGCCCACATAGGCAGTGCCATGGAAGATTTTGGCTGGGTTTGTTTGCGTGCCTGGCGTTTTGGTAATATTGATCAACCCGTAGGCGGGTTTGGTCCGCGCGATGAGTTTTACCGGGCCTATACCAGCAATGGCGGTCAGACGATTGATGAAGAAGAGATTCGCTGGTGGGAAATTTTTGGCTCACTGCGCTGGGCGGTTTTGAACATGATGCAGGCCGACGGTCATATACGAGGGGTCAGGCGGTCATTGCCATTTGCTTGTTGCGGACGCAATACCAGCATGATCGAATACGAAATGCTGATGACTATTAATGGACAATTTTCTTAAGCCAGAAATTCCAGCATTGATTACAGTTTGAAAGTGGTCTTTGTCCGGCCCAACTGGTGAGTACGGCAGTTTATATAGCACTGTAATTAAAGGATGTTATTTGAATAACTGAGGAAGGGATGCAAGCTCGTTCCTGCACTTCATTTTCATGAATAAGAATAAACATTGCTGGAGTCAGCGCTTTGAGTCAGGATAAGCCCGATATAAAAGAAATTCTTGTCACCGTAAAACAACTGTTAGAAAGCATCGCCAATAAATCTAAAGGTGGTGAGCGCTACGATGCTTTGTGCGGTGCTTTTTTGCTTGGTGTCGTTGACAGAGAGCTTGAATGTGGTGAGCGTCAAGATGAAAACCAGAATCGCGAGCTGCAAGTTTTACTTGGGAAAGAAGGCACTTTAAGTGACCTTTACGAACTGTTCTGCCAGCAAGTTCGTTGCGGTGAATTAGACGAGCAATGGCCCACTGCTTTCGATTTTGCCTTGAGGCAGGTGATTGATAAGGTCAGCGTTACTAACCCCGACTACCTTGCCACTATGCATCGCGCTGATACGGAGTGTGAAAATCAGCAGTCTCCGGTCAAATAAACTCATTTTACGGGGTTATTTTTTTCGTTTATTAAATGTTTAACTAAAGAGAGGAGTTATTGTTATGTCAGGAAGAGTCGAAGGACAAGTAGCTATTGTCACCGGTGCCAGTGGTGGTATTGGCCGTGCGGCAAGTGAAATTTTTGCTCGTGAGGGAGCTAGTGTTGTCGTCGCTGATATGAATATCGTGGGCGGTGAAGAAACTGCTCACATCATTGAACAGGCCGGAGGCAAAGCAATATTTGTTAAAACCGATGTCTCCAGTGCCGCCGATACTGAGGCAATGGTTAATGCAGCTGTAGCTGAATTTGGCAAGCTGAACTGTGCCTTTAACAATGCCGGTGTTGAAGGCGAACAATCGCTGGCCGCCGATGCTACCGAAGAAAATTTCATGCTTAACTACAAGGTCAATATGCTCGGTGTTTGGTTGTGTATGAAATACCAAATCAAACAAATGATGGCTCAGGGTACTGGCGGAGCAATTGTTAACACGGCTTCCGATGCGGGTTTGATCGGCGTCAAAGGTCTCAGCCACTACTCCGCCGCCAAACACGCGGTTATTGGCCTGACGAAATCAACAGCACTTGATTACGCCACCAAGAAAATTCGCGTAAACGCAGTTTGCCCGGGCCCCATTCGCACGCCAATGCTTGAGCGAGTGTTTGAAGAAAACCCCAAATTTGCCGATGCAATGATTGCTGCCCAGCCCGTTAAACGTTTGGGCGAACCCTCTGAAATTGGTGATGCTGCGGTTTACCTGTGTTCAGATGCCGCAAGCTATATCACTGGTCACGCACTGCCAGTCGATGGCGGTTACATGGCTACCTAAGTCGAGGTGAGATGAAAGAATCGACTTCCCAGGGCCGTTCAACTTTGTGTAGTATGGCTCGGGTTTTATAACAAATAGCCCTTAATTTTATGGGCATGGAGAAAATGAATGAAAATTAAAGCCGCAGTATTGCGCGGGGTAAATCAGCCTTTCGAGATCGAAGAGCTTGAACTTGCACCACCGAAAGAAAATGAAGTGCTAGTTAAAACCACTGCCAGTGGCATTTGCCACAGTGACTATTCTGTCGCTCATGGCATTTTGCGCTGTCCCTTTCCCATCGTCCTCGGTCATGAAGGCGCTGGTGTCGTTGAGTCCGTAGGCCCTGGCGTTACCGATCTGAAACCCGGTGATAAAGTGATTGCTTCACTAACACCCAGTTGTGGCAATTGCAGCATGTGTAAAGAAAGCAAAGAATTTATGTGTTCGGGCATGGGCAAGTTACTCACCGACTGCACCCAGCTCGATGGCACAACCCGCCACAAAACGGCGAGTGGCGAAGATGTTTACACTCTGTGTGGCGTTGGCTCTTTCGGTGAATACATGGTTATGCCTGTGGGTTCTGCCATTAAAGTGCCAGATGATACCCCCCTCGATACCACATGCCTGATTGGCTGCGGCGTAACCACCGGCACAGGAGCTGCGCTAAACACTGCCAATGTGCAACCCGGTGAGGCGACGGCCGTTATTGGTTGTGGTGGTGTCGGCTTATCTATTATCCAGGGCTGCCGTATTGGCGGTTCAACGATTATTATTGCTATCGACCCCATGGAAGAAAAGCGCGAGTTGGCGTTGTCCCTCGGAGCCACCCACGCGATTAACCCTTTTGAAGAAGATGCCGCTGCGAAAGTTAAAGAGTTGACCGGTGGTTTGGGTGTGCACTACGCCTTCGAAGCTCTGGGTCGGGTTGAAACCATGCAACAGACTTGGGACATGATTCGTCCCACAGGAACCTGTGTGATTGTTGGTGTTGCCTCGTTAGATCAGTCGGTAAAAATCCCCTCTGCGGGTTTGCTGGCCGAGTATGAAATTCAGGGTTCTTGCTATGGCTCATCAACCCCGAAGAAAGATATCCCCCGATTCGTTGAACTGTATAAGAGCGGTGATCTAAAGCTGGACGAAATGATTACTCAGCGTATAGGTCTGGAAGATATCGGTCGTGCCTTTGAAGAAATGGGCCGCGGCGAAGGTGCCCGTTCCGTGATTATGTACGGTTAATAAGCTATTTACAGTTTAATGTCGATTGTCCGCCTACGGGCGCGACTGGGAGAGAAACAATGAAAACAAAAGCCGCAGTGCTTTATGAAGTAGGTTCACCTCTAGTTGTTGAAGAGCTGGAACTTGAAGGCCCAAAAGAAAATGAAATTTTAGTTAATTATACTGCCAGTGGTATTTGCCACAGTGACTACTCTTTTGCTCACGGTGTACTACCAACGCAGCTACCTGCTGTATTGGGTCACGAAGGAGCAGGGGTGGTTGAAGAAGTGGGTGCCAATGTTACCAACGTTAAAGTGGGTGACCACGTTGTTGCTGCACTCACACCAGCTTGTGGCAAGTGTACATTTTGTCTTGAAAGCAAGCCTTTTCTTTGTGTGGAAATGTCGAGTGTTATTTGGGAAGGCAGCTTGTTGGACGGCACGAAGCGCTTTAAAAACAGTAAGGGCGAAGACATCGGCCA
>JARGOV010000001.1:32635-39932 GCA_029212965.1 Porticoccaceae bacterium
TTTGAAGCACTGGGCTTGAAAGTCACTATTGAGCAAGCCTGGGCCATGCCACGGGTTACTGGCACTGCTGTTATCGTCGGTGTGCCAAGTATGGACACCGAGCTAGAATTACCTGTTTTAGGTTTCTTTGGCGAGAAGCACTTTAAGGGTTCTGCTTACGGCAGCTCTGTTCCGTCGAAAGATATCCCCAAGTTTGTCGACTTGTACATGACGGGTGAATTAAAGCTCGACGACATGATTACCAAGCGCATTAAACTTGAAGAGGTGAATACTGCCTTTGAAGAAATGGGTCGTGGTGAAGGTGCTCGTTCAGTCATTATGCATGGCTAAGCAGCTGCTTATTTAAGTATAAATAAAGACCTGTGCAGCGAGTAAATAACACTTAATGTGCAGGTTTCATAAAGGGAATAAATCATGAAAGAATTAACAAGCTCCTCTTTTGTCGATGACTTTGTTTTTCTCGAGGGCCCGCGCTGGAATGGCGGTAAGCTCTGGGTTTCAGACATGTTCGGCAATACCGTTTACACGATTACGCCAGACGGCGAACGTACGGCTATGGCCACTTTACCCAATCGCCCCTCCGGTATTAACTTTATGCCTGATGGCTCTGTGGTTGTCGTTTCTATGGCCGACCGCAAATTAATGACACTCGCTGACGATGGTTCTTTAAGCGAGTACGCGGACCTGTCTGCCAATCTTGAGTACGATATTAACGACTGTGTGTGCGCGCCCAATGGCAACATTTATGTCGGCACTTTTGGTTACGACGTATTTGCCCATGAAGACCCAAAGCCAGCCACGCTAACACTGGTCAAAACTGACGGCACCATTCAAACGGTTGCCGAAGATATGCACTTCCCCAATGGTGCGTGTATTACGCCCGATGGAAAAACGCTGATTGTGGCGGAAACCTTCGTCGGTCGTATTACTGCTTTTACCATTGAAGCCGATGGTACCTTGTCCGGTCGTCGGGTCTTTGCCGACCTGGGTGAGTACACACCCGATGGTATTTGTCTCGATGCCGAGGGTGCTGTTTGGGTTGCTGCCTTTGAAAATGGCGAGTTTATTCGCGTGCTGGATGGCGGAGAGATCACCCATAAAATCGATACCGGCGATCGTCGTGCCGTCGCCTGTAACCTCGGTGGTGCTGATGGAAAAACGCTTTACTGCCTGATTTATGATGGCAATTTAGACGATATTCCAGAGGGCAAACGTAACGCTATCATCGAAACAGCAACTGTCGATGTTGCTGCTGCTGGTTCACCCTAGTATTCGATTATTCGTAAACCCATAAAAAAACCGGAGATTTTCTCTCCGGTTTTTTTATGGGTGGTACTTATTGCGTTTATTTGTTCTTTAAATTACGTAATACATTGCGCATAGAATCCGCCACCGCTGCAAAAGCATCGGGGAAGGGACGGGCAGCACTGAGATCGCAAATGTCATCAAAGCGTTCAGCAATGGCTTCAGGGGAAGGTGCTGCATCAGAATCAAAATAAACGCCTGTGCCTTCGACAATACCAATTTTAGAGTAGTAACCGGCGCCTGTGGCGATAATATCGCCAGTGCCTTTGTGATCTTCAGAGGCCAGCAGGGCGACAATAGAGGTGACGAATTCCGGCTTTAATAATGGGCCAGTTTTATCATCCATGGCATCTTTCGACATACGGGTCATGGCCATGGGCGCAATAGCGTTAACTGTAATGCCACGTTTTCGCCCCTCAAGCACCAGTGAATTCATTAGACCAACCATGGCAATTTTCGCGGCGGCATAGTTACTCAGGCCATGTCCGCCGTAGAGGCCCGCGGCAGAGGTGGTCATAATAATGCGCCCATACCCTTGGTCGATCATTGGCTGCCACGCGGCCTGAGTACAGTAAACCGCGCCCATCAAATGTACGTCCACTACTGCACGGAAGTCATCCATCGACATTTTTCGAAAACTGTTTTCGATATTATTGCCGGCGTTGTTAACAAGAATGTCAATTTGACCGTATTCATTGAGAGCTGTTTGAATAATATTTTTGGCGCTTTCTTCATCGGCGACAGAATCGTAATTAGCCACGGCAATTCCACCAGCTTCGCGAATTTCTTTAACGACCGCATTAGCAGCAGAGTTGGAGCCGCCTTTACCTTCAACTGTGCCGCCGAGGTCATTAACCACAACCTTGGCACCGTGTTTTGCCAAATACAATGCGTGACTACGGCCCAAACCGGCACCGGCACCAGTGATAATTGCAACCCGACCTTCGTAATTAATAGACAAAGTAGTTCTCCTTAAAGTATTTTAGAAATTGAAAGCTCTATATATGAGCCTATTAGAATTTTTCTGTGCTAATCCTACAGGGGTGAAAGAAGCGGCACAATCAGCTAGCTTTAATTAAAGCCTACCTTTCTATTTAAGGATCATCGAGAGTTCATGCTGATAGGCAATAACAAGTAATGAAAAGTGTTTTATTCCATATCAGGACCTTGTGGATGATAAAATGATGATTGATTTTGTAATTTGCGGGCTGGTTAGTTGATCGAGTTATCACCCTTTTTACTCACTACCTTAACCCTCGTTGCTTTTGTCGCCGGTTTTATTTCATCTATTGCTGGAGCTGGTGGCTTACTGACTTTACCTGTTTTACTTTGGGCCGGTTTGCCGCCCATCAATGCTTTGGCCACCAATAAGCTACAAAGCTCCCTTGGCTCGTTGTCTTCAAGCTGGAATTTTTATCGCAGAGGACACGTATCTCCCTACGAAATACGTGGGTCTCTATGTTTTGCACTGTGCGGCGCTATTCTTGGGACCTTTACCGTTCAACAGATTGGCAACGACACTCTGATGAGATTGATCCCTGTACTGCTTGTCGTGATTGCCCTTTATTTTTTATTCTCGCCCCGTGTCGCCGATTGCAATACATCTCCACGGCTCAATTCAAAGCAGTTTGCTATTGTAGCGGCTTTACCTATGGGCTTTTACGGTGGTTTTTTTGGCCCCGGTATGGGCTCTATTCTCCCTTTTCTTTTTGTCTGGCTGTGTGGTTATAACCTGCGTAAGGCAACGGCTCAAACCAAAGTGATGATATTACTGGTAAATGGTAGTTCTGCATTGATATTTGCTTTGCGTGGTGACGTGCTTTGGGAGCTAGCTTTCTGCATGTCAGTTGCGCAAATCATAGGCGCTCGTATAGGCTCTAATATGGTAATTAGCCGTGGTACTGCCGTTGTGCAACCCTTAATTGTAATGGTGACATTGGCACTAGCGATTAAACTATTATTTTTTTCATGAGCGTAATGTTATTGGCAAGCTAAAGCTGCAGGGTGGTTGTGGATTATAGCTTTCTGTAGGTGTGCAAGTTGAAATGTAATTTATCGCTTTGATTGCTATCAATACGAGTTGCTGTTGGAGGAGACTGACGTTATTTCGAGTAATGATGTTGGCCGCTCAATATTTGCAGCGGCCTGCAAGGCTCCCTAACTGACTACTATGTAGTTGCCCATGAGTCCGTTGACAGACTTTGGGCAATAGTGAATTTTATCAACCCTTGAAAATGAATCGAAAGGTGTATTCAAATAGACGTTGTTTGAAGCAATTAAACTCAATACAGACTCGTGAATTTTGGGTTTATCGGTACTATTTTCATTATTTTTGAGAACTTGAATTTTTCGTCTTTCTTTCGCCACACCATCACCATGATAGTGAAGCTGAAAGTCATCAGTCATTTTGTATTCGCTGAGTTCTGCTAGTTTTTCCTGATTAAATTGGATGGGTTGGTTTGAAAATGCCTGTTTTAATCGATTGATCATATATGCGGCTGGAATTTTACTCAGCAGATTGTGTCGGTAACCCCCCCCGATATCTGAATGAACACCAGCAAACCAAACTTCGTCAATGTGTCCCGCCTGATTGCACAGTGTGGGAATAAACGGGGTTCTACTTTCATCAATACTCACACAATGCACAACTTGTTTAACATTACCCGCTACCTGTAAATCTTTAAATAAATTCAATTTTTGAAAGCCAAAGCCCAGATCGACGGGTATTCCAAATGCGCCAACAGTGTCGAAAATACCCAGAAAATGCACCTTCACCTTGCTCTTTTTTTTGCTTTTGTCGTCATATTTTTTATAAACAGTTTCTATGGCACCTGTCGATTTGTTTTCTTCTTTACATGTATGTACTTCGATTGATGCGACAACACCCTCTTTTTCCAGATCAGATGCTAATAGTCTGGCGCTAGAAGATCCCCTACTAAAACCAAATAGGCTTATCTTGTCGCCTTTGCGGTAGTGTTCAACAATGCCACAATAGGCGCTATCTCTGATTCTTTTTTCACTGCCTCCAAAGGCACCTTTGTGCCATGCTCCGAGCATGTTATTGTCATCGTCATTGCCAATACCGCGATAATAAAGGGCGACATGTTTCTTATGTGTCATGGTATGAGGAATAGAATCACAATTTAGCTCGCCTTCTAGTGCCCTGAATAATTTATAGATATTAGTGGTGATACCATCATTCGCAATGCCATTTTCATCGTTCCATGTGCCATCCATAAACACTAGCAAATGGCGTGGCTCACCCTGGTAGTCTAAATTACTGCGCACGATTCTTTTATCGGTCATTTCTTAACTCCCTGTCAGTTTTACTTGCTTGTCTTGCTTAAAGCTGTTTGTTTGACAAATCATTATGTAACGCTCAATGCGAAAACAACAGAGATGGGCAGAAATTTAGGGCGACGTTGAATTAATTAAGATTTCAATTATGATTTTTCACGAGACCGCATTAGCCAGTGTTAATAATGAAACCTATGAACATTATTTGATGTAATAATCTTCATTTTCCAATGGCGACTATTAGCCGGCTTGTTGCCATTGCCAGCGTCACTATAGACGATTGAAAAATAAAGTGAGAGAACATCAATTGTTGGCGTTTATGGTGGTGTTGGCGAAGGCAAGTTATTTTAGACCCAATAGAGGACGCTAATTACAGGCTATTTTCCTTGCCTTAAAATAACCAGTCTAAACCAAGGCCCGTGTGGAAAAAGTTGCCCAGTTGCTCGTCACCTTCCAGATGCGAATTTCGGTTTAAGGCCCAACTATAAGTGGCATGACCTGTAACGCTAAGCGAAGGGCTCAACGAATATTCTGAGCCAAGACGTAGACCAAAGTGGTTAGCGCCGCTGTGCCCGTCAGGGATGTAACCATCATTGATACCGAACATAGCCGTACCTGTAAACGTTAAACCTTCAGAGAATTCCATCGCGCGACTCATGCTCAATTCCCAAAAGGAGCCATCAGCATCGAAGGAGTAATAGGCGTCTACGCCCACAAGAAGTTGCAGCGGTAAGCCTGACCAAACACCACCAACGCCAACTTCGTTATCGTGAGAATCGGGGAACTTTAAATGGGTGTAGCCCGCATAGAATTCGAAATCTCCCACCTGCTCGGCCAGGCTCAGTGAGAGTCGTGACTCCTCATAATTTTGATCGGGGGACCAGCCATACCAGAGGCCACCTGTGAAATTACCCCAGCCTAGATCAAGGCTGGTTGCTGAGATAGCGTCACCATTAAGGCTGTCCCTACCTTCAAGGGAATAGTGGCTTTCCAATGTAGTTTGAATATGGATGTCCATAGTGTTGTGGGTATGAGTTTGTCCAAAGCGAATTTGCGCCTCTGGTTCATAAGCTCTTGCACTAAGAGCGATACAACAAAATACGGACAAAAAAATGTTAACGTGCTTACAGGTCAATAAGGTCATCGTGTGGTGTTTCCTAGTAATGTATTGCTCAAAGCTATAAGGCAGCGGGGCAATAAAACCGGGAATTTTACCAGACCATACTGTATTTACACCATGGCTGACACATGGCTGAACTCTGCAGGGTTTAACCGGTTAGATCATATTCGGGCAGGTTTTCGATACTCAACACATCTTGGTAGTTCTGGTACTTTGTGATCCGAGTTTGAAGAGTCAGTTCAACCATTCTTCCATTATCGGTCCTGACCCTTTTGGGGTTTTATAGTGGATGCCGTTAAGTAAACTCTAACTCAGCGATGCAGCAGATACTTTTGCTTTAACCTTGAAAGGGAAAATAGGCTTCAGAGAGTGGTTAGCCCTCATTGCAGGCATGCTTGATGGTTTCGTCGATCCGTTTGGTGAAGTCAGATTCATTCATCATGCGCTTCACGAGAGGCCAAGCCTTTCGGAATTCTTCAGTACAGCACATGGTATGCCGGTATGTGCCAGACAGAAAAGGTTTTAGAGAACCTGGATTAACTGTGCGATGGTAAACTCCTCCAGCGGTAACACTTGCAACAAGGTAAGCCAGCTCTTCTGGGGTTATGCCTGCCTGCTTAATATCGCCAGCGGATATGCCATGAAATCGAAAGACAGTAGGAATCTCAGCAATGCTTCGTTCTAGCGCTATTAGATTAGCTAGATTTGATAATCCCCGTACTCCTAGAAGGCGGCGGTTAAACCAAAATGTTCCTATGATTGAAAAAAGCGATAGTATTATCGCGACCCATGGGATGAATTCCTGCACTAGTAATCTCCTTAAAGTTTGTACGTTCTAACAACGATATCCTCGCGAAGTTCCCACCTTTGGGATTCCCAAAAATTAGTACCGTGTTTATTATTCTTTAAAACGAATATTCTCACTTCAAATAATTCGAGAAGCGAGAATTTTTCGATCGCCGCTTTTAATAACTGCTTTCCAATACCTTTACCCTGGTGTTTTTCACTGACGCAAAGGTGTTGAAGGTATCCTCGACGCCCGTCTTCTCCACAAAGTACCGAACCAATAATATTATCGTCGACTAATGCTACGAAGCTCAAAGTTCTATTTCGAGCTAAATAGCGATGTATCGCTTCTTCAGTATCCGCTTCCTCTAACCGAAGGCCTGGTATGGTTTCCCATAATTCTCTTACCGAAGCATAGTCGTTGGGCTTCATGTTTCGCAGATTAAACGTCATAAACTACTCACGAGTTGGTTGTTTGGGGCGTATGTCGCTTTTGCAGGCGTCGAAGTATCTCGTGTTTCTAATTTTCATATATTGAAAAATAATTATGAATTTTAGGGCTGGTGCTGTTTGTTGCCGGTATACATTGCGATGATGAGGGCAGTTATTGGGCACATTGGCCGTAAATATTTATAACGAGTCCAAAATTGAAATGGATACTGAGAATCGCTTTATTATCGATCCGATATGCATTGCCGTTACACATTGAAAAGTTACCATGTAACTTTTCAATGTGTAACATCAATAATTAAGTAGTATCAGTATCAGTATCAGTATCAGTATCAGTAT
>JARGOV010000001.1:40032-66295 GCA_029212965.1 Porticoccaceae bacterium
AGTATCAGTATCAGTATCAGTATCAGTATCAGTATTCGTATAGTTCTCTCTAACTCTTTGGTTAACCTTTTAGGTTAGCTCCTTTTATTCAGACGATAATAAAAGGTATTACAAATACTGTTTACGTATTGGAGTTTTCGGCAAGTAAGGGGGCGGTTGCCTTTCTTAATCCCAGCTCAAAGCCCCCCCTGTCTGATACTCAATAACCCGGGTCTCAAAAAAGTTTTTCTCTTTGCGTAAATCCATCATCTCCGACATCCACGGGAAGGGGTTCTGCGCGCCGGGATACTGTTCGGCCAGGCCGAGCTGATTCAAACGACGGTTGGCGATAAAGTGAAGGTACTCTTCCATCATGGCGGCGTTCATACCGAGCACGCCACGGGGCATGGTGTCACGGGCGTAGGCGATTTCTAGTTCGGCGCCTTCCAGTATCATTTGCGTGGCTTTTTCCTGAAAGTCCTCTGTCCACAAATGAGGGTTTTCCAGTTTGATTTGGTTGATGACGTCGACACCAAAATTGAGGTGCATAGATTCATCCCGCAGAATGTATTGAAATTGCTCGGCGACGCCGGTCATTTTATTGCGACGGCCCATGGAGAGAATTTGGCTAAAACCGCAGTAAAAGAAGATGCCTTCGGTGACACAGCAAAAGGCGATGAGGTTGCTGAGCAATTCCTGATCGGTCTCTGGAGTACCAGTGGTGAAGGTGGGGTCGCACAGGGCCTGAGTGTGTTTGATGGTCCAGGCGGCTTTTTTGGCCACGGCGGGGACTTCGCGGTACATATTGAAAATTGCGCCTTCGTCCATACCCAGTGACTCCACGCAATACTGGTAGGCGTGGGTGTGGATGGCCTCTTCAAAGCTTTGGCGCAATAGGTACTGGCGACATTCGGGGTTGGTGATCAGGCGGTAGACAGCCAGCACCAGGTTGTTGGCAACCAGGGAGTCGGCGCTGGAGAAGTAGCCCAGCGAACGTTCAACAATTTTACGTTCGTCGGCGCTGAGGCCGTCTTCGCTCTTCCAGGTGGCGACGTCGGCGGTCATGTTGATTTCCTGGGGCATCCAGTGGTTGGAGCAGGCGTCGAGGTATTTTTGCCAGGCCCACTCGTACTTAAAAGGCACGAGTTGGTTGAGATCGGCGCGGCAGTTGATCATGGCTTTATCATCGACTTCAATGCGTGCGGCACCCATCTCAAGCTCGGCAACACCAGCCTCAATATCCAAGTTTTCGAGTCCCGCCTTGGCGCGCTCGGCGGCGGGGAGGTTGGGGTCGATGATGTCCTCTGTAGTACTTTCAACCGGTGTAGCTACCGCCTCTGGGCTTGAGGTAGGCGCTGTCGTGGGAGCAGATTGTTCTTTCCCTTTAAGAATTGCCTGTTTAACGGCTGCCGCTTGCTGCGGTGTTGGGGCCGGCTGACGTACTGGTGTTGCTGGTTGTGTTTGTTTCAGGGCTTCTTGCCGAACGGAGGCGGGCACGCTCTGGGGCTTAAAGGTTTTGATTGGTGCGTCGCTGTTGAAGTCGTCCCAACTTAACATTGTTTTTCCTCAAATCTTATTGCTGATGTTTGTTGTGTTGTAGCTGTGTTGTATCTGTATTGCACATGGTGCCTTTGCTGTTAAGCGGCCTAGCCGTCACTGTTGGCGAGGGCTAGGCCGGTATGGGCAATTATTGGCAGGCTTCACAATCGGGGTCGTCCAATGAGCAAGCCTCGGGCACAGGCGCAGGGCCGGCGGCGAGGGGGGCTGCCTCTGACGAAACGGCGTTCAGTTGGCCGGTTTGAATGGTCGACTTTTCTGTGGTCGTCGCGGCCAGTGAACGCAGGTAGTAAGTGGTTTTTAAACCGCGAAACCAGGCCATGCGATAGGTCATGTCAAGCTTTTTGCCATTGGCTTCAGCCAGATAAAGGTTGAGGCTCTGAGCCTGGTCGAGCCATTTCTGGCGACGGCTGGCAGCGTCGACAATCCACTGGGGGCCCACTTCAAAGGCGGTGGCGTAAAGTGCCTTGAGGTCGTCGGGAATACGCTCGACGGGTTGTGCTGAGCCGTCGAAGTATTTTAGATCGTTGGCCATCACCTCGTCCCACAGGCCGCGCTCTTTGAGGTCGTGAATCAAATAGGCGTTAACCACGGTGAATTCACCGGAGAGATTCGATTTCACATAGAGATTTTGATAAGTCGGCTCAATTGACTGGCTGACCCCGGTGATGTTTGCGATGGTGGCGGTCGGTGCAATGGCCATGACGTTGGAGTTGCGCATGCCCTGACTTTGTACGGTGGCACGCAGGCTGTCCCAGTCGAGGGTTTGGCTTTTGTCGACGTCGAGATAATCGCTTCCGCGTTGTTGTTCGAGCAGGTCGAGTGAGTCGATAGGCAGTATGCCCTGGCTCCACAGTGAGCCGTCGAAGCTGGGGTAACTACCGCGCTCGGCGGCGAGATCGGAAGAGGCCTGAATGGCGTAGTAGCTAATGGCTTCCATGGAGCGGTCGGCAAATTCGACCGCCGCGTCAGAGGCATAGGGCACCTTGATTTGATAGAGGGCATCTTGAAAGCCCATCAGGCCCAACCCTACGGGCCTATGGCGCATATTGGATTGGCGAGCGGTGTCGACGGAGTAGTAGTTGATGTCGATCACGTTGTCGAGCATGCGCACGGCTGTGCGCACGGTGCGGCTCAGTTTGTCGTTGTCGAGCTGGCCATTGTCGTCAATGTGCTGGGCGAGGTTGACGGAACCGAGATTGCACACGGCAATTTCTTCATTGGCTTTGGTGTTCAAGGTGATTTCGGTGCACAGGTTAGAGGAGTGCACCACGCCGACGTGCTGCTGGGGTGAACGCACGTTGCAGGGGTCTTTAAAGGTCATCCACGGATGCCCCGTTTCAAACAGCATGCCGAGCATTTTGCGCCATAGGTCTTGGGCGCGGAGGGTTTTGAAAAGACGCATTTCCCCTTTTTCGGCGCGGGCTTCGTATTCGGTGTAGCGCTGCTCGAAGGCGGTTCCGTAGAGATCGTGCAGGTCCGGCGTGTCGTTCGGTGAGAACAATGTCCACTGACCGTCTTCAAACACGCGCTTCATAAACAGGTCGGGAATCCAGTTCGCCGAGTTCATATCGTGGGTGCGGCGACGGTCATCACCGGTGTTTTTGCGCAGCTCGATAAACTCTTCGATGTCGATGTGCCAAGTTTCAAGGTAGGCACAGACGGCACCCTTGCGCTTGCCACCCTGATTCACGGCAACGGCGGTGTCGTTAACCACTTTCAGGAAGGGGACAACGCCTTGGGATTTGCCGTTGGTGCCTTTGATATAAGCACCGAGGCCACGCACGGGTGTCCAGTCGTTGCCCAGGCCGCCAGCCCATTTGGAGAGCATGGCGTTGTCTTGAATGGCGCCGTAAATACCTTCGAGGTCGTCGGGGACAGTGGTCAGGTAGCAGCTCGACAATTGAGGGCGCAAGGTGCCGGCGTTAAATAGCGTTGGCGTTGAGCTCATGTAATCGAAAGACGAGAGCAGGTTGTAGAACTCTATGGCGCGGTCTTCGCGGTTTTCTTCTTGTGCGGCAAGCCCCATGGCAACGCGCATAAAAAAGCATTGGGGTAGCTCGAAGCGGGTTTCGTTGCTGTGAATAAAGTAGCGGTCATAGAGAGTTTGCAGACCGAGATAAGTGAACTGCAGGTCGCGGCTCGCATTAATGGCCTGGCCCATTTTATCGAGATCGTAGTCGGCTAACTCGGGGGCTATGAGCTCTAGCTCAATGCCGGTGTTGATGTAAGCCTTCAGGGCATCGGGGTAGAGGCCTTCCATTTCGTGCTGTGTGGCGGCGGTAGCGACGTTGAGGAAACTCAAGGCTTCACTGCGCAGGCCGTCCATGAGCAGGCGGGCGGTGGCGTAGGTGTAATTGGGTTCTTTCTCAACCAAGGTGCGGGCGGTGATGACCAGTGCTGTGTTGACGTCGGCAATGGACACGCCGTCGTAAAGGTTGCGCAGCGCCTCGCTCAAAATGGCGTCCACCTCGACATCCTTAAGACCGGCACAGGCCTCGCTGACCACCGTGTGTAGGCGGCTCATATCGAGGGGGCCGTCGCTGCCGTCGGGGTAGGTGACGCGAATCACGGGGCCAGTGTAATCGCTCTGTGCGGTGGTGACTGCCGGGGTGGCGTTGGCTTCGCCAGCGCCGCGTTCTTGGGCGCGTTGCTCACGGTAAATAACATAAGAGCGGGCAATTTTTTGTTCGCCACTACGCATCAAGGCGAGTTCTACCTGGTCCTGAATATCCTCAATATGGACAGTGCCGCCAGAGGGCATACGACGCTTGAAAACATCGCTAACCTGGGCATTGAGGGCGTGTACCGTTTCGTGAATGCGGCCCGAGGCCGCTGCCGCTGCACCTTCCACAGCGAGAAAGGCCTTGGTAATGGCGACAATGATTTTCTCGTCAGTGTAGGGGACGACGGAACCGTTGCGTTTGATAACTTTGAGTTGCCCTGGGGCTGTGGCCTGTACAGGACTAGTAGGTGCCTGGGTGGTTGACTGTGCCGCTATGTCGGCAGCTGGTTGGCTAGCAGACTGTTGATCTTGTGTTGATGTTTCCATTGTTTTCACCTGCCCTTGAAAGGCGCGTTGTTTGTAGAGGGCCACTAGTGGACCTATGTATCTTGTTAATGCTAAGGATTCAATTCGGGTCTACGATCACCAGTTTCTATCCTTGAGCAATGGTTTAGTCATGCTGAATTGGGCAATGAATCCTTTATTCTTAAGTAAAATCACTTCGCTTTTTTATTATTTTGATCATGGTTGTTAGGTCATTTTTTTAGCGTGTTTATCGTTCATTGAATACAAGCTTTAGGCAATAGTGTTTGAGAATTAACAACTTAGTTCGCAGCCTTTCCCCACTTACTAGATATGGTGTCTGATTCACAATGAATACAAGATAGGGTGAATTTTGGTCAAATGCAATACAAGATGTGCTATTTATTGTTTTTTTATGAACGATGTTACACCAAGGGTTTCACGATAAATCTTGCTCTAATCAAGACTTCCGCTATAGCGGCTCAGTAGTGAAAGTAGTCACTTACAGGATGAGAAACCCCTGGTGAGTTTTTCGGCTGAATACCACATAAAAGGATTCTTACTGTACGAACCCATTTATTGATAGCTGTACTTTTATTGTTATTGGTAGCAGAGCTATAGCAGATCGTCTGGTGGTGCTAGCCTGTTGTGATAAAAGAATCTGGAGTCAAATTATTGAGCTTGTCAGTATTTAGGGTTTATCTAAGTGGCGAGCTGAAGTAGGTGAAGCATTAGCGCTTTTTGGGCATGCAGGCGGTTTTCAGCTTCATCCCAAACGACAGAAATATTCTCGTCTTCGAGTAATTCGGCGCTAACTTCCATGCCCCGATAGGCGGGCAGGCAATGCATAAAAAGAGCGTTGCTGGCAGCCAGTGACATAAGTTCGTGATTGACCTGATAGCCTTTGAATTGTGCGATGCGAAGCTGTTTCTCTTCTTCTTGGCCCATAGATGCCCAGGTGTCGGTCGTGACCAGATCAGCGCCCGAAACGGCGTCGCGCGGGTTTTGAGTAATGCTAATACGGTTGGCGTGGCGCCGACACAAGCTGGCATCGGGCTCAAAACCCTTGGGGCAGGCAATACGTAGTTCAAAGTCAAATTGTGCAGCAGCATTGATGTAGGAGTTACACATGTTGTTGCCATCGCCGACCCAAGCGACCACTTTACCGGCAATATCACCGCGCTGTTCAACATAAGTTTGCATATCGGCAAGTAGCTGGCAGGGGTGGTAATGGTCCGTCAGTGCATTGATGACCGGGACCTTTGAGTATTTGGCAAAGGTTTCTATCTTGCTGTGGGCGAAGGTGCGCACCATGATGATGTCGACCATTGAGGAGATCACCCGCGCACTGTCTTCGACCGGTTCACCGCGGCCGAGCTGGGTATCGTTGGGCGATAAAAACAGCGCACTGCCGCCGAGTTGCGCGGTGCCAGCTTCGAAGGAGACGCGAGTTCGAGTCGAGGATTTTTCAAAGATCATCGCCAGTACTTTGCCCACCATGGGTTTGCCAGCGGTGTGATTGCGCAACTGGCTTTTCAGTTTGATCGCATTATCAATAATGAGTCGTAACTCATCAGCGGGCAAGTCATTTAACGTTAGAAAATGCTGAACCGTCATGGCGAATTCCGTAAGTGTGCGCTATTGGCCACTAAAATGCTTTAATTAAAGGCGCGAGAATGTTGACTAGTTGTTCCGCTTGTTCGTCGCTGAAAATCAGCGGTGGTAAGAGGCGAATAACATTACCGGCCGTGACATTAATCAGTAGCCCCTTGTCGGCAGCTTCAGCCACCAGTGCGGCACAAGGTTTGCTGAGTTCAATGCCAATCATTAAGCCGCTGCCGCGTATGTCTTTGACGGTGCTGCAGTTAGCTAGAGCTGTATTAAAGGCTTGCAGCAGCTGAGAGCCGAGTTCGCTTGCACGCAGGGCCAGATTTTCACTTTCAATGGTTTCAACAGTAGCCAGCGCTGCTGCGCAGGCTACAGGGTTGCCCCCAAAGGTGGAGCCGTGGTTGCCGGGCCGCATAAGCTGCGAAGTAGAACCGTGGGTCAGGCAGGCGCCGATGGGGACACCATTGCCAAGGCCTTTAGCGATGGTGACTACGTCGGGCAGAATGTTGTGTTGCTGATAGTGAAAGAAAGTTCCAGTGCGGCCGTTGGCCGTTTGAATTTCATCCAGCATTAACAACCAGCCTTTGGTATCACACAGGACGCGCAATTGCTGGAGAAAGTCGGGGGCGGGAATATTGATACCACCTTCACCCTGGATGGGCTCTACTAACACGGCAACAATGTTCGGGTTGTTTTCACCAATAGCTTGTATTGCATCAATGTCATTAAACGGCGCGCGGGAAAAGCCTCTCACCAGGGGCTCAAAACCGGCGTGCACTTTACGGTTGCCGGTCGCTGTCAGTGTTGCAAGAGTGCGGCCATGAAAAGCCTGTTCAGTAACGATAATGGTCGGCAGCTCAACACCCTTGGCGTGGCCGTGCAGACGAGCGATTTTAATTGCAGCCTCATTGGCCTCGGCGCCAGAATTGGAGAAGAACATATTGCTCATGCCAGACAAGTCGCTGAGTTTGTCGGCGAGTGCCTCTTGGGCAGAAATATTGTAGAGGTTGGAGCAATGGACGAGGGTTTGCGCTTGATTGGTAATGGCTGCGGTGACGGCGGGGTGGGCATGGCCCAGTCCGCAGACTGCGATTCCGGCGAGGGCATCGAGATATTTTTTACCCTGGTCGTCCCACACGTAGGCACCTTCACCTTTAACGAGGGTCAGGGCGCGTTGTCCGTAAGTATTCATTAGTGCGTTACTTGTCATGGTTTGCTCAGGATGCCTGTTTGGAGGAAGTTAAGTTTTCTTAATTCTTAAATAATTTATTCTTCAATCAGTTCAAAAAGAGTCAGCATAACTGATACCAAACAAAACAGGCGGCACTAAGCCGCCCGAAAAAAGCGGAACATGTTAAATAGCTTTATAGTCCTTGGCAACACCTTTTACGAGCTTTTCGCGATTTATCGTGTTTACTTTCGTAGATAGGGGTTGATAACAATTCAGCAATGGCCGTTTCTTTTTTGACTGAAAGGAGTTAGAATAACCAAGTGTTTTACTCGGTTATTACTTGAGGTGCTTTAAATGGACGTGCTGGATACTATCCGCGATCAAATTGAAACCAATCCCGTTATTGTTTACATGAAGGGTTCACCTAATCAGCCTCAGTGTGGCTTCTCGGCGCGTACTGTGCAGGCCTTGATGGCCTGCGGTGAGCGCTTTGCCTATGTCGATATTTTGTCGAATCCTGAAATACGCAGTAAGTTACCCGAATACGCGAATTGGCCAACGTTTCCTCAGCTGTGGGTGGGTGGTGAACTCATCGGCGGTTGCGACATTGTGACTGAAATGCACGAAAATGGTGAGTTGCAAGCGTTGATCAAAGAGGCTGCATTACCCGCTGATGAGGCTTAATTTTTGAATTAGCTTAGGGACTGGCACAATAAAAAAGCGGGCATAGCCCGCTTTTTTATTGTCTATTGCCTATCGAGTTTACAGGGCTATGCTGGCTTCCAGCCGCCCAATTCCCGCCAGCGATTGACAATCGTGCAAAATAATTCCGCCGTGCGTTCGGCATCATAGGCAGCGCTATGTGCCTCTTTATTGCTAAAGGGGACACCGGCTGACTGACATGCCCTTGCCAGTACGGTTTGTCCGTAGGCAAGACCGCCAAGGGTGGCTGTGTCGAAGCATGAAAAGGGGTGAAAGGGGTTGCGCTTAATCTGACTACGGTGGACAGCAGCGTTAACAAAACCGAGGTCGAAATGGGCATTGTGGGCGACGATGACGGCACGGGTACAGTGGTGTTCACTGACGCTCTGGCGTATTTCCTGAAAAATATCGCGCAGGGCATCCTTTTCGCTAATCGCATCCCGGTCGGGGTCATCGGGGTTAATACCGGTAAATTCGAGAGCGGCCTCGTCACAGACGGTATCGGCGTGGGGGATGACATTGCGCGCAATGGTTTTGTCGCGTACCAGCTGGCCAGATCCGTCCATCACCAGAGACACGGCGGCGATTTCTAGTAGGGCGTGTTTGTGACACTCAAAACCACCGGTTTCTACGTCGATCACCACCGGTAGAAAGCCGCGAAAGCGCTCGGCAATAAATTCGCTACTAAAGTCACCCATAGAACCGGCCGCCGACATGCTTACCTCGCTATCCATTACTTTCTCCATCAACAACGGCCCATTGTAGCGTTTCAGACGCGTAAAAGGGCACCATGAGATCATCGCCGAGCTGGGTTGTTGCAGGTAGTTGCCATGGGCTGCGACGCAGGGTTAATTTTTTTTCATTGATCGGCAAACCATAAAAGGTGGGGCCGAAATGGCTGGCGAAGCCTTCGAGTTTATCCAGTGCGTTAGCCCGGTCGAAGACTTCAGCATAGAGTTCGATAGCGCCATGGTGTGAATAACAACCAGCGCAACCACAAGCACTTTCTTTTTTGCTTTGCGGGTGAGGAGCAGAATCGGTGCCGAGAAAAAACTTGCCACTGCCACCGGTCGCCGCCTCAATTAAGGCTTGTTGATGGGTAGAACGCTTTAAAATGGGCAAGCAATAGTTGTGGGGGCGAATACCACCCGCTAATAAGTCATTGCGATTATAGAGCAGGTGTTGGGGTGTGATGGTAGCGGCTATATTATCGCCGCCGCTGGCGACAAACTGTGCGCCCTGTGCTGTGGTGATATGTTCGAGCACAATTTTCAAGCGCGGAAACTGGGTGCAGAGGGGAGCAAGAGTGCGTTCAATAAAGACGGCTTCTCGGTCGAAAATATCAATGTGCTGGTCGGTCACCTCGCCGTGCAATAAGAGGGGTAAGCCAAGTTTTTCCATACGCTCTAGTACCCCATAGGCGTTTTTTATATCGGTGACACCGGAGTCCGAATTGGTGGTCGCGCCGGCAGGGTAGTATTTAACGGCGTGAATGAAGCCGCTGCTAACAGCGCGGTCAATTTCATCGGGGGGCGTGTTGTCCGTTAAGTACAGCACCATGAGTGGCTGCCAGTCACTGCCTTCAGGGCGAGCGGTAAGAATACGTTGGCGATAAACGCCGGCTTGCGCGGTAGTGGTAACTGGCGGGGCCAAGTTGGGCATCACAATGGCGCGGGCAAAATGGCGAGCGGCATCGGCGACGGTATCGCGCAGGGCAGGGCCGTCACGCAAATGCAGGTGCCAGTCATCGGGCCGAGTAATAGTGAGTATGGAGAGTGCGTCGAGAGTAGTAGACATCGTTTATCGGCGGGCTTGTTGGCTAAATGAAAGCGGTCATCCTACCGGAAAGCGACCGCACGGGACAGGCTTCTATCTGTATCGAGCGCTATCAAAAAAGTGGTGCAAGGTTTAGAATTTGCACTTGCTCGTTGGCTTCTCAATATTTCTAGGAGATTGTTCGTGTCCGATATTAAAAAAGTGGTTTTGGCGTATTCCGGTGGGCTCGATACCTCGGTAATTGTCCGCTGGTTACAGGAAACCTATCAATGTGAGGTGGTTACCTTCACCGCAGATATTGGACAGGGAGAAGAAGTCGAACCAGCACGTGCCAAGGCCAAAGCCCTGGGTATTGAAGAAATTTATATTGATGACCTGCGCGAAGAGTTTGTCCGGGATTTTGTCTACCCCATGTTCCGCGCCAATACGATTTATGAGGGTGAGTACCTGCTGGGGACATCCATTGCGCGGCCATTGATTGCTAAACGTTTAATCGAAATAGCCAATGAAACTGGCGCCGATGCTATTTCTCATGGCGCTACTGGCAAGGGTAATGATCAGGTGCGTTTTGAATTGGGCGCCTACGCTTTAAAGCCTGGGGTTAAAGTTATTGCACCGTGGCGAGAGTGGGACTTAACCTCTCGCGACACCTTGATGGCCTATTGTGCAGAGCACAATATCCCCGTTGATTTTTCGTCCAGCAAAAAGAAGTCTCCCTATTCGATGGATGCCAATTTGTTGCATATTTCTTATGAGGGCGGTGTGCTTGAAGAGCCCTGGGCCGAAGCAGAAGAGTCAATGTGGCGCTGGAGTGTGTCGCCTGAAGTTGCTCCCGACAAGCCGCTGTACATGGAATTAAGCTTTGAAAAAGGCGATATTGTTGCCATCGACGGCAAAACCATGACGCCGGCTGAAGTGCTGACACTGCTCAATAAAGTGGGTGGTGCCAACGGCATTGGCCGTGCTGATATTGTCGAAAATCGCTACGTGGGCATGAAGGCCCGAGGCTGTTACGAGACACCGGGCGGCACTATCATGCTTAAGGCTCACCGGGCTATCGAGTCGATCACCCTCGACCGGGAAGTCGCCCACCTAAAAGATGAGTTGATGCCCCGTTACGCCAGCCTGATTTACAACGGTTACTGGTGGTCGCCAGAACGACAAATGTTGCAAACCATGATTGATGAGTCTCAGCAATACGTTAATGGTGTCGTTCGTCTGAAACTTTACAAGGGCAATGTGACGGTTATCGGACGCAAATCCGAAAATAGCTTATTTGATGAGCGCATTGCCACTTTTGATGATGATGCTGGCGCTTATGACCAGCAAGATGCAGAGGGCTTTATTAAACTCAATGCCCTGCGCCTGCGTATTGCGGCTAATAAAAACCGCTAGTTATTAGCAGTATCACCAATGGTCATGCTGTTAGTTGTTTTAGCCACGTAATTGATATATCAGATGATAAGAGGTGTCGAAGACCAGAACCGTTGTGGCGCTTAGACTTTAGAGCTCCTAGTCCATTCTCCATGTTTTAGGGTAATGGATCAGGGGGAGGCTACTTACTTCGAACTGTTAATGTGGCGCTTCTGCTTATATAAGGGTGCATGTTAGCTGATGTTAATCTCTGGTATCGTTATATTTCGTATTTGCGCCTCGGCAGAGACTGAAGAGATAGTCTTATCTCAGCCCTGCAAACCCATGCCGGTTCAAACCCACTATTGGCAGTTCCACCGAATCCGAAAGTGGGTATGAACGGGCTTGTAATACTCAACTTAGAAAAGTGACAGACACTTTAATAATGTCTATTTGTTATTCTAGGTCGTTTGAATTTAACCCCGTTTGTAAGAGGACTGGAATGAAATTACTACATACAATGCTACGCGTTGGCGATTTAGATAAATCGATTGCCTTTTACACTGACTTACTGGGTATGAAGCTATTGCGTAAAAAAGATTTTCCTGATGGCCGCTTTACCCTGGCTTTCTTGGGTTATGGCTCGGAAAAAGAAAATACTGTACTTGAACTCACTCATAATTGGGACACTACGAGCTATGTGCATGGTGATGCCTATGGCCATATCGCCATAGGTGTGGAGGATGTTTATGCAACCTGTGAGCAAATTAAAAGACAGGGTGGCGCTGTTGTAAGGGAAGCGGGGCCAATGATGCACGGCAGTACTGTATTGGCTTTTGTTGAAGATCCCGATGGCTATAAAATAGAATTATTGTCGATTAATGAGTCCTGATTTTTCTTTCAGAACTGAGATTGCTAATCTCTAGTTTTCATCGATTTCAAGAGGTCGTGCTCTGACCTTTGCGCGCAGCCAGTTAAGGCCGTTGAAAATTTTAGGGTTGCTGGCTATCTTGCGCTCGAGCGTGAATTTTCCCGGATAGTCCATCAGTAGCAAACCTATAGCTATGGTCAATAGTCCCTGCCCGGGGATAAAAAGCATCATGATCCCTCCCAGTAGAAGTATCCAACCTAAGCAATTTTTGCTGATTAAAATCACGATTCTGAGGATGGGGTGACTTTCTTTTAAAGGCGTAAGACTCCGTTTCTTGTGACAGAAGTAGTCACTGGGAATACGAGCAACTAGCCAGGGTAGGGTCAGCAAACTGATAATAAACGTTAATACTGAAATAATGGCCATCCAGGTAAAAAGAGACTGGTACTCTACAAGCCATTCCATCAAGGGCTAATGAATGAATAGGGTAATTCGGCGATATCCACCGCAACAGTTTCGCTATTAATGATAAAAGAAGATGCAGTGGCTTGCTCTTCGTGTAACACCGCGAGCATTTCACAGCTGCTTTCATCAGCGGAGGCAGCTGATAAAACACTGCCGACCAGTTTATTATTTGCGCTGTCGTAAATTTCTGTTGCCACTTGTGGCGGCGTCGCGTTTTTGAGTATCACGCGGTAAGTCCGGCGTTTGAGTTTTCCCAGGTACTGCATACGGGCGACTATTTCCTGCCCCGTATAGCAGCCCTTTTTAAAATTAACGGCCCCAGTTACCTGTAGATTGAGCATTTGAGGCACAAACTGCTCGATTGTTTCACTCTGCACCCGGGCTTGGCCGGCACGAATCGATTGCAGTTGCCAGTATGCTATCCCGGTGGGAGTAAAGCTGATCGCTAGTTTTTGCCAGAGCTGTTCAGCCAGGGCTGCTTTTACGAGCACCAAAAATTGTCGTGGGGATGTGCGCAGCAGTAAGTAATTTTCAGTGATGCAAAGTTGATTAACCGCTGTGGGTATACCGTCAAAATGAGTTTCAAGTACTGACTCACAATCACCACCACTAATGCCTAATAGACGATAGTTGTCACTGGCATTGTTTAACGAAGTTTTGAAAAAAGCCGCGTATTTGCCCAGATTGTTGATTGTCTTATCAACGAGCGGGCGATGCATGATTAGCAGTAGCTTGTCTGTTTCTGGTTCGATCGCGTGATAGGAGCTCAACATGCGTCCTTTGGCGTTGCAAACTGCACCGGGTAAAACGATATTTGCTCTGAGTTGTGCCGTATCACTGGTACTTTGGCCCTGTAAAAAGCGCTTACTGTCAGTACCCTCGAGGGCTAAAACACCTAGATCACCAAGGTCAGTCAATGTCGCCTTCAGCTCTGGATAATCGGTTGGTGTCTCGCCAAAGGAGGTGACCAGACCCCCAGTTATTAAAGCGCCTTGCTGGATAAGGAAATCCTGCCAACTTTCTATATTGGCAGTGTCTTTGGTGTCAGTCATTTCTATTCGCTATTTAGATGGGTAGTTGTAAAGGTTTGCATTATAATGCCTCTCAGAAATTTAAGTGTGAAGTGCTTTATCAAGATAAATTAGTGGCTGAATGTTTTATGGATAAAAACCGTCTTTTTTGGGCTAGTCGTCGCGGTATGCTGGAGCTAGATATTATATTGCAAACTTTTCTTGAAAATACCTATGATGAATTAAAGCCTGCTGAGCAAGCACTCTACCAGGGCCTGCTTGGCTGTGAAGACCAGGATTTGTTTGCCTGGCTGATGGGCCGTAAAGAGCCTGAAAATAAAGGCACAGCAACGATTGTTACCATCATTCGTGACACTCAGCGTGTACTTGCACGCTGAATTCAACTTTAAAGAATCCTGTGTTGCTCAGCGTTTGCAGGTACAGTATCTCCAATGCGTGCTTGCAGGGCTAATTGCGTTGCTTATTTATTGTCTTGTTAGCGATGCAATGTATACCGGCTTGCTAGAGTTAATACTGTTGCTGGTCTTTTTAAGGGCACGCGAGGCTACAAGGCTGTCAGCTGTCGTTGAATCTTTTGTTGTGAACAACACAGGTGTTACGGCCTCGATAAATGGCCAGCATTGTGCTTTATCGGCTTACGGGCTTGATTATTTTAGTCGTTACTTAGCGCTTGTCAGGTTGACAACAGAAGCAGGGCGGACCTATCGCTGCTTCATTACTCCTGTTTTATTCGGTCCCATTAAATTTCGTCAGTTACTTGCTATTATGAAAGCCTCTACGACATAAAGGCTTTCATAGCCCTGCTATGTTTTACTGACAATAATATCCTGACCAGCGAAGTTCATCGGCACTAGAATAGTATCTTTGGCTACTGCGGCTAGCTGCGGGTGGTCCAGAGTGTAATGTAGGCCACGACTCTCCTTGCGCAGTATAGCTGAGCGAATGATTAATTCGGCAACCTGAGCGAGATTTCGCAGTTCGAGCAAATCGCGACTCACTTTATAGTTGCTGTAGTACTCCTGAATTTCCCGTTGTAATAATCGCACGCGGTTTTCTGCTCGCTCTAGCCGTTTGCGGGTGCGAACAATACCAACGTAGTCCCACATAAATCGTCGCAGCTCATCCCAGTTGTGAGAGATAACGACATCTTCATCGGAGTAGGTAACCCGTGAAGAATCCCACTCTTTGGTGTAACTAGGTTCTGGAATCGAGCCGATACTTTCGCGAATACTGACGGCCGCTTCCCGGGCAAACACCAGACATTCTAATAGGGAATTACTAGCCATGCGGTTAGCTCCGTGCAGGCCTGTAAATGCGCATTCTCCAATAGCGTAGAGGTTGTTGAGATCAGTATGGCCCTGTTTATCGGTGACAATGCCGCCACAGGTATAATGAGCGGCGGGCACAATGGGGATGCGCTCACGGGTAATGTCGATGCCAAATTCAAGACACTGGGCTTTTACTGTGGGAAAGTGACTGTCGATAAAATCAGCCGGTTTGTGACTGATGTCTAAATAAAGGCAGTCGCAACCGAGGCGCTTCATCTCATGGTCAATGGCGCGAGCGACAATGTCTCGAGGGGCTAATTCTCCCTTGGGATGAAAATCGAACATGAAACGTTTACCGTCAGGCAATAGCAGGTGGGCACCCTCACCGCGTAGCGCTTCGGAAACTAAAAAGGCTTTGGCTTTGGGGTGAAAGAGGCAGGTTGGATGGAACTGATTAAATTCCATGTTGGCAACACGACAGCCCCGGCGCCAAGCCGCGGCGATGCCATCACCACTAGCACCGTCAGCATTACTGGTATAGAGGTAAGCCTTACTGGCACCGCCAGTGGCGAGAATGACAACCTTTGCCTGAAACAGACAAACACGATCTCGCTGGGTATCGAGGGCATAAGCTCCGTTACATCGAAAGCTCCTCGAGTTAGTATCGGCTTGGGTCGTTAGATCAACTACAAC
Organism: Porticoccaceae bacterium; assembly: GCA_029212965.1. Lineage (GTDB taxonomy): Bacteria > Pseudomonadota > Gammaproteobacteria > Pseudomonadales > Porticoccaceae > Reddybacter. Next base: position 55,535 of record JARGOV010000001.1, read on the forward strand.
ATGCTGTTCAAATACATCAAGATGAGGTGTTTGCAACACTTTTTCAGCGAGTGTGCTCGACAGGGCCTGCCCCGTGGCATCGGTGCTGTGAAGAATACGTCGGTGACTGTGGCCGCCTTCCTGGGTTAAATGGTAATCATCGCCTTGCTCATTGCGGCTGAATTTCATGCCATTATTGATGAGCCATTGCATTGCTTCTGGTCCCTGTTCAGCCGTTTGACGAACCACATCTTCGTGACACAGCCCGGCACCAGCGGTTAGCGTGTCGGCAACGTGAGAATCGACGCTATCGTCTTCACTAAATACAGCGGCAATGCCGCCCTGAGCGAGCCAAGTCGAACCAGTCTGTAGCTGGTCTTTGCTCAACAGAGCAACCCGGTGATCGGGAGCAAGGTGCAGAGCAAGTGTCATGCCTGCGGCACCACTGCCGATGATGAGGACTTCATACTTGTAGGTTTTTTTCACGTCAAGGTTTTCACTGAAGGGTTTCGGGTAGTATAGCTATTAAAATTAGTCGCAATGCGCGACGCGCTGCGACTACTGCAAGGCTGACATGATAGTATAGCGTCCGAAAAAAACCCACTGGTGGGATTGCGGACTGGCAAGGTGAGCCGTTAACCAAACGAATAGCTGGTGGTCTAGAAGAGGGGTGAGAAAATGTGTAATCAGCTGGAGAGAGGATGACCGCCAACAATGAGACAGATACCGATAAGCAGCTAGTTGCCCGGGTGCAAAAGGGTGACAAACGCGCTTTCGATTTGTTGGTCATTAAATATCAGCACAAGGTGTCAGCCATCGTTAGTCGTTATGTCTATGATCGAGAAGAGGTCAAAGACATCGTGCAGGAAGCATTTATTAAGGCCTATCGAGCCATTGGTTCTTTCCGTGGGGATAGTCAATTCTATACTTGGCTCTATCGTATCGCCGTGAATACAGCAAAGAACTTTTTGGTGTCGCGTAGCCGCCGCCCTCCGGCGAGTGACCTTGAAGTGGAGGATGCGGAGTATTTGGGTGGTGCTGATAAATTACACGATGTGGCTTCCCCAGAGAAGCTGGCCTTTCGTGATGAGCTACAGGGAGTTGTCGACACAGCTATCCAGGCATTGCCAGAAGATTTACGCACAGCAGTCAGCTTGAGGGAGCTTGATGGTCTAAGTTACGAAGATATCGCTAGTGTTATGGATTGCCCGGTTGGAACAGTACGTTCACGCATTTTCAGAGCCCGTGAGGCAATTGATAAGCAGGTCAAAGCATTAATTGACGGTCAGCTTTAAGCGAGAAAAGCATAAGAAATGGAGAAGGAAAAACAGAAAGGTCTTGTCAATATTCAGGAACCTTTTTAACCGACGCTAGTCAGATTAGCTGGAATTGTCACTCGCTGTGCGAATGACAATTCAGAAGATAGTGTTTCTATCGATAATTAATCGCTTATATAGTGAATGAGTCATTGGAAGGTATGATCCTATGAATGAGCAAATAGGTAGTAAGATGTGCGAGACGCTGTCGGCCTTGATGGATGATGAAGCTTCTGAGCTAGAGCTCCACCGGGCGATGCGTGAAGCGGGAGAAAATGAGGCGTTCAATGCAACCTGGTCTCGTTATCACCTCGCTGCGAGTGCTATGCGAAAAGAACTGCCGTCTGACTTTGTCGATTCCACAGCTGAATTGCGCGCATCTATCAGTATGGCACTCATAAACGAGCCTGCTCCACAGCGTGCACCTCGATGGCCGCAATCTTTGGGGCGTGTTGCGATCGCGGCGAGTGTGGCAGTAATGGCTATTCTGGGTACTCAGCATTTTCAGGTTTTCGAACCGTCAACATCGCTGCCTCTTGTTGCTCAGGGCGAAACCCACGGGCAGTTTCAATTAAAGGTTGGTGAAGTCGAGCCCAAAGGTCCCCAGTTCCAATTACCCTCGGGCTTTGAAGTGCCTCAGGCTACAGCACGTACTGTCAGCACAGGTTCTTATAATAGTGGTAGTGTTTATTCAAGGCCCTCCCACGTTGAAATACAGCCAAGAACTAAGCAGTTTGAAATGGATCGACAAATACAGACGTACATGCAAGGTTTAATATCACAGCGCGCAGAGCGCAATTACCCACACTCTAAATCTATTTTTCTACCCGCTGAACATGGAAACCAGCACACTATTGAGCCCTAGTCTTAATAAGATAAATCCTTCGGCAACTGGTCTTTAGAGCAAAGACCGCTTCTATTGCGGCTTGATCGCCACTACGTTATGGGACTGCCTTTTGATTGAGGAAAGTGTCAAAATCCTTGCTATTGAGAACAAGCATTTGTGGGTTGAGGGCATTCAGCGTTCATCGTGCCACAGTTGTGCTGCCCAACGGGGATGTGGTCAAAACCTGTTGGCCAAGTGGGCTGCCAGACCTGTGCGCTTACAAATTCCTCTCGCCGATCACGATGTCACTTCTTTTGAAGTTGGTCAAAATGTCACTATCGGTATTGCCGAAAACGTCATGGTGAAGGGCTCCTTGCTGGTTTATCTATTGCCTTTGTTTCTGCTTTTATTGGGGGTTTGGCTGGGAGAGGGCGTTTTCGAGAATGAACTGGCAGCAATGGTTTGTGGTTTGTTAGCCTTAATTGTCGGCAGTTTTATTGCTGGAAGATTAGCCAATCCTACAGCCCACGGTTCGAAATTACAGGCTCACTTATTGGAACGGTGATTACCACGAACTGAATATAACCAGTTCACTCATAATTAATGCTATAAAACGTGTAAAGCCAAAGAGGGACTATTGATGCTGATGCGATCGACTTTCGCCTTTGTTTGTTTGTTTGTTGGAATTTTGAGTGCCCATGCTCAACTTCCCGATTTCACGCAATTGATTGAAGAAAACTCTAGAGCTGTGGTGAAAATTACAGCTATTGAAAGCAATTCTAGTCGACGTCGATCAGCTGTTCCCCAAGGCCAAATACCCGATGCTCTACGGGATTTATTTAATCAAAGACGCAGCCCAGAACGAAAAGCTCGGTCCATGGGTTCGGGTTTTATTATTTCTGCTGACGGTTATGTCCTTACCAATAACCATGTAGTCGGTAGCGCCAAACAAATCACCGTACGTTTGAACGACAGGCGAGAATATGACGCCGAAATTATTGGCCTCGACCCTCGGTCGGACTTGGCTCTGTTGAAGGTTGACGAGAAAAATTTGCCGGTCGTTCATTTTGGACACCCTGACGAGCTGAAGGTAGGCGAATGGGTCGTAGCTATCGGCTCACCTTTTGGTCTTGATTATTCGGCAAGCACCGGTATTGTCAGTGCCATTGGACGTAGTATTCCCACTGCTCGGGGAGAAGATTACGTTCCCTTTATTCAAACTGATGTGGCGATTAACCCCGGTAATTCTGGCGGCCCTCTGTTTAACCTTGCGGGTGAAGTGGTGGGTATTAATTCGCAAATTTATACCCGTTCGGGGGGGTCAATTGGACTATCTTTCGCGATACCGGTCAGTGTTGCTCTTGAAGTTGTTTCGCAACTAAAAGAAAAGGGCCGTGTGGATAGAGGCTGGCTGGGCGTCTATATTCAGGACGTAGATAGAAACTTAGCGCAATCTCTGGGTCTGGAAAAACCACAGGGTGCACTGCTTGCCCAACTCGAGCCGGGTGGTCCGGCTGATAAAGCGGGCCTTAAGGCCGGCGATGTTGTAATAGGTTTTAACGGCCAGGCTGTGGTGGATGCTAGTGATTTGCCACATATTGTTGGGCTTTTGTCGGCGGGTCAAAAGGTCGAAGCTAGCGTTATCCGAAGAGGTAAACAGCGAGCGCTGAGCGTTGAAATCGGTGCACGCCCTGGCGAAAGTTCGGTCGCTGCGAGTGGTGGTGATATTCTCGGCATGGAAGTTGCCGAACTCGATGATGAAGCCTTGGAAGGACGACGTTTGTTAGGCGGTGTGTCAGTCGTTAAGGTTTACCCCAATTCGCCCGCTAGTGATGCAGGTTTGAAAGTGGGCGATACCCTCGTGCAGCTAGGCTATCAAACACTTGATGACGTGGATGATTATGAGCAGATACTGGCAGAATTGCCAACGGGCACGCCAGTGGCGCTTCGGTTTTTTCGTCGCGGCCGCTCAATCTTTCGCACGATTGAGATTAAATAACCCCTCGTCTTTATTTGCACGTATCGGGCAATGCTTACTGAATAGGATTCATAGCTTACAGGGACTAAATACGCTAGAATTCGCGTCGTTTAAACCCCTCCAAAGCTATGGATCCTACAAACCCTGTGTCAGACCTCAGTCATATTCGTAATTTCTCCATCATCGCCCATATTGATCATGGTAAGTCCACTATCGCCGACCGTTTTATTCAGCATTGCGGGGGACTGACTGCGCGGGAAATGGATAGCCAGGTGCTCGATTCGATGGACATCGAGCGCGAGCGCGGTATTACCATCAAAGCACAAAGCGTGACACTTGCCTACACGGCTGGTGATGGGCGAACTTATCAACTCAATTTTATTGATACACCGGGTCATGTTGACTTCAGCTATGAAGTGTCTCGCTCTCTTGCCGCTTGTGAAGGTGCATTATTGGTCGTCGATGCCGCACAGGGTGTTGAGGCGCAATCAGTAGCCAACTGCTATACCGCAATTGCCCAAGGTCTAGAAGTGATCCCGGTACTGAATAAAATGGATTTGCCCCAAGCAGAGCCTGAACGGGTTTGTCAGGAAATTGAAGATATTATAGGCATTGATGCTACAAATGCCGTGCTTTGTAGTGCGAAAAGTGGGCTTGGTATTGAAGATGTTCTTGAGCAGTTGGTGGCTGAAATCCCCCCCCCTAGCGGCGACATTGATGCGCCTTTACAAGCATTAATTATTGACTCCTGGTTTGACACTTATCTCGGTGTTGTGTCCCTGGTTCGTGTGATGCAGGGCACCTTGACGCGTCGCGACAAAATCATTACCAAAAGTATTGGAAAAGCACATATCACCGATAGTATTGGCGTTTTTACACCCAAGCGAACAGAAACCAATGTGCTGCGTGCGGGTGAGGTGGGTTTTGTGGTGGCTGGTATTAAAGACATCCATGGCGCGCCAGTCGGTGACACCATTACTCACTCTAGTACGCCAGAGGTTGAGTCGCTACCGGGGTTTCTGAAGGTTAACCCCCAAGTTTATGCGGGTATGTTCCCGATTAATTCTGAAGACTTTGAGGATTTCCGCGAAGCACTAGCAAAACTTACCCTCAATGATGCTTCGCTTTTTTACGAACCTGAAAGTTCCGATGCCCTTGGCTTTGGTTTCCGCTGTGGCTTTCTTGGCATGTTGCATATGGAGATTATCCAGGAGCGTTTGGAACGCGAGTACAATCTCGACTTAATCAGTACTGCGCCAACAGTAGTCTATGAGGTACTGCACGCTAACGGCGAGTTACTTTATATCTCCAACCCCTCGGATCTCCCCGACCCGGGGCAGATTGATGAAATGCGAGAGCCCCTCTGTGAAGCCAATATTCTGGTCCCTAAGGATTATGTCGGTAATGTCATTTCATTGTGTGTTGAAAAGCGTGGTGTACAAAAAGATATGCAATTTACCGGAGACCAAGTTTCACTGATTTACGAAATGCCGATGGCTGATGTCGTGATGGACTTTTTTGATCGATTGAAATCGGTCAGTCGAGGTTTTGCTTCCTTGGATTACAACTTTAAACGCTTTCAGGTAGCACCCTTGGTACGCCTCGATATTTTAATTAACGGCGATAAAGTGGACGCCCTAGCCTTGATTGTTCACCGCGATAATGCCCAGCAAAAAGGTCGTTTAATTACCGATAAAATGAAAGAATTAGTACCTCGGCAGATGTTTGACGTGGCTATTCAAGCAGCGCTCGGTGGGCATGTAATTGCGCGCAGCTCGGTCAAAGCGCTACGTAAAAATGTGACGGCAAAATGTTATGGCGGCGATGTGTCGCGCAAGAAAAAACTATTGGCGAAGCAAAAAGCCGGTAAAAAACGCATGAAGCAGGTGGGTTCTGTTGAAATTCCCCAGGAAGCATTTCTCGCAGTACTTAAAACGGATAATTAATGATGGATTTCGATTTCCCACTGATTTTAGTTGTTCTAACGGCATTTGCTGGATTTATGTGGCTAGCTGACCGGTTCTTTTTCTCCAAGTTACGCGACTCTGATGATGCCCCTCCCTGGTATATTGAATCGACAGCCCCTTTTTTTCCGGTATTACTTGTCGTTTTAGTGCTACGTTCTTTTATTGTCGAACCCTTCCAGATTCCCTCCGGCTCGATGATTCCCACCTTAAAAATTGGTGATTTTATTTTGGTCAATAAATTCGCCTACGGTCTACGGTTGCCAGTGAGTGGTACCAAAATAGTCTCGCTGGGCGAACCGGAGCGTGGTGATGTGATGGTGTTTTTCCCACCGAATGATAAGCGTTATTTTATTAAAAGAGTCATTGGATTAGCCGGTGATGAGATCCGCATTATCAATAACGTACTATTTATTAATGGCGAAAAAATGCTTCAGTCGACACTTGAGACTGCGGAACCTTATTTCATTGACAAAAGCCGTGCGGAGTCCAATTCAGTCAGCAATGCTCAGGTGATGATGGAAAATTTAGCCGGCGTTGACCACCTCATTCGAAAGCATCAAAACCCGGGACGATTGGGCAGAAATTTTAGCACCGTGGTGCCGGAAGGGCATTATTTTATGGTAGGTGATAATCGCGATAACAGTAGTGATAGTCGCGTCTGGGGGGCGGTCCCGGAAGAGAATATTGTGGGTAAGGCTTTTGCTGTGTGGATGCACTGGGAGAAAGTGCTAAGCATACCCAGTTTTGATACAGTGGGAACAATACGTTAAGTCGGGTGGGCAAAAATAATGAAACAACATAAACAGCGAGGCTTATCGGCACTAGGTGTTTTACTGGTTTTAGCCATTGCCGGTTTTTTCCTAACCATTGCAGCAGCGATTGGCCCTCTTTATCTTGATAATTCATTCGTCAATGCAGCGCTACAATCCTTGTCTAACGAACCTATTCACAAGCTCAGTGATAGTAAAATACGCAGACGCCTACAAGACTCTTTTACCATTAATAATGTGCGTGATGTGAATGCCAAAGATACAGTCATTGAGCGAAAAAAAACGGCAACTATCGTGCGCCTCGATTATGAACGTCGAGTTCATTTATTTGCCAATGTCGATATTGTTGTTGTTTTTGAAAATACCTATGACACTTCTACACTCTAGCTTTTTTAGCGACGTTAGATATTGGTGAATATCTCCCTTCAACGCTTTATTAACCGTCTGGGCCATAGTTTTTCTGACCCTCGCTTACTTGAGCAAGCATTAACTCATCGCAGTTTTTCCGCAAACAATAATGAACGATTGGAGTTTCTCGGCGATGCCATTTTAGACATGGTTATTAGTGAAATGCTTTATCAACAGTTCCCGACTGCCAGTGAAGGGGATTTAAGCCGCTTGCGAGCTGCCCTCGTTAAAGGCGAGGCTTTGGCTGAGATGGCACGGGCAATCGACCTGGGGGATCAGCTTCGACTCGGTTCTGGTGAATTAAAGAGTGGTGGTTTTCGACGTGATTCGATTTTGGCTGGTGCTTATGAAGCTGTGATTGGCGCTATTTTTCTCGATGCTGGATTTGCGACTTGCCAAGCTTGTCTTATCACATGGTTTGAGTCTTTATTGCAAAATTTGTCGTTGGCTGATGAGCACAAAGATGCAAAATCTCGTCTTCAGGAGTATTTACAAGGTAGAGGTGAATCTCTACCTGAGTACAAACTTTTGGCAGTCAGTGGTGAGGGCCATGCCCAACGCTTTGAAGTGCAATGTTACCTTGAATGCCAGCCTGGTGATTATAGAGGTAAGGCCAGTAGTCGCCGTAAGGCGGAACAGGCCGCGGCGCAAATAGCACTGCATTATCTGCAGAAAATGAAATAACACGCATGGAAAAGGATGAGGACTGAATGCTAGACGAAGACAATCAACAGCTTTGTGGCTATGTCGCTATCGTCGGTCGCCCTAATGTTGGCAAATCGACGTTGCTGAACCATCTACTCGGTTTAAAACTGAGCATTACATCGCGTAAGCCGCAAACCACGCGCCACAATGTATTGGGCATTAAAACGGCAGACGACTACCAGCTTATTTTTGTTGATACTCCGGGTATTCATAGTGGCCAGGATAAGGCAATTAATCGCTATATGAATAAGGCAGCAGAAACAGCGATTCGCGATGTTGATGCGATTGTTTTTGTCGTCGACCGCTTGTTGTGGACAGAAGCTGATCAATCTGTTGCAGAGAGGCTACGCGCATCTGCTTCACCACTCATTATCGCCATCAATAAAATTGACAGGTTAGAAGATACTGCGGAACTCTTACCCCACATAGAGTATTTACAAGGCGTTATGCCTGATGCCGAGATTATTCCAGTTTCTGCATTACAGAAAAAAAACCTAGATATGTTGGAGAATCAAATTATCGAACATATCCCGCAAAGCGGTTTTCTTTTCCCGGAAGAGCAAATTACTGACCGTTCTGAGCGTTTTCTCGCCGCTGAGCTGGTGCGTGAAAAAATCACGCGACAACTCGGGGCGGAGTTGCCTTATCAGATTACAGTCGAGATTGAAGCCTTCGAAATAAAAGGGCATATTCGGCACATTAACGCATTAATATTAGTTGAGCGCGAAGGTCAAAAGAAAATAATAATTGGCGAAAAAGGTCAACGCCTAAAAAGTATAGGCCAGGCTGCACGCATCGATATGGAACGATTATTTGATAGTAAAGTTATGTTGACCTTGTGGGTAAAGGTCCGCAGTGGTTGGTCTGATGATGAGCGCGCATTACGCAGTCTGGGTTATCAAGATTAAACTACCCGTTTGGGGGTGTTAATGAGTAAGTCAGGGGTTTTGCCTGTTTTAGCTCCGCTGTTATGGCTGTATTAAAACCAGCATGAACACGGAAAAGCAAAAAGCCTACGTACTGCACACACGAAACTATCGCGAGAGTAGTCAGCTGGTGGATTTATTTTCTCTCGATTTTGGTCGCCTGCGTGCAGTGGCTAAGGGTAATCGGGGTAAGCGAAAATCTGGCGGCCATCAACTACAGGCTTTTTCGCCGTTATCTCTGTCGTGGAGGGGCAAAGGTGATCTCAAAAATCTGACAGTAGTAGAAACCGTGGGTAATCCCCCATCCCTACAAGGGGAAAAGCTGTATATCGGTTTATACCTGAATGAATTATTAGTGCGGCTCTTGCCCGAGTACGCACCTCATACAAGATTATTTGAGTGCTATGCTGAGCTTGTCGTGCAGCTTGGTATTCACTATGACGCGGAACCTCTATTGCGACGTTTTGAACTGTTACTACTAGAGGAAATGGGGTATGGCTTCGATCTGACCCATGAAATCATTGAAAACCGGCCTATTACAGCAACCGAGTATTACCACTTTAGCCCTGATCAGGGCTTTATTCGTATAGATAGTATTTCAGAAGGTAGTAAAGAAAGTGGCTTTCAGGGCAAATGCTTACTGGCCATGGCTGCGGATAATTATCAATCGACAGAAGTCAGACGTTGTGCGAAACGTCTACTACGCATAGCCTTGCATGCCCAACTTGGGGAGCGCCCGCTGTTGAGCCGGCAACTATTCCGCAAAACCCTTATCAAATGAGTTGCGCGAAGCTCGGGGGAGGGCAGTAACCATGGCGCGATGGGTAGAACGAAAATGGTAATAAGCATTGGTAGTGACCTGGTGCATATCAGTAGAATAGAGTCCGTATTAGAGCGCCAAGGGGAAGCTTTTGCCAAACGCATTTTATGTCCCGAGGAGTTTGAAACTTTTCGCCAGAAAAAGAAACCAAGGCAGCGGGCCTCATTCCTTGCCAAGCGTTTTGCCGCCAAAGAGGCACTGAGTAAAGCATTAAAAACCGGTATTGGCGAGGTTTCATGGCAGCACATTTTGATCAGCAATCAATTAAGTGGCGCGCCAGAAATAAGGCTGTCAAACAAGGCCCTGGAAGTGTCTAAAGCTTTGGGGGTTGAAGCTATTCATCTTAGCCTGTCAGATGAACAGGATATGGCTCTGGCCTTTGTAGTCTTGAGCGCCTAAACAGGCGAGCTGTAAATATCGCGTTGTTAGTATGCTAGTAAAGTAAGTCGATATGCCCAAGCAGTCTTAGGGATTAGTACGATTAAATCGAAAGTAAGGGCCAGCCGTCCTAAAATGACTATTTTGTGAGTGAGAAAAACACAAATATGGAATATCCCACCATAGAGTCCTGTATTGGTAATACCCCCTTGGTGCGATTACAGCGCCTTAGCGCGGGGCGTAACAATATTGTGCTAGTAAAGCTCGAAGGTAATAATCCAGCCGGTTCGGTAAAAGACCGCGCTGCTTTGAGTATGATTGCTCATGCCGAAGCCCGAGGCTCGATTGTAGCTGGTGATACTCTTATCGAGGCAACTAGTGGTAACACGGGTATCGCACTAGCAATGGTGGCTGCGATAAAGGGCTATCGAATGATTTTAATCATGCCCGACCATATGACCAAAGAGCGCAAAGAGGCCATGTTAGCCTATGGTGCTGAACTGATTTTAGTCACTCAGGAAGAGGGCATGGAAGGCGCTCGTGACCTAGCTTTACAAATGCAGGCAGAGGGCAAGGGTGTGGTGCTCGACCAGTTTAATAATGCTGATAACCCTCTTGCTCATATCGAAGGCACTGGGCCGGAGATCTGGCAGCAAACAAGCGGTACAGTTACACATTTTGTCGCTGC
>JARGOV010000001.1:66395-80717 GCA_029212965.1 Porticoccaceae bacterium
AATAAGCTTAGCCTCAACACTGTACACGAGGCCTTTGGCGAGAAGGTTTCAACATTAATTAGTAATGTATTGCGCATGGCGGTGATCAGTGGTCTACGCAATGATTCTGAGCAAAATGTACTGGGTCAGGATGCCACTCAGCAGGCTAGTAAAGTCAGAGAAATGCTGGTTTCCGTGATTGATGACGTGCGGGTTGCACTGATTAAGCTAGCAGAGCGTACCTGTGCCATTCGTATGGTAAAAACTGCTCCCGAGGAAAAGCGTAGACAAGTTGCTCGGGAAATCTTCGATGTTTACGCTCCTCTTGCCGATCGGCTCGGGATTGGTCAATTAAAGTGGGAACTGGAGGATTTGGCTTTTCGTTATCTCGAGCCCGCTGAGTACCAACAAATTGCTCGCTTACTGGATGAAAAGCGCATTGATCGTCAGCAGTATATAGAAGCAGCAATTGCGACCATCAAAGATGAGCTAGATAAAATCGGTAAACGCAATGAGGTCACCGGCCGAGCAAAACATATTTACAGTATCTGGCGGAAAATGCATCGCAAAGATATTGGCTTCTCCCAAGTTTATGATATTCGAGCTATCAGGGTACTAGTACCAACAGTCAGTGATTGCTATGCGGTATTGGGTATCGTCCATAGTAAGTGGCGAAATATTCCAAATGAATTTGATGACTACATCGCTTCGCCGAAAGAAAATGGTTATCAATCATTGCACACCGCAGTTATTGGTCCGGGCCGAAAAGTTGTGGAAATACAGATCCGCACCTATGAGATGCACGAAGAGTCTGAGCTAGGTATTTGTGCCCATTGGCAGTATAAGGCGGGCGATAACAATGCCGCCGGCGACAACTATGAAGACAAAATTGCCTGGCTTAGACAAGTACTCGAATGGCATGAAAATTTGGGCGATTTTATCGAGTTAGAAAGTGGCAGCGAGCAGGTCTACGTGTTTACCCCAGAAGGCCATATTATTGACCTGCCCGTGGGGGCAACGCCGATCGACTTTGCTTATCGGGTGCACACTCAAGTTGGTCACCGTTGTCGAGGAGCGAAAGTAAATGGCGATATTGTCAGCTTGAGTTCGACATTAAAAACTGGTGATCAGGTCGAAATAATTACCGGTAACACAGACGCGCCGCGTCGGGATTGGCTGGTTAAATCACTGGGGTACTTGCAATCTACTCGGGCAAGAGCAAAAGTCCAGCAATGGTTTCGCGCACAAAATCGGGGGCAGAATATTGAGGCTGGGCAGCGGATTATCGATAGAGAATTTCGTCACTTGGGCATCGATATCGCACAGATTGATAATATTGCCAGCAAATTTAATAAATATGGAGCCGAGGGGTTGTATGCAGCAATTGGTGCGGGAGACCTTAGCCCAACTCAGGTCATAAACGCGGCACAAGGTAGTCTAAAAGTCGCGGATCGTAGAGCATCATCGGAACAATCAAACGCTAGTCGTTACGCCGACTCGGGGTTTTATATTTATGGTGTTGGTAATTTATTAACTCGGGTTGCGCGTTGTTGTTCGCCTCAACCGGGTGACGATATTTGTGGTTATCTAACGGCAAATCGAGGCGTTAGTATTCATCGTTCTGACTGCGGCGCTCTTTTACGGCTACAAGCTGAAGAACCACGCCGCGTGCTACAAGTCTCCTGGGGAGGGGCTCCACAACAACGTTATCCCGTTAAGATAAAGGTAAGTTCTTACGATCGTGCTGGTTTGCTACGTGACATCACCAGCTTGATCGACAGAGAGGGACTGTTTATCGGTACCTTAAAGAGTGTGGAAACCACAGAGGGGCTCGTTGAAACTGAATTTTCCACAGAAGTTGCAAGTATGGAAGAATTGAGTCATTTACTTGCGAAGCTCTGTCAAATTGACAATATTGTCGACGCCCACCGGCTGCTCGAAAAGAAGTCTGACAATGAGCAATAAAACTAAAACCTATACTATTGAAGAGCTTATTCATTTAATGGCGCGCCTGCGCAAGCCTGAGACCGGTTGCCCCTGGGATATGAAGCAGGATTTTTCAAGTATTCTGCCCCACATGCTTGAAGAAGCTTATGAAGTCGCTGATGCCATAGAACGTGGTGATATTGCCCATTTGCGTGAAGAGCTTGGCGACCTGTTGTTTCAGATAATTTTTTATAGCCAGATTGCTAAAGAGCAAGCACTTTTTGACTTTGATGAAATTGTTGACACTCTTACCAATAAGCTCCTTAAACGACATCCTCATGTATTCCCCGATGGGAGTTTGCAAAGTGAGCGAACAGCCGGCCAGGCGCCAAATCAATCTGAAATTCGCGAGAATTGGGAGCAAGCAAAAGCTAAAGATCGGCTTATAAAAGGGGATTTGGGCCGCTTGGCTGATATTCCACTTGCTTTGCCGGCATTAACACGTGCAGAAAAACTACAAAAACGAGCATCCCACCATGGTTTTGACTGGCCCGACTACAGGCCTGTTTTAGATAAGATTGATGAAGAGCTCACTGAGTTACGTGAGGCTATTGAGCATAATGACGCACAGCACATTGAAGAAGAACTGGGTGACTTAATTTTTGCCTGCATCAATCTTGGCCGCCACCGAGGGATTAATCTTGAAACTTGCTTACGGCATGCCAACCAAAAATTTGAAACTCGCTTCCATGAAATGGAGGTGATAGCAGAAGTAAACAACCTAGATTTTGAAGAATTGAATTTGGAAGAAAAAAATAATTTATGGCTTCAAGTGAAAAGCAAGGAAAAAAAGACGAATAACTAAACATTAGCTGTCATTTGATCAGCTTGTGAAAATAGCTTTTTCAGTGTAAGGTTCTGCCTTTTTTTTAGTGCCGTAAACCATTATCGGCTCATGAAACTAGAGTGGCGGAAATGCAGTGGCGGCTAAGCAATTAGAAAGGTCACGGGTTTGCGCTCTATATCTGCAATAGGCAACTGTCCGCTAATCGGAGAACATGAATGCGATTAATACTACTAGGCCCCCCAGGAGCTGGAAAAGGAACACAAGCGCAATTTATTTCAGAAAAATACGGCATTCCTCAAATTTCTACGGGCGATATGCTCCGTGCGGCAGTTAAAGCTGGCACTGAACTCGGGCTCAAAGCTAAAGATATTATGGCCTCAGGGGGGCTGGTTTCAGATACCTTGATTATCGACTTGGTCAAAGAGCGGATTCAGCAGGCTGATTGCGTCAATGGCTTTCTCTTTGATGGTTTCCCTCGCACTATTCCGCAAGCTCAAGCGCTTGTCGACGCATCAATTAATATTGATGTCGTGTTGGAAATTGATGTTGCCGATAATGAAATTGTCTCACGGCTGAGTGGTCGGCGAGTACATGAACGTTCTGGTCGTGTCTACCATGTTGTCCATAATCCGCCCAAAAAAGAAGGTGTCGACGATGTCACTGGCGAGGCGCTGATACAGCGTGTGGATGATAGTGAAGAAACCGTACGGAATCGATTGAACGTTTATCATGAGCAAACTGAACCATTAGTTGCGTTCTATGAAGAACAGTTAGAAAGCGGTATAAATTTGGCCCCTCGTGTTACCCGCGTTGATGGTGTTGGCGCTCTCGATGAGGTTCAGGAGAGAATAGTCGCGGCTCTTGGCTAATTTTTGTCATTTTCACCCCCGGTTTTAACGCTGTTGCTACTTATTAATCAGGGTTGGTTATATTGTTCAGCAATCGGGGGATTTGTTTTTGCCAGTAGAAAAAATTGGTGTCATCTTAGTTAACCTCGGCACACCTCAGGCGCCTACTGCATTTGCAGTGGCTCGTTACTTGCGTCAATTTCTTTCTGACCCTCGAGTCGTTGAAGCCCCCAGGTTACTCTGGTGGTTACTACTTTACTTCTTGATAATTCCTTTTCGCTCAAAAAAAGTTAGCAACAATTACCGCTCTATTTGGCTAGATGAAGGCTCGCCACTTAAGGTCATCACCGAGCGTCAGGTGGCCGCTTTACAAACAGCTTTTGACAATGAACACTGCGAAGATAATCCCTTTGGACCTTTGGGGATGAGGAGTCGCCGCGAGTATATCTGCAGCTATGCCATGACTTATGGCGATCAGTCTATTACTCGTAGTGTTGAGAGTTTACGCAATAGTGGCGCCAATAAAATCGTCATTCTACCGTTATTTCCGCAATATTCTGCTAGTACCACTGCCGCCGTTTATGATCAACTTGCTGAATTGGTTAAAACATGCCGCCATATACCTGACATCCGCGTGATTCATCACTACTTTAATCACCCAGATTATATTGCAGCGCTCGCAAATTCGGTTCGCAATCATTGGCACATAAACGGTAAGGCAGAGTGTTTATTGATGTCCTTCCATGGCATACCCCAAAAATATGTGGATCAAGGTGACCCTTATTATATCCAATGCTTGGAAACAGCTCGGGCCTTAGCTCAAAAATTAAATCTTTCCTCTCAACAGTGGGCATTTAGTTTTCAGTCAAGGTTTGGCCGGCTTGAGTGGGTCAAACCCTACACCGATGTGGTATTACAAAAATGGGGAACTCGGGGCCTTGAAAGCGTTGATGTAATTTGCCCTGCTTTTTCTAGCGACTGTCTTGAGACTCTTGAAGAAATAGATCAACAGAACCGGCAGCTATTCTTACAATCTGGCGGAAAAAAATTCGCAATGATCCCTTGTTTAAATGACGCTCCTTTACATATTCAACTATTCAAAGATTTGATATGTAGCCATTTATAGAATTTGTAGAGTTTGGTTTCGTCGTTATTCGCTGCCGTTCAAATCTTCGATAATTTACTTATCTTCAGGTTGTGATCACTCTCTTTGTGTATTTAGTCTCAAAAAAAATAATAATCAAACCAATAACGCTGTGTTGTCTTGTTTTAGCGGGCATTTTGTGGACAGAAAAAAAGATTTCAACTAAAATTCGCACACTTGAAACAAAATCAAGTTATTTTTGTTTATTGCTTTAAATTATTTTTCAGGAGCATTTATATGCCACGCCCTGCAAGCAAAAAGAAGCCCGCTAAACGAGTAGTAAAAAGCACTGTTAGTAGTGTTGAAACTACTGCGGAAAAGAATTTGAAAAAAGTGCTGAAACAGTTGGATGTCCAGCGCGAAAAGTTACGTATTGCCAGGGAAAAGCTTCGTGAAAAAAGAGCCGCTACTAGGAATAAAACCACAGCGAGTAGTACTGCTGCACTCGAAAAAGCCTATGCCGCAGTCACTACGCATTCCCTTGCTGTTTCTGAGTTGACTAATACTGTTAGGCTCGCTAAGGCTGAAGTTCGCATCGAGGCTGTGTTGAAAAAAGCTCAAGATGCACAAGCTGCAGCTGAGCTAAAACTTGAAAAGACAGCGAAGACAATAGCCGATAATTCAGTTTCTGATCTTAAAACGGCAGTGGAAAAATTTGAGAAGCGTTGGCTAAAACAACGTGAACAGGCCGATGCTAAAAAACTCAAATTAGTGGCCGCTCGTTTGCGGGCTAAAACCAAGAGTATTGAGAAAAAAGTAAACGCTGAGGCTTCTGCTATTCGTAAACGTGCGAAGAAATTAAGTGCTAAGCCTGTTGCTACTCCAGGCCGGCCAGGTCGTCCTGCCGGTTCGACAGCCAAAACTAGCAAAGCTAGTGTAGCCCCCAAGCGCAGGGGGCGCCCGGCCAAAGTTGTTGCCGAAGGGACAATCGCTGAACCCAAACGCAGGGGTCGCCCGCCTAAGACAGTGACTTCAGAAGCAAAAAACGCAACTTCTAAAACTACTAGCGCTCCAAAGAAGCGAGGCCGTCCAGCAAAAGCCAAGTCTGCTGTTGCCTCTAAAATGACTGGTAAAGTCAAGGCAGGTGCCAAACCAGGAACAGCTGTAAATAAGTCTGGAACACCAAAAAAACGGGGTCGTCCGGCTAAGGCAGTAAAATCGTAAATTCCACTTGGTAATATAAAAAACCCCATCATTGGGGTTTTTTTTCGCAAAATTTTTTCTTACGAAGTAAATATTCGAGTAAGTGTTTATAATCAGTAGGCGATTTCTAGCGAAGTGATAGCCGTTATTATACGTAGCTATTGTAATTGACCCTGTTTATCAGGCTCTGGTTTTAAATATTATGGCATCTATTCTTTCAATTGATACTTCCGGAACTTGCTGTTCTGTTGCCTTGGGTCTGGGAAGTAAGCGGCTGGTTCGGCGAAGCGATACGCCCCGTGAACATGTGCGTCTTGTGATCCCGATGGTGGACGCTATTCTAGCCGAAGCTGGCGTTAAACTTGCTGACCTTGATGCAATAGCCTTTACCCACGGTCCAGGTTCTTTCACCGGTCTGCGTATCGGTTTTGGTGTTGTACAAGGTTTGGCCTTTGGTGCCGATCTACCGGTGATTGCGTGTTCAAGCCTTCAGGTGATGAGCCAAAGAGCCATTCAGCGAGAAGGTATCGCCTGTAACAGTATCCTTGTTCCCGCTGTTGATGCCCATATGGGGGAGCTCTATTGGGGGGCTTATCAACAGGTCAACAGTATTGCGACCCCCCTTGCTAGCGACGGACTGTGCCCCCAGAACGAAATAACGTTGCCTATATTTGAGGGGATTAGCCCTGACATATCTTACATTGCAGTAGGTGACGGTTGGCAGTACCAGCCAACATTGCTACGAGGCAGCGACGTTTCTAAGCCCTCTGCTATTTATCAAAGTATTGGGCCGGATGCTGAAGACGTACTCACATTTGCTTTTGTTGCGTTCGAACAAGGGCAAACTGCAAGCATTGAAGATATTGCGCCTGTTTATTTACGCAATACCGTGAGTTGGAAAAAACGCCAGCGCTTAAGGTCTTAACTACTGTTGTTGTGTATTAATCACGGGTTACTCTATGGAAACTATTCAGGTCTTTGTTTTGGCTCTTATTCAAGGCCTGACAGAGTATTTGCCGATTTCTAGTTCTGCTCATTTAATCCTTCCCTCTCATTTACTCGGTTGGCCCGACCAGGGCTTAGCCTTCGATGTGGCGGTGCATATTGGCTCGCTACTGGCTGTTTGCACTTATTTTCGACAGGAATTACAAATTATTATTACGAGCTGCTGGGAGCAATTATGCGGGGGCGGGGGCGATGAACACAGTCGCCTAGGTTGGCTATTAATTTGGGGTACCATTCCTGCTGGCCTCGCGGGATTATTATTCGATGATTTTATTGAAAGTCATCTGCGCTCAATTATGGTCATAGCGCTAACGACAATTATTTTTGGGCTATTGCTGGGACTGGTAGATAAAAAAGGTGCCCAGCAATTATCTATGGTGCAAATGAATTGGCGCTCCGCCACCTTGATTGGTCTGTCCCAAGCATTGGCATTAATACCTGGTACCTCTCGCTCAGGTGTCACCATTACTGCTGCCTTGGCTTTGGGTTATGATCGGCAAAGTGCCGCTCGCTTCTCTTTTCTTCTCGCGATTCCGGTGATTATTCTCAGTGGCGGATACAAAGGGCTTCAACTTGTTGATGTGTCTAGCTCTGTCGCCTGGGGCGATATATTTCTTGGTATTGCTATCTCTGCTGCGACCGCTTTTGCCTGCATTCATTTTTTTCTCGCCCTGGTTAATCGCATTGGTATGATGCCTTTCGTTTGGTATCGGCTTATCCTCGGTGGATATTTATGTACCTTGTTAGTTAATGGGAGCTAATCGGATGAAGCAAAAAGTAGCCTTCCTCGGCCTTGGGGTAATGGGTTACCCCATGGCTGGCCATTTAAGTCGTCAGGGTTTTGAGGTGGTGGTTTATAACCGCACGGCGGCACGCGCTAATGATTGGCTCAATACATTTTCTGGGAAAAGTGCTGCCACACCTGCTGAGGCGGCATGCGGTGCCGCCATTGTTTTTGCCTGTGTCGGTCAGGATGACGATGTAAGGGCGATAACAATCGGCGCGCAGGGTGCCTTTGAAACACTCAATAAAGGCGCTATTTTTGTTGACCACACCACGGCTTCTGCTGCTTTGGCCCGGGAGTTGGCAGAACACTGTCAGCAACTGGGTTGCCACTTTATCGATGCCCCAGTGTCCGGTGGCCAGCAAGGGGCGGAAAATGGCCGTTTAACGGTGATGTGTGGCGGTGAAGAACCGGCTTTTACAACAGTCGCCCCGGTTATTGAATGCTATGCACAAAGCGTTAAATTATTGGGCCCATCGGGCAGTGGGCAACTGTGTAAGATGGTCAATCAAGTCTGTATCGCCGGTTTAGTACAGGGGCTCGCCGAAGGTTTGCACTTTGCCCAGGCCGCAGGGCTCGATGCTAGCGAAGTCATTGATGTTATTTCCAAAGGTGCAGCGCAATCCTGGCAAATGGAAAATCGTCATAAAACCATGTTAGCGAATGAGTTTGAACATGGCTTTGCAGTTGACTGGATGCGAAAAGACCTCGATATCGTCTTACAAGAAGCCCGTCGCAATGGCGCGCAATTGCCAGTGACTGCCTTAGTGGATCAATTTTATGCCGATATTCAGGCGTCTGGAGGAGGGCGTTGGGATACTTCCAGTTTGTTAACCCGTTTACAGCGTGTTGAAAAACCCGATGAAAATTTGGCTTAGGATTTCGCAAAGTGAATAATCAAGATAATTTTAATGACCAGTTACTAGCCTTCTTAAAGGCTTCCCCCAGCCCCTTTCATGCGGTTGAACAAATGGCGCAACGCCTTGATGAAGCCGGTTTTGAATTTCTCTCCGAACACGATAATTGGTCGATAGAAACAGGAGGGCGTTACTATACGACTCGCAATGGTTCGTCGCTGATTGCTTTCACCAGCGCCGATTTTAACCGGGGCATACGCATGGTCGGTGCTCACACTGACAGTCCTTGTTTAATGGTTAAACCTCAGCCGGAAAAAACCCAAAACTATCTGCAAGTGGGGGTCGAAGTCTATGGTGGTGCCCTGTTAAATCCGTGGTTTGATCGGGATTTGTCATTAGCGGGGCGAGTGATTTATCGTGACAAAACGAGTGGCCAACTGAAACAAAGTTTACTCGATTTCAGCCGGGCGATAGCGACGGTTCCCAGTTTGGCTATACACCTTGATAGAGAAGCGAATAGTAATCGTACGGTTAATCCGCAGACTGATATTCCCCCCATTTTATGCTCGCTACATGAACAGCGCGCTAAAGACTTCCGGGAAATATTAGCTGCCGAGTTATTGGCGCAAAACCCCCAGCTGGGCAAGTGTGGGGACGCCATCAGCGTGCTCGATTATGAATTGTGCTTTTACGATACCCAGCCTCCAGCGATCATTGGTTTACATAACGATTTTATCGCCTCGGCACGACTCGATAACTTGCTCAGTTGTTTTACGGGTTTGCAGGCGCTTTTAGGGGCCGATGGCCGCCAGGCCCAGCTGCTTGTCTGCACCGATCATGAAGAAGTGGGCAGTGCCTCAGCCTGTGGTGCCCAGGGCTCCATGCTGGCATCTGTGCTTGAGCGTTTAATCCCTGACACGGGTGAGCGAACGCGCTGTCTGACTCGCTCGTTGATGGTGTCAGCCGATAATGCCCACGGGATACACCCCAATTATCCGAGTAAACATGATGCTAACCACGGCCCGCTACTCAATGCTGGCCCGGTGATAAAAGTTAACGCTAACCAGCGTTATGCCACTAACAGTATTACCGCGGCACTTTTTCGAGATTTATGCCAGCAAGTCGATGTGCCCGTACAGAGTTTTGTGACGCGCACTGACCTGGGTTGTGGCAGCACCATCGGCCCTATTACTGCTAGTGGAATTGGTGTGCCGACTCTCGATGTGGGTGTGCCAACTTTCGCCATGCACTCTATTAGAGAACTTGCAGGCAGCGATGATGCTTGGGCGTTGTATAAAGTACTGCGCGCACTTTATGAGCAACCCAACGTTGCTTGTGTTTAGGTATCGGTACTCAGGTTTTTTACAAACATAAAATAACAGTCACTCTAATTTTTTCATTTATAAAATAAGGATAAAAAATGCGATTAGCAGGAAAAGTAGCACTAATAACCGGCGCCGGGGGACCCATGGGCATGGGTGTCGCAAAGCGCTTTGCAGAAGAGGGTGCCTCACTCATCATGAGTGATATTTCTGGTACACGCTTGGCCCAAGGTGTGGAAGAAGTTGAGTCTTCACTTGTGCCGGGCGCCTCAATATATTCCCAAAAAGGCAGTGTCTTGGTTGAGGCCGATGTTGACGCCTTGCTCGAAGGCGCTCTTAAACAATGCGCACAAGTGGACATTATCATCAACGTCGTCGGGGGCTTGTTTCTCGATGCTCGCTACACGCCGGTGCTTGAGGTTCAAGAGGAGCGATGGGATATGTGCTTCACTGTCAACATGAAGGGCATTTTTTACCTCACAAGAAAATTGGCGCCGGGTATGCTAGAGCGTAAGTACGGCAAGATTGTCAACGTTTCCTCCGTCGAATATTCTGGTGCCGCAGGCCACGCCGACTACGCTGCCGCTAAAGCGGGTGTAACATCCTTAACACGCAGTTTGGCCGAAGAGCTGGCGCCCAACATCAATGTTAATTGCATAGCACCCGGTATTATCCGCACCTTGGCTATTCGTGATGTCGGGGATGATGTGGCAAAAAAATTCGCTGAGAAAAATTTACTGAAGCGTATGGGCGAACCGGAAGATATCGCCAATGCGGCCTTATTTCTCGCCAGTGATGAATCCAGCTATATTACGGGTGTCACCATTCCTGTTTCTGGCGGGCTTTGGCCAGCGCTTTAGTTGACTAGCACTCTCTCTTTACTAGAGCTCTTATTTACTAGAGCTTTCGCATGATTTATCGACCATCCCCTTGGCAGGCTGGTCGATTCATCTATCCCTGTTGTTTCTGCCGGTATTTCTTTAACCCAGGCTCATTATTCGGCCCTATTGATTGAGTTTATCGCATTGGCATCTATTTGCTCTCGATAGAGTAGTGCGCGCACAGCAATTTCGTTAAAATACGTCGTTTTTAGGCGATGTCATCCGATGCTTGAAGTTAATCCCATTAGAAATACTCTGGCCGACCTGCAAGCGCGCACCGACGTGCTCAGGGGGTACCTTTGACTATGTCGAGAAAAAAGACCGCCTTGCTGAAGTAGAGCTAGAACTGGCCGATCCCGATGTCTGGAATGACCCTGGTCGTGCTCAGGCCTTAGGTAAAGAACGTGCCTCTCTCGAGTTGGTTGTTGAGACGATTGATTCACTCGACAACGGTGTCGCTGACAATAGCGAACTCCTCGAAATGGCTGCTGAAGAGGACGATAACGACACCTTGGCTGATGTCGAATCAGAAGTGGCCAGTTTAACGGCACGTCTTGAAATATTAGAATTTCGCCGCATGTTCTCCGGCGCAATGGATGCCAATAGTGCCTACCTCGATATTCAGGCGGGTTCTGGGGGCACTGAAGCCCAGGACTGGGCCGAAATGCTACTGCGCATGTATTTACGCTGGGGTGAGCAAAAGGGTTTCAAGGTTGAACTCATTGAAGCCTCGGCGGGTGATGTTGCCGGCATCAAAAGCGCCACGGTTCACTTTCAAGGTGAGTACGCGTTCGGCTGGCTCCGCACCGAGACAGGCGTGCATCGCCTGGTGCGAAAATCTCCTTTTGACTCAGGTAGCCGTCGCCACACCTCATTCTCAGCTGTCTTTGTCTCCCCCGAAATCGACGATGATATTGATATCGACATTAGTAAAAGCGATGTGCGCGAAGATACCTACCGAGCCAGCGGTGCCGGCGGCCAGCACGTTAACAAAACAGACTCGGCAGTACGCTTGACCCACTTGCCCACGGGTACGGTAGTGCAGTGTCAAAATCAGCGCTCCCAACATCAAAACCGCGACAATTGCTGGAAAATGCTCAAGGCAAAACTTTATGAGCTGGAAGAGTTGCGCCGTAAAGAAAGTGCTCAGTTAGTGGAAGACAACAAGTCAGACATTGGTTGGGGCAACCAAATTCGCTCCTATGTACTTGATGATTCGCGTATTAAAGACCTGCGCACCAATGTTGAAACCCATAATACGCAACAAGTGCTCGACGGTGATCTTGATAAATTTATTGAGGCCAGTTTGAAAGCGGGGCTTTAAGCCCCTGTACTTGACGTCCCTGTACTTGACGTCCTTGTAGTTTAAGTACTCCTTATTATTTTATATTTGCGAATTTTTCGCTCTAACCCTTATGACAAAACCTCGGAATACACACCCATGAGTAAAGAAAAAGCCCAGCCCGTCGATGAAAACAAGCTGATTGCCGAGCGTCGTAATAAACTGGCCGCTATCCGCGAGAAGGGCCAGGCCTTTCCCAATGAATTTCGCCGCGAAGACTTCGCCAATAAACTTCAGGAAGAATTTGCCGAGCAGAGCAAGGAAGAGCTCGAAACCCTGGGGCATCAAACCAGCGTAGCGGGCCGTATTATGGCCAAGCGGGGCCCTTTTATGGTGCTGCAAGATGTCTCTGGTACGATTCAGCTGTACGCCGATAAAACGACGCAGAAAGATATTCGCGATCGCTGGGGCCACTGGGATGTGGGCGATTTGGTCGGCGTACGCGGCACACTACACAGGTCTGGGCGCGGCGACCTCTACGTTAATCTTGAAGAATACGACTTGCTGACGAAGTCATTGCGGCCACTGCCGGAAAAATTTCACGGCCTTGCGGATCAGGAAATACGTTATCGTCAGCGCTATGTCGATTTGATCGTCAATGAAGAGTCACGCAATGTGTTTCGCCTACGCTCAAAAATTGTCGATTTTATCCGCCACTATTTGAATCAGCGCGATTTTATGGAAGTGGAAACACCGATGATGCAACTCATCCCCGGTGGTGCCACCGCTCGTCCCTTTGAGACGTTTCACAATGCTCTCGACCAGCCTATGTTTCTGCGCGTGGCACCGGAACTTTATTTAAAAAGGCTGGTGGTCGGCGGCTTCGAACGGGTATTCGAAATCAATCGCAATTTCCGTAATGAAGGCTTGTCGACACGACACAACCCCGAATTCACGATGCTGGAGTTCTATCAAGCCTACGCCGATTATCGCGACTTGATGGATTTAACAGAAGATATGTTGCGTCACTTGTGTGAAGAGGTATTGGGTACCAGTACAGTGACGTACCAAGGCAGTGAGTTTGATTTTGCGAAGCCTTTTGACCGTTATACCGTGGTTGAATCAATTTTACACTTTAACCCCGACCTGACACTGGCAGATATTGATACCCTGGAAAGCGCCACAAAAGTTGCTGAAGGACTGGGGATACCCCTTAAAGACATCTGGGGTTTGGGCAAAATTCAAATTGAAATTTTTGAAAAAACGGTCGAGCACCGTCTCGATAATCCCACTTTTATTACAGCTTATCCGACTGAAGTTTCTCCTTTGGCTCGACGTAATGACAACGATCCCTTTGTTACCGATCGCTTTGAATTTTTCGTCGGTGGCCGTGAAATCGCCAATGGGTTTTCAGAATTAAATGACTCGGAAGATCAAGCCGAGCGCTTCCTTGATCAAGTGAAAGAAAAAGACTCAGGGGATGACGAGGCAATGCACTACGATGCCGACTATGTCCGTGCCCTCGAGTACGGCCTGCCGCCCACAGCCGGTGAGGGCATCGGTATCGACCGTCTGGTGATGCTACTTACTGATGCGCCATCGATTCGCGACGTGCTGCTATTCCCACACATGCGTGCTGAATAGGCGCTGGCCTAACACGGTGTTAATAAAACAAAAGGGGGCTATTGAACTCGAAGCCTCCTGGCTTGCTGTTTTGGGCGATGAGTTCGAAAAACCCTATATGCAACAACTAAAAACCTTTCTTGCTGCGGAGAAAGCAAAAGGGAAGGTCATTTTCCCCGCTAACCAGCATTGGTTTGCCGCTTTTGATAGCACGCCTTTCGACGAGGTGAAGGTGGTGATTCTCGGGCAGGATCCTTATCACGGGCCGAAGCAAGCCCATGGTTTGTGCTTTTCTGTGCCCCCAAATATTAAACCCCCCCCTTCACTGGTGAATATTTATAAAGAGTTGGCGAGCGACCTAGAAATACCCATGCCTACTCAGGGTTGTCTTGCACACTGGGCGGCGCAGGGGGTATTACTGCTGAATGCAACGTTGACAGTTGAAAATGGCGAGGCAGGGTCACACCAAAATAAAGGTTGGGAGACCTTTACCGACCGTGCAATAGAAGTATTGAATGAACGGCGCGAAGGCCTAGTTTTTATTTTATGGGGCAGTTACGCCCAGAAAAAAGGGGCTTTTATCGACGATCAGCGTCACTTAGTGATTAAATCACCACACCCTTCACCCCTGTCAGCCTATCGTGGTTTTTTTGGTAGTCGGCCCTTTTCTCAAACCAATAT
>JARGOV010000001.1:80817-132919 GCA_029212965.1 Porticoccaceae bacterium
GGTCTTGGTGAGGAAAATTTCCTTAAACTTTTCTTTCATGGCAGGCCAGCTTTCACGCTCCATCTGTGGTGGGAGTGAGTCGGGATCAAGACCTAATTTCTCAAGTAACAGAGCGTAAAATTTGGTTTCAATAGAACCAATGGAGACGTATTTGCCGTCGCGAGTTTCGTAGGTGTTATAGAAATGCGCACCACTGTCGAGAATGTTTGAGGCCCGTTCGTCACTTTGGGTGCCCCCGGCGTGCATTCCATAGATGGAGGTCATTAACGATAACGCGCCGTCGACCATGCCTGCATCAACCACCTGCCCCTTGCCTGAATTTTTCACTTCATGCAGGGCAGCGAGTATACCCACGACGATAAACATCGTGCCACCGCCGAAATCGCCAACCAGGTTGAGTGGTGGTGTCGGTGGCTCGTCATTACTTCTGCCGATAGCGTGTAGTGCACCCGACAGGGCGATGTAGTTGAGATCGTGGCCAGCACTTTTAGACAGTGGGCCTTCCTGACCCCAGCCGGTAACGCGACCGAAAACGAGCTTAGGATTGCGTTCGAGACAGACCTCTGGCCCCATGCCCAAGCGCTCCATCACTCCGGGGCGAAAGCCTTCAATGAGGATGTCGGCTTTATCAATGAGTTCAAGTAAGGCTTCAATACCCTCGGGGTTTTTCAGATCAACGGCGATAGACTTACGGCCACGGCCGAGAAAGTTGAATTTGTTTGGCATGGGAATGCCTAGGCCCGACGCCGTTAGTCGGTCAACTCTAATGACCTCTGCCCCCATGTCAGATAGCATCATTGCCGCCATTGGTGCGGGGCCAATGCCCGCAAGCTCGATCACTTTTAGACCCGTTAATGGACCACTCATTGGTTTTTCTCCTATTGCTGGCGAGTCACTAGACTCAATTGTTGTGGTGATAAACAGTTATTCAGCCCACAAGGTATAGCGAAAAACCGAGTGTTGCAATCATGTCTGTAGAATTGGCTGTATGTGCTTTCATAACAGTCCTGAAATCGACTATTTAGCATGTCGCCATTACTCTATGACGGCTTGTTCAGTAAAACCTGTAACAGAGGGGTTGAGCAAATAGGCGGGACTTTTTAGCGTCTTGAATGTAAAGTAAGCGACTGTTTTTTGTGCACACTAACACTTACAGCAATAACTGGAGACTATTATGGATTTCGATTATTCCGACAAAGTACGGGATCTGCAGCTGCGGGTTCAGGACTTTATGGATCGCGTTATCTACCCCAACGAAGCACTTTTTTATCAACAGCTTGATGACGGTGGCCGCTGGTGCAAACCGGCTGTACTTGAAGAAATGAAAGATCAAGCGAAAAAAGAGGGGCTGTGGAATCTGTTTTTGCCTGAGAGTGATCGTGGTGCTGGTCTTACTAACCTTGAGTATGCCCCCCTTTGTGAAATTATGGGTAAAAGCAAGTTTGCCTCAGAGGTGTTTAACTGTTCGGCACCCGATACCGGAAACATGGAAACCATCGAGCGCTATGGCAGTGACGAGCACAAAGATAAATGGTTAGAGCCTTTGCTGAAGGGTGAAATCCGCTCGGCGTTCTGCATGACTGAACCCCTGGTTGCCTCGTCTGATGCCACCAATATTGAAACCAGCATCGTGCGCGACGGAGATGAGTACGTTATTAATGGTCGCAAATGGTTCGCCTCCGGTGTCCACGAGCCCGATTGTAAAATCTGGATTGTGATGGGCAAAACCGATCCCACCGCCGCCAAGCATGTGCAGCAGTCAATGATTTTGGTCGAGCCTGATAGCCCTGGCATTACCGTTGAGCGTTGGTTGCCAGTGTTCGGCTATGACGATGCCCCACACGGTCACGCCGAAGTGGTTTTTAAAGATGTCAGAGTACCCGCATCCAATATTCTCCTCGGTGAAGGCCGGGGTTTTGAAATCGCCCAGGGACGTCTTGGCCCAGGCCGTATTCACCATTGTATGCGTGTCATTGGCGTCGCTGAACGCGCCCTTGAGTTAATGTGCAAGCGGGCGATGGATCGCGTTGCCTTTGGTAAGAAAATTTCTGAGCAGAGTGTCTGGTTAGAACGCATTGCCGATGCTCGCATTAATATTGAAATGACGCGTCTGCTAACATTAAAAGCCGCTCACATGATGGACACTGTGGGTAATAAAGTTGCCCGCGCTGAAATCGCCATGATTAAAGTCGCAGCACCCATTGCCGCACTGAAAATTATTGATGATGCAATTCAAGTCTATGGTGGTTGTGGTGTGACTGAAGATGTCGGTTTGGCGCGCGCCTACGCACACACACGTATCCTGCGTATTGCCGACGGCCCTGATGAAGTTCATCGTAATCAAATTGCCCGACTTGAGCTTAAAAAGCATATGTAATTCTGCGTCTTTAAATTGCATCTGTCAGCGTTGAGAATTTTTCACGCGCTAAAAAAGGCCTGTCTTTACTTGTAAGACAGGCCTTTTTATTTATCTTCCGTTAAAGATCGGACGCAAGGCTACTTACTTTTAGCGTAATCAGCACTCAGTGAATATATGTGGAACAAGTGACCTAACTACAATATTGTCAACAGGGGTATATAAGCCATAAAACTCGTATTACCGGATAAGAAGAAGAACGAGAAAAATTCTCAGTACTCCAGCGCACTTAACCTCAGCACTAAAGCCCCGATGCCTTTATAAATATCGATCTCTACAAAAATCTAATTTCGTACTATGATAAAAGTATGAAAAGAGTAGTTATAGTACCTCAGTTTTTGGGTTTAAGAATATATAAACGGCAGTGGAAAAGCTTTAGCTTGCTGATGGCCTTGACGACGTCCCTGTTTATTTTCGCTGAAGACAGCATCGATACTGGTAATAGCGCAAAGCAAATAGACGCTATAGAAAACAATTTGATTTATAAAACCGTTGACGCTCAGGGTCGTGTCAGTTTTGGTGATCAACCAGGGCCCGATGCTGTTGAGCTTGAAACGCTAGAGCGCCCCAGATACGAACAAAACGTCTCGACACAAGAGTTACAACTCCGTCTCGAGCAAATGGCTGCTACCACCAAACGTTTGCAAGAGGACCGTAAATTGCGATCACAACTGCGTCAGCAAGAGGGCGAGGCTAAAAAAGCGCAATATCAAGCACCTACCGTTGTAGTCGAAAAGCGAGTTTACCGCTCTAGGTCTTACCCTTACCTTTATAACCCCCACCGTCGCAAAGGTGAGAAGATACACCGTTCAAGTTCTTCCCTCGGGCTTCACCTTGGTGGTAGTCGTTCGAATTTTCACTATGGCTTTTCTTTCGGCAGTCGGCAAAGGCATAGCAAAAGTAGAGACCTTCAAACTCCTTATCGCCATGAACAAGACAATATTCGGCAACCAGGTCTGCTTAAGCGTCCTCAGAACTAAACAAGTCGGCCATGGCCATGTATCTCATGTGCGATAGACAGGCTGAAGGTAACAGGCATTATTGGGCAGTGTCAGCTTGGCTTGTATGGCACATCTTGCCGATAAAATTTTCAGAAGAGGCTCTTATCAGAGATTAAGTTGGTGGTGAAAAATTGAAGACTAACTCAAGACTGCAATGAGATTTTATAAGCTAGTGCACACCACGAAGTACAACACCCAGTCGTAAAATAGATCAGGATCTTGGCTCAACTTGGGTCCTAAAAAGTCCTTATGCGTTGAATTTGCCTTTATTTCTTAAATTTATGAAATCAAATTCATTATTGGGTTGCCCCACGCAGAAATAGGTTTAAAATTAGCCCCCCATTTTTGGCTCACTCGACAACTTCTTTGTCAGCGCGTCATTTCTTTGTTAGGGCATAAATCAGTAGGCATGGCTTAAGCCCTTAAATTATTGAGGCCGAGTATTCACTAGGTGCCTCCCTAATCTTATATGCAGATTTGTAAACCAAAGTAACTTGTAATCTGGAGGCAACAATTGATTAAACAGTACACGGCTCTTGCCCTTGGCTTGTTAATGGCCACCCCTTTATGGGCATCCGTTGAAGGCAGTGGTGTCAAGCTTGAACTGACCCATACCTGGGTGGGCTATCTGGCTATAGGAATTTTTGTTTTCGCTTATATTTTTGTCATTCTTGAAGAAAAAATTCATTTGCGAAAATCGAAGCCTGTGCTCCTCGCTGCCGGCCTGATCTGGATTTTAATAGCGCTAGTCTATAACTCACATAATATGCCGCATGAGGTTGAGTCGGCGATTCGGCACAATTTTCTTGAATATGGTGAGTTGTTTTTCTTCCTGCTTGTTGCAATGACTTACATCAACGCGATGCTTGAGAGGGGTGTTTTCGATGCCTTACGCAATTGGTTAGTTGATAAAGGTTTTAGCTATCGCAGCTTATTTTGGCTGACGGGCATTCTGGCTTTCTTTATTTCACCCGTTGCCGACAACCTGACTACTGCCTTAATTATGTGCGCTGTAGTTTTGGCCGTTGGTACAGGTAAACCAGGGTTCGTCTCTATTGCCTGTATTAATATTGTTGTTGGTGCTAATGCTGGTGGTGCCTTTAGCCCCTTTGGTGATATCACGACCTTAATGGTCTGGCAAAAGGGTATGGTCGATTTTAGTGAGTTTTTTGTGCTGTTTATTCCTTCAGCCGTCAATTTCCTAATACCAGCGTTCGTTATGCAATTCGCCCTGCCATCTGGTAAACCTGCGAAAGTTCAGGGTGATCAAGAAGAGCTCAAGTTCGGAGGTATAACTATTGTAGGCCTGTTTTTATTGACCATAGTTACTGCCGTTTGTTTTCACAATTTCCTGCATATCCCCCCCGTGTTTGGCATGATGCTTGGCTTGGCCTACCTTAAATTTTACGGTTACTACCTTCTCCAACGCTCAAAGTCATGGACGGCCGCAACAGAAGCCCCCCCTGGTTCAGCATCTGACCCCTATGATTTTGATGTGTTTTCAAAGATTGCCCAGGCAGAGTGGGATACCTTGTTTTTCTTCTACGGTGTTATCTTAGCTGTTGGAGGTCTCGGCTTTATTGGTTATTTGGGTATGGCCTCAGAGTTCGTTTACGGCGAGCTTGGAGCTACCACAGCGAATGTACTGGTAGGTATTTTGTCGGCCATTGTTGATAATATTCCCGTTATGTTTGCGGTGCTGACAATGAACCCTGAAATGTCTCACTTTCAGTGGCTATTGGTAACGTTGACAGCGGGAGTGGGTGGTAGTTTGCTGTCAGTAGGCTCTGCGGCTGGTGTGGCCCTTATGGGACAGGCCCGGGGGCAGTACACGTTCTTTGGCCATTTGAAGTGGACACCAGTTATAGCCCTAGGTTACGGAGCTAGCATTTGGGCTCACTTTTTAGTCAACGGTTAATAGCTAATGAATTGGTCTAGCAGACCATTGTTTTCCACTCAAAAAAGCCCGCTTACAGTATTGTAAACGGGCTTTTTTTTATACTTTTTTGAAGTGATCACTACGTGGTGTGCATCTACAATTTTAAGCGGTTCAGTAGCCCATACAATCTTTCGTGGGCCTTAGTATAAGGCGGATAAAACAACTCAGGTTTGCCGACCTTGGGGAAGGTAAAGCGCGGGCGTAACTTACTCATCTCCATAAAGCCTTCATAGCCATGGTAGTGCCCCATACCACTGGCACCGACACCACCGAAAGGGATACTGTGTTGTAGCACATGAAAAATACAGTTGTTGACCGTGACCCCGCCTGACAAGGTCCCATAAAATAATTTTTCCTGAGTGGCTTTATCGTTACTGAAAAAATACAGGGCTAGCGGTTTATCACGGGTGTTGATGTACTCGAGAACCTCATCCAGCGAGTCATAGCTAATCACGGTGAAAAGAGGACCAAATATTTCTTCTTGGGCAATTCGCATATCCTCATTAACATCCAGCACAAGGTGTGGTGGGAATTTACGCCACTCATCATTAAACCCCCCGGTGGTTAACTGCACGGCTTCAGCGCCCTTGGCGACGGCATCATTCAGGGTTTCTTTCAGTCGCGTGTAAGAGCGTTCATCAATAATCGATGTGTAATCATCCTTATCAGTATCGGGATAGCGTTCACGCATAATTTTACTGGCGATGCGCACAAAATCATCACGCTTATGCCGGGGTACAAAAACGTAGTCTGGTGCAACGCAAGTTTGCCCCGCATTGACATATTTTCCATACATAATACGGCTCACAGCTTCCTGCAAATCATAGTCATCACAAATAATGGTTGGCGACTTGCCACCAAGTTCCAACGTCACTGGACAAAGATTTTGTGCGGCTGCCGTCATCACATTGATGCCACTTTCTGCAGACCCGGTATAAACAATATGATCGAAGGGCAAGCTGGAAAATTCTGAACCGCTAAGACCGGGTAAATAGGCCGCGGTATCGTCACCGAAAGTCTCACGGAACAATTCCTGTAACAACCGACAAAGGTTTTGCGAGTTAGTAGCAAGTTTGACCATGCAGCGGTTGCCGGATGCCAATGCATTAATAACTGGCCCAATAGATAAATAGAGAGGGTAGTTCCAGGGGGTTCCAATGCCAATAACCCCTTTAGGCTGGGGAATAACCTCGTTTTTGCCTGTAAAGAACATAATGGAAGTGTGACGGCGCTGGGCTTTCATCCATTTTTTGAGGTTTTTTCGAGTGTCGCGAGAAGCAGTTAGGCAGCCAAAAATTTCAACCATCTTGGTTTCAGTGGGGTTACGGTGACCAAAGTCCGCAGAAATGGCAGAGGTAATCGCATCGGTGTTTTTTGTCAGCAGATTTTCAAGTTTAACGAGGTTGTCGAGTCGTTCTTGAAGGGAAGGGTAGGGGTTTTGGAAATGAGCATCTTTTTGTGCCTTTAGAATGATCTCTGCTTCAGTTTGTGGGTTTTCACTTATCGGTGATTGACGACCTTGTCCCATAATTCTTTATCCTTCTTGCTCTTAAATAAATAACTTGATCGTTTAGAAAGGGTGGCAGTTTCACATGGTGTCAGCAATTTAAGTCAGTGACACTCCCATACTAGCAGTGCTCGTGCGTGGTTGCTTTTAAAGTGTCAAAAGACATTAAGTGGCGTGACGCAATATGCGACTTCAATATTACTTCATCTTGCCAGCTTGGATGCTGTGACTTGCTCGTTGAGGTGAATTCATACTATCGGCGATAACGTTAATGTTGGTGGATAATTGAGCTAATGGACGTGTACTACAATCGGCACTCAGTCTTATTTGTCGACAAGAAATGGAAGTGCCCAAACTGTTGGCACTGACGAGAGAGCAGAGGGCATATCGTTCTCTGCAGCACACTCATGGGTTGCGAGTGTCAAGCTCAATGATCCGACTAAAAACGTGCGTTTATATCTACCTTGGTGGTTACGTACAGCGTGCGATAGGCTCGCTGAGAGCAGCTACGGTGGGTATTCTTAATATAGATGACGGCTCTGTTTTAGTGTATTGTAGTTTTAGAAGGGCTGCTGTAATAGGTGGCCTTTTCTTATGTCTGCCATTTTCTTATAGCGATTAAGATGCGTATTTGTCGCATTTTTTTGATGTCGCTCCACACAAATGAGGTCTAAGCATGTCTAATCAATATGATGCCATTGTCATGGGAGCCGGTATTGCCGGTATGTACCAGTTAATCAAACTGCGTGAATTGGGACTCAAGGTTAGAGTCTATGAAACAGGTGATGGCGTCGGCGGTGTCTGGCATTGGAATAATTACCCGGGCTGTCGTTTCGATTCTGAAAGTCACACATACGGTTACTCTTTTTCAGACGAGTTACTTCAGGAGTGGAATTGGACCGAGCGTTTTGCACCACAGCCAGAAACCAAGCGCTACCTGAATCACGTTGCCGATAAATTTGATCTTCGCAAGGACATACAGTTTAACAGCCGCGTGACCAAGGCGACTTATGATGAAGCCAACACGCAGTGGCAAGTTGAATTAGAAGACGGTAGTACCGCCAGTGCTCGCTTTTTAATTTCAGCTACTGGCCCGCTATCGGCCTATACCATGCCACGGATTCCCGGTATCGACAGCTTTAAAGGCGATTACACCCATACAGCGCGCTGGCCCGAAGGGGATACTGGTTGGAAAGGTAATGATTTTAGCGGCCTACGGGTTGGTGTTATTGGCACAGGTGCCACGGGTACACAAGTAATTCAAGAAGTCGCGAAAACTGCTAAAGAGCTAACAGTTTTTCAGCTGGCTCCCAATTGGTGTGCACCACTGCATAATGGGCCCATTGAACAAGCTGAAATGGACGATATTAAGGCTAACTATAAAGAAACTTTCGAGTTTCTTAGCACTACCTTTGGCGCTTTTGCACACAAGTTTGTTGAAACTTCAGCACTTGATGTGTCTGAAGAAGAACGTGAAGCCTTTTTTGAAAAGCTTTATGCCGAGCCTGGTTTTGGGATTTGGTTGGCCAACTACAGCGATATTATGACTAGCCCAGAGGCAAACGCCCTGATTACTGAATTTATTGCTAAGAAAATTCGACAACGTGTCGATGACCCAGCCGTTGCCGAATTACTCATTCCGAAAGATCACGGTTTTGGCACTCGCCGTGTACCGATGGAAACCAGGTACTTCGAAGCCTTTAACCAACCTAATGTACATCTCATTGATCTCAACAAAACGCCGATTGAAGAAATTATGCCCGAGGGTGTTCGCTGCAGCGACAAACTTTATGAACTCGACTTAATTATCTACGCCACAGGTTTTGATGCCGTAACGGGTGCACTTAAACGTATCGATATTAGCGGTAAAGGCGGGCAGAAGTTGATTGACAAGTGGGAAGATGGCCCTCGTACTTACTTGGGTATGCAGACAGTCGGCTTCCCCAATCTCTTTACCCTGGTTGGCCCACATAATGGCGCTACATTCTGTAATATCCCGCGCTGCATTGAGCAGAATGTTGAATGGGTTTCTGATCTGGTTGGCTATATGAACAATAAGGACCTAGTTGAAGTAGAGCCCACGCTGGCGGCAGAAGATGAGTGGACTCAACATGTCGACGAAATTGCCCAGCATACTCTGTTTCCCACTGCCGATTCCTGGTTTATGGGTGTAAACCCCAATAACCCTGATGCCAAGCGCACCTTTATGCTGTATGCAGGTGGAGCACCTAATTACAAGGCAAAATGTGATGATGTGGCTGCGCACGACTACGAGGGCTTTGCCCTTAAATAACGACTACTCTATTGATAATCCCTAATAAAGTAGCAGCTAAAACCAAATGTTTTTAGCGTTAAAAAGCACTAGAACTAAGCCGGGGCTAACGATTACATTGTTAGCCCCGGCTTAGTTTTGATCACCATAAAACATACAACTCATTATCATAATCCTACGAGAACGTTCTTTATGAGTATTGCTTAAACGCATCTGTTGTACCTTCCGGTGCGACATTCGATCCATGGCCGTAGAGGAGAGTATTGCTCTTGCCGATTAGAGAGAAGCCCTTTAGGCTTGCCCCTAGAACAACAGTTAGTCTATATAGGGCTAGTCGATCTGGAAGAGCGTAAATTAAGGGAAGTGTTATGGCAAAGTCTAAACAATCAATAATCGGACGAGGTATGAAGGGGGTTTTCCACGCACCTCTGGAGAGAGCCTTTGATAAAATCCTAACACCTTTCGAAGAATTTATTCACCGCCAAACAACCAGTAGTATGTTGTTAATGGGTACGGCAGCTGTGGCCTTGATTATCGCCAATGGCCCCTGGGCTGCGGCTTATGCACATATTATGCATGCCCCAGTTGGTATCAGTATTGGGAGCTGGTCACTCAATATGAGCCTTCACCACTGGATTAACGACGGCCTTATGGCGATGTTCTTTTTCATTGTTGGTCTAGAATTAAAGCGAGAAGTGCTGGTAGGGGAGCTGGCCGACCTGCGCAATGCGGCCCTGCCAATTGGTGCCGCTATTGGTGGTATGGTGGTGCCGGCAATGGTGTATTTCCTATTTAACCCAGACGGCGAAGCCGCTTTGGGTTGGGGCATTCCAATGGCTACTGATATCGCTTTTGCTATCGGCGCCTTAGCACTGCTTGCGAGTCGTGTCCCAAAAGCTTTAATTACTTTTTTAGTAGCTCTGGCAATAGTCGATGACCTGGGTGCGGTGCTTGTTATTGCAGTCTTCTACACAGACAGTATTGCTCTGGGACCTCTATTTGTAGCGATAGGGCTCTTTGCATTAATGCTTGCCTTTAATCTTGTTGGTATTCGTAAGCCTTTACCTTATTTTATTGTTTCATTAGTTTTTTGGTACGCAGTGTTACTGTCGGGCGTTCATGCAACTCTGGCCGGGGTCCTCGGGGCTTTGTGTGTGCCGACAAACCCTAAATATGAACCTGAACGCTTCAGTATTCTGGTTAAGGGTCTAATGAAACGGTTTGATAAAAGTTATCAAACGGGCGAAGGTATTTTAGTCAATGACGATCTACGTGCCGTAGTACAGAGCCTGGAGAACGGCGTGCAAAGCGTGCAAGCACCTTTGCAACGCCTCGAGCACGCCTGGCACATGCCCGTTGCTTACATAGTTATTCCAATTTTTGCTCTGGCTAATGCTGGTATTCCACTCGAAATTGCCTCCATGGGTGAAACACTGAACCATCAGGTTTTTATTGGTGTATCACTGGGCTTGATACTGGGCAAATTTATCGGCATAACTGGCGTTAGCTGGTTGATGCTCAAACTTGGCCTTGCGGTATTGCCTAAAGACACACGGTTCACACAGATTGCCGGCGTATCTCTATTGGCAGGTATTGGTTTTACCATGTCAATATTTGTCGCTCAACTAGGCTTTAATGGACGCGATGATCTATTACTTATTGCCAAAACAGCCATTCTTCTAACGTCTCTTATTGCAGGTGTTGCGGGTATTCTATGGCTTTATCTTGTAAGCACACCTGATCCTGTCGATCCTGGCCCTGTAGATAACGATGACAATGAATAGATTTATGTTGTCGTTATCCATAACGATGTAAGTGTTACGTCATTTGAGCCCACCAGGTTTTCCTCTTGTCTAAGTCCGTGGGCTGTATAGCCAAACACGACTATCTTGATTGCGTATAATGTATATTATGTTAAATTGATATTTTATAAACTGCTATCCACAAATTGGGGGTGTCGCCACTTATAATGTCATACAACATAATGCCTTACGGACCGCCCTCATCTTACTAAACCCTATTAGTGCTACACTTCCAACCTACTACTTTAAAGATTGAACCCCTATGAAGTTACTGTCACTGACAATCACATTGCTTTTGCTAGCTACCACCACTTACGGCAAAACAGAGTCATTGGTATTTACTAAAGAGCATTCGCAAACGGCGATAGAAATCATTAATACGCTGAGTAGCAAGCACTACAAAAAACAACCTGTCGATGACAATTTTTCCAGCCTTTTACTCGACAGTTACTTCGACGCGCTCGACCCTGCTAAAGCCTATTTGTTGAAATCCGATGTAACGGCATTTGAAGGAACCCGATACCGTTTTGATGATGACTTGACAGAGGGTGATTTGACGGATGGCTTTGCGATTTTCAATGTATTCCGTGAACGTATAAGCGCGCGTTTGGAGAGTAATATTCGATTGCTAGAGAGTGATTTCAACTTCGATTTTAGCCAGGATGAGAGTATCAATCTCGATAATGATAGCCGCCGCTGGATGACGAGTCAGGCAGAAGCTGATGAATATTGGCGTAAACGTATGAAGGACAGTTTGCTGCGGCTACTTCTATCGGGCAAGGAACTTGGAGATGCACGTGAGCTATTACGTAAACGTTATGCCAACCAACTGCAACAACTGGCTCGTCAAGATGCCGACGATACAGTACAAGGTTTTATCAATGTGCTGGCTGGGCTTTACGACCCGCACACCAGCTATCTTGCCCCTCGCACCCTTGAGAACTTCAACATCTCCATGTCGCTATCTCTCGAAGGTATTGGTGCGGTTTTACAGTTAGAAGATGAATTTACTAAGATTGTGCGCATCGTTCCTGGCGGTCCTGCTGATAAGCAAGGGACCTTAGCCGCTGAAGACAAAATTATCGGCGTTGCTCAGGATGATGGCCCGATGATCGATGTTATTGGTTGGCGCCTGGATGAAGTCGTCGAGCTCATTCGCGGTAAAAAAGATAGCCGGGTACGACTGGAAATTATTCCTGGCACCTTGGAGGGTGGTGATGAAACGACGATTGTGGCGATTACCAGGGACAAGGTAAAGCTTGAAGAACAAGCGGCGAAAAGCCACATTATCGAGTTACAGCAAGATGATGAAAGCTTTCGAGCTGGCGTTATCGCGATCCCCGCCTTTTATATGGATTTCGAAGCTTATCGTCAGCGAGACCCCGATTTCAAGAGCACGTCCCGTGATGTCTTGAAGCTTATCATCGATTTAAAAAATGACGATGTTGACGGCATTGTTCTTGATTTACGTAACAATGGTGGCGGTTCTCTTTATGAGGCAACAGCGCTGACAGATTTGTTTATTCATCCCGGTCCCGTAGTGCAAATTCGTCATGCCGACCAGCGAGTTTCTCGTGAGCAACGTGCCCGGCAGCGGCCCTTTTATGACGGCCCGTTGATCGTTTTAATTAACCGTCTTAGCGCCTCGGCCTCAGAAATTTTTGCCGGTGCTATTCAAGACTACGGACGTGGTTTAATCGCGGGCACAACCAGTTTTGGTAAAGGTACGGTTCAGGTGCTCGCCCCGCTAAAACAGGGCCGTCTCAAATTAACAGAGTCGAAATTCTATCGAGTGTCCGGACAAAGCACTCAACACCGTGGAGTTGTTCCCGACATCGCGTTCCCCTCCTATTTCGACCTCGAAGAAGTCGGAGAGAGCAGTCGTGACAACGCACTCCCCTGGGATAGCATTCGTGAAGTTCGGCATCGCATGTATGAAGATTTCAGCCCCTTGTTATCAATACTAAAGGCCCGACACCAACAGCGTATTCAAACCGATCCCGATTGGCAGTTTATGCTTGATGAAATCAACCTTATTGAAGAACAGCGTGCACGTCAAACCGTGACCTTGAATAAAGCTCTTCGCGAACAATTGAAAGCCCAACGCGAAGAAAAATGGTTGTCCATTGAGAATAAACGACGTCACAAGCGCCAGGAACCTGTTTTTGAATCTACTGACGCGGTCGAAGCGTTCCGCAAACAGCAAGAAGAAGATGACAAGACGCCTGACCCTATTTTACAAGAGACCGCAAACCTATTGGCTGATTACACTGCGTCTGCGGCTTTATTGGATACTCGAGTGGTAAGAAAAGAGAGCGTTCAATAATAATTATTCTTGCTGTCAACCAATTGAGCACGGAGGCGTTAGTGTTTATATCTACGTAAAAAGCTGACGATTGGGGAATTAAAATGCTTACATTAAAGTTGATATTGACAGGACTATTAGTACTAATATTTGCTTCGACTGCCTTTGCCGAACATAAGCATAATGCTCGGCAAAAAAAACAGCACTATCATCAATATCAACATAAAAACGCACACCAGCAGGTTAAAAATCAGCATCGCAAGCATGAGACTACACATCATTACCGCTCCCATCGCGAGCCCGTAAAGCATTTCCAGCATACGCGGAACCATTATCGTTACCCGCTGGGGCGAACTGCTTATCGTGCCGCCAAACACGCCTCTGTGCATCGTGACATTCATCGCCACGACCATCGTTATGAACATCGACTTTCCTACAAGGAGCAGCGACGCGATACCTATCGTTTAATTGCCGGAGCGATCGTGCTCAATGAGGTGTTGCATCATCACCGTCACTAGCTCTTTAGCATGGTCTGTCCATGAATATTCCAGTACTCAAAAGTGAGTTAAACATCGAGACTTCAGCATCACAGTTGGAGATGGATGGTTTTTTAGCCTCGGTGCAGCGCCGTGCCTTTGCCATGGCCCGAGCAGCCACTGGCAATACTGACGATGCTATGGATGTGGTGCAGGACAGTATGTTGCAACTGGTCAAATCCTATGCTGATCGAGATACTGACGAATGGCGCAAGCTCTTTTACCGCATTCTCAATAACAAAATTAACGACCTATTTCGACGCCGCAAGCTACAACAACGCTTTGGTGGCTTACTTCCGGGGCTTTCAAATTTGGCCACGAATGAACAAAATACTGCGCCAGATCCCTTTGACAAAATCCCTGCTGCCAATAGTGACCCCGCCATCCACCTACAGCGTCGGCGTACGATTGAAAACCTTTATGTCCAGATCAGTCACCTTCCCCGCCGTCAACGCGAAACCTTCATGCTACGTTGTTGGGAAGGCTTTTCGACACGGGAAACCGCTCAAACGATGGGCTGCAGTGAAGGTAGTGTGAAAACTCATTATTCGAGAGCTATTAGCGCTCTACGTACACATCTTGACCAGCCCTGTGAGGAAAACTCCGATGAGCACTAAATTTGAGCAACGCTTACAAACCGAGTTGCGCTACAGCGAGCAGACTATTGATGCTAAACATCTACAGCGGTTATCAGACTATCGACAACAAGCTTTTGATAATGCAGCGCTAGCCCCTAGCCGTTTGCGACGTTTGTTATGGCCGAGCGCAGGCATGGCTCTAGCATCAATATTGGTGTTTGTTCTAGCGATAATAGTGCCCTTGTCGCCATTGGGGCCAACAGTAACGAATGAGTATGTGAGTGACAATCAGGAGCTCTATGATGATCTCGAGTTTTATTACTGGCTTGCCGACAGCGAGCAAGATCTAAGAGGTTGAGATGGCACACTCATTATCCATAGCTGTTGTGCTCAGTCTGTCGTTTATCGCTCTATCCGCCGAGGCTTCAGTCCGCCGAGGCCCTGTAGATACTGATTTAATTGTTAATATTTATCAATCGATTACGGGTAAATTATCGAATCCATATGAAGTTATTCTTGAACCCGAAAAGTCTTTAATTACAGGCCGAGTAGACAATGTAGAACATCGCAAAAATTTAACCTCGGAGCAACGCGAACATCTTAAAGAACGTCGTAAACACTTTGAGTCTCTGCCATCAGAAGAAAAGAAGAGACTTAGGGACGCGCGAAAAAAATTCAAACAACTGCCTCTAGAGGAAAGAAAAAGGCTGAGACAGAAATGGAGAGATTTATCGCCCGAAGAACGGGATAAAGTCATTAGGAAAAAAAAGGGGAAAGGAGACTAGGCTCTCATTAAGCCCCTTTAAAATTCGCAGGCAAAAAAAACCGGCTTAACGCCGGTTTTTTTATCAGGCTGAAGAGCCTATTACAGAGCTTCATCCAGTTCTGGCAAGGCCTTAAACAAATCGGCAACCAGACCATAATCGGCCACCTGAAAAATAGGTGCGTCCTCGTCTTTATTGATTGCAACAATGACTTTAGAGTCTTTCATACCTGCCAGATGCTGGATGGCACCAGAGATGCCTACGGCGATATAGAGGCCAGGAGCAACGATTTTACCCGTTTGACCAACCTGCATTTCGTTGGGGACAAAACCTGCATCAACGGCAGCGCGTGAGGCACCAACCGCAGCACCGAGTTTGTCTGCCACTTTGTAAAGCAGCTCAAAGTTCTCGCCGTTTTGCATGCCTCGGCCACCGGAAACGATAACATCTGCAGCAGTCAGCTCAGGGCGATCAGACTTGGCGACTTCTTCGCCTTTGTACTCAGAAACACCAGCATCGTGAACAGCGCTAACAGCTTCGATAGTGGCACTGCCACCCTCTTCTGCGACGGGATCAAATGCAGTGGTACGAACCGTCATCACCTTGATGCTGTCGCTGCTCTGAACAGTAGCGACAATGTTACCGGCGTAGAAAGGACGTTGGAACGTATCTTCACTAATGACAGCGCTGATATCCGAAATCGGCTGCACATCGAGTAGTGCGCCAACACGAGGAATGACATTTTTGCCGTTAGTTGTCGCAGGAACAAGAACATGACCGTAGTTAGCAGCTAATTCGGCAACCAGAGGTGCAACGTTTTCAGCTAGCATAAATTCGTACGCTGCGTTATCGGCAACAAGTACTTTATTAATACCGGGAATTTTTGCAGCGGCATCAGCTGCTGCGCTGCAGTTGGCACCGGCGATAAGAATATCGACATCGCTGCCAATAGCCTGAGCCGCAGCAACAGCATTCAGTGTTGCACCCTTGATTTCGTTGTTATCGTGTTCCGCAATTACCAGAATACTCATGAGATCACCTTGGCTTCGTTTTTCAGTTTATCAACCAGCTGTGCAACATCTTCTACTTTAATGCCCGCCTGGCGCTCGGCTGGTGGCTCGGCCTTGAGTAAGGTAGTTCGAGGCGCAACATCAACACCCAAATCAGCTGGGGTGGTGCTATCGATGGTCTTTTTCTTGGCTTTCATAATGTTAGGCAGTGATGCATAACGAGGCTCATTTAAGCGCAAATCGGCAGTAACAATAGCTGGCAGTTTAATTTGAATGGTCTGAAGGCCGGCATCAACCTCACGTACAACCGTAGCGCTATCGCCATCGATGCTCAATTCTGAAGCGAAAGTCGCTTGAGCCCAACCCGTTAACGCACCGAGCATTTGGCCCGTGTGATTGTTGTCGCCATCAATTGCCTGCTTACCCAATAAAACAATGTCAGGATTTTCATTATCGCAAACAGCTTTCAGACATTTGGCAACGGCAAGTGACTCAAGATCAGTATCCGTGGTGACAAGAATACCGCGGTCAGCACCCAGTGCCAGAGCGGTACGTACCTGTTCCTGAGCAGTCTGTGGCCCAATGGAAACAACAACAATCTCTGTTGCAATGCCTTTTTCCTTCAATCGAACAGCTTCTTCGACTGCGATTTCGCAGAACGGGTTGATGGCCATTTTAACATTGGCCAGATCGGGGCCAGTATTATCTGACTTAGCCCTTACCTTTACGTTGTAGTCGGCAACGCGCTTAACAGCGACAAGAATCTTCATGAACCACCCTTGGTATGTTGTGGAGTGTGACGAATAAACTCGGTGCGATTACACTGCAGCACCTTATTTAGGGGGCGTCATAATGCCGATTTCACAATCAAAAATCAAATTTTACCCTTCGAGATAACTCTTGTGTCTATTCGGCCCTCAGGGAAACCCAATCGTCACAGTTTCTCCGTCGAGAGCATAGTTTTGTTCACTAACAGTAGGTTAAAATGGACGATTGTCTTAGTTGCCTGAGGAAGAGTGATGGAAAGAGAATATATGGAGTACGACGTTGTGATCGTTGGCGCCGGCCCTGCTGGTTTGTCAGCGGCCTGTCGTTTGCGTCAATTGAACCCAGAAACCACAGTCTGTGTTGTTGAGAAAGGCTCAGAAGTCGGCGCACATATTCTCTCTGGTGCGGTATTTGAACCCACTGCTCTTAATGAGCTATTTCCCGATTGGAAAGAAAAGGGTGCGCCACTAAACACCCCGGTTGATGGTGACGACATTTATGTACTCACCAGCCAGGAGAAAAGTATCAAAGTGCCTGGATTGTTTGTGCCCAAAACCATGCACAACGAAGGCAACTACATTATTAGTCTCGGCAACCTGTGTCGCTGGCTTGCAGAGCAGGCCGAAGCCCTGGGCGTTGAGATCTTCCCCGGTTTCGCTGCCGCTGAAATTGTGTATCACGACGACGGCAGTGTAAAAGGCATTGCCACCGGTGATATGGGTCTCGATGTTAACGGAGAGAAGAAAGATAGCTATATGCCGGGTATGGAGCTACATGGCAAGTACACTCTGTTTTCCGAGGGCTGTCGGGGCAGTCTCGGCAAGCAATTGATCAAGAAGTTTAATCTCGACGCTGGCAAAGACCCCCAGCACTATGGCATTGGTATTAAAGAAATCTGGAAGGTCAGCGACGAGCAACACCAGCAAGGGTTAGTCGTACATAGCGCTGGCTGGCCACTGGATGAAAGCAAATCGGCGGGCGGAGCCTTTCTCTACCACTTTGAAGACAATCAGGTAGCACTGGGTCTAATCACCGACCTCTCCTATTCCAACCCTCATCTCAGCCCTTTTGACGAGTTTCAACGCTTCAAGCACCACCCGGTGATCAAACAGTATATTGAAGGTGGCGAGCGCATCGCTTACGGCGCACGCGCACTCACCAAAGGAGGCTTACAGTCACAACCGCGTATGAGCTTTCCTGGTGGACTGTTGATTGGCGACGATGCTGGTACCTTGAATTTCGCCAAAATCAAAGGTAATCACACGGCCATGAAGTCCGGCATGATTGGTGCTGAAGTCGTTAGTGCGGCATTGGCTAAAGAACAATCAGGCACTGAACTCACCGAGTACGCGGCAGCCTACGAAAACTCATGGGCGTATAAAGAACTTCACGCACAGCGTAACTTTGGCCCGGCTCAACATAAATGGGGCAATATTATTGGTTCCGCTTTTGCGTTTATCGATATCAATATTTTTAACGGCAAACTACCCTTCAC
Organism: Porticoccaceae bacterium; assembly: GCA_029212965.1. Taxonomy (GTDB): domain Bacteria; phylum Pseudomonadota; class Gammaproteobacteria; order Pseudomonadales; family Porticoccaceae; genus Reddybacter. The sequence continues at coordinate 99,211 of JARGOV010000001.1, forward strand.
GTTGAAAGATCCAAAGCCCGATTATGCACAGATGAAACTGGCTAGTGAGTGCAAGAAAATTGACTATCCAAAGCCTGACGGCAAACTCAGTTTTGATAAGCCTTCGTCGGTATTTTTGTCGAATACTAATCATGAAGAAGACCAGCCTTGCCATCTGAAGTTAACGGATGACAGCATTCCTCTGGCCAAGAACCTTCCCTTGTACGATGAACCCGCGCAGCGCTACTGCCCTGTTGGTGTTTACGAAGTACTGGAGAATGATGCCGGTGAAAAAACATTCCAGATTAACGGCCAAAACTGTGTACATTGTAAAACTTGTGATATTAAAGACCCTGCACAAAATATTACTTGGGTTACACCTGAAGGTACTGGCGGCCCTAATTATCCTAATATGTAAATTTTGCAGCCGTTACTACGAGCCTGAACAGGTATTTATTGCCTTGTTCGGGCTTTGTATACTGACAAAATGAAAGCATTAATGCACTAAAATTTCAGCCTGGAAAAGGGCTTCGCCTTTCATCATGATAAATAGCATGAGTAAGTACTGGAAGCAGACATCACCAGGCTTGAGGTAGATGTTATCGTCAACGCAGCGAATAGCTCTATACTCGGCCGCGGCGGTGTTGATGGCACTATTCACGCTGTTGCCTAATATTGCTTGAAATCTGCAAAATCTTAAATGATTGTGACACGGGCATGACGAAAGTCAGCCCAGATTTTGCGCTACCAGCAACATATATTTTTCACACCGTGGGGCCTGTTTAGGGCGGTGGCCTCCATTAGCTGCGGGATTTACGGTTATCCGATAAGTGAGGCCTGCCAAATTGTCATGAGTGAAATTAGCAATTTTCTGGCGCAGAGTAATACACTCAAGGAATGGTTATTTCTTGCTTTAATGATTCTGCCAAACAAGCTTTGTGAGAAGCAGTTTGAAAAAGATAATTAAGCCTTTATTAAGGATTTTTAGCGTTATTCGTTTCGATAGCACTTTGCTTATTCAAGCAGAGATAAGCATTTCTTAGCGTTCGTAATACTGGATAGACAGCAAGCGAAAAAAGTCTATAGCGCAACAATTTATGGTGTAAGCCCATGAATCCCCCAGAAGCCCCGTATTGTTTTGCAAGTAGTGTCAAAGCGCTAGCATCTTGAAATGCTGTCCCATCTTTAATCACAACAAGACCGGTATTAATATCAATGCCCTTATCGGCAAGCTGCTTGACGAGCTCAGGCGCGTTTCGCGCATTAGCTTTTTTTAACTCTGGATAGTTCTGCCCATTCTTGCTGTCAAGGCTGGCGACATAGGCACGACAAAATGGACATTGTCCATCGAAGACAATACAGGTCGTCTTCTCTTTTAGCCCATTTTCGCTTCTCACCCTCTAGCAGCTAACCCCGGTGCCACGTAGTCCGCAATAGCCATTGGGCACTTTGGCCAGATACTGCTGATGGTAGTCTTCGGCATAATAAAACGTTGGGGCTTCATTTATCTCGGTGGTGATGGCCGAAAAACCCGCTGCCTGAAGCGCGACTTGATATTTGACACAGCTCGCCTGCACTTCTGCCAGTTGCTCGGCGCCATAACAATAAATAGCTGAACGATACTGGGTGCCGATGTCCCCGCCCTGGCGCATGCCCTGGGTGGGATCGTGGGCTTCCCAAAAGATTTTCAGTAAATCAGCGAGACTAATTATGGCTGGGGCAAAAACCACCAGCACGACTTCCGTATGCCCCGTGCCGCCACTACACACTTCTTCGTAAGTAGGATTGGGGGTAATACCTCCGGCATAACCAACAGCTGTGGTATAAACCCCAGGCTGCTGCCAAAAGCGACGCTCAGCCCCCCAGAAGCAACCCATGCCAAATTGAACTTGTTGCATATTTTTGGGGAAAGGGCCTTTTAAGGGGTGTCCGTTGACGAAATGTTCAGTTGGTACGCGCATCACCTCGCTGCGCCCCGGTAATGCTTGTGCGGCGGAGGGCAGAGCGTTTTTTGAGTGTCCCATAGTCTCTTACCTTTTATAGCTATCTTAATATTGAATGCCGCTAAATATAGCATTATCTGAGTGCTCTTGGGGCAGTGTTGGCGGTGGTTTGTAGGGACAGTTTATCTCTTCTTTGCTATTCCCTGCGTTGAAAAATCACAGCCCTACACCTATGATGTGGAATCGACCTTCACTCACAGTAAGGCTCTGTTTCAGCCTTCTGGCAGGCTTGCATAACCTCTTTCTTATTGACGACGACTCAGCGCAGGGCCTATGACCAATAAAGCATTAATGGAGCGCATTGTGCGCTTTCGCACCAAACCTGAAAACCAATCCCCTTTTGGCCTTTATTTAGGCTTGGAGATTATTGACATTGATCAAGGTGAAGCCACCCTTGCCGTACCTTATGCCAAGCATCTCGCCGGGAATTCTCTGACCGGGGTTCTTCACGGCGGCATTATTACCACGTCTCTTGACTCCGCCTGTGGTTTGTCCGTAATTGCGGCATTAGGTGAACCGACCACTATCGCTACTCTCGACTTGCGCATTGACTATTTAAAACCAGCGATTCCCGAGGAAACGGTATTCGCTTACGGTCATTGCTACAAGGTAACCAAAAACGTCTGTTTTGTTCGCGGTCTTGCCTATCAGAAAGATAAAGCCAAGCCTATTGCTAATGCGACAGCGACATTTATGATTACCGCAAAAGGCACCGGCAGGCAGGTACAAAAAAATGCGCAGCCATTGCCTGGCGAGGGAGAGTCAACACAATGAGCTTTATGGAATTGATTAAAAGGGCAAAAGAAACCGAAGATTTTTCTATTCTCTCTCAGAATATTCCCTACATGAAGTCCTTGGGTATTGAGGTCCACCAATACGGCGGGTTGTTAATCACCACACTCAAAGCCGACCCAAAACTGACCGGAAACCCGTGGATTCCAGCCCTACACGGCGGCAATATTGGCGGCTTATTGGAAATGGCAGCCATTGTGCAATTGGCTCATGACCAGGAGAGCGATGACTTGCCACGCACCATTAACATCACCGTCGAGTATTTGCGCACTGGCTTTATCAAAGACTTACACGCCAAGGCACTGGTCACTAAGCGAGGGCGCCGCGTAGCTAATGTGCAAGTACAGTGCTGGCAAGACGACCCTGATAAGCCTGTTGCTTCTATGCACGGCCACTTCCTCATGAGCTAATAAATCTGATCTACCCTTCAAAATACAATAAATTGTTATAACAAAAGGAATATTCCATGGCATTAAATAGTCAAGCTGAAGAACTACTAAAACGCGCTGCAGAAAGCGGTACACCAGGGCTTGGTGAAGGTACCCCGCAAGAAGGCCGCGCTATTTTTGCCGGGACAACGCAACTACTCGGTCTACCAGCCCCTCAAGTAAAAGATACTCAAGAGATTCAAATCAGTGGCCCTAATGGTCCTATTCGCACACTGGTGATCACACCCGAGGGTGTTGAAACTAACAATCTGCCTCTCTTTATTTACTACCACGGTGGCGGTTGGGTGATCGGCAGTCCCGAGACCCACTACGAAGAGTGCTGTCACTATGCCAACGAAGCCCAATGTATTGTTTTGGTGCCAGACTACCGCCTTGCCCCCGAGCACCCCTTCCCTGCAGCACCAGAGGATTGTTATGCCGTACTGCAATGGGCGGCAGATAATGCCGAAAAAATGGGTGGTGATAAAAGTCGCATCGCCGTGGGTGGTGACAGCGCTGGGGGTAATCTCTCTGCCGTCGTTGCACAAATGACCAAGCAACGCAGCGGCCCTGAGCTCGCCCTGCAATTGCTGATCTATCCCGCCACCCGCATGGGAGCAGAAACCCAGTCGTACAAAGATTTTGATGACGGCTATTTCCTTACAGCGAAAGCCATGAACTGGTTTTTCGACCACTATTTAAAGAAGGCTGAAGACTGGGACAACCCCATGGCTTCCCCGCTTTTAAGTGATGACCTTACAGGGCTTGCCCCAGCCTACGTGATGACCGCAGGCTTTGACCCCCTTCGCGATGAGGGGCACGCCTATGCCGACAAGCTAAAAGCCGCTGGTGTACCGGTAGAGTATGTCTGCTATGAAGGACAAATTCACGGTTTTGCCTCGATGGCTGGGGCTCTCGATGAAGCTCGAAGCTTCCTCGATGAAGCCGTTAGCGTATTGCGCAAAGCCTTTAATAAATAAGTACTCAAAACCTTATAAAATTATAGGAAAAACTCATAAGCTTTTAGATTTAAAGATTAATAATGACAGGAGATATCACTATATGTCACAAGCTCAACTCGATAAATTACTGACTATTTTTGAAAAAATGCCGACTCTAGGGTCCATGTCTCTAGAACAGGAGAGAGCCAATCTCGATGAAGGTGGTGCGCGCTTTTTAGTGCCCGATGATGTCACTCGGGAAGTGATCGATGCTGACGGTGTCCCGGCTGAATATCTGGTCGCCCCCGGTGCTGCCGATGACAAGGTTGTGCTCTACCTCCACGGTGGCGGTTATGTGATTGGCTCTATTAAAAGCCACCGCTATTTGATGCAAAACATATCACGTCACTCGGGTGCCAGAACCCTCGGCATTGACTATCGACTGGCTCCGGAAAACCCTTTCCCCGCGGCCGTGGAAGATGCCACCAAAGCGTATTGCTGGTTACTGGCTCAAGGCTATCAAGCCAAAAATATCGCCATTGCAGGGGATTCTGCAGGTGGTGGGCTAACGCTGGCGACCTTGGTTAATTTACGCGACAAAGGCATTGACCTGCCCGCCGCCGGCGTATTGATTTCACCTTGGGCAGATCTTAGTGGTGAAGCGGAATCAGTCAAAGCCCGCGCCGATATTGACCCCATGGTTAAACCCGAGGGACTGTATTCATTAGGTGGGCAGTACCTCAATGGCACAGACGCAAAAAACCCACTAGCATCGCCAGTTTTTGCCGATATGGCAGGCTTACCGCCACTGTGTATCCATGTAGGCGGCAAAGAAATTCTCTATGACGATGCCATTACCGTTGCCGACAAGGCTCGCGCTGCGGGGGTTACGGTTGAACTTCTGGATGAACCGGAGCTTTTCCATGTTTGGCACGCCTTTGCCCCGATGTTGGATGAAGGGCAGGAAGCTGTTGAAAAAATTGGTGCTTTTTTGCAGAAACAGTTTAGCTAAAAATTTTATAAGGAAAGTGCCAATGGCCAGCCCAGAGAGCAAAAAGTTACTTGAGCTGCTGTGGAAAAACTACCCCGGCCCCTCAAATTACGACATGATGAAAAACAAAGTGGACAAAATGCGCGCTAATTTTGTCCAAGCCACGGCGAATTTTGCCACACCACCGAGCGATGTCACTGTTACCCCAGTGGATGTCGATGGCACACCGGGCGAATGGCTCGATGCGCCCGGTGTCGATACCGATCGGGTACTACTCTACCTCCATGGAGGCGGCTATGTGATTGGCTCCACAGCAACACACCGGGGCTTGACTGCAGCGCTATCGAAGGCGGCCAATTGCCGAGTGTTGTCACTCGACTACCGCTTGGCCCCAGAGCATATCTACCCCGCTGCTGTGGATGACGCCACCAAGGCCTATCGCTGGCTACTCAACGAGGGCATTGCGGCCCATAAAATCACCATTGCGGGAGATTCAGCCGGTGGTGGTTTAACCCTTGCCACACTCGTTGCACTTCGGGATGCTGGCGACACTCTGCCTGCTGCTGCAATCCCCATTTCACCTTGGACAGATATGGAAGGCACAGGGGAGTCGATGAAAACCAAGGTTGATCTAGACCCCATGGTAGAGCCCGGTGGTTTAATGGGTATGGGGAAAATCTACATGGGGGATGGTGACCCGAAGCAAGCGACGGCCTCGCCACTGTACGCCGATTTTACTGGCCTACCCCCGTTGCTGATACAGGTTGGCGATTTGGAGACCCTGCTCGATGATGCCACGCGTGTCGCTGCAAGTGCTGAGGCCGCTGGTGTTGACACTACGCTAGAAATTTGGCCTGGGATGGTTCACGTATGGCATTTATTCGCACCTATGGTGCCAGAGGGTCGCGAAGCGATTGAACGTATTGGGCAGTTTATTCAGCAGAAGACAGCTTAATCCTCAAACCCCGCTGCAAGTAATCTGGATTTAAATCTGAATTGCATAACTGCTGCGGGGTTTTTTTAAATGAAATACCCAATAAACCGAAACGAAAGCGCCTACAGTGCTTATCTAATTTACTTGCAATCTGGGTAGCTATCCTTTCAACTGATCACTATAGAAAAATATAAATCAATAATTCATTCTATAAATTGAGGTTGCCCCACATGAAAACACCTGTCGTTTCAGCAGATTCACATATTGTCGAACCCCCCGAGGCTTACTCTAAATATATTGACCCCAAGTACCGTGACCGGGTGCCCCGCATCGTCGACGACGGTAAGGGTGGTGATGGTTATTTATGGGAAGGTATCAAACGCCCATTAGATCTAGGCCTGATGTCGGCCGCGGGTATCCCCGACGAGATTATGCCTAGAGAGGCACCCCACCGTCGATTTTATGACATGCACAAAAGTGGCTGGGACCCCAAATACCGCGCCGAGGATCAACGACGGGACGGCGTTGACGCTGAAATCATTTACGCCTCAGTCGGTATGGTTTTGTGCAACGCTAAAGACCCCCTGTATAAAGACGCCCTGTTTCGTTCCTATAACCGGTGGTTAGAAGCCTACTGCGGCGAAGTGCCTGACCGCATCTTTGGCCTGGGTCAAACGGCCATTCTCAGTGTCGACTCAGCTATTGAGGATTTTCGCCGCATTAAAGCCGCCGGCTTTGTTGGCGTTATGATGCCCGGCACACCTATTGAAGAAGACTACGACCACCCAATGTACGATGCTCTCTGGGAGTGTGCCGTCGATCTCGAACTACCCATTTGTTTTCACATCCTCACCTCGAAAGAAAGTGCGGCAAGTATCAGTCAGTTCCGTGGCCATAAGCTCAATGGCTTTATGAAACTGATCCGAGCCATTCAGGATCTAATCGGCCTGTTTACTCTGGGCGGTGTTTTTGAGCGCCATCCCAAGCTGCGCTTTGTCGGTGCTGAGGGTGATGCCGGTTGGCTGCCCCACTACATGGCCCGTATGGATCATGCCATGACCCGCCACGGGCACGGTAAAAGCGGCCCTTTACTACCGCGCCTGCCCAGTGAATATATCCGCGAAAATGTCTGGCTGACCTTTCAAGATGACTGGGAAGCCTTCGGCTGCTCTCATCGCATGAATCCTGAGCGCCTACTATGGGCCAACGACTTTCCCCACAGCGATTCAACTTGGCCCCATTCAATGGATTTGGTCAATAAACATGCCCAGTGTGTTACCCAAGACGTAAAAGAACAAATTCTAGGCCTTAATTGCGTCAATTTGTTTAATTTACCCTTGGGCGCTAATTCGGCTGCAAAATCTGCTTAAGTATTCGCCAAGATTACATTCTAAATATAAAAAAGCCGAATCATTATTGATTCGGCTTTTTTATACACGTAAAAATTCGTTGGATAAAACGAATTACAGCTTATGCAGCTCGGGTATACACTTCTCAGCGAACAAAGTCATACTTTTAGTGGCGTAGTCGTAGGGCATGCCAGCAAAGCTAAAGCAGCCGCTCATTTTAAAGTCACCCAATGTTTTCTTACGGGCCTCGGCTTTTTCGATTATCTGCTCGGGGGTACCCCAAATTTGAAAATCGACAAAAGCCTGAGCGACAGCATCGACACCCACATCGTTTAGCATTTTTGAAGCTTCGGCATAAGAATTGTAACCACTGGTGCCATCGAAGTGATCTCCGGCCATTTCATAGTGATTAGCAGCAGTATGAAAGTAGTCTGCAGCGTATTTACGGGCCATCTCTTCAGCACGCTCAGCGTTATCATCACAGACAACAAAATCAATACACATGACGGGGGGCGCTGTTGCATTGTGCTTTTCTTTGAAAAGGTCACGATAACGGTTGACTTCAACAGCCATGGTTTCCAGCGGCTTCTGCATAAATAACATGATAGTCGTGCCCATGTTGGCGCCGGCATCGACCGAGTCTGGTGACATCGCGACGGAGTGAATACGGCCGTCGAAGCTATAAGGGGGGCGCGGACGAATTTCAACGCGGGGCTGCTTAATTACCTCACCGTCGTATTCAGCGAAACCAGTTTTCAGCGCGTTGATAATCATTTCAGCACTTTCGTCAAACTGTACCCGGCTCTTGCTCATGTCCAATCGGAAATTATCGTATTCAATGCGGGCTAGACCACGACCCATACCGAAAATAGTACGGCCTTTAGAATAATAGTCTAGCAATGCGATTTCTTCGGCGACACGTAGTGGGTCGTGCCAGGGCAAAATAACAGCGCCGGTGCCGAGTTTGATTCGGCTGGTTTGCCCAGCCATATAGCTAAGGAACTGTGTAACATCGGGGCACATGGTGTAATCGGTGAAATGATGCTCTACGCACCAGAGTGAATCGAAGCCTAAAGGCTCAGCCAACTTGGCAATTTCTAATTCAGCGTCATAGACGGCGAGGTCTGTCATATTGCCCGGGTTTTGAAAAAGCATGTGAATGCCAACGTCCATAGGAGTCTCCTGTATTGATAGTGGTTATTTGAGCCAAACATGACAGGCCTCTTACTGGGCTTTCGTGTCAGAAATAGCTCTATTGAAGAAGAATTTTCATGTATAACTTACCGCAGAATCGAAGATATTACCAGTGGGTAGCTCAGTAGTTAACGCTAACATGCTAAATGTCTATATAGCTATGTAACACTGCTATTGACATTTGAGGGGTAGGCTAATAAAAACCTCATAATCAAACGAATAAGGGAAAGGAGTGACACTTAACAGGCCGAGCAAAAATTCGTACTAGTGCTAAGGGAAGGTCAGCTTGTTTAATCAAGGGCTAACACAAGGGGCTCTAGGCTCGCTGCAGGCATCGCTGTCCATCTGGTTCTCGCTGAGATGAAGCATTACAATGCTAACTCCTAAATAACCCTTTAAACACAGTCACTATGATTAGTATTTATCACAATCCGCGTTGCTCTAAATCTCGCCAAACTCTACAGATACTTGAAGACAACGGCATTAGCCCGGAAGTCATCCTCTACCTAGAAACGCCTCCAGATAAAGCCACCCTGCTGGACTTACTCGATAAGTTGGCCATCAGCCCACGGCAGCTACTGCGTAAAAGCGAGGCGGACTACAAAGAAAATAACCTCAAAGATACAGCCCTTTCCGATGCGCAACTGATCGACTTTATGGTCAAATACCCGAAGTTGATTGAACGCCCTATTGTCATTAATGGTGATAAAGCTGCCCTCGGCCGCCCTCCGGAATCCGTGCTTGAGATCCTCTAGTCGATGCGAATATTGACATGTTCACTACTAGAATCAAACGTAAGCAAAATAGTCGTGGGGCTTTAATCTTTTGAAAAACCTTAGCGAACTGATCAAAAAGGCGCGAATCATTACGTGGCTTAGTTATGGCCTTCTCATCGTCAGCCTTATCGTCGGCGGTCTGGTTAGTGGTACACCAGGTATATTATTAGTCTTTGCAATCGTACCTTTATTGATTTTTATCCCCGGTCTGTACAAAGAGAACTATCGCTCCATCAGTATGCTGTGTTTTGTCAGCCTGCTCTATTTTACGGCGATAGTGGCGAATTTGTTTGAACCAGACAGTTCTCTGTTCGATATCAGCGCAGTTATTGCCGTCGTGACTCTCTTTATCGTTTCTATGATGTACAGTCGCTGGCTGCAACGAGAAAAGGCTAGACCAACCATTGACTATAGTAACGAGTGCTAAACCATACCGCTCAGCAATGCCGCATCAACGTAAATACCGGTGTCAAGATAGCGTATAACCAGAGGTTTCAAGTGTGACAGGAAGTACGAAGGACAAAAAAGAACAGGGCTTTTTCAGGAAGATATTTTCCCTGATTAGCACCACAGTTAAATTCCTACGTTCAGCCATTAACCTGATCGTGCTCCTCTTTATTATCAGCATCATTGCCAGTTTGTTCGCAGGTAACGTCAAACCGCTTCCTGAACAAGCGTTTCTCCGGTTAATGCCCAGTGGTATTTTGGTCGAACAATTAACCTATACCGACCCTCTCTCACAAATTATTGGTCAGGGCGCTCAGCGCCCTGCAGAAACGCTGGTCTCTGACATTACCGATGCGTTGCAAAACGCCAAGGACGACCCGCGAATTACTGGGCTTATACTCGAACTAGACTTTTTAGCCGGTGGTGGCATTAGCAAGCTGCAAACCATCGGTGCAGCCATTAGCGATTTTAAAAGCAGTGGTAAACCGGTGATTGCCATTGGTAATAACTTTACCCAAGAACAATACTTTCTCGCCAGCTTTGCCGATGAAATTCACCTCAACCCAATGGGTACCATCGTTCTTAACGGTTATGGTAACTATCATTCTTTTTTTAAAGATGCCTTCGATAACTTAAAGATAAATTTCCATGTGTTTCGCGTTGGCAAATATAAAGATGCCATAGAACCTTTTGTTCGCAATGATATGTCCACAGCGTCAAAGGCCCAGGCATCACTCTGGCTCAATGAACTTTGGCAAGCTTATAGCAGTGGTGTTGAAAACAACCGTCAATTGCCCACCGGCAGTATCGACAACTACGTTAATAATATGAGCCAGAATCTCAACTTAGCCTCTGGTAATGGCGCTCATCTCGCCCTACAACACGGCCTGGTGGATCACCTCAGTCCCCTGCCAGCGGTACGAAAACGACTGGCGTCGATGGCTGGGCAGAACGAAAAAAAAGATGACTATCTGCACGTAGGTATGCATGAATACCTATTCCATCAAAATCTCCAACTCTCTGAGACACCGAGCAAAGACAAAATTGCCCTGATTGTTGCTAAGGGCACCATCTACGACGGTGAGCAACCCGAGGGTGATATCGGCAGTAAAAGCTTCAGCAATTTAATTGCCAAAGTACGTGAAAATAAAGATGTTCGTGCCCTGGTACTGCGTATTGACAGCCCTGGGGGCAGCGCTTTTGCCTCCGAAGTGATACGCCGTGAAATTGAGCAAATCCAAGACAGCGGTATTCCCGTTGTAGTGTCCATGGGCTCCCTCGCCGCATCCGGTGGCTATTGGGTCGCAGCGGGTGCAGACCAAATATGGGCCTTACCCACTACGATCACTGGTTCTATTGGCGTCTTTGGAGTTGTTCCTACCTTTGAAAACACACTGGCAACATTGGGTATTTACAACGACGGCGTTGGCACCTCACCTATCGCTGATATTTATCATCTCGACCGCCCGATGAGCCCTCAAGCGAAACAGTTGATCCAACTGAGTGTCAATAACATCTATCAGCAATTTCTTGACCTAGTGGCCAATGGGCGAAACAGTACCCCAGCAAAAATTCATGAAATAGCTCAGGGTCGTGTGTGGACGGGCCGCAAAGCTAAAGAGCTGGGGCTTGTCGATGAGCTGGGTGGTCTGGATGATGCCATTGCGGCTGCGGCCACTCTGGCCGCACTGGATGACTATGAGCTGATCGATATCAAACCGACCCTCAATTTCCAGCAACAGCTATTAAAACAGCTGTCTAGAGGGGTGCAAAAAGCCACACAAAACCTTGGTCTCAAATCCGTACAAAGCCCTTTACTGAGCCCCGCCCTGAGCCAGTATGCTAAACAATTATTGACACAAAGCTACCTCGGCGAAAAAGCACCTGGGCATCTGTATTTACAATGTATGCAATGTCGTGTTGATTAATACTGCCTTACATTAATTAACTAACGGTTAAAAAATAATTTGCACCTACCAATTGAAGGCTTTTTTCATTAAAGGAATTGTTGCCTTACTTTGATATTGTAAGGCGAAACTATCTAGCCTGTGTAAGTGATCGATGAGTGAATGAAGATCACGAGGGGCTCTGTTCATTAAAAAACCCAATGCCTCTTCACTCATAATTAGACCCAGGCGCATAGCGCGAAAGGAGACGATGGCAGCTTTCTCTTCTTCGCTATAGACCGGTAGCTGAAACACCGTACTCGCAGCTAGTCGCGACTCTAGATCGGCTAATTCAATCGATAGTGCACGGGGTGCCGCGTTGCCACACATTAATAGTCTACCCCCAGCAGTCGCTAACCCATTCAACAGGTAAAACAGTTCTTCTTCCCAGTCGGGCAAACCGACTACACTTTGTATATTGTCCAGACATACAAGCTGGCAGACCTCTAAACCCTGTAACACGTCTTGTGCAGGATAATTTAGCATATTCTCCAGGGGTAAATATTGAACACTTTGACCAGAGGCTACAGCCTCGTGACAGGCCGCCTGTAACAAATGAGTACGGCCACTACCATTGCCACCCCATAGCAATATATTACCTTGTGACGGACCGACCCTCCCTTTGGGCTTAAACAGTCCTTTAAGAATGCCCAGTGCTTGTTGACGAGAGCTTAGTGGTGTACTCAGAAAGTTGTCAAAGAGCGTATCGTCAGCGAGAGAGACGGGTAAATTAAGTTGTTGTCCTGGCATCAATTTAGCGTGCTGCCTGCCAACGAAAATGGTGAAGGCTGGTGCCCGGTATTGAGGGTGAGGACAATGGGCTCATTGCTGATGGCTCAACAGCATCATCTCCCACTTGTACCACGCGCGATAAACGCGACTCTTTATTTAACGCTCGCAATAAAACCCGCGACTCCCCTTCGGTGGCCAGATCGAGGACCAGTGTATCGCCATCAATGCTGCGTACTTTGACAGCATTGACGATTTCTAATCCTTCAAGAAAATTATTGAGTTGTGTAAAAGCCGTAAAATTGCCGATATTCTCTACCACAAGGCGAAACAAGCTCGCTTCGGCATTAGCGAAATAAGACATTTGTCGAGCAAAGCGATCGACAATTTGGTCAACGCAAGCACTCAAAAATTCTTCATTTGTAGCTGCTTGCAGTGTATTGAGTAACGCGCGATCCCCAGCAAAATCTTTTTTGCGTCCGCTGAGATACCAGGAACCCCTGACGCCACCACCGGAAAGCTGGCTGTAACGCAACACCACCCAGTGGTCAACGCCATAGCGTTGTGCAGCTTCTCGTAGTTGTTGCTGATTGAGGGACCAAGCAGCGAGTGGATTCAACGCTAACTGATCATCTAGATCGTACAAAGGCAATTGAAAGGGTAAGCCGCGATATTCAAAGCTAGATTCTAAACTCTCGGGGCGGTCATCTGTCTCAACAAACCGGTAACCCGAGGCGGTTTGCTCAACCACCCATACTAGAATTTGAGGACGATTCGACGGCCAAATGGGCAAACCCAGAGTACGTATTAATTCATCAACAGATGCCTTTGCGAACTGTACAGACAAAAGAACACCCTGTGGCATTTGAGCAGCTGTAACTCGCGTACTATGAGAAGCTTCACTGGCGTGTTGTTTCTCAAAAGATGAAACAGAAGGGACCGTTAAATAAGCATACTTAACCATGTAATTGTTCGCTTGAGCCAAAGCCTGACTCACTCCGGGGTGAGCCATAATATCTTTTTTGCCGGTGGTTTTAATTAACACTTTAGCCAAAGCCCTGGAAAAGCTCTTTTGACGTTGAGTACTACTCTGGTCTGAGACCTGGACCGCTGCCGAATACAAATCCCCAACACCGGCGGCAAGTGTGAGTTGCGATAGACTTACTATGAAAGTGATGAGCAGAGTTTTTCGGATAAGTTTCATGGCGCAATTGTACCAGTACAGGGACGATCAAGGCAGCCACAAGCTTAAGAACAAACGCGCTAACAGTCACTTTTTACGAACTGAAATAACAGTCCAACCCAGCTGAAGAGTATTGATACCTTAACAGGGGTTAGTTTATAAACTAGCCGGATTAGTTTTAACGAAAAAATTCTGCTTCAAAGTAAAGTTGCACCTGCTTTTCTTGGCCAGTCCCTATAAAATGCGCGCTTTAATCAGGATAGTTCCCATGAGCCAGAAGCAGCCCCCATCAATTACCTATAAAGACGCCGGCGTTGACATTGAGGCGGGCAATGCTCTAGTCGAACGCATTAAGCAAGTGGCGTTACGTACTCGACGTCCTGAAGTTATGGCGGGACTCGGAGGCTTTGGTGCCCTGTGCAAAATCCCCGCCGGTTATAAGGAGCCGGTACTAGTTTCTGGCACCGATGGTGTTGGCACTAAGCTACGCCTTGCCATTGATCTGAAAAAGCACGATACCGTGGGTATAGACTTGGTGGCAATGTGTGTCAACGACCTCATTGTTTGCGGAGCCGAGCCTCTATTTTTTCTTGACTACTATGCAACTGGCAAGCTCGATATCGACATCGCCGCTGCTGTTGTCACCGGGATTGGCAAAGGCTGCGAGTTGTCAGACTGTTCACTGGTCGGTGGCGAAACTGCCGAAATGCCCGGCATGTATGAAGGTGAAGATTATGATCTAGCCGGTTTTTGTGTCGGCGTGGTCGAAAACGATGAAATTATCGACGGCCAAGAAGTCGCAGCCGGCGACGTGCTTATTGGCCTTGCATCCAGTGGCCCTCACTCCAATGGTTATTCACTGATTCGCAAAATACTTGACGTCAATGATATTGATCCAGCATCGGTTGAACTCGATGGAAAAAATTTGGCCGACACTCTGCTGACACCAACACGCATTTATGTGCAGTCACTGCTCCACTTGATTCGTGAAAGCAAAGTGCATGCCCTGGCCCACATTACTGGTGGCGGTTTATTGGAAAATATACCCCGCGTGCTGCCTAAACATACCAAAGCGTTGATTGATAGTAGCACTTGGAGCGTACCTCCTGTTTTTCAGTGGCTACAGGAAAAAGGCAATATTCCCCCCACTGAAATGTATCGCACGTTTAATTGTGGCATTGGCATGGTAGTCTGTGTCCCCGAATCTGAGACAGATACGGCGCTAGGCTTATTAACGGCGGCAGGTGAAACGGCTATGGTAATTGGTACTATTGCTGCAGCTAAAGCCGGTGAAGAGGCTGTCGAATTGAACTAAATTAAGCGGGGGAACTCGAACCTTCGTAGCGATTAAAAAAATCGGTAGAGGGTGTTGAATCTTCACTCTGCCGCTGGTTCCTACTGCGACGATTACCTATGCGTGCTCCCTTTACCAAAGCGTGTCAAACTGCTAGTACATTCTTTGTTCTCTGCCTTCTCAATACGCCGCTTCTCGCCACCGAAGTATCTCCGACCTCACTACAACTCTATCAGGCAAATTACAGCGCCACATTTAACGGCATTCCCATTGAAGCTGAGCGCCAGTTAGTCAAGCTTGAGCACGGTTATCGCCTTGAAACCTCAGCGAGTAATTTAATTGGAAAGGTGCAAGAAACAGAACGGCTTCACCTCAACCTCGAGGGCGCCATTATCATTGATGGTTATACCTCAAAACGCTCTTTTTTTGGTAGCAAGCGCAAAGAACAACTAGTCATCGACCATGAGCACAACAAGGCCATTTATACCCGTAAAAATAAAAGGCGCGAAACAGAATTGCATCCAAACTACTTTGGCCCAATCAGCTATCAGATTCAATTACGACGTGACCTTGCCAAAGCTAATACACCACTTGAATACACGGTCATTTCCCACGGCAAAATCAAACATTATCAATTTGAACGACTTGGTGAAGAAATAATTACTACCGGGCTCGGTGATATTAACGCGGAAAAGATACGCCGTGTTCGAGACAAGCAGGAGCGAGAAACAATTTTCTGGATGGCTAAAAAATACGACTATCTTCCAGTTAAAGTCTGGCAGCGAGAAGAGGATGGTGAAAGCTACGAAATGCTATTAAAGTCACTAACGCTAGGAGACCGAGAGTAATTGTTACCGAAACCTTGGGTATAGAAACAAGCACTAAAAAAGGAATAACTATGTCACTTACACCAAATGACCCTCTTTCTGGAAATCTCCGTCAGCCGACTTCTACTTCCAAAAGCCGAAGAGGTTTACTTATTATCGCTTTTTCCCTCCTCGGGGCGACAATTTTTTTCTTTTACAACAACGAGTTATCAAGGGAAAAGCAAAATTCTAGGCAACACAATGCACCGCTTGAACACACGTTTATGGAGGATTCTTTAGTTACTGGTATTGGCCCACAGCCGACAACCAAGATTCCATCTTTAAATGTTGACGTGGAACTCGCCCAAACGGTGACACAACCTCTTCCTCCTCTACCACCCTACGATCAAACGAATGACTTTCTTAACCAGCAACTTCAGCTTGAGAATTGGCAGGCACTCAATATAAATTCGGAGAGCTTTCCCGCGCTTAACAAAGACTTTTTGCTACAACGCAGTGTCGCATTTCTCGATGGCTTGGCTAAAGGCGTAGTGCGGTATAAATTCATGCCATTTGCTCGCCCTCAACGAGCTTTTATAGCTGATAGTCAGGACCAAGCTCTCTTTATGGGCAGCGCTAACTTCAGCCGCTACGATGCCTTCACCAAGCGCATCGTAGCCATAGATAGCCAGCAAGCTGCGGTCTTTTTTCACTGGACCCGCCCTCTGTTGGAAATGGGTTATAGTGAGCTTGGCTATCCAGGTGAAGACTTGGGCACAGCTTTAATTACTGCTATAGACACCCTCCTTGCTACCCCCACCATCGAGGGCCCCATCGCCCTCAAACGTGAATCGGTACTGTATCAGTACGCTGACCCCACACTGGAAACGCTACCTGCGGCGCAGAAGCAATTACTGAGAACCGGGACAAAGAACGCCAAACTGATTAAATCCTGGTTAAGGGAATTGCGCACGGCGCTGCTAGCTTCTGGCTAAAAAGAAGAAACAAGGCACTAAACCCCTAAGGATAAAAGTCACTTGATCTGTACTGTGATGCTCGTTACATTGTGCCCCGCCTTGTAGGCACTGCCCTTACCAAAACTGGAAGTAAACGACTGTGACACAAAAAGAGCAACCACCAACTAGCCCTTCAAGTACTGTTTTCTTTGAAGCGGATGGGCCATCGACCACCACCATGACAGAAGCGCTGCAGCCCTTTCTCGACAAAAAGAAAGCGCTTGATAACATCGATTACAGTAAACGTCACGCCAAAGGTATGTTGTCGGCGCGTGAGCGAGTTGACCTCTTATTTGATAAAGACGCCTTTACCGAAATCGCCCCGTTGGCCAGAGAGTGTGACTTGGCAGCCGCGACTAAGCCGGGTGAAACACCGCGTGATGCTATCGTCGTCGGCTACGGTAAAGTCAATGGCCGCATGGTGGGTGTCGCCGCCTATGATATGCAGTATCGGGCTGGGTCCATGGGTAAAACCTGCGAGTGGAAGTTTACCCGCCTCAAACGGCTTATTCTGGAACAAGGCTTTCCTCTGGTGATTCTTACCGAAGGCACCGGTGCTCGATTAGAGGAAGAAGTTAGCTCGCAAGGGGCCTACGACAACCCCCAGTTTGCCAATCTGGCTTGCTTAAGCGGTTATGTACCCATTGTCGTTGCCGTGATGGGTCTCTGCATCGGTGGACACGCTAATCTCACGGCCATTGGCGACTTTGTGCCAATGACCGAAAACTCAGCGATGATGATTGCCGGTCCACCCCTGTTGAAAAGTAAAATGGGTATTGATACTACCCTCGAAGAACTTGGTGGAGCCCGTAAGCATGTAGAGGAAAGCGGCATGGGAGATCTACTCGTTACCGATGAAGAAACATGCATCGACAAAATTAAAGAGTTCCTTAGCTATCTTCCGAACAACTGTAACGAGTCCCCTCCGCAACGACCCACCCGCGATGATCCCGAGCGCCTGTGCAGTGAGTTGCGTGATATCGTGCCCACCGATTTACGCTTTGCCTACGATATTAAAAAGATTATCCACGGGCTCGTCGATGATGGGAAGTTTTTTGAGTTTAAACCCTACTTTGCTCAAAATATTGTTACCTGCATGGCTCATATGGACGGCCGCGTCGTTGGCTTTATCGCCAATCAACCCGCCTATATGTCCGGCACTCTCGATATTAAAGCCTGCCAAAAAATCAGTCGGTTTATCAATTTCTGCGATTGTTTTGGTATTGCTCTGATTTTTCTGCAGGATATTCCCGGCTACTATCCCGGGCCACAATCAGAGCTTGACGGTATTATTCGCTGGTCGACCCGCCTGCTCTATGAAATCGAGCATGCCACCGTGCCTCGTTTTACTGTCATGCTACGTAAGGCTTTTGGTTTAGCCCACTATGGGATGAACAGTCTTGGCATGCAGCCGAACATGCTGGTCGCTTGGCCATTGGCCTCCTTTAGTGCTATTTCACCAGACGATGCTGTCGATATTCTTTTTGGTCGCGTCTTGGCTGAAATGGAAAATGGAGAGGAGCGTAGACAAGAATTGGTTGCGGAATTTAAAGCCAAAACAACTATTTTACCCGCAGCCGAAGCGGCTCTCGTTGACGATGTTATTGATCCCGCTGATACTCGAAAAGTATTGATCAGGGCTCTGGAAATGGCCAAAAATCGTCGCCCAGGACACCCCTTTAAACGTCGAGGTATAACGCCGATTTAAAGGGCATTGATGCGTCCTCAGCCAATCGCCCCATCAGATAACACGTTTTACGATGACTTGAATAGCTCTTAGTCTCGACCAATCGCTTTAGCCACTTCCCTTTGAAAGTGAATCAGCGCTGGTTCATTGCGACCAAAGGTGCTATGGCTAATTGCGCCACTGCTTAAACCTCTTTGAATACCCTCGACTCCGGGAATATCTTCTTCCAACACGGTACGTACCGCTAGGTCCATATTTCGCTCCCAGTGGTCTTTAGCCGAAGCTGTTTCAGCGGGTTCGGGAATATAGTAATCCATCTGTACGATGCATTCGTTCGGCTTACCGTCAAGCGGGTAAGAGCGCCATAACTCAACGTGATCTCTTTGCATCACTAAACCTGAGTTGGGAAAGAGTAAATACACAAGCGCTGAGTCGGGCACAATATCCCAACTCTCTTTGGGTTGATCACGCTGTTTATCGATCGATTTGCGAATTACCGCCTCGCGCAGATTTTGCCCATAAGTATCAAGTAAGCACAGATTATGATGGAGCAATGGACCTACTGTAGTAGCGTGCAGTGGTGCAAAGTGATAGGCCTCGAGGAAAGTATCGAGCATTAGCTTCCAGTTCATTTTGCAATGTAATCGGCGTTGAGCATAAGGGTGGTAATTTTCAAACTGATAGCTCTGTAAATCTTCGACAAAGCCGTTATTCAGCCCACCCAGTTGCGCGTCAATATCAAAGTCCTCACCAGCTGTCGGACACACCCAGATCATGCCGTATTTCTCTATCACCGGCAGCTTTATCAAACCATGCTCCGCTTTATCAACGCCGGGGAAACTCACCTGATCAGGCACGATTTTAAGTGCACCAGTGAAGTCATAGGTCCAAGCATGGTAGGGGCAAGTCAGCCCTGATTGAGCACGACCACAACCCTTGGCTAATTGAGCACCACGATGTCGGCATGTGTTATAAAAAGCATTAATACCGCCCGTCCTGTCTCTTACTAACAGTATGGGGACACCAGTATCATCGTTGGTAAGAAAGTCGCCGACTCTGGGCAAATCACAGGAAAAAGCCACTAGTAAAGGGTATTTTTTAAAAAGTATATCTTTTTCTTGAGCGAGCCAGTCTTTGCAGGTATATGAAGCAACTGGGCTTAAATATATATTCTCAACCCGTGTTGTCTGTTTGTTATCGAGCAGCTCAAAGGCTCGCTCAACCATAGTAATACGCGTCTCTTTTTTCATAGGCTGTTTTTATAAGTCCTTTTCCTGGCGCCTTTCTCAGAGGCTTTACGTGATTGTTATTCTAATACTGACTAGGCTGGGTAATGCGTAAGTTATTATCGAAGTCCTTAGTTAGAAAAGCAATTGGGAGAAAAGAAGTTCTTTCAAGCAAGGTCCACACGGGCCACTATGTGGCCATCCTTAACTGAAAAGGGGAATCTTCGTTTAATGTTCGCGAGTCGAAAAGAACTCAATCTCTGGATAGCGCTCAATAGCCAAACTTAAATTGACTCGAGTCGGAGCAAGGTAAGTGAGGTGACCACCACCATCTATCGCCAGGTTATCAGCTGCTTTGCGTTTAAAAGCATCGAGGCTCTTTTCATCATCGCTATCTACCCAGCGGGCAGTGTAGATATTGACCGGTTCGTAAATGGCTTCTACGCCGTATTCATCTTTCAGGCGATAGGCGACCACTTCATATTGCAGTTGGCCAACGGCACCAACTACAATATTGTTGTTCTGTTTGGGATAAAAAACTTGAGTCGACCCCTCTTCTGAAAGCTGTTTCAAACCCTTATGTAACTGCTTCATTTTTAAAGGATCTTTTAGCCGTATCGTACGAAATAATTCCGGCGCGAAATGGGGAATGCCGGTAAATTTAAGTGCCTCTCCCTCAGTAAAGGTATCGCCTATTTGTATGCTGCCATGATTGTGTAAACCTATAATATCGCCGGCAATGGCCTCCGATACGCTACTACGTTCACCGGCTAAAAAACTCACAGCATCCGCAATCTTAATGTCTTTGTTAATACGGGCATGACGCATCTTCATACCTTGCCGGTATTTTCCCGAACAAATACGCATAAAAGCGATGCGGTCACGGTGGCGGGGGTCCATATTAGCCTGAATTTTAAACACAAAGCCTGTTAAGGGTTCCTCGGTCGCTTCTACATGACGCTCGATGGTTTCTCGACCCATCGGTGGCGGCGCCCATTGCACGAAGTGATTTAGCATCTCACGTACACCAAAATTACCTAATGCAGTGCCAAAAAACACCGGCGTCAAGGTGCCGTTTAGGTAGGCCTCTATATCAAAAATATTCGTTGCCCCACGAACCAGCTCGATCTCCTCACAAATACGTTCGTATTCGAAACCTAGTAATTCCCGGGCTCCCTCTGAATCGAGCCCATCAATTTGCACGTCGTCGGAAACCTGACTGCCCTTCCCCTGTTGGTAGACGTGGATTTTGTCCTGATAGAGGTCATAAACCCCTTTAAAGGCCTTACCCATGCCCAGCGGCCAGTTAATAGGCGCAGCATTAATTTGCAAGACCGTTTCGACCTCATCGAGCACATCGACAGGCTCTCGCACCTCTCTATCCATTTTGTTTATGAAGGTCAAGATTGGTGTATCGCGCAGACGGCATACATCCATTAGTTTTATGGTCCGATCTTCTACACCCTTAGCGCCGTCAATCATCATCAAAACCGAATCTACGGCTGTTAATGTACGGTAGGTGTCTTCAGAAAAGTCGCCATGACCCGGCGTATCAAGTAAATTAACAGTACGGCCATTGTAGGGAAACTGCATGACCGAAGAGGTCACTGAAATACCTCTCTCCTTCTCCATCGCCATCCAGTCTGAGGTGGCGTGGCGGTCACTCTTCTTGCCCTTTACAGTTCCGGCGACCTGAATAGCATTACCAAACAGCAACATCTTTTCAGTCATGGTGGTCTTACCCGCATCCGGGTGCGAAATAATGGCGAAGGTTCTGCGCTTATTTACTTCATTGATAAAACTGGCATCGGCCATGGAGGGCTTCCCACATAAAATAGAGGCTGAAATAAATTTTTACATGCACGAGCTTGTACTAGACAAAGTGACAGTTCGAGGACTGGCAAAATGGACGCGATTATACAGCCCAGCAACAGGCGAGAACAGGCTGCGTCGAGATACGCACAGAAAGATAGCGTACGCAATGTCGCTGATGAGTTCTTAATTTAGCGACGAAGGGGGGAGATGATGCTGCTAGGTCAGTATTTAAGTAACGCTGGACGCAACCTGAAGCTAGATGAAACGACAGGTCAGCCGGTCGAATACAGATGTCTAGGCTCACAACCAACATGGAACCGGCTCTAATAAATTATTATAAGAGCAGCACCTAGAAGAATACCCGGGCTAAGGGCTTATTAAGCCTGTCGTCTTCCGGACACATACCGAATGAATAATAGCCCGAAGAGCATTAAATACAGTACCTGTGGCACTGGCACTTGGGCAGTTGCCGTTAAAAATGGATCTACTTTATCTATGCGCACAGAATAGGCACCGCTGTTATCATTAAAAAAGCCGTCGTTGGTAGCCATAAACAGGTAGAGGGCTGAAGTAAAATCAGGCACCACCAGGTTGAGTAAATCAGCAATTAAAAAGGCGGGGGTGACACTAGTTGTATCAAGAGTAACTATCTCAGCGGCACTGGTACTCCAAAGACCAATTAATGAATAAACAGGCAAACCGCGGAAATCCCCTCCCTGATAACCAGGCTTCGTGCAGGTCGAACCCATATCCACTGTACAACCACTGGCACTAACATTGAGTAGATCGCCGGGAGTAAAGCCATAGGCTAGATTATTTACCTCAAAGGCTCGTGCAGGATCACCTCGTCCTAGGGCATTAAATTCATTGCCAGTACCCGTATTATAAAGGTGCCCCCAATCGGTGGCATATAAGCTGTTACGACCATCGACAGTATCAATACCGATTAGGGCTGCATTACTAATTTGACTCGTAGAGGCAAGGCAAAAAAACATTAATAACAGGGTAATTTTCATCATTTTTCTCAATGGAAAGAGTCTGGAAGTCGTTGGGCGTGATTGTAGAGAAGTTAGACTTATTTGGTCTTTATTTACGATATTCTGCTGTGTGAGACGATGAGCGGTTGAAAAGTATTTAATCTTCGCCTTTTTAAAAGACACCACATGCTAAAGAATGTGGCGTAAAGTGCTAGCACAGTTAATCAGAATGTCATCGCAACTCGGCAAAGCCTAAGGTAAAATCGCTGCCATTTCACCCGATGCCATCCTAGTATGAAAATATATCTCGCCCCCATGGAAGGCGTTATCGACCACCACATGCGATATCTACTCAACCAACTGGGCGGTATAGACGTCTGTGTGACTG
Organism: Porticoccaceae bacterium; assembly: GCA_029212965.1. Taxonomy (GTDB): domain Bacteria; phylum Pseudomonadota; class Gammaproteobacteria; order Pseudomonadales; family Porticoccaceae; genus Reddybacter. The sequence continues at coordinate 122,112 of JARGOV010000001.1, forward strand.
AGTTTATCCGGGTCAGTAAAACGGTGTTACCAAATCATGTTTTTCTTAAAGTATGTCCGGAACTTACCCCACTCAGTGCGCGCATAGCTACAGAGAAATCACAATACGGCTCTTCTAATAACACGAGACTCCAACTGCTTGGTAGTGAGCCCGAACTGGTCGCCCTTAATGCACAGAAAGCCGCAAACCTCGGAGCCACAGCGATTGACTTGAACTTTGGCTGCCCCGCTAAAACGGTCAATCGTAGTTACGGTGGTGCTCGGTTGCTCGATGAAACTACCCTCCTCTACGAAATCGTAAAAGCCACGCGGGAACATGTACCTATAGAGACGCTAGTGACTGCCAAAATTCGCCTTGGATACGACGACCGTAGCAGTTATTTACGCAATGCTACTGTTATTGCTGAGGCTGGTGCTGATGAACTGATTGTCCATGCTCGCTCTAAGGCCGATGGTTACCAACCCCCTGCTTACTGGAGGTATATTCATGAAATACAACGCCATCTCGATATACCTGTAATTGCTAATGGAGAGATTTGGACGCTTAAAGACTACATCAACTGCCGTGAGCAATCAGGTTGTGACAACGTTATGCTGGGACGCGGCTTACTGGCACGCCCTGATTTAGCCCTGGCAATCAAGGCTTATCTAGGAGGTGATGAGTATGAATATATGACCTGGCCCCAGATCGCAGCATTAGCCTTGAGTTTATTTCGCTCAACACAAGCCTATTATTTGCCAAAGCACACCGGCAACCGAATTAAACAGTGGCTGTTTTATTTAATGCGTAGTTATCCCGAAGCGGGTATATTATTTGAACACATTAAACGGTCTAGAGATTTTGAATTTATTGAACAAGCGCTAGTAAAACAAACGCTTGCCTAATACTAAACTGTGCGGGCAATGCCACGCTCAACCGTTTCTCAGCAAAAAATGGCGCTGAATTGTCAATTTTACCAACTTGTACTATTTAAGTTCTTTGCAGTAATTAATATTATTGTTATATGCTGTGTATTTAATGATATTGAAGTTTGTTAGCTCCGCAGAAATTTCTTAATTAGTCACAATTTTAAACGTTGGGCAGCCAGACTATTGCCTCGACGTTGCCGGTACTAGACTCTTCGTTTAGCTATTGGCAGTGAAAGAGGCACTGTATGCATCAAAAAATACCTCCAGACTGGAAAATTCAGCGTTCCACACCTTTCTTCACTCGAAAAAACGTGCCACCGGCTTTACTCAACCATCATAATACGGCAGAGGGTGTCTTTGGTCAGCTCTGTGTAATGGCTGGCACAGTGACATTTTATGGTTTTAAAGATAAACAGACATGCGAACCTGAATTGAGCATCATCGTTAGTGCTGGTGAATTTACCACTATTGCACCCCAATATTGGCACCGGGTTGAACTCAGTGAGGACGCACAGTTTAATATTAATTTCTGGTCTAAAAAAAACAAAATTGAAAAGCCTCTCATTAATACGCAATAGCCTTAGTAATTGCATCATTGATAAGAGCCCGAGGAAAGAGAGAAGCCTAATCGCTAGAAAAAAATAAATCTCCATAATAACTAAAGGCTTTCCCATGGCTATTGTCTGTATCGGTCATCACCGCAATGCCATCGATATACCACAAGTCTTCACCAAACTGTTGACGCAGGTCATCACGAACATTTCTTTTCTCTGTCCGCCATTGGCCAATAAAGTCACTGCCTGATTGAAGAGCTATCATTCGCGCATTATTGGTGTAAGCATTAGGCCAGATACTACCTGCAGGCTGATTACTTGACCAAACATAATTGAGCACTCTTGTTTTCCACAAGAAAGTGCCTCCACTGATAAGTACATAAATTCGGGCCGGATAGTCGTCACCTTCTTTTTGACGTTCATTTATATCGCCCAGATGTTTCAGAACTAGCCAGCTCCAGTTTAAATAAGGTGTTTTTTTTAAGTTGATGCGTGTTTTTTTATAAAGAGCCGATGCAGAATTATTGCTTTCTGCTAATAACACCTTGTCACCATTGAGCTCGGTAATAGAGTATTGCGTTTGTCCATAAAATCTTTTTTCAGTCCAACCAGAAAGTCCGTCTATGGCAAATTGACTGAGCGCAGTCGTCTCTGCCTGCAATGGCAAACTCAGTAGCAATAAGCCACATAAAACGCTATAAAATTTAATCATGATCGTTATTGGATGCGTTTTATTGACAGCTCACTTTACTGTTGCCACATAGACTGAATTGCTCGACGTTTCCCCAGTATAGGGGTTGGGAAAAGTAATCGTATGGGCTTCACAATTAAAAAATATGCGGCTCAATAATTCGCTAAAGGCCTCATCTGGTAATTCATTGGACCACAGCGCAAAGACACCGCCAGAATAAATTTTTTCGGCTAAACGCGTTAAAGACACTTCGGTATAAAAATTCTGATTGGTATTATTCAACCAGTGACTCGGTGAGTGGTCAATATCGAGTAATACGGCGTGTGTCTTTTTCTGTGGTTGGTTTTTATCAACGCGCTCAGTAGCAGTAGCCCATGTAAAAAAATCACCCCATACTAATTCACTACGCACATTCGTAGCAAGAACATCGCCAAGCGGCAGCAAGCTGCGCTGGTGCCAACTAATAACCGGTTGCATAATTTCTATCACCCGCATCAATTTAATGTCCGGGTCTTTTAAGGCTTCTGCCGCGGTATAGCCAAGACCAAGCCCGCCGACAACAATTTCTAGGTCTTTTCGATGGCCATTGCGTTTTAAGGCTGCCAGCCCCAGTTTCGATAGTTGTTTTTCAGCCTCAACAAAAAGGCTCGACATTAAAAACTCATCGTCCAGCTTTACCTCGAAAATAATTTGATTATTCAGGCGAGGTTCAGAGCGTCGTCTCAAGCTGATATCGCCAATTGGGCTGGGTTGGCAATCGAGTTCTTCAAATATAAATGACATGACTAACACCGTCGTTTTTCTTCAGCCTACTACAATAGTTATTTTTTTACTCCGGATATTTACTACCCCTGTGATACACGTAGAACGAATTTATGCAAAAACCCTGAATGGACTCAGTTTTCTGGTGAAAAGGGGAATGCCATAAACACTAACCACCAGGGCTAGATGATTTAAATTCATTGCCATAAACGGAGCTAATCTGGCAACCGATAAAGTTTTTATCGTCAGTTTTGGAATCAATACCGTGATCGACAAGATAAATATTTTGACTTTCACTAGTAATGACGAATTTTCAATGTTTAAGTTTTTAGTCACTCTCACGCTGTCATCGTCGCTCAACGCGTTACCGTTGCTATCTTTAAATACAGCGGTTGTGGCGCTGCTTTCCTCAATTACAACTTGCGATCTCATGTTGAGCACATTCAGCGCGAACATATTGCTCTCGATCTTCATAAGTATATTTGATTAACCCTGGCGGCAGCAGGGTAGCCACTCATAAAGGGTGCTAATGGCAAATTGGTGAGGTTGCGAGTTCTAATTAAAAGCATGCTTAGATAAGTGTATTTTTTATGCTAACGATGAATCGAGTCAAGGATTGTCTATATCAACTGCAGGCTCTAACCATCGTATTCGCCATAAATTATTGTGAGTATAGACGGTTGCAAAAATGCTAATATCAAACTTCGCATACTGCGCGCACAAGACTAACAACAAGAGGTAAGTATGAAACTCATTAATTCATTTGGCCCCAACCCCCGCATGGTTCGTATGTTTATGGATGAGCGGAATATCGAACTGGCAACAGAGGAAGTTGATTTATTAGCCGGCGAAAATCGCCAGGCACCCTATACAACACGTAATCCAGGTGCCCAAATGCCAGCGCTTGAGCTCGACGATGGTTCAGTGCTGGCCGAAACCACTGTCATATGCGAATACTTGGATGATAAATACCCCGGTCAATCCATGCTCGGTGATACATCAGAAGAGCGAGCCAAAAACCGGATGTGGACACGCCGCGTAGAATTAAATATTACGGAGAATATTTACAACGCTTTTCGTTACGCCGAGGGGCTTGAGTTGTTCAAAGACCGCTTACATTGCCTGCCCGAAGCTGCCGATGGACTGAAAGCAAAGGCGCAGGGTCAATTGGCATGGCTCGATGGTTTGATGGCCAACAGTGAATACGTCGGCGGCGACTCGCTAGGTATTGCTGATTTGGTGCTCTACTGCTGCCTGGATTTCGCACAAGACATTGGTCAACCATTGAACCCTGAGTTTAAAAACCTCAGTGCCTGGTATCTACGTATGGGGCAACGACCCAGTGCTAAAAGTAGCCTCCATCCAAGTAGTGCAGCGGTTGGAATGAAAGGCTAAAATTTTTACTATTGTATTAACAATCGGGGCAGGCTCAAGTGATAATGCCTGCCCCGATTGACTAAGCAAGTCCGAGACTGATAAAAGCCGAGTTTATATTTAGCTTAGATTTACTTCAGCTCCTGTACAACGTGCATACCTTCTACAGCCAAAGGCGCACCGGCATAGGCAAAGGCTGTCAGCATTAGTTCCTCTAGCTCTGCTTTGATTACTCCATGGCGTATAGCCGCTGGCACATGAATATGTAACTCTTCTGTTCTACCAAGGGCGGTCAAAACTGAGACAACCAGTAAACTTCGATCACGTCGCGATAATTCTGAGCGCGCCCAAACCTCTCCGAAGGCGAAATCAATTCCATAGGCGCCCAGGGGTCCGAGTTTACCAGCCATTGCGGTAATGACTTTATCAGGGTCCGAGGCTGGATTACCTGACAGTTTAGCCATCACCGCTGCTCCGCGCTCACGTCGTTGAGCATTGGAGAACTTCTCTGCGGGGGACAGTTTCCCATTTTCTGGAGCATGGCCAAGTTTAGAGAGTATTCGATTGGTTTCAGCCATGGCATCGAGTGCTCGGGGGAAGCCCGCATAAGCGGCGACATGGGTCATTATTTCTCGGATCTCGGTCGCTGTCAGCCCATGATTCAAACCACCAGGCACGTAATAACTGAGTTGGTTTGTTTGATGTAGCGTTGCGAGTATGGTCAGCACAATCAGGTTTCGGTCGCGCTTACTTAAGCCGGGACGATTCCAGATATCACCCAGTACAAAATCTAGAGCAAAAGAACCCAGCGCGCCATTTTCAGCCTCAAATTTTGCGGCCATTTTAGTAGCATCAGCCTGCCCAGTGAGCGAACCAAGAATGGCTATACCACGTGCTCGACGTTCTTCAAAATCTGTTGTGTCAGCATTAGACACTCCTGCACCCATTGCAATAGAAAGGTAAAAAATAGTAGAAAACAGAAATGTACACTTTAATTTATTAATCACTTAAACCACCTTTTTTGTATTTTATTTAATCGTGTTAAAGTTGTTGCTAACGTGCAACGCGTAATTTAGCTGTCTGCCGCGAGAGGGCAACCAGATTGTCGGCACTATCCCAAATCATACCATCTTCATTTACCACGCCTTCAGTAATATAACTGGTTTTAAATTGACAGCGCAATGGTCCTGCACAGGGGCTGCGATGGATTTGCACTGACATCTCTATAGTCGGCACTCTGCCTTTTGCTCCGTAAATAGCAAAGGCCGGCGGTGGCAAAGCATCACAAAACATCAGTACGCCAAACAAGTCAATATCTGCTTTGTCTTTAAATTCTTGCCAGCCTTTCCAAGTGGAATTACCGTCGGGGTTATTAATGAGTGCATCAATATTTTGGGGAGACAGGCGCTGAATCAGTCTGTCCCGAAGCTTAAGGTTCGGGGCATGTGGCATATCAACACAGTCGTCATAATTGGGCATGTCGGGAACACCCTTCTTCGTCAAAGTCTCACCATGGAGATCTTCAATATGTTGAAAGACACCAACCAATTGTATTTTTACCTCTCCGTTTTGAATCAGCTTGACCATTCCGTTGGACGTTGATTTACCGACCCGTAAGGGTTCAAACTCACAACGCACTGGTCCTGGTTCTGTCCGCGCCAGATAATAAGCCGTGACATTCAGTGGGTCACTGTGAGGCAAGGCTTCACCTAGTACTTTGGCGCCCAACGCCAAAGTGTAGCCACCATTGGGCACCTTGCCGATGCACCAGTCGGCCGAGAAGTCACTCTCCCACACACGATCATCAATTCTACGCAGTACCGTACTACGCGCAAATTCACTACCATTACTTTGTAAGCTGCCACTCAAGTGTTTACCTCTCTTAATAAGTTTTATATGGATATATTGTCATTGTTAATAATTTTAGTCGTAGACGAGGCCACCATCGACATTCCATGACTGGCCGGTGATATTTCTTGCTTCACTCGATGCGAGAAATATTGCCAAATCAGCAATATCTTCTGGTTCATTAGAGCGTTTGATGGGAATAGTGCCATCAAATAGTTCGATAATTTCTGCCTCAGATTTACCCAATGTATGCATTTTCCCCTTTACCACTTCATGGTAAAGCTCGGTGCGCGTGACCCCCGGGCAAATAGCATTAACATTGATATTTTCTGCGGCTAGGGTCGAGGCGGCTATCCGCGTCATTGCTATAACTGCGCCCTTGGCTCCAGCATAAGCAATGTTGGAAGTGGATGGATAACCTTTGCCGGCGATCGAAGCGATATTGACGATACGCCCATGGCCCTGCTCTTTCATCACCCGGGCAACACTTTGCATGCAGAAGAACAAGCCTCTGGAACTTACCCCGTGTATCCAGTCCCAGTCTGCTTCACTCACTTCAAAAAAATCAAGGCTTCTCGTCACTGCTGCGTTGTTGACAAGAATGTCAATACTGCCAAAATGCTCTTTTGCAGTATTGGTTAGTGCTTCAATATCTGCAATTTGGTTGATATCCGTTTTGACAAATAAAGCGTCAGCCCCAGTGCTTGTTAACGCTTGTACTAATTGTTCACCACGTTGCTCATCGAGTTCTGCAACCACCACTTTTGCGCCCTCACGGGCATAGTGGCTAGCTACCGCCTTACCAATACCCCGCCCTGCTCCGGTGACGATAGCCACTTGCTGATTTAGCCTTTTCATTATTCCCGCTGTCCTGTTCGTTTATTATTGTTAATATCGCACTATCGTAAACTATTTTTACTATAGGCCCCACAATAACCACTTAACAATAATTAGGAGTCATCACCATGCCAGATTCAGAAAAAAGAGAAAAGGGAATCGCATTCTTTAAAAAACTTACGGAAGGTGCTGCTAATCCACCATCCTTAAACAAAGGCGCAATGCCAGAGAAGTTTATTGATTACACACTTGAGCACCTGTTTGGTGATGTCTGGCAGGGTGAGGAATTAAACCTGACACAGCGCTCCTTGATCACCTGCACCATTCTTGTTGCACTAAACCGTGAAGCAGAGCAACGCATTCATTTTCCTGGCGCGAAGAATTTGGGTGTAACACGAGAACAGCTTGAAGCAATGATTACCCATGCAGCCCACTATGCCGGATGGCCAGTCGCGGCCAGTGCTCTTCGCGTGCTGGCAGAGGTTTGGCCTGCGGAAGAATAAAAGGCCCTCTCTTCTTCCAAGGTTGTCTGTTTAAAACCGTTAAGCTTTAACAGAGCACGTCACTCTCTAAAGACTAAACGATTCAACGTACTTGAAACGATTTGAAAATTCGACACCTAGCGTAAAAGAGAAAGACAAAGGGCTAAAAACAATAACCCTGATAAGGCTTGCCAAAACAATAACGGGTTAGCTTCAAGTAGTGCAGCACGCTGAGCCTCTTTATATTTTGGATTAGGCTTTTGAAGTTCATGTAGAAACTCAGAAACATCTTCATAGCGCAGCTCTGGGTTAAAGCGCAGGCCTTTCTTTACCGCACCATCTATCCAGATGGGAATTAAGGGATTAATGTCGTAACAAGGAATATATTTGGTTTTTAAATAGGCTTTTGATGTACGACACGCCTCAAGTTTGCCACCAAAAGGAGGTACCCCAGTCAACATTTCGTAAACGATAACGGCCAGTGAGAAAATATCAGACTGCACGGTGCTTTTTGCCTTAAGCACCACCTCTGGAGCCGAATAAGCGGCAGTACCTAGTATACCTTGACTCTCTAAGGGCGTGGCAATTTCAGCAATTCCTTGGATATAACAGGAGCCAAAATCAATAATTTTAACCTGGCCATTGCGGTCAATAAGAATATTGCCTGGCTTGATATCTTGATGCAATGTTTCGCGGTTGTGGAAGGCTCTTATTCCCTTGACTATTTGTTGAACTAATAAAATAACATCTTGCACAGCAGGTTTAGGGTTTTCTTTTATCCAACGTTCCAGCGTAATTCCATCGATATACTCAGTGAGATAATACAAACACGATTTTGACTTATCGCTACCGACCACTTTGGCGACATGGGGGTTGTTGATGCGGTTACCTATCCAGCTTTCCATCACAAAACGGTCAATATAAGCTAGATCGTCGTCAAAATTAACCGAGGGCGTTTTCATGCAATAGCGTTGGTTGTTGTCGACGTCAAAAACCAGGTATACCTGGCTGCGATTACTCGCGTGTAATTCGCGCTCGATACGATAGCCATCAAGAATCATTCCCACTTCAAGAGTGGGAGGGAACGGTAAGGACGATAACTTTCGACTAATGTCATCAATACTTTGCTTGGGAAAACTCTCAACGCGCAAGATCTGGCAGCTTAAGTTGTCGCGGCTATTATTTTCGAGAGCGATTTCGACTAGGTTTGTACAACAAGCTTCGAAGGCTTGTTCTGCCGGTTCGCCAACAAGCGCACCTAAAACGAAACGTAAGTCTCTATCTTTAACAAAGTCATGAATACCATCGGTGCTTAGAAAAAAGATGTCACCAATTTCAAGATCAACATTGCGATAATCGACATCGAGCTTTACGTCTAAACCCATAGCTCGAGCTAAATAAGACTGCTCTTCACTGATAAAAGTGGTGTGATCGCGGGTCAATTGTTCGAGATCATTGCCGCGTAAGCGATAAATACGAGAATCGCCAACATGAAAAATATGAGCAGTTTGTGACTTAAATATCACACTGCTGAAGGTACTAACATAACCTTTTTGAACGTCGCTAAAACTACGTCCCTGGCCGAATAGCCAGCGATTGAGGGCAGTCAAAACTTGGGTTGTGGATTTTTTCACACCCCAGCTATCGGGTGTCGAGTAATAGTCAGAGAGAAAATTATGCACGCAGGTTTCACTGGCTTCCTTGCCTGCTTCTGCGGCACTTACACCATCCGCAATTACGGCCACAGCACCTTTATTTGCTAACGTCAGCCCTTGGGGAATACGGATGCCAATCGCATCTTCATTTTGTGGTTTAAGGCCGGCTACCGAGTGCTGAGCTACAGTAAAACTTAAGTGTTCTAGCGGTTGTTTTGACATATAACCTCGGCACATTCTATGACTGTCTAGTCTTTAATGATTGCATTTTAACCAGCAGTACGGCACTAACAAGCAATATGACATTACTTGAAGCTAAATTATTAAACTTACTGTAGCAATTACCAGATAGAGCAATTATCAGACCATCTAGTAAGGTTAATACAATAAATTCTATAAGAATAAACTCTATATATTTGTTGCGGCGCTTAGTAATAGCTCGACATCGACTTCGTGGAGACGTAATAAGGAGTTCAATGGTTCCCATACATGCCCTTTGGCAGTCACTAACTACCCTTTAAAGTTATGCACCAAAGACGCACACAACAAACCCAAATTGCAGTGCGCATAAGCACGGTTCACAGAAATCACAAGGCCTTGCTTTCGGCAATTTAAACCATCTATCGTGTGAATAACTCAGTGAGCACTAGAGCTCGGCTAGAAACTATGGTGCCTGCTGCCTAATGGCTATGAGAAACTTAACCACTTCTTGGACTCAGCTTGTTATGCCCTCTGAACATCAACAAAACTTGCCATACTGTGCCGTTTACTGGTCAAATCCCTCTGCAAATTTATCACTGCCCACAGTCAATCAGGGCAAATAATTCACTTTAATCGACCATACATACCTAACTGGAGAACACTATGAGTAATACCTTAAACAGGGGACACGCACTGGTAACCGGCGCAATTGGCGGTCTGGGTACAGCGATCGTTAAGCGGCTGATTGCAGCCGGTATTCCCGTGATCGGCACCGATCGTCGCGTCACAGATATAGACCCCTGGATAGAAGCTGAACTTAACGACGAGCAGAAAGCTATGTTTACCGGCTATCCCCTTGATGTGGTCAAGGAAGAACAAGCCACTACTCTGGCCGATAAATTGTCAGAGGATGGCATCCATATCGCCTACCTTATCAACAACGCTGGTATTCAGGGCAACGCCAAACCTTGGGAGCTAGACTCAAAAACCTGGGATCGTGTAATGGCAGTCAACGCCAACGGCACCTTTTATTTAACCCGTGCTTTCAGTAAGGCCATGGTTGATAAAGGTTTTGGTCGGGTCGTTAACTTTGCATCGATGTATGCCTACCATCCCGGTGTCGGTCAGTCGCCTTATGCTGCTGCAAAAGCTGCTGTCACCGGCTACACCCGCTCAGTGGCACTGGATCTCGCTAAACATGGCGTAACCGTCAATGCCATTGCGCCGGGTATCATTTGGCACGAACGCCTGCGCGGCGTTCTGCCTCAGGACGAATTCGATAAAATGGAAGCTCGCGTACCTGCCGAGCGAGTTGGAAAACCAGAGGAAATCGCTGGGGTAGTGAACTTCTTCTGCTCCGAAGAATCCTCCTATGTCACTGGGCAAACCCTCCATGTAAATGGTGGTCTTTACTTACCTGGCTAAGATATACGAAGGCTTTTAAAACAGTGCTCACTTGTCAACGTAAAGAAGCCCCGTACTTGAATTCCCATGTA
>JARGOV010000001.1:133019-139927 GCA_029212965.1 Porticoccaceae bacterium
TAAAACAGTGCTCACTTGTCAACGTAAAGAAGCCCCGTACTTGAATTCCCATGTAAAGCGTATGCATGGGAGTTCAAGTACGGGGCTGATGACAGTAGCGGCTTCGTTTTTCGTTCGACCGGAGGTGTATCACTATCAAACACACGTAGACAACAATCTTCAATGTGCTAGGCCAATTCAAATTTAGTGACGCAATAGTAGATATTTAACGCCATAGGATCAGACTTCGACCTTCCAGCCCTGGCCACAATCAAGCAATACTCATCCCTAATACTGTTGAAACTGACAATATTTGAATTTTAGAGTCACGTTAGACAAGCTTCAACTGTTCCAGAAAATCATCCTGGTAGCTTAGTTAGTCATCTCTATGAGATGAAAACCATCCAGCACAGAGCTCAATGAAAAAACGGAGCAACGTAATCATGTCATCCGCCAGCTATGAGTTCATACGCGTGGAGAAAATTAACTAAATCAGTTACTAGCCTAACTAATTCCCTTATTTTCATGAGTATCATGCGTTTACTTAGGGGTTACAATCATAGAACCTAGTGAGCTTAAGTTGTTGCAGGGTTGTTGATTAATAACTGTTGTAAAAAAACAAGAGCGTCACAACTTGTGCAGACGAATGATACTAAGCTATAAACAACGGTAGCTGATGGTTACCGCTGCCGTCAGATATCTAAATCTAGCAAGAGCACAATAAATAATACTGGAACCTATCATGGGAAATGAAACTACTGCAGGCACTCTCTCTTTCACTCAAAGTGTTAACCATATGGCCGATAGAGCCTTTGGTGTACTCAGTATTGATCCGGGTATTGCGGCTGCTATAAAGGCATGCTCGGCAACATTGGAAGTTAATTTTCCGGTTGAAATTAACGGAAAAATAGAAGTTTTTACTGGCTGGCGCTCTGTACACAGCAATCATCGACTACCCTCAAAAGGTGGTATCCGCTACGCCACTATTGTTGATAAAGATGAGGTAGAAGCTCTCGCAGCACTAATGACCTACAAGTGTGCCATTGTTGATGTACCCTTTGGTGGTTCTAAAGGCGGCCTGTTAATAGACCCCGCAAAGTACAGCCGCGAGGATATGCAAAAGATCACCCGCCGTTTCGCCCGCGAGCTAATACGTAAAGGTTTTCTCAGTCCAGCGACGAATGTTCCTGCTCCGGACATGGGTACCGGCGAACGCGAAATGGCCTGGATTGCTGATACTTACAAACACCTTCACCCTGAAGATGTTAATTATACTGGCTGTGTCACTGGTAAACCCGTAGCACACGGTGGTATTCGTGGTCGCGCCGAGGCCACCGGACGCGGTGTGGTCTACGTCATGCGTGAATTTTTTCGACACCTTGACTGTGTTGTTAAGGCGGGCTTTACCGGTGCTCTCAGCGGTAAGCGTGTGGTTGTACAGGGCCTGGGAAATGTTGGCTTTCACGCAGCAAAATTACTGCAGGAAGAAGATGGCTGTTTAATTACAGGTGTTATTGAAAAAGATGGTGCTTTATTTAAAGACGGTGGACTCGACATACAAGCCGTGAGCGATTACATCATCGAGCACAAAACCATTATCGGCTACCCCGACGCCAACTTTGTCGCCGATGGAAAAAGCTTATTGGAAATGGATTGCGACATTTTGATACCTGCCGCGATGGAGGGGCAAATAACACCTGATAATGCTGATCGAATTAAAGCCCGACTTATTGTCGAAGCTGCCAACGGCCCTATTACTTTTGAAGCAGACGAAATACTTCGCAAACGTGGGATCACTATTCTCCCTGATGCCTACGTTAACGCCGGCGGTGTAACAGTTTCCTATTTTGAATGGGTACGCAACCTCGCCCATATTCGTTTTGGTCGCATGGAGCGACGTTACGACGAAATGCGTGGTGGCCATATGCTCAGTGCTATCCAAAGCATGACCGAGCAACCCATTCCGGAGTGGATACAAAAAGAATTAGTGCAAGGAGCCGACGAGCTCGATCTTGTTCGCTCTGGCCTTGATGACACCATGCGCTTGTCATTCCAACAAATAAAAGCGGTATTCGACAGCAACGACAAAGTCAGTGATTACCGTACGGCCTCATATGTTGTCGCCATTGACAAAATATCTCGTTCCTATCTCGACATTGGTGTTTACTAAAAACAAAAAGCCGAAGCAGACTCAGCAGGGTTTTAACAGCATTCTATTTTAGTGGCCTTTAAACTGCGGCTAATACCCTCTATGCTAGCTATACACCAAGAGTATAGGGATAGTCATGACTACTAAAATCCCCACATCAACTTTACTATGCCGACAGTTATTTGATCGAGATAGCTTTACCTATAGCTATTTACTCGTCGACACCGCAACCCATGAGGGTGCGCTAATTGACCCGGTGCTGGAACAGTATGAACGGGACCTGCAATATGTTGAGGAACTCGGCATTGAGTTACTTTATGTCTGTGAAACTCATGCTCATGCTGACCACATTACTTCTGCCGGATTACTGCGCCAGAAAACGGGAGCAAAAATTGTCTTTAGCAAAGACGCGGGTATCGAAGCTATTGATATTGCTCTCCAGGATGGCGATGAACTCAAGCTCGGCAACTACACCATTAAAGCGATGGCCACACCTGGGCACACCAGCGGCTGCATGAGTTACCACATTGATAATAAAGTCTTTACTGGCGACACTCTTTTGATTCGAGGCTGTGGCAGAACTGATTTTCAACAGGGCGATTCAAGGCAGCTCTACGACAATGTGACCCATAAGTTATTCGCCCTCCCCGATGACACCATTGTCTACCCAGCCCACGACTACAAGGGCCGCACAAGCTCCAGTATTGGAGAAGAAAAACGCTGGAACCCTCGTCTAGGCCGCGGACAAAGTGCCAACGACTTTATCAGCATTATGGACAATCTCAATCTTGATATGCCGAAGAAAATTAACGAAGCTGTACCCGCTAATGTTGCCGTCGGTGTCGACTACAATCCACGGCGTTATGTCCATGATGACTTTTCGATGAGTGATTTACACAACGTCTGGCAACAACTCGGCGATAATGATCTGATTGTCGACAACCGACAGGCTGAAGAGTTTGCTGAGGGGCACGTGCCCGGTAGTCGTAATATTCCCCTAGGTACTGAAGGTGATCATGCTGAAGAACTCAAAGCTTACAAGAATGTGTATATGTATTGTCGCTCTGGACGACGGGCTCAAACAGCCCTGACCAATCTATCACTCATCGGCGTTAACAATCTGGTCTGTGTTAGCCATACCGGCATGCCCAACTGGATCGCTGCGGGTTATCCGGTAGAACAATAATCATCGGTTAACCCTCACCACCCAGTAAAAGAATGTATAAAAAAGACGCCGACCAGGCGCCCTTTTTAACAACGGTTAAAGACTAGCTTTCTAGTCCGTCGGGCGTATCGGTGGCCACTTCTATCTCCTCCTTCTCAGCCTCTGGGTCACCGAGTAATTGCAGACGAATATTATCTTCTATCTCTATTGCAACTTCAGGGTTCTCACGAAGGTAAGTGCAGGAGTTGGCTTTACCCTGACCAATTCTATTGCCTTTATAGGAATACCAGGCGCCTGCCTTATCGACAAAGCCACATTTGACGCCAAGGTCAATAATTTCTCCCGGGCGATTAATGCCAATGCCATAAAGAATTTGGAACTCTGTTTGGCGAAAAGGGGGCGCTACTTTATTTTTAACAACTTTAACGCGGGTTTCGTTACCAATAATTTCATCGCCGTCTTTAACGGCTCCAATACGGCGTATATCTAAGCGCACAGAAGAATAAAATTTCAGGGCGTTACCACCAGTGGTGGTTTCTGGACTCCCAAACATGACGCCAATCTTCATACGGATTTGATTGATGAAAATCACCAGGCAATTTGAATTTTTAATGTTGCCGGTCAATTTGCGCAGGGCCTGAGACATAAGACGTGCTTGTAAACCCACGTGAGTATCACCCATATCGCCTTCAATTTCGGCCTTTGGCGTCAAGGCTGCGACCGAGTCAACCACCAGCACATCAATGGCGCCCGAACGCACCAACATATCGGTCACTTCAAGAGCCTGCTCACCAGTATCGGGTTGAGAAAGCATCAAATCATCAACATTAACCCCAAGCTTTTCAGCATAAGTTGGATCGAGAGCATGCTCGGCATCAATAAAAGCACAGGTACCACCCATTTTTTGGGCCTCGGCAATAACCGATAGCGTTAAGGTGGTTTTACCTGATGATTCAGGCCCATAAATTTCAACCACACGGCCCTGGGGTAAGCCACCAATGCCAAGTGCAATATCAAGCCCCAACGAGCCTGTGGAAATCTTTGGTATGGCGACATGCTCCTTATCACCCATACGCATTACAGTGCCCTTGCCAAACTGTCGTTCAATCTGACTCAGTGCTGCTTGTAGCGCTTTCTCTTTATTGGGGTCCATCGACATCGCTCTATACCTCGTTCAACCAGTGTCATGTACTTGAAGTGTTTACTTCAAATTTTTAAGTGTATTTGCTTCTAACTTAAGCTGCCATCGTAGCAGGGCTCTGCCTCTCCTCCAAGGTAGCGATGCCAGCTTAAAGGAAAAGCAGATAACTGTATAGCCATACAGTGAAATATTATCAAAAGGAATAGTTGACCTCATTAATAACAGCCGTTAGTTTGGTACCAAAAGCACTCACTAAAACATAATAACAACTGCAGGCTCACTATGAGTAACGATGCCATTAAAACCTTCGAAATCGCTATTGGCGATGAAATCCTCGATGATTTGAAACAACGACTAACCAACACTCGTTGGCCCGACAAAGAAACCGTTGACGACTGGTCCCAGGGCATCCCCTTAGCTTATACCCAGGAGATGTGTGACTATTGGCTTAATAGTTATGACTGGCGATCACGAGAGGCTTTACTCAATAAGCACCCCCAGTTTATGACTGAGCTTAATGGCCTCGACATCCATTTTATACATACACGCTCACCTCATCCGCAAGCTCGTGCATTGTTAATGACCCACGGCTGGCCCGGCTCCATTGTCGAGTTTCAAAAGGTGGTTGGCCCATTAATTGACCCGGTGGCCCACGGTGGCAATGCAGAAGATGCCTTCCATGTGGTGTGCCCCTCCCTACCGGGCTATGGTTTTTCAGGTAAGCCAAGAGATACTGGCTGGAACATTGAAAAAATTGCCGAGACATGGAATCAGCTGATGCTAAGGCTCGGCTACGACGCCTATTTTGCTCAGGGCGGCGACTGGGGGGCAGCAGTAACATCAGCCATAGGCATGCAGAACCTGGGCAACTGCCAGGCGATACATGTCAATATGGTGATTGTTGAGCCCGACCCGGCGACGATGGATGACTTAACGCCGCTTGAACAAAGTGCTCTGGCCGGCATACAGCATTATAGCGATCACGACTCAGGTTATTCAAAGCAGCAAAGTACGCGGCCTCAGACTCTAGGTTACGGCTTAAGTGATTCACCAGTGGGGCAAATGGCCTGGATACTCGAAAAATACTGGGCCTGGATGGATTGCGATGGCCACCCGGAGAACGTGCTAACGAAGGATGAACTGCTCGACAACATTATGCTCTACTGGTGTAACGCCAGTGCCGTCTCCTCCGCACGCCTCTACTGGGAGAGCTTTAATGATCTATCGCGAAATGAGATTGTGCTCGCCACCGGCTGTAGTGTCTACCCGAAAGAGATTTTCCGCGCTTCACGTCGCTGGGCTGAGCGACGCTTTAAACACCTTATTCACTGGAACGAATTAGACAAAGGTGGGCACTTTGCCGCATTTGAAGTACCAGAGACCTTCATCAAGGAAGTACGAAACTGCTTTCGTCAGCTGCGCTAAAAGATGGGTCGTAGGGTCACAGGGTCAAGTCTTGGTCAAGGGTCACAGGGTCATCAAGGGTCACAGGGTCAAGTCTTTAATTTATGATTTTTGACGATGCCGCTCACGGTCGAATAATGCAGCCCAAAATAATCACCGACTTCTTTGAGGCTATAATCCCCACTCAGATAGGCTTCAACAATGGCCGCATTTCGACTACTGGCATTCTTTTTATACAACGAGAGTGCTTTAGGCATGGGTCGACGTTGCGATGAAGGTATCTCACCTAATTCTTTATCCCCATCAATCAAGGCATTCAGTTGCGTCATAAAATCATCACTGCCCAAATAGACCTGATTGCGTAACTGCAACCAGGGCGAAGGCTGCCCCTGGCCTTCTGCCACAAAGGCTTTATAAAGCGTGACGGCGTGACCCTTGCGCTTGCTAAAACTGGCCAACAACCAATCGGTATTCAACCAGTCGGGTTTAAGTACCTGGCCCGTAGTCGTCCGATAACTACTCCAGCGCCATTGGTTTGCTGAGCGCACCATACTTGCCCGAACGGGATTTAAAACAATATAACGAGCCAGCTCCAGTAAATAGCTCTGCTTCTCAACCATAATGGCTTTGTAACGGCCTTGAAAGACATGCCCTACCCCACCATTGGCACGATTATAAGCCTGGGTATAAACCCCGTTGAGCTGGCGCATACCTTTCGATAAATTCGCATCTGGGGTTTCTATCAGCAAATGGTAGTGATTACTCATTAAGCAATAGGCATGGCATACCCAATTAAAACGCTGACAGACATCGCCCATTATTTTAATAAAACGTTCGCGATCAGCATCGTTGTCGTAGATGTCCTCCCGCCGGTCACCACGAGAAGTAATGTGATAAATTGCCCCCGCAAATTCAAGACGAATTGGCCTGGCCATACCCCGCACCTCCCCACAATTGAAGCTATAAGCTAGCAACTCTAGGATCATAAATCAAAGACCTGACCCCCTTCTTTGCTTGACCCCCTTCTTTGCTTCGAGCTACCTTAGGATTATTTCTACAATTACCGCTAT
>JARGOV010000001.1:140027-165461 GCA_029212965.1 Porticoccaceae bacterium
TGACCCCCTTCTTTGCTTCGAGCTACCTTAGGATTATTTCTACAATTACCGCTATAACCGTTACTAACGAAAATACAATTAGTCCAACCAAAGCCGAATGTTTAAAGCGTTGATCAGTATCATTTTTCAGTTTATCAATTTCTACCTTACTAAGTGTATAGCCGCAATGAACGCAATGCTCTTCACCTAATGCAATTTGTAGATTACAGCTTGGACAGTTACATTTTTTTCAGGCCAAAACGAAACAAACATATCTAGTCTCCGCAACATGTCTGCTGGGTACACTTTGCAACAACAGCTGTTGCGCAAATAGCTGTTAGAGCCGCTGCTTCCCTAAGATCCTTCTTTCTTCCAGACAAAGCTAGCGTCACACATTTCAATATCTCTTTTTCAACACACTCTTGAACGCATGCGTTGTTAGTGGCTGAGGAAAAAGTACTCGTATCACCTGTGCCAAAGTTCTTTAGACCCCCATCACATATTTGATAGCCATGTTCGTTTATATAGCATCCCTTAAAAAGGATGCCCTTTTGGGTCGGTATATTTCAACGGATTGCCCCCAACATACCCAAACGTATTCAACCCCCCACCCAACCCAATCGGATCACTTTCAACATACCGCCCTGTGGTGGGATCATAATCCCTAAAATAATTATAATGAAGCCCACTCTCCCCATCAAAATACTGCCCCGCAAACCTCAAATTATTCGCAAAGATAGTGACGCTTTCACTCACTACACCAAAGGGCCGGTAATCCGCCTGCCACACCACATGTTGGTTTTGGTCGGTAAACACCTGCGGTGTACCCAAGTGGTCATTGTGGCTGTAGTAGAAATTGGTCGTTTGGGTGGGGGGAGCCTTGACCGCCCAGCTGTGCGATTAATTGGCCGCCGGGGTCGTAGAGTCAGTGGGTTGATTTAGCGGGACCTATTTTTCGTCGCCCACTAGTCGTCGTTATTAAGTGTAAGCAGAGGGGAGTTGTCACTTAGGGCGATACATAGCTCTAGTGCCTATAAAAATAACGCCTACTTAAAATAGGGGATAAGCATTATTGCACAAACACCGGGTTTAGCTGTCGCCACATGTCGTAATCATAATGGGTAACGATCGGGGTTAGCTAAGGCTTCAATACTTTCTT
This sequence comes from Porticoccaceae bacterium, assembly GCA_029212965.1. Lineage (GTDB taxonomy): Bacteria > Pseudomonadota > Gammaproteobacteria > Pseudomonadales > Porticoccaceae > Reddybacter. Next base: position 141,166 of record JARGOV010000001.1, read on the forward strand.
ACGGATGCCATTTAAGGATAACAGCTCAAAAAAAAGCCTGAGTAGCTTCCCACCCAGGCTTTTTAACAAGAACAAACGAACAATCAGTAAGACTTGGGTAAACCCATCACATGCTGGGCGATATAGTTAAGTACCATTTCACTGTTTAAAGGTGCTGTTTTCAACAAGCGTGCTACCGGGTAGAGATCAAAGATCCCATACTCTTTGGTGAAACCATTGCCACCAAAACACTGTAGAGAGGCATCAATGGCGTGCATTGCCGCTTCTGCGGCCGAATACTTGGACATGTTCGCTTCGGCACCGCAGGGTTCACCTTTGTCGAACAAGCTGGCTGCTTTAAGCGTCATCAATGATGACATTTCAATTTCCGTTTTCGCCTTGGCCAGCGGGTGCTGCAGGGCTTGGTAAGCGCCGATGGGGCCATTAAAGACCACACGCTCATTGGCGTATTCTACCGCTCGATCCATGGCATAACGACCGAGACCGTTGGCCACTGCCGCAAGAATAATACGTTCAGGATTGAGTGATTCAAAGAGGATATCAAAACCCCTGCCCACTTCACCTAAGACATCTTCGGGACCAATGTCAACATCGTCAAAAAACACCTGATATTGCCATTCGGGAATCGGAATACTGACATCAATTGGTTGTACAGAAACACCCGGGGCATTTCTATCAACAATTAAAAGAGTAAACCCGTCAGTCTTTCGGTCAACTTCGTCAAAAGCTTTATTCCGGCTGACGACCAGCATGTAATCAGAGCCACCGGCATCGGTAATAAAAGTTTTAGCACCATTTAACTTATAGCGACCATCACCGGCTTCTCGGATCATGGTGTTGGTTTTCATAGTGTTGGTGCCGGCCGTTGGTTCCGTAATGGCAAAGCAAAAACGAATATCGCCACGGCAACCCGCCGCTAAATACTTTTGTTTTTGTTCTTCAGTACCATGGTCACCAATGGGCGAGAGGGACATGGTGGCGCCAACAACCAGGCTTAAAAGAGGAATACCCTGGTTCGACAAACCTTCCTGAAAGAGCACCATTTCGGTCATGCCCAGACCCGCACCACCATAGGCTTCGGGCACCATAAGGCCAACAAAACCATCCTCAGCGACTTTTTGATACATGGCCGTAGGGAATTCGCGACGCTCAGCGCAATCGGTCCAATATTTACGGTCGAAATCTTTAGCGAGATTCGTACCGTACTCGTAAATCATTTGTTGTTCTTCGCTGAGATTAAAGTCCATCATTTACTCCACTCTTTAAGGCTAATCTGGAGCACTGGCTCCAATTGAACGCCGCCGTTAACGACGGCGTTATTGATAAGGTTGTTAATAGGAGCGCGGTAAACCGAGCACATATTCACCAATATAATTGAGTATCATTTCACTATTTAAAGGCGCTGTTTTGAATAAACGCACCATAGGATAGATATCGAAGATACCGTACTCTTTGGTAAAGCCATTGCCGCCAAAACACTGTAATGAAGCATCGACAGCATGCAAGGCTGCTTCAGCAGCGGCGTATTTCGCCATATTAGATTCACCGCCACAGGCCTCACCACGGTCAAACAACCATGCCGCTTTGCGAGTCATTAACGAGGCCAGTTCAATTTCTGTCTTAGCTTTCGCCAGGGGGTGTTGCAGCGCTTGATAGGCGCCAATAGGGCCATTAAATACTACCCGGTCGTTAGCATATTCTACCGCTCTCTCCATCGCGTAGCGGCCAATACCGGTACAAATGGAGCCGACCAGCACGCGTTCGGGGTTGAGAGATTCAAAGAGAATATTGAAGCCCTTTCCGACTTCTCCGAGTACATGTTCCGGTCCTAAGTCGACATCGTCAAAAAAGACTTCATACTGTATTTCAGGGATGGGAATGCTTACCGGTATTTTATTAGCGGCAACGCCCTTAGCTTTGGTATCGACAATGAATAGCGTAAACCCATCAGTTTTGCGCTCGACCTCGGTGTGAGGGGTAGTACGTGCGACAACTAAGGCGTAATCCGACTCAACAAAGTCAGTAATAAAGGTTTTATTACCACTAAGTTTAAAGCGGCCATCGGGGGTTTGCTTGGCAATGGTCGTTGCCTGGATGGTATTAGTACCGGCACCCGATTCGGTAATAGCAAAGCAAAAGCGGGTTTTACCCGAACACGCATCAGGCAGGTATTTTTGCTTTTGTTCTTCAGTACCGTGGTCACCAATCGGCGCCATCGACATAGTAGCGCCAATGACAAGGCTTAGCAGGGGAATGCCTTGGTTTGATAAACCTTCCAGGAACAAGTCCATTTCCAATAAGCCCAACCCTGCACCGCCGTAGGCTTCGGGTACCATAGTGCCAACGAAACCGTCGGCCGCCACTTGCTTATACATTTCTTCTGGGAAACGTCCTGCGTCGGCACATTCCATCCAGTATTTTCGATCGTAAGACTTAACCAAGCTTTGGCCATAGTCATAGATCATGTTTTGTTCTTCGCTGAGGGAAAAATCCATAAAAAGTTATCTCTTGGTTAGTCGCACTTTACGAATAAATAGTATGCTTTTAATAAGAACGCGGTAAGCCCATCACGTGCTCACCAATATAGTTGAGTACCATTTCGTTATTCAACGGTGCTGTTTTAAACAAACGCACCATTGGATAAATATCGAAAATACCGTATTCCTTGGTAAAGCCATTACCGCCAAAACACTGTAGAGAAGCATCGACTGCATGAATTGAAGCCTCTGCTGCTGCACACTTAGCCATATTAGCTTCAGCACCACAGTGCTCGTGCTTATCAAATAGCCAAGCTGCTTTGCGGGTCATTAACGAGGCCATTTCAATTTCGGTTTTAGCCTTCGCCAGTGGGTGTTGCAGAGCCTGGTAAGCACCAATGGGACCGTTAAACACCACTCGTTCATTGGCGTACTCTACGGCCTTGTCCATAGCAAAACGGCCAAGCCCTGCACCAATAGCACCCACCATAATGCGCTCAGGGTTGAGACATTCAAACAGAATTTCAAAACCTTTATCTACTTCACCCAACACATCTTCGGGGCCAAGATCGACATCGTCAAAGAAGACCTGATACTGTACCTCAGGTAACGCCACACTGACCGGAATCGGCTGAGCCTCTATACCCTTGGCTTTGGTGTCAACAATAAATAAGGTAAAACCTTCTGTTTTTTTGTTCGCATCGGCAAGGCTAGTGGTACGCGTCACAACAAGCGCGTAATCAGATTCACCCCAATCGGTAATAAATGTTTTATTACCGTTGAGTTTAAAGCGGCCATCGGCGGTTTTGGTCGCGAAGGTTTTTGCTTGCATGGTGTTGGTTCCCGCATCCGCCTCAGTGATGGCAAAACAAAAGCGTGTTTTACCGGCGCAGGCATCGGGCAGATAGCGCTGTTTTTGCTCTTCGGTACCGTGATCACCGATGGGACCGAGAGACATAACGGAACCAATGACATAGGTTAAAAGAGGGATACCATTATTCGCCAGGCCCTCAGTAAACAGTTCCATTTCAAGCATACCCAGGCCGGCACCGCCGTAGGCCTCGGGAGCCATAGTGCCGACAAAACCATCAGCGGCAGATTGCTGATAAAGTTCTTTAGGGAAAGCGCGTCGCTCGGCACATTCCATCCAATATTTACGGTCATAGGTTTTAGCCAGGCTATTACCATACTCGTAAATCATTTTATGTTCGTCGGATAAATTAAAATCCATTGATCAACTCTCCAGTGTGTGTTTTACGATCAATAACTACGGGGCAAGCCGAGTACATACTCGGCAACATAATTAAGTACCATTTCATTATTCAGGGGGATTGTTTTAAGCAAGCGCGCCAGCGGATAAAGATCAAAAATACCGTATTCCGCCGTAAAACCATTACCGCCAAAACATTGCAGTGAGGCGTCTATAGCGTGACAGGCTGCTTCGGCAGCAGCAAACTTGGCCATATTAGATTCACCACCACAGGCTTCACCTTTATCGAATAACCAGGCCGCCTTTTTTGCCATTAAACTAGCCAGTTCAATTTCGGTTTTAGCTTTGGCCAAGGGGTGCTGCAATGCCTGGTAAGCACCAATGGGGCCATTGAATACCACGCGCTCATTGGCGTATTCAACCGCTCGACCCATGGCGTAGCGGCCCAGACCAGCACAGATAAAGCCGACCAATATCCGCTCAGGGTTTAATGCGTCGAATAATACTCTAAAGCCTTTACCAACTTCACCCAGTACATGTTCTGGGCCAAGATCGACGTCATCAAAAAACACCTGATACTGAACTTCGGGAATTTTGATACTCACAGGAATAGGATGCATTTCGACACCCTTGGCCTTGGTTGGCACAATAAACAGCGTGAAGCCGTCAGTACTGCGTTCAACTTCAGTGTGAGGTGTCGTGCGCGTGACTACCAACATGTAGTCGGACTCGGCCGCATCAGTGATAAAGTACTTTGCACCATTAATTTTAAAGCGGCCATCATTCGTTGCTTTGGCGATAGTGTTCGTTTTGATGGTGTTAGTGCCGGCGTTCGGTTCAGTGATAGCAAAGCAAAAGCGAGTTTTACCGCTGCAGGCGTCAGGTAAATACTGCTGCTTTTGTTCTTCTGTACCAAAGCTAGCGATCAAACTTAAGCCCATCGTTGCGCCAATTACCAAGCTGAGCAGCGGGATGCCCTGCTCTGCGAGCCCTTCATTTAACAGGCCCATTTCCATCATGCCGAGGCCAGAGCCACCGTAAGCTTCGGGCACCATGACCCCGACGAAGCCATCCTCGGCAACCTGTTGATACATGTCGGTGGGAAAACGCGCCTTATCAGCGTATTCAAGCCAGTGCTTGCGATCAAAGGTTTTGGCTAAATTAGCACCATAGCCATAGATCATTTGCTGCTCTTCAGTCAGGGAAAAATCCATCATCTACACTCCGCTGGATGCCACATCAAGTGCTCCAAGTCTTTCTCGACATTTAGTAAGAACGCGGCAAACCCATGACGTGTTCAGCAATATAATTGTGGATCATTTCATTATTAATAGGTGCTGTTTTCGTTAAACGCACCAATGGGTAAAGGTCAAAAATGCCGTATTCTTTAGTAAAGCCATTACCACCAAAACATTGCAGAGAAGCATCTACCGCTTTTATACCCGCCTCAGAAGCTGCCAGTTTGGCCATGTTGGCCTCTGCGCCACAGGGCTTACCCTGATCAAACAGCCAAGCCGCTTTACGTGCCATTAAGGATGCCATTTCAACTTCAGTCTTGGCCTTCGCCAATGGATGTTGCAACGCCTGATAAGCACCGATAGGGCCATTAAACACTACCCTATCATTTGCATAGGCGACAGCCTTATCCATTGCAAAACGGCCTATCCCAGTACAGATAGCGCCGCCGAGAATACGCTCGGGGTTGAGGGAATCAAAAAGAATATTAAAGCCTTTGCCGATCTCCCCAAGGATATTCTCCGGCCCCAACTCCACTTCGTCGAAGAATATTTGATATTGCAATTCAGGGAGGGCAATACTGACGGGAATGGACTGCATTTCTACGCCTTTGGCCTTGGTAGGCACAATAAATAGGGTGAAACCGTCAGTCTTGCGCTTAGTTTCACTCAAAGGTGTAGTACGCGCCACCACCAGGGCATAGTCGGATTCGGCGGCATCGGTAATGTAAGTCTTATTGCCACTCAGTTTAAAACCACCCTGTGCGGTCGGCTTGGCAAGAGTACCAATATTGATAGTATTCGTACCGGCATCAGCTTCAGTAATAGCAAAACAAAAACGAATATCGCCCTTACAGGCAGCGGGTAAGTAATGATTACGTTGTTTATCGGTGCCGTGTTCAGCAAGCACAGACATAGTCATACATGCGCCGACTACTAAACTTAAAAGCGGAATACCTTCGTTAGCAATACCCTCCTGAAAGAGGAGCATTTCGAGCATGCCTAAACCGGCACCTCCAAAGGCCTCCGGCACCATAGTGCCAAGAAAACCATCAGTGGCTACTTGCTGATACATTTCTTCGGGAAAGCGGTGAATGGCCGCATTTTCCATCCAATAAGCGCGGTCATAGGTCTTGCTGAGACTCTTGCCATACTCGTGAATCATCTGCTGTTCTTCATTTATTGTGAAGTCCACGCTGTCTCCTTATTAAGTTCTAATGTTTGCCTGATATTAATGGTTTGTATAAAACTTTTGATGCCTGGTACTTGCAAGCAGTATCTCGCTTGATTGTAGAAACACGAATATCTACTAAAGCGGAAGATTAAGTGTCCGGCGGGTAACATACAATGACTATTATTGACTTGATAGTCATATTAATCAACCAGCTAAACCGCTCCTGACAGTTACGTAATCAAGGCTCAATAATAAAAATTTTGTCGGCTATCTACAGTCCTTATGATCACAATAACGACTTCATCACTGTGTAATCTCTCAATCCTTTCAGCCGACCAACAAGATGCTAGAATTATTCAGTATTTCTTCCTAGATAGGTAAATATAGACCAAGGTTGCAATGAATTTCACTTTGATACCCATAAAACGCCGCCTATACCGACTTGGCCTGGCCGCTGCCCTGTTCTGGCTTTGTCTTACTTTGAGCACAAGCCGCTCATTGACAACGCTTGAGTCAGTGCTAGACCAAGGAGTGCTACGGGTAATAACCATGTTTGGTCCAACCACCTACTTCCACGATGCCAGAGGTGACAATGGTTTCGAATATTTATTAGCCAAACAGTTTGCGAAACAACTCAATGTCCAGTTAGAAACCCATGTAATGGACAACCTCGGCTCCATCTTCAACGCAGTGGGTGGCCCAAGGGGGCATTTTGCCGCAGCTGGTCTGACGGCAACTAACGAACGTCGACAATTAGTCCAGTTTACGCTGCCCTATACTACCGTTCATCAAACTTTGGTTTACCGGCTTGGGCACCGTCGGCCAAAAAACTTAAACGACCTTGATGGTGGGCGTCTGGTCGTACTACGTGACAGCTCCCATATCGAGCGTTTACAGAAGTTAAAAACCAATGACTATCCCAACTTAACATGGGAGGTACTGGCCGATAGCGAAATGCTCGAATTAATGCAGATGGTTCATGATGGCGAGGCCGACTATGCAGTCATTGACTCTTCCGCCTTTGCTGTCAACCGTAGCCTCTACCCCCGGGCTCGCCAAGCGTTTGATATATCTGAAGCCCAACCTATTGCCTGGGCATTCCCTGCTCATGGTGATAAAAGCCTACTCAAAGCGGCTAATCACTTTCTCCGCAACTATGCTGCCAGTGGTGAACTTCAAGATTTACAGGATCGTTTTTTTGGCCACACCGATAATTTCAGTGTTGGCGGTTCACAGCTTTTTCGTCACCGCATCAAGAGTCGACTCGGCAGCTTCGAGGCTTTGTTTAAAAAAACAGCTGAACAGTACCAAATGGACTGGCAGTTACTCGCCGCCATCGCATATCAAGAGTCTCACTGGAATCCTCGCGCAAAATCTCCCACCGGGGTACGCGGATTAATGATGCTGACGCTAAACACAGCAAAAGAAGTGGGTGTAAGCAACCGTCTCGACCCTGAGCAAAGTCTGCGCGGTGGCGCAAAATATTTATTACAAGTCAAAAAACGTATTCCCAAAGACATTGTCGAGCCGGATCGCACCTGGCTAGCCCTGGCCGCTTACAATATCGGTTACGGACACCTAGAAGACGCACGAGTACTGACTGAGCGACACGGAGATGACCCTGATCGCTGGCAAGATATCCGCAAATACCTACCGCTATTACAACAAAAGAAATACTACAGCACTGTACGTTATGGTTTTGCTCGCGGCCGAGAACCGGTGAAATATGTACAAAATATTCGCCACTTTCATTCCATTTTGCGCTGGCATTACATAGAAAAGGAGCGCATAGCACAGGCTCAACGTCAAACAATGCCCCAAGCGTTGCCCAGCCCCTCAACCTCTAGTCTAGCACCGACTAGTCTCCCCTTGCCCCTGTAAACCTTCCAACAACAAACCACAGCCTAAACACTTATTTTTTAAGGTTTACTCAGACACCAGCACCTTTACTAGAGCAGTGATTTCTTCCTGTATCACCTTGCCAAGTATTCAGAGAGTCAATAAACCTCAACTTTTCAAGAATTAGCATCGAGCTAAACTCCATGTCCACTCGCAACGCATTAGCAAAATAAAGAGAATGGATTCGACACATGGCGTAAAGTTTGAGGGTAGGCACCAAAAGAGCTATGCCAATCTTTCCAGACTACTCCGCCGTCAGCATCTACAGATGCGCCAATAGAAATTCAGCCAGCTGGCTAAACACTCTGCGCCTAAGCCTAGCTCAACCAATCGAGCGATTATCGCCAAAGAGATAGCATTCATTGATTGAAAACCGAAAAGAACAAACCGGAAGGTACTAAAATTGGGCAGGCAAAAGCAGAAGCTACTTTTTACGCATGTTACCCAAGATTTGGTTAAGTAGATTAAGGCTGTTCACCCTCTCTTCCTCTGTCATATGCCGCACGCTATCACGATAAAACTTTTTCACCTTAGGCTCGACTTTTTCACAGACGTCACGACCATAGGGGGTAAGGCGAATTTGACGTGAGCGTAAATCATCAGGATTCACCACCCGCTCGATATACCCCGACTCCTCCATACGCCGCAACACGCCATTAAGGCTTTGGCGGCTTACCATCAAATACTCAACCAGGCCATTCACTGTCATGCCTTTTTCATAACCAGGACGTGTTAGCGAATCGAGGATAGACCACTGCTGAGCACTCATGTCGAACTCACTGAGTACTTCGGCCGCCCTGCGCAGTGAGAGGTTCATCGCTTGATACAAGCGAAAAAATAATTTAAGGGGGATATCTGAGCTTAATTCGTCAGTGTCTGCCATATATGTATGCTTTCCAAATAAGATTTAATCATCGTGTTATTCTTATTAGCCCGCAATATACCTTATCCGCACAAATGTTGACACTTGTTGGTACCGGTACTTTTGTCGTAAATCATCTTTTAAGAAAGGGCGATGCGAAACATCAAAGTTAATCTCGAGAATATGAAACAGACAAGGATCTCACTATGGATTTCGGCCTCAATGACTTCCAGCAATCGCTCGTTGACAGTGCACGGCGCTTTGCCATTGATAAACTTGCCCCCGCCTACAAAGCTGGTGATAAAGCGACTGCATTTAACAGAGATTTGGTTAGTGAAATGGGTCAGCTTGGCTTCATAGCCCCAGAGGCACCTGAGGAATACGGCGGCAGTGGGCTCGACGCCCTCTCATCCGGATTGATGACTGAAGCCATAGCCGAGGGTGATATGAATATTGCCTATGTACCGATCAATGCCTCACTTGTCGGCAACTGTATTCTTAGCCACGCCCAACCAGAAGTTATTGCAGAAGTTATGCCGCGCATTTGTAATGGCGATGCAATTGCCTGTATCGGCCTCACAGAACCTCGCGGCGGCTCAGATGCAGCGGGGGTTTCGCTGAAAGCAACGCTCAATACCAGCGAAAATGGCAATTTCTATCTGCTTAACGGCGAAAAAACATCTATTTCAATGGCCCAGCAAGCTGACCTTTGTCTGGTTTTTGCCCGCACCGGTACTGTGGAAGAGAAAGCGCACGGGGTCTCTGCCTTTCTAGTTGATCTCACCGCACCTGGCATCACCCGCACCCGTTTTGAAGATCTTGGTGAAAAATCTGTGGGACGGGGTTCCCTCTTCTTTGACGATGTACGCATCGATGAAAAATACCGTATCGGTGATCCTGGTAAAGGTTTTGTACAAGTTATGCAGGGCTTTGATTTCAGCCGCGCTCTCATCGGCCTACAGTGCCTTGCACTGGCTCGAAAATGTCTCGACGAAACGTGGGAGTATATTCAGCACCGTAAAACCTTTGGTAAAGTACTTGCCGTTAATCAAGGGGTCACGTTTCCTCTCGCCGAGGCTGAAACTCAGCTCGAAGGCGCACGCCTTGTTTGCCTTAAAGCACTGTGGCTAAAAGCCCAAGGGAGAGACCACACCAAAGAAGCAGCAATGGCGAAATGGTGGGCACCCAAACTGGCCTTCGATATCACCCAGCAGTGTCTATTGACCCACGGTCATGGTGGCTATAGCGACGAACTACCTTTTGAGCAACGCCTACGCGATGTACTGGGCATGCAAATTGGCGATGGCACCGCACAAATTATGAAAATGGTTATCGCCCGTACTTATGTCGGAAAACCCGATTAACAATTACTAGTCAACGCATAATTATCAAATCACTATGCACTCTACATTAAAGAGAGAGGTTTTATGGAATCAGTTGTCGAACTAAGTCAGCAAGGCGCTGTTGGCATCATCACCCTGAACCGCCCCGAGCAATTTAACTGCCTGTCAATGGCCCTGCACGAAGCGTTATACGAAGCAATGGATCAATTTGAAATTGACAGTACTATCCGCGCAGTACTGATTGCCGCCAATGGCAAACATTTCTGCACTGGGGCGGATCTAGAAGAAATCAGTGGCTTTCGCGACAGTGATGAAGACATTCGGGCATTTTTGGAAACCGGACACGATACTCTACGCAAATTAGAAACCTCTCCCCTGCCCGTGGTTATTGCTCAACAAGGCTTGGCATTGGCAGGTGGACTCGAGCTGATACTAGCAGGCGACGTGGTCTTTGCCGGGAAAAGTGCCAAACTGGGCGACCAGCACGCCCAGTTTGGCCTAGTCCCAGGTTGGGGTGGCAGTCAACGTCTAACACGTCTAATCGGTCGCCGCCGCGCTATTGAACTGATGTTCAGTGCCCGTTGGCTTGATGCAGAGCAAGCTCTTGATTTTGGCCTGATTAACTATGTTGAAGAAGATGACTCCTTGTTCGACAGTGCCCTCGCCTATTGCCAGCAGCTTTGCCAACGCAGCTCTGTAGGGCTAGCACTGATGAAACAGCTGAGCGATCGTGGGCTTGATATGCCACTTGAACAGGGGCTAGCACTCGAACTCGATTTAGCTACTCCCGCTTTACGCAGCGATACTGTGAGCGAGGGTCTGAAAGCGTTTGCGGAAAAACGCGCACCCAAATTCATTTAAGCCTTGCGCTATGGCCAAAATTTATGGCGGCCAGAATGAATAAGGCTCGTGTCATCAAAGCTCCCCCGTTACAATGAATAACGCTCATCACTGGTCAGTTATCGGCCTGTGATGAAATACATCCACCCTAATTCTCAACGCGTGAAATAAGAGGTCATATGGATTATCAGGATATTATCTACCAAGTTAAAGGTGCAACTGCCTATATCACCATCAATCGCCCCGAGGTTTACAACGCCTTTCGCGGCGTTACCTGTGAAGAACTAATCCATGCTTTTCAGAAAGCTGGTTGGGATAACAACATTGGCGTTATTGTCTTAGCGGGTACTGGCGAAAAAGCCTTTTGCACCGGTGGAGACCAGTCTTCTCACGACGGGCAATACGATGGTCGCGGTACTATTGGCCTTCCGGTTGAAGAGCTACACACTGTCATTCGCGATGTACCCAAACCTGTGATCGCAAAGGTACAGGGTTACGCTATTGGCGGCGGCAACGTACTAGCCACTATTTGCGATTTAACCATTGCGGGTGAAGATGCACAATTTGGCCAGGTTGGCCCTAAGATGGGTTCTATTGATCCGGGCTTTGGCACTGCTTTGCTGGCACAAATTGTGGGCGACAAAAAAGCCAAAGAAATCTGGTATATGTGCCGCCGTTACAGTGCCGTTGAAGCACAGGAAATGGGCCTGGTGAACAAGGTTGTACCCAATGATCAACTCGACGCTGAAGTGGATGCATGGTGTGCCGAACTCGAAGAACGCAGCCCTACGGCCATATCTATTGGCAAACGTTCCTTCAACGCGGCTACTGAAAACATTCGCGGGATTGCCAGCCTTGGCCTTGAAGCCCTGCGCCTCTATTACGATTCAGAAGAGTCCCGTGAAGGTGTTAATGCGTTAGCAGAAAAGCGTAAACCCAACTTCCGTAAATATGTAAAATAAATATTATATTTATTCTTTAGTGAACTGATTTTTAAGGATTTAACCATGGACCTAGATTTAAAAGCTCGATCGGTTATCGTCACCGGCGCCGCATCTAATATTGGCCGTGCCATCGCACTAAAGTTCGCCGAAGAAGGGGCGAAAATCACTATTGCCGACCTCGATGTTGAAAGTGGTGAAAAAGTCGCCGCACTGGCAAAAAAAGCAGGTGCCGCTGATGCGCAGGTTATCAAGACTGATATTACCGATCTAGACAGTGTCGAAAACCTCTTTGACACAGTTGCTAAGACTTTTGGCACCGTTGAAGCCCTAGTCAACAACGTCGGCTGGGATGATTTGATGTTTTTTACACAGACCACACCCGAGCTGTGGCAGAAGCTGATCGCCATTAACTACGTCGGCCTGCTGAACTGCACTAAAGTCGCCTTGGCCCATATGGTCCCCAATGGCGGTGGTTCTATGGTTTCTATCAGCTCTGATGCCAGCCGCCAGGGCGAACCCCGCGAAGCAGTTTACGGCGGTTTAAAAGCAGCCACCAATAGCTTTATGAAAACCATTGCTAAGGAAAATGGCCGCTACAATATACGCTGCAACTGTGTTTGCCCGGGTGTCACCGTACCCGAGACCACCGAAGAAACCAGCGAAAACAGCATGTGGAAGGAGAAAGATGCGATGTTTACTGAAGATCAGTTTGTAGCCATTGCCAAAACCCTGCCACTCAAGCGTATCGGCAAACCACAAGATGTAGCCAATGCCGTGGTGTTTTTATCATCAAACCACGTCGCCGGTTACATTACCGGCCAAGTACTCAGTGCCAGTGGCGGTTACAGCATGATTGGCTAGGAAATTCGAGTACTTCGAAAAAAGCTCCGCCTCACACCACCTAGAGGGCGGAGCTTTTTTACGGTTCGATCCCAATTACAGCGACAGCCTCTTAGATAGGCCTCTTTTGCCCATACAATATTAATCCAGCAAAAATAGGCAAGCTAAGTAGCGCTCACAGACTCTTTTGTTTTGCACCAGTAAATCAGCGTGGTTATCAACAAGCCTAATATGGGCAGGCTGATAAGCAATAACGTTTGCCAGCCCAGAGAACTCAGTATCCACCCGGCGAGTAGAGCGCCTACAGCCTGGATGCCAAAAATAGTAAAGTCATTCAAAGCCTGTACTTTAAAGCGCTCAGATTCGCGATACCCCTCGGGAAGTAGCGTTGTGCCACCAACAAACAAAAAATTCCAGCCAATACCTAACAGCACCAATGATACCCAGTAATTGATGAAGGTATAGTCTGAAAAGACCACCACAACCATTATTAACAAAGCGACAATACCCAGACTGATTAGACCCTGAACGCCAATACGCCGAATTATCCATGGCACAAAAAAAGAAGGTAAAAACATCGCCACAATATGGCTTTGAATCACCCACTTGGTATCGACCAGACTATAGTGATTTTCAAAATGCATGTGCAACGGAGTTGAAGTCATCACCAGGCTCATTATGGCAAAGCCTGCACAGCCGGAGATGACTGCAACCAAGATAACGGGCTGACTCAGAATTTCAAATAATGGCCGACCTTTAACAATATCTTGGGACTCGTCCTTTTGGGCTTCACTATAGAAAAATAAGACTAAAAAAACCGCAACTGACACCACAAAAAGTAAAGCAAAAGAGCCCTGATAGGCTGTTGACGTTAACTGCTCACCCCGGACTGCCAACTCAGGTCCTAAAAAGGCAGCACCGATACCTCCCACTAAAACCCAAGATGCTGCACGCGGTGCGTCCTCTGGTGAGACGCTTTCCATCGCGGCAAAACGATATTGTTGCCCTGCAGCTAAACCAACGCCCAGCACGACAACTGCTATGACGTAAACAAAAAAGCTTTGTAATGCCAATGCGTAGATAGCCAAAAGACAGCCAACGCCGGCAGTAGCTGTACAGAACAGGAAGACCCTTTTCCGATTAAAGTGTCGCATTGAAAGAATGACCGGCAAAGTGGCAAGCGCAGAACCGAGTATAAAAGCGGCAACTGGCAGTGTTGCAAGGCTCGGATCCGGAGCCATTGTTGTGCCGATAATACTACCGACAAAAATGACAAACGACGGAATTGACATGGTCAAGGCCTGGCAGAGCATAAAGAGCCAGACGTTATTTTCAACTTTCATCATGAAAAGCCTTTATTCAGCAGAGCCTAATATAGCATGCAATGGCAGATCATAGACGCTGCAAAACAAACTTAGTCAACCGAAGGTAAAATTCTGGCAAGAAAAAAGCCGACCATCTCAGGTCAGCTTTTTTAAGCATAGCAGCCACATTTAGTGGCGAATCCCTTGTAAACCAGCAGGTAAATGGTAGAAAAGCCTTTCAGCTTAAAATTTAAGGGGATCCAAAAAAACGAGCATCTCTGCGAGCTATTGATTACTCAGAAAAACAACGGCCGTTAACACGGCTAATGAAATAACGGCTAATGCGGCAATGGCATCAACAAAACTATCACTTTTCGCAGCTTTATCCTGGTTACTCATCGTATTTACACCTCAGTAGTCACAGCTACCCAATTGATTAAAAATATAACCGAGTTTTAAGCTACCCGATATTCAAAACGCGCTGCATTCTACCAGTGAAAGGGTCGCCTGTCCTCATTCTTCCAAGCGTGTCTTATTCCCTTTTTAAACGGGAATATGAAGAAAGGGTTTTTCACCTCAAGCCCTCAGAAGGCTATCATTCACCCCGCTGGAAATACTCGAATTTTTGAGAATTTCCGATAGTTGGGGAAAGAAGCGAGATTTTTATGTACATTTACGACCTGCACGACAAAACCCTGATCGGCGAACGCGTCGCTCAATACCGTCGCCAAACCGATGATTACCTAGCCGGGAAAATTTCCGACGGGGTTTTCCTGCCCCTACGCCTGCAAAATGGTCTTTATATACAACGCCACGCACCGATGCTGCGTATCAATATTCCCTACGGCATGGTATCCGCTACCCAATTGCGCACACTGGCTCACATAACGCGAAAGTACGACAAGGGTTACGCGCACTTTACTACCCGGCAAAACATTCAGTTAAACTGGCCTCAGCTGGAGGAGGTGCCCGATATTCTTGCCGAGTTGGCCGCTGTTGATATGCAGAGTATACAAAGCAGCGGTAGCTGTATCCGCAATGTGACCTCCGATGAATTCGCTGGCATTAACGCCGACGAAATAGAAGACCCTCGCCCTTGGTGTGAAATCATCCGCCAATGGTCGACACTGCATCCTGAGTTCGCCTTCTTACCCCGTAAATTTAAGATTGCGGTGACCGGCGCGGCAAGTGATCGTGCTGCAATTCAGGTTCACGATATTGGTTTACAGGTACTTAAAAATGCCAATGACGAGATCGGCTTTAAAGTGCTCGTCGGCGGCGGTCTCGGCCGCAGCCCTGCTATTGGCCAGGTCATTAAAGATTTTTTACCCGCTAAACATTTACTGACTTATCTCGAAGCGATTTTGCGGGTTTACAATCGCTACGGTCGCCGCGACAACAAATATAAGGCACGTATTAAAATCCTCGTTAAAGCCTGGACGGCAGAGGTCTTCGCCGAGAAAGTAGAAAAAGAGTGGCAACAGGAAATTGGCAGCCCTTCAACGCTAACCGATGAAGTCATCAAGAACGCCAAAGCCTTCTTCACCAGCCCGACCTATGAAAACCTCAATGCCGTAAGCTGTGAGGAAAATCTGCAAACCTTTGCCGCCGAGAACGTAGCCTTCGGTAAATGGCGTGATAGAAATGTCGTTGCCCACAAAGTGGCCGGTTACTGTGCTGTGCACCTCTCTCTCAAACCCACAGGCGTAGCCCCTGGTGATGTCACGGACAGTCAGCTTGAGGCTATTGCCGATTTGGCCGATCGCTACTCCTTCTCTGAAGTGAGAGTTACCCACCATCAAAATTTAGTATTAGGCGATGTAAAATTAAGTGACCTGCCCGAACTTTGGCAAGCTGCAAAACGACAGGGGTTCGCCACACCGAGCATTGGTACCTTAGTCGATATGATTTGCTGCCCAGGTGGCGATTTTTGCTCACTGGCTAATGCCAAGTCGATCCCTGTTGCCGAAGCGATTCAACGCCGTTTTGACGATCTAGATTACCTCTATGATCTGGGTGATATCAAATTAAACATTTCTGGCTGCATGAACGCCTGCGGCCATCACCATGTAGGCAATATCGGAATTCTTGGTGTAGATAAAAAAGGGGAAGAATTTTACCAAATTCAGCTCGGTGGCAGCGCTGTCGACGAAGCATCCCTGGGTAAAGTTCTCGGCCCTTCCTTCTATGCCCACGAAATACCCGACGTGCTAGAAAGAATTCTCAATATCTATGTCGAACAACGTATTGAAGGCGAAACTTTTCTAGATACCCACCGCCGTATTGGCACTGGCCCTTTCAAGGAGTTTATTTATGCCAAAGCTGCTTAAAGGCAACAGTGTTATCGACAATAGCTGGCAGGTACTGGCAAAGGATTTCACAGGCGCCCTGCCCGACACCCCCTGCTTTGTGCCGCTCGAGTACTGGTTAGCAAACAAAGAAAACTTGCAAACACCTGAGACTATTGGCGTATGGCTCGATTCTGACCAGGAGCCAGAAGAGATCGCAGGCGATATTGAGGACCTTCAGTATCTCGCCGTCAATTTCCCCACGTTTACAGACGGTCGGGGATTTTCCATTGCACGCTTAATTCGCGACCGCTACCAGTTTACGGGTGAATTGCGAGCCATTGGCGAGATTGTTAGAGATCAACTATTTTACTTATCACGTTGTGGTTTTGACGCCTTTTGTCTTGCCCCCCTCGAGTTAGATCAAGAAACCCGTAGTTTCGAAGACTACCTGTCGCCCTTCAGTGTGACCTACCAGGCCTCCGCTAATGAACCTCAACCTTTATTTCGGCGCAAACAAGGATAATACTTGCGCTACCCCCCCTACCCAAGGGCAAAATAACACAGGTAAAGGAAAACGCAGTTTATGGGTAGTGAGGTCTTTCATTCGTTTGTGCTGATTTTTAGTGGTGCTGCTATCGTCGCATCGCTAGCCCTCTTTGGGCGCCAACCATTATTAGTTGCCTACATTGTACTCGGCGCCACCCTCGGCCCCTATGGCACAGGCATCATTCCCGATGTCCATTTAATTTCTGAAATTTCTCATATCGGTATCATTTTTCTACTCTTCCTATTGGGGCTTGATATGCAGCCCCAGTCATTGTTCAACGTGCTGAAAAAAGTCACCCACGTCACCTTGATTAGCTCGGTAATTTTTGCTGCCACTGGCTATACGATAGCCTATCTATTTGGCTTTACTCATCTAGAAAATTTAATCATCGGCGCAGCGATGATGTTTTCCAGTACTATTATCGGCATCAAGCTGTTGCCGACAACGATTCTTCACCATCGACATATCGGCGATATGATGGTTGGCATGCTACTCATGCAGGATTTTATCGCTATTTTTGTGCTGCTTATTTTACTCAGTGGTGAAAATGGGCAAATTGATATTGGGCAGATTGGGATAACTCTTTTGGCCCTCCCCCTCCTCATACTGGCCTGTATTGCCGCGGTGCGCTACCTGTTAATACCCTTGTTTGCACGCTTTGATCGTATTGGGGAGTATGTATTTTTACTAGCAATTGGCTGGTGTCTGGGTGTTTCGGCGACGGCAGAGCATCTAGGCCTATCGGCAGAAATTGGCGCCTTCCTCGCGGGTATCACTATTGCTAACAGTCCCATTGCTCAATATATTGCGCTCAGCTTGAAACCACTCAGGGACTTCTTTTTGGTAATGTTTTTCTTTTCCCTCGGCGCTCAGTTCAACCTTGGCCTGCTGCCTGAAATTATTATCCCTGCGCTGGTGCTCGGCGTGGCGATGTTAATGATTAAACCACTGAGTTTTCGCTATTTATTGCATCGACAAAGTGAAAAAAATCGCTTTGCCTGGGATATTGGTTGCCGGCTGGGGCAAATTAGCGAGTTTTCCCTGCTAATTGCCTATGTCGCTTTTAATGCATCACTGATAGGCGTTCTCGCCTCCCACCTGATCCAAGCTGCAGCAATTCTGACCTTTCTCTTATCGAGCTATATTGTAATCCTCAATTTTCCCAACCCCATTGCCATCAAAGACTCATTGCGCCGAGACTAACTTCAGTCAACTCCCAATACAATTATAAACCCCGACTCAACTCACCTGAGCAGGCCCCATCAAGCGCCGCAACCAGCGCAAAAGGAAGCGGTCGCCGCTATTTTCTAAAGCAAAACCAAACTTTTCGGACAAGCTCTTTTTTTGAACATAAGCAACGGTATAAACATCTGCATTGTCTAGCTGTCCCGTCAAATACTCGTCACTGGTTTTAGTATCATCAACCAGTCCCTTTTTAATAGCCGGAGCACCATACCAGACTTCGCCTGTCGCTATGTCCTCAATATCAAGACCGGGGCGATGCTCGCCAACAAAAGCTTTAAAAAGGTCATGAGTTTCTTCAAGCTCTTCACGAAACTTCTTTCGACCCTCTTCAGTATTTTCGCCGACCATTGTTAAGGTACGTTTGTATTTCCCCGCAGTCATCAATTCAATATCTACATCGTGTTTTTTCAGTAGTCGGTGGACATTCGGGATTTGAGCAACCACACCAATAGAGCCAATAACAGCAAAGGGTGCGGCAAGAATCCGATCAGCAACACACGCCATCATATAACCGCCGCTAGCCGCAACTTTATCGATACACACAGTAAGCGGAATATTTCTCTTTTTAATGCGGTCGAGTTGGCTTGCCGCAAGACCGTAGCTCGGTACCATGCCACCACCACTTTCCAAACGCACTACCACTTCGTCTTCACTACTCGCCTGAGTCAGAACCGTAGTAATTTCTTCCCGGAAGCTATCCACTGCAGAAGCTCGCAAATCGCCATGAAAATCTAGAACGAAAACACGTTTCTTGGCAACTGGGACAGAGCCACTTTTCAGGGCCTTTTTTTCGGATCTTTGTTCAGCTTTATCAGATTTTTTCTTTGCTTTTGCAACGGCTTTGCGGGCATCAGCAGACTCCACAATCGTGGCTAAAGCTTCGCTCATCGTGGTAACCGTCTCATTAAGAGAAACTACCTCAATATGCCCTTTTTCGTGCTTTTTACTCTTTTGCCCGAGACTCGCTACAATGCCGACAATCACAGCCACAGTGATAATAACAGTTATAGATTTGGCCAGAAATAGCCCGTATTCGCTTAAAAATTCCAAGAAGACACCTCTATCGGCAACCTGTCTATGTTCGACAAGTTGTAATCATGATTGAAAACTGTAATTGGTCTAATGCGAGCAATTCTAACTGATATCGACAGCTATCACGGTCAAAGCACAAGAAAAATTTTTGAAATTAAGACTAAAAAACCAGAGATAACTCACGAACTCTAATCTAGCTGGAGCAAGGTGGACTAAAAAAACTCAGGTTAGGCACCCAAGGTCGATAGACACTCGTTAGCTACATCTAACGAGCGCTCATCAATGTTATTGCCAACCATACAACCATCGAGAAAATACTCGAGGCAGATAATCGTATCGGCAAAAACTTCAATCGCTTTATCGTTGCCGCTATCACTATCTTTAAAAAGCACTTCTTTAGCGAGAATTAAACAACGTTGTGCGAGACTGGCCAAACGCGTCATATTAAGCAGGCTGACACTGCCTTTAATCTCCGTGAATGCCAATTCCAGTTCGGGGATGACTTCCGCCGAAGCATAACCAGAAGCCACGTTATCAACGAGTTGTTTAATATCACTCAGCCTTGAAGCCGTTTCACTAATAACGGCAAGTTGAGCTGTTTTCAATAAACTTTGTTGTAAAATGCTTAATAAAGGCTGGCCTTCCCAGGCTTTGATTTGTTCCGGTAGAGGCCTTTTGCCGTAGAAGTCTGCCATCGCACACTCAACATGTAAGATAGCATCGGTAAATTCTGAAAGTGTCTCAGGAGACAGCTCAGCCTGCCCAGAACTCTCGAGACGTGAACAAAACTGTTTATATTGTCGGGCCAGACCTCGGAACCCCGCTTCTTCACACTCCTCAGCCAACGCTTCGAAACCCACCTTTAATTCATCGAGTTTTTCACCGCTGAGCAAAGAGGCAGACTCATCGCCATTATCGAGTAAAGTACGCAAGCTCGACACCGATAGAGACATCGTTTCAAAAATACTTTTATCTGCATCCTGTTCTCCAGTGATAGCGTTGCGGACGGAGGAAATTCCTGAGTCAGAAAAGTTTAATTCAGGGACACCGATTTGTTTCGCACGTGTGTCGCTGGACATGTCGGTCATCGCTAATAAACTCACAAAGGCTCGCCACAGGCCCTCTGGATAGGGGTTTCGACTTCCTTCTTTATTCTCTGCGGCCAACAGACGTAACTGTTTCTCAACAGCGGCGAGCAAACGGATTCTCTCCGGTTGAAGACTCAACGATTTTTCAGCAAAACCTTTTATGATAGCCGCAAAAACCCACCAGTAATCACTCTCTCTAGTGGAAACAGCCAATTTTTGCAAACGCCCCGCGACCCGGAATAAATTGTGTAAGGCCTTTTGGCGATTGTTGTTGCGAATAATATCTAACAAGCCTAACTGATATAAGTGGTGCAATCGTTTCAAACCATCGATTTGCGGACCTATTACTTCTTCGTCCTGAGTCAAGCTGGCAAATGAGGGCCACTCAAAATCATTCAGTAAATGGTATTCGTAAAGAGGTGGAGCCCCCCGGAAGCGGCGTAATGCAGTCATTTCAGGCAATAAAATACAAGGGTTTTCACTTTTATAGTCAACAATGGTCTCAATCAAACCCTCAGCAAGTAATAGCGCCTGGTTGAGCAGTGGCTGCAGATCATCAATGCTTTTATCTCCACTTATTACTGCATCCACCGCCATAGCCATTTCTGCAAATAGCCGCCTCATACCACCTAGCTGGGTTATTTGAGCCGCACCGCGCAGTGTCACTAACTGCTCATTTAGTTCCTCTAAATGAGCCACCGTCAGCAGCTGTACAAAACCATGAACAGATTGAACAACAGATTTATATTCATTGCCGATGAAATCAAGTACCTGTGGATTTATATTTTGCATATTTCATGAGCCTATTTCTAAAAAGCCCTTATAAAGGACTACAAATCAACAGGTTAAAGCGACAAGTCAACCTGATATAGAATTAAGTTTCGAACTATATCAAACTACTATTATTAAACGCGGTTACCACGTCGCACTTTTAAAGGCTTACACGGCAGTTCTGTATGAGAAACAAAAAAACCAAACCATGCTGGCCAAAAAAATTACAAATAGGCTTAAAAATCATTATGCTAGAGAGTATTTGTAATGTAGTTTGAAAGAAGAACTGTTTGCTATTAAGATTCAGTAAGGCTCCAACGACTCGGCTGTCCGCTTGACTCGTTAATTTCTTCAAGCTTTTGCTGATGCAGGGATAGTTCATCAGTACTCGCCCGGATAATTTTGAGAGCTTGGCGCTGAGCGTTCACAGGTCGTATAACCGATGCCGTTTCGCCCTGCTCACTATCAGCCCCATCATCGCCAAGCACTAGATCAACCTGACCTCCCGTCATCAGTAGATAAACGTCGGCAAGTATCTCAGCATCGAGCAGAGCTCCGTGCAAGGTTCGCTGGGAGTTATCTACACCATAGCGCTTGCACAAGGCATCAAGACTATTACGCTGGCCGGGATGCATCTGTCGAGCCATCGGTAGAGTATCGATAATGCCGCAATAGGCTTCAACGGACTGATACTGTCCGGCAAGCTTATCGAGCTCTGCATTGAGGAAACCGACATCAAAAGGGGCGTTGTGAATAACCAGCTCTGCGCCTTTGATAAACTCGATAAATTCAGCAGCAATCTGAGTAAACAGAGGTTTATCCGCCAAGTCTTCATTGCTAATACCGTGAATCTCCATCGCGCCTACATCAATTTCCCGCTGAGGATTGATGTAACGGTGGAAGTGACGGCCAGTCAGTTTCCGGCTAACAATCTCAACGCAGCCGATTTCAATGATCCGATGGTCAAGAGCGACTTCAAGTCCCGTGGTTTCTGTATCGAGCACAACTTGTCTCATACTTTGTCCTCTAACTCTTCAATGCCTTTATTGGCTAGCTCATCGGCAATTTCATTTTCTCGGTGTCCACTATGGCCTTTCACCCAGTGCCAGTTGACCTGGTGCCGCTGGGCTTGCTCGTCAAGTAATAACCATAAATCTTTATTTTTAACCGGTTTTTTAGCCGCCGTCTTCCAGCCCTTAGCCTTCCAGCCCTGTAGCCACTCCGTAATGCCTTTGCGCACATATTGTGAGTCTGAAGTAAGATCAACTTGGCAAGCTTCGCGAACAGCCTCCAGGCCACGAATTGCCGCTAATAGCTCCATACGATTATTGGTGGTATGAGCTTCGCCGCCATATAGCTGTTTTTCTTTACCCTTATAACGCAGTAACACCCCCCAACCACCGGGCCCAGGATTACCACGACAAGCCCCGTCAGTAAATATTTCTATGTCTTTCATGCTTTCTCTTCCTTGTTCTTACTACGCCTGTCCCTTGTTTGCATTGGCTTTAGACCCGCCAACGAACCGACTTTTATGGGAGACCAATAGCGCTCTTTAATAGGCCTCAGTGGAGTCACCATTTTTTGTGCAACAATCATATAAAATGCACCCCTGCTAAAATCTTGCCCGCTCATTTTTTGCCGCCATTGTTCGTACTGAATGCCCGTTTTCTTATCGTCGGCCAGACACTGATGATTCACTTGAAAACCCAGTAGCTGTAACCAGTCAACAACTCGACTTTTACGCAAGCTATTATGTCGCCAAATAACTTTAGCCGAACACACAGCGCCCAACCACTTATAGAGGCCGAACACACTCAACGGATTAAACCCAATAATCACTATATGCCCACCCGCTTTAACCAACCTGGCTGCCTCGATCAACGCCCTATGGGGGTGACTTGAAAAGTCGAGAACATGGTGTAAAAGAACAACATCAATAGTATCCGATGGCAGTGGCAGAGATTCGAAATCGCACTGGCAGGACGCATTATCGTAGGCGGGAGATAGAATAAATTTATGACTCAGTTGCAAGTTTTCCAAAAGGCTATGGCGTGGGGAAACAGTAAGCTGTGCGAGCCGATAACCGAAGCAATGTTCTAGATTCTGCGCACAAGATTCTTGTTGTCGCTGATAAAGCTGTTGACCGAAACCCTGATCAAACCACTCGGCCAACTGATCCTGAACCAAGGGCAAGGACGCAACGCGGTATTTCCGTTTGAGCAAATGTCGAAGACTTAAACGGTCTTTACCCAAAACGAGACCTCCCGGTAATGACTTGCGAAGAAATGCATCTTATCATGTCTAAAAATACACTGAAAAGACACTGGAGATGCGATCATGCCCCTTGTTATACATACCATACCGGCGTTTGAGGACAACTATTTGTGGCTATTCCATCAAGCCGACAAGCGAGCTGCCTTTGTGGTCGACCCGGGTGATGCTCAGCCCGTAATCAACTGTTTAAAAGCGCATGACCTTGAACTGGCCGGCATATTGATTACCCACCATCACCCTGATCACACTGGTGGCATTAAGGCTTTGCTTGCTAATCACAATGTGCCTGTCTACGGTCCCGACTCGGTCAATATTCCGCAAATAAATCATCGTCTCTATGAGGGTGATTCTATCAACCTGGCTGGCAATAATTTCTCGGTGCTTGAAATACCTGGCCATACTCTCGACCATATTGCCTATACGACTTCACCAGAGGGAGAAAGCCCACTGGTATTTTGTGGTGATACGCTTTTTACAGCCGGTTGTGGTCGTATCTTTGAGGGCAGTGCCGAACAAATGTACCAGTCGCTGCAGAAGTTAGCCGCCTTACCCGATGCAACTCGCATTTATTGTGCTCATGAATACACACTCAGCAATCTCGCATTTGCCACTACTGTCGAACCCAGCAGCCAGGCACTAAAAAATAAAGTAGCTGCAGACGAAAAAAAACGCGAATTAGGGCAACCCACGGTACCCTCGACATTGGCTATCGAACGTGAAACCAACCCCTTTCTACGCTGCCATTTACCCTCTCTAGCATTAGCGGCAAGTCAACATACCGATCGCAAATTAAATGACCCGGTTGAGGTGATGCGAGAAATTCGCCTCTGGAAAGACACCTTTTAAAAATTTGAAAGCTCGTTCAGTTCAGTTCAGTTCAGTTCAGTTCAGTTCAGTTCAGTTCAGTTCAGTTCAGTTCA
>JARGOV010000001.1:165561-194461 GCA_029212965.1 Porticoccaceae bacterium
GTTCAGTTCAGTTCAGTTCAGTTCAGTTCAGTTCAGTTCAGTTCAGTTCAGTTCAGTATCATGAGAACGATCTCAGCGCTGCTGGTCAACTGCACTTAAAATTTCTTCTTACCCAAACATCATCCCTCTATCAAACATCTAGGTCTTTATGAAATATTTGTTACTACCATTAATACTAAGTCTTAGTTTATTGGCAGGTTGTGCACAACAAAATATGAAATCTAACGTCGTGCCACAGCCAAGTCACCCGCTACCCGCCACTAGTTACCAAGAACCATCTGTAATCAACGATGCTACGCCAAGTATTACTGCTGAAGGGGAAAATCATCACGACGCTGACGCTCAACCCCAGAAACCTGCAATTAATGCCTGGCAAAAAATCGCTGAGTCCCCTGGCTTTTCCAGAGAAATAGATAACGCTCAGATCGAGAAATATCGCGACTGGTATACCGGCAGACAGCGCTACTTTGACCGCTTGGGTGCGAGAGCCCAACTGTATATGGCCTACATCATTGAAGAGCTTGAAAACAACAATCTACCACTTGAGCTGGCATTACTCCCATTTATAGAAAGTGCATACAACCCTTTCGCCTATTCACCAAGCGGTGCAGCGGGACTTTGGCAATTTATACGCCCGACAGGGGACCACCTGGGTTTGAAACGCAACCAATGGTACGACGGGCGACGCGATATCATTAGCTCGACTGATGCTGCGATACGTTATTTAAAATATTTGAACAAGCGCTTCAATAACGATTGGTTACTAACACTGGCTGCCTACAATGCAGGGGAAGGGGCAGTCAACAAAGCCATAAGGAAGAACCTTCGCATAGGTAAGGCCAGTGATTTCTGGGGGCTTGAGCTCCCCCCCGAAACGAGAGCGTATATTCCCAAGCTAGTTGCTCTATCTCAGGTCACCGCCTCACCTGCCGATTACCAACTGATACTCCCTGACATACCAACAGAAGTCCACTTCGAGGTTATCGAACTACCTCAACAAATCGACCTTTACCAAGTGAGCTTAATGGCCGAAATGAGCCTCGACGACATTTATCGTCTAAACCCAGGATGTCAGCAGTCGACAACTCCGCCTGAAGGACCCCACAGACTGTTAATACCGAAACATAAAACAGCGGGGTTTTCCTCGCGTCTTAGCGATGTGCCTAAAGATACCTGGCTTAAAGTTCATGAATACAAGGTTCAATCAGGTGATAACCTCAGTGAAATAGCGCAGCGTCACGGGGTTAGATCGCAATGGCTAATGGCAAAAAATAATATGATATCAAGCCAAATTCAAGTTGGCCAAACTCTGAAAATACCAAGCACTACGGGTACGTACGTGCCCAATTTTGTCAGGCCAACTCAATATTATCGTGTTCGACGTGGCGATAGTTTATGGAAAATTGCCAGGGCCTACCAGGTTAAAACCCATAATCTAGCGCGCTGGAATAGGCTCAAAGTGAAGGCGCCCTTAAAAGTTGGCAAGCGGTTGATAATACGCGCCCCAACCCCTAAGGGTACGCAAGACCCAGTGAATTATGAAATCAAACAGGGGGACTCACTGTTTATGATCTCCAAACAGTTCAACGTCAGTATCAGTGATATTGTTCGATGGAACAAACTCAAGCCTCAAGGCATCATCAAAACCGGACAAACCCTCAGACTTTTCCCTCGTTCTTAGGCGAGGCTGTATAACAGCTCCCTTCGAGACAATACGCGAGACTATAAAGGGCTCACTTGTAATTTTAGTAAAGGTGAGTTGTCATTTATCCATCTTTACTGTCGCATCAGCCAGAATTAAGGACTCATAGCCCTGATATTCGCGCTGGGCTAATGTGCGACTAGCAGACTGCGCTAAGCTGTCGCGACGCGCTTCTGAGATACCATCAAGGTTACCTAGCTGAATGTCAGTTAAAGACACTATCACATAATCACCGCTGGCTAAATCAAAGCCACTAACTTCAGGTAAAGTACTATTCGTGGGCAAGCCAAAAACATGGTCACGAATAGTCTCATCGACACGGCTATCGAAACGAGAAGTATCAAGGCTAACCTGCCATGACAGACTTTCTTCTTGAGCGAGAGCTTCGATGCTTTTGCCTTGAGTAATTTCTGCCCGTAAAGCATTTGCTCTTGCAGCTAGCCTCTTTTTTGCTGATTTACGTTTCAATAAAGTCGTAATGTCTGCAACCACTTTTTCAAATGGCTGATAACCAACGGGATAGTGTTGACGAACTTTCAGCACCACCACTCCAGACTCTCCCAACTCAATAATATCGCTGGTATAGCCATTAACTAGCACATCCTCTGCGAAGGCTGCACTGACAACAGCAGGATAGGCAGCAAGGCCAGAACCACCACTTCGCGCAAAGGGTTCAGTGCGGGCAACATCAAGTCCCATTGTTGCGGCTGGGTCTGCAAGGTTTTCTGCGTTGTAGGATAACTCACGCAATTGTTCAATTTTTTCTGGCAAAAGTTCAGCTGCCAATTGATACTTAAGTTCAGTTTCGATCGCAGGCCTTTCAACGTCATAAACCAATCTTTCAGCTGCTTCTAACTCTGTAAGGCGAATGAGGTGAAGACCACTATCAGTTTTCACGGGCGTTGACACCTCACCGGCGGCAAGACCAAGTACCGCAGTTTCAAATTCAACAGGGAAAGCCCCGGCTTCGAAAAAACCTAGATCACCACCTTGCTCTGCACTTCCCAGATCATCGCTGTACTCCTGAGCAAGCGCTGCAAAGTCACTTCCACGGGTGAGTTGCGCCTGGATGGCTTCAAGCGTAGCTGCATGACTGCCATCTTCTTTAGGTTCTAACAAGATATGAGCTATTCGCCGTCGTACTGCAGCCTGTGTAGCCTTCTGGCGACTATCAAAT
This sequence comes from Porticoccaceae bacterium, assembly GCA_029212965.1. Classification (GTDB taxonomy): domain Bacteria; phylum Pseudomonadota; class Gammaproteobacteria; order Pseudomonadales; family Porticoccaceae; genus Reddybacter. Next base: position 168,441 of record JARGOV010000001.1, read on the forward strand.
ACTTCGCGAACCATAGCTTCATCAACCTCAACTTGATCAAGTAAATCACTAGCTGATAGTTGGATATAATCAATTTCAAGCCTTTCTTCGGTGCGGAAGTCCTCTTTATGTTCTTCGTAATAGGTTTTTAAATCGGCCTCGTCAATGCTGATGTCTGCCATCAGTGGTGCTATGGGCACAGTAAGGTAATAATAATTACGGCGTTGTTCAAAAATTCTGGCAGCCAGCTCTAAATCAGCTCCGGTCACAAACCCGGTATCGACAACACCACTGGCAAATTGGCTGAGTAATAAGCCATTACTCATATAGCGATGGTGCTCTCGTGGGGTATAACCCATTTGTCGAATCGAGAATTCATACTTATCTCGATCGAACCGACCTTCAGTCTGGTAGGCATCAACAGTCTGGAGCAAGGAAGCAATCGTGGCGGGAGAAACACCCATATTAGTTTCAATTGCGGTCAATTCTGCCGCTTTTTCCTTAACCAAGCGTTGTCTGACTGGCCCACGGAGCATGGAGTCATCGAGCAGCGCAGGATCAATATCTCCAAATTGTTGCAACAAACGTTGCTTATGAATAGCTAAAGCCCGGTCGACGACCAGGCGAGAAATACTATGTCCGTCGACTTCTAGTTCTGCATCGCTGGCTGGGCTATTTGAAAAAATTGAATCAATACCAACAAAAGCGAATGGCACGATAATTAATATAACAATAAAAAAAGCGATGCCTTTCATGCCTTCGCGGAAATCTTGTAGCATTGTAATTTCTTTCCTTTTTTTATAGTCGCCTGGAACGAAAAAAATAAAGGCGCATATAAGCGCCTTTATTTACTACTTATTTAACAATGTTAAAATAGTGCTCTAACTAGCTATTCACCGAATCTTTAAGTGCCTTACCCGCTTTAAAACCCGGGACATTGGCAGCTTTAATCTGTATTTCATCGCCCGTCTTAGGATTGCGGCCTTTTCTTGCAGGCCTGTGCTTAACTGCAAAAGTACCAAAGCCCACCAGCGAAACAGGATCACCCTTTTTTAAAGATGCTGTAATCGCTTCTACAACTGCATCCAGTGCTCTGCCGGCAGACATTTTTGACAAGTCAGCTGATTCCGCAATTGCGTCGATAAGCTCTGATTTATTCACATTAAACCCCTCTAAATTTGATTGAATATCCTGCAGCGTATTCATTAATACGCTGGGACGAGACTTTATACCAACCGCCCTTGGGGCGGTCAAGCATGCAAACTAATATTTTAGTGTGTACTAATGCGCGACGTTGATTGCACGCCCCCCTCATTCTCACCGGACAGCGATGTCCCAGACGATTTACTGTATTCCTCATCGGTTAAAGGTTTAGGCATTTGTTGTAAAGCTAGTTCTAGTACTTCGTCAACCCACTTCACTGGATGAATAGTTAAATCAGCCTTAATGTTGTCAGGAATTTCTTTCAAATCCCGTTCATTTTCTTTTGGAATAATTACTTCCGTAATTCCGCCCCTGTGAGCTGCAAGTAACTTTTCCTTAAGACCACCTATTTTTAGCACCTGCCCGCGGAGGGTGATCTCCCCAGTCATCGCCACAGCTGCACGGACGGGAATATCGGTCAGCACAGAGACCAAAGCTGTACACATGGCTATACCGGCACTAGGGCCATCTTTAGGCGTGGCACCTTCGGGAACATGAATGTGTAAGTCTGAACCCCTATGGAAGTCACGGGGGATACCCAATACTTGCGAACGGCTACGTACCACCGTTAAGGCAGCCTGTATTGACTCCTGCATAACATCACCGAGAGAGCCAGTTTTTACAATACTACCTTTACCAGGTACTGCTGAGGCTTCAATCGTTAATAACTCACCACCCACAGACGTCCACGCCAAACCTGAGACCTGTCCCACCTGATTTTGGTCTTCTGCACGACCAAAATCATATTTGCGCACACCCAGCATATCTTCCAGCTCACCAGGACCAACATTAACTGCTTGTTGATCGGTATTTTTGGCATAACCTGTGACAGCTTTACGACAAATCTTGGCAATCTCACGCTCCAAACCACGAACGCCGGCTTCGCGGGTATAATAACGCACGATATCAAGTATGGCCGCCTGTTCGACGTTAAGCTCAGCGTCCTTTAAGCCATTCGCCTTACGTTGCTTGGGCAAAAGATATTTCGAGGCAATGTTCGCTTTTTCAGCCTCGGTATAACCGGGGATACGAATAACTTCCATACGGTCAAGTAGCGGACCGGGGATGTTCATTGAGTTTGAAGTACAGATAAACATTACTTCAGACAGGTCATAATCGACCTCCAGATAGTGGTCATTGAAGCTATTATTTTGTTCTGGGTCGAGAACTTCCAATAACGCAGAAGAGGGGTCGCCTCGGTGATCCATACCCAGCTTGTCCACTTCATCAAGCAGAAAGAGCGGGTTTTTGACGGTTGTCTTTGCTATTTTTTGAATGAGCTTGCCAGGCAAAGAACCGATATAAGTACGTCTATGGCCACGAATTTCAGCTTCATCACGAACGCCACCAAGAGACATGCGCACAAACTTTCTTCCTGTCGCTCGTGCAATAGACTCACCCAAAGAGGTTTTACCAACACCGGGCGGTCCTACGAGGCATAACACAGGACCCTTAAGCTTTTTCACCCGGCTTTGCACAGCAAGGAACTCAAGAATACGCTCTTTGACTTCGTCTAAACCATAATGATCTTCATTGAGTATTTTCTCAGCAAGCACAAGATCATGGCGTACTTTAGAGCGCTTTTTCCAAGGTACACTGACCATCCAGTCAAGATAACTGCGAACGACTGAAGCTTCTGCCGACATTGGCGACATCATTTTCAGTTTGTTCAGTTCTGCTGTGGCCTTTTTCAAAGCATCTTTATGCATCCCTACTTCTTTGATACGATTTTCCAGCTGTTCAAGCTCATTGGGCACATCATCGATATCCCCTAGCTCTTTCTGGATCGCCTTCATTTGCTCATTTAGATAATATTCACGTTGACTCTTTTCCATCTGTTTCTTGACGCGCCCGCGAATGCGCTGTTCAATCTGAGCAATATCAAGTTCGGATTCCATCAGTACTAACAGATGCTCGATACGCAGCTTTTCATCACTGATTTCCAGCACTTCCTGCTTCTGCTCAAGACTCAATGTCATATGAGTCGCAACAGTATCTGCGAGTCGACCAGGTTCATCGATGCCAGCGACGGTTGTCACCACTTCCGAGGGAATTTTTTTATTTAAGCCAACATACTCTTCAAAGGCATTAACCAATGTACGTACTAGTGCGTCGCGTTCATCCTCAGCAACCATTTGGCTCTTAGCGACTGCGTAATTGGCCACAAAGTAGCCATTATGCTCTTCAATAGTGTCGATATTAATCCGCTCAGAGCCTTCAACTAACACCTTCACCGTACCATCAGGTAACTTAAGTAATTGAAGAATCGTGGCCACAGTGCCAATTTCATAGACTTCCTTTGGGCCAGGATCATCACAGGCTGCATCTCGCTGGGCAACAAGTACGATCTTCTTTTGTTCCGCCATGGTGTCATCCAAAGCAAGGATGGAGCGCTCTCTACCCACAAACAGCGGTACAACCATTTGCGGGAAAACCACAACATCTCGCAAGGGCAACATCGGCAAGCGAGCCTGTGATAAATCTTTGTCTGTTTCCTGTCCCATTCTTACCTCTTACTTCCAGCTTAATGCAGGTTCGGGTTAATACATAATGGTATGGGGTCTATTTCGATAAAAACAAGCACCCATAAACAAAAACGAGCCCTGGAGGCCCGTTTTTGTTTATGACTCGTCACTCGCTGACTTTAATTGCTCGGGGTTGTCATATACCAATAAAGGCTCAGAGTCGCCATTAATAACGGATGCGTCGACGACAACCTTCTGAACATTTTTACTTGAGGGAATATCATACATGCTATCTAACAGAGTATTCTCAATAATGGAGCGTAAGCCTCGCGCACCTGTTTTACGCACTAGTGCTTTTTCAGCAATCGCCTCCAGTGCATCCTGACGGATATCAAGTTCAACATCTTCCATTTCAAAGAGTGCAGAATACTGTTTAACCAACGAGTTCTTCGGTTCAACCAAGATATTAATTAAAGCGTCCTTGTCTAGCTCTTCAAGCGTTGCAATGACGGGAAGTCGACCAACGAATTCTGGAATAAGCCCGAAGCGAATCAAATCTTCTGGCTCCAAGTCTTTCAAAATATCGCCAATATTACTCTCTTCATCTTTGCTACTCACACTGGCGGAAAAACCAATACCACCTTTCTCTGAGCGATCACGAATAATTTTTTCCAGACCCGCGAAGGCACCACCGCAAATAAAGAGAATGTTCGAGGTATTGACTTGCAAAAATTCTTGCTGGGGATGCTTTCGTCCACCCTGCGGTGGAACCGAGGCCACTGTACCTTCAATAAGCTTTAGCAGGGCTTGTTGAACACCCTCACCGGAAACATCGCGAGTGATTGAAGGATTGTCTGATTTGCGAGAAACTTTGTCGATTTCATCGATATAAACAATGCCTTGCTGCGCCTTTTCAACGTCGTAATCGCACTTTTGTAACAGCTTTTGAATAATGTTTTCAACGTCTTCGCCCACATACCCGGCTTCAGTCAAAGTCGTTGCATCAGCAATCGTAAAAGGAACGTTCAGGAGTCGGGCAAGTGTCTCTGCCAACAATGTTTTACCACTGCCTGTGGGTCCGACGAGTAAAATATTACTTTTACCAAGCTCAACCCCATCTTTCCCAGCTTTCGTACCTAGCTGAAGCCGTTTATAGTGATTGTAAACAGCCACCGATAACACCTTCTTGGCGCGAAATTGATCAATAACGTATTCGTTCAACGTATTGCTAATTTCGATCGGTGTTGGCAGCTTTTCAACAGCTTCACTGGTTTTCGCTTCTTGTAGCTCTTCAGAAATAATATCGTTGCAGAGGTCAACACACTCGTCACAGATAAACACCGATGGCCCTGCAATAAGTTTGCGAACTTCATGTTGGCTCTTTCCACAGAAGGAGCAATACAGAAGTTTGTCGCCGTCTTTATCATCGCCGCTTTTATCGCTCACTACTATATCCTCTCGTCAAATAAGTGTTCAAAATACAGCCACTTATTGTTAGATTTCACCCAAGCCTAAAAAAGGCTACATCGACTATGCGCGCTTGTCCAATACTTCGTCAACTAAGCCGTAAGCCTTAGATTCTTCCGCACTCATAAAATTGTCGCGTTCGGTGTCAGCCGCAATTTTCTCAACGGTTTGACCGGTATGCCTAGCCATCGCCTGATTTAATTGCTTACGGATTTTAAGAATTTCCTGAGCTTGAATGTGGATATCAGAAGCCTGACCCTGGGCACCACCGCTGGGCTGGTGAATCATGCAGCGGGAATTGGGCAGTAAAAAGCGTTTACCCGGTGTGCCTGCCGATAGAAGGAAGGCCCCCATGCTAGCAGCTTGACCAATGCACATGGTGCTCACATCAGGCTTGATAAACTCCATAGTGTCGTAGATAGCCATTCCGGCCGTGACCGACCCCCCAGGAGAGTTAATATATAAATGAATGTCTTTATCAGGATTTTCTGATTCTAGAAAAAGCAGCTGGGCTACAACCAGGTTGGCCATAAAATCTTCAACCGGGCCCACCAAAAAAATCACTCGCTCTTTAAGCAGGCGGGAATAAATATCAAAAGAGCGCTCTCCGCGGGCAGTTTGCTCAACCACCATTGGCACCAAGCCACCTGCCGCCCTGATCTCGTCTTTATATTTCATAACATCATAGACCATAGTCAATTCCCGGATTAATCAGTAACATTTTGCCTCACACTCAGCCCATGAAGCCCACATTTATATAGACATCACTTTCTGTCATTGGGCCAGATTTCAATATTGCAACGCTATACTCTACAACAGGTAACTCAGTCAGTCTGCGCTTTCTTCAGACTCTTTCTCTACAACGGGATCAGGAGTGAGCGCACCCTTATAATTTGTCACCTCTTCAGTCACAGTCGCTATACTCAAGACATGATCGACAACTTGCTCTTCCATTACCGCAGACTGGACGCTATTGAGTAAATCTTCATTTGAATAGTGGTATTGAATCACCTGTTCGGGGTCATCGTAGCCAGCAGCTCTATCTTCAATAAAGGCCTTTACCTTATCGTTATCGACTGTAATTTCAGCCGCTTTAACAATTTCTGCCATTAACAAACCCAGAGATACGCGTTTACCGGCTTCGTCGGCAAATAACTCATCAGGGAAAATAGACATATCCATCTGCTGTGCACCACCAAACTGACCAACCATTTGCTGGCGTAGCGCCTGAATTTCATTAGTCAATAAGACTTTAGGTATATCAACACTGTGCAAGGCTTGTAGCTGGTTCATCAGACGAGATTTGACTTTGTTCTTAATTGCAGCCTCGAGCTCTCGCTCCATATTCGAGCGAATTTCTTCGAGAAATTTCTCTTCACCACCCTCTTTGACGCCAAACTGCTCGTAAAACTCATCGTTTAACTCTGGTAGCACTTGCTCTTTAACAACATTCACTTTAACGGCAAATTCAACTGCAGCACCGCGTAACTCTTCAGCGTGGTAATCCTCTGGAAAGGTCAAATTAATCGTCTTCTCTTCACCGGCAGACATCCCAATCACAGCGTCTTCAAAACCAGGAATCATGCGACCAGAGCCTAATACCAGATCAGAGGCCTCAGCAGTACCACCGGGAAACTCTTCGCCATTTTGAGTACCTTTATAGTCAATATTGACCTGATCGCCGTCTATCGCCGCGCGATCAACGTCATTCCAGCTAGCGCGCTGGGTGCGCAAGTTTTCAACCATGTCAGTCAAATCGTCATCAGAAATGGTTGCTACGGGGCGTGCAATGCTTATCTGAGCGAAATCTTGGAGCTCAACCTCAGGATAGATTTCAAAGGTCGCAACATATTCAAGATCAGCGCCCTCTTCATCTTTTACTGGCTCAATAGAGGGCTGACCGGCAGGACGCAGTTCTTCTTTAGTAACCGCTTCATAAAAACTACGACTCAGCGCTTCGCCGACCACTTCCTGACGCACACCCGGGCCAAACCGTTGTTTAATAACCTTGGCGGGGATTTTGCCTTTGCGGAAACCGTCAATACGTACAGTCTGTGATGCTTTCTTCAGGCGTTGAGCTACCTCAACATCAATCTCTTCAGCGGGAACACCCACAGTCATACGTCTTTCGAGCCCGGAGGTTGTCTCTATAGAAACCTGCATGGATTGTCCTCACAACAGTCATTGAATTTAAGAATTAAATCTGAAGCACCCCTCAGCAGAGGTGCCAAAAAATAGTTGGTGCGGAAGGGGGGACTTGAACCCCCACGCCTTGCGGCACTGGTACCTAAAACCAGCGTGTATACCAATTTCACCACTTCCGCTAAACCTGTTCGCAGTCACTATCGCCGCGATTTTGTCTAACTGTACTTCTAGGTTATTCAGTACAGTTTCCTTATTAGGGTAACGTGAATTTTAGACCCACCCCGTCAAGGGGCGCAGATTTTGCCACAGCGTCTGCTTGGGAGCAACCAGATACACCTATATTCCATTTCTAAGAACAATTTTAAAAACTAAAGTGACGCAATAAGCGAAGGGAAAGATACACCACGTTTAAATAGTTGCCAGTGGCTGGGATAGTAAAACAATGCCTTCTCCTGACCCACAGTTGTAAATACGCGTAGTACGATGAAGAACCGGTACCAGTACAGCCTGCTCCGCCTTTAACCGCACATAATCATCGCCAATATCGAATACCCCTGAGACAACTATTAACAACTGATAGTTTTCAGAAGGAGGAATGTGCCAACAAGTATCTTCCGCCAAGGTAATACGTTGCACTTGAAAATCGTCAAAACTGACCACCAGTTCACGGCAAAGTCCCTGCCACTCTTCAATCACTGCCAGTTTCTGTTCAACCTGAGATTGCAAAGACATCAAGCCCACCGCCTCTTGTGTATCCCAGCGCGCCTGGGTTAACACTTTCTGGCCAAAGGCAAGAATTTTACGCTCATAGACAGGCGTCTGAAACTCCACCGTACGCACGCCATGCTGTAAGGCATGAGGAGTCAAGCACGGGACCTTCACCACATCGCCCTCTCGCAAGCTATGCATATGAGTAAAACGATTCATCGCCTTTCGTAGCACTAACTCTTTTTTTTGTAGTTCCGGAACCAGTTCGCTATGCCACTCCTTTAACAAGTCCACATCCACAGGTTGATTCAAATCCAGCCCATGGTCATGACGCCGTTGATCAAAAATTTGATCAATCTGGCGCCTTATATCTTCATAACTTTGCACCGCTTGCAGGTAAGCTTCACGAAACGCATCAGGGCCATCAAACTCATCGAATACCCTCTGCTCAAAACCAAAACGAATACCGCCCTCCCCGTTCGGCCAACTGCGAGAGTCGACATGAGTGACGACATACACTTCCTGCTTCTCCTCGTGAAGTTCAAAGTACAGATCGCCATAAACAGGCTCAGGCAATGGATCGAGAATCTTTAGTAGATTCAAACTCGCCTGCTCGGCACCGAGCAGACGCTTCGGTAGTAGCGCCAGTAACCAGGGAATGGGTACACTAGAAATTCCGTCTGTAAAGCCCGACTGCCCTCGCGCCTCAATACCCGTATACCAGATTTCCTGCCCCCAGGGCTTCGCAATGGCAATTGGTGAGAGTAGAAGCACCTGGTCAAGGTTAAAAAAAGGAACGGATAAACGGGTCGCTAATAAGCGTAAGCCCTCACTCGTCAAAGGGCCAGTCATACTAGCGAGGGCCAACTCAATCTGAGATGGCTTATCTGTCAGCAAAACACTCAAGCCGCCGTCACCTTTAAGGAATATTGCCAATAATTCAATCAGTGGAGACGAGGGTAAATAATACTGTGCAAAATCAAAACGCAAACCCAACACACTATCAGTAGAACGCAAAAATTGCTCAACGGCCTCTTCCGGGCGAAACCCATTGCCAAGCTGTTTTATCACCAAAAACCTCGCATAAAGGAATGTTCAAGAGAGTTTAACAAATGCTCAGAAAGTAGCCGTCATATTTAACAAGACATTGTTTTCAAAGACTCTTACTTAAGCTTATTGGATGCAAAGAATAAAAAACATCAATAACAGTTGACCTTTCACTTGTAATCACTATAAATGAACATATCCTGATCCACTCAGTATTAAACTTACAACCTAGGAGTTCTCTCTATGTCATTACTTAAGAAACCCACCGTTATAGCGGCGTTATTAAGTGCAGTTATTGTTGGCTTATCCGCTTGTGGAGGAGATGAATCCACCTCAGATGTTAATAAAGCAGAAGAAATAAGGGGCGTTGTCAAAGACGTTTCTTCAAAGGCTAAGGAAACCGCATCTGAAATGACTGCCAAAGCAAAAGAAACAGCATCTGAAGCTACAGCAAAAGTTAAAGAAACGGCATCTGAAGCCACAGACAAAGTGAAAGAAACAGCATCCGATGTTACGGCCAAAGCCAAACAAACTGCATCTAATACCGTACAAAGCATAGAAAATAAAATTAAAGTCCCTGCTAACGATAATAATAGCGACTCTGAATAGTTATACTGAAACAACCCTTGCCCTCGGCCTGCACTGGTTCGAGGGCTATACCGCCTAAATTCAGCGGCTCAGATCTCCGCACCCCGACCCGGTGCTAAGGCCTAGCCCTTTTCTAAAGAGTTTCTTCAGCAATAACATTAGCATCAGTTGAATGAGCTTTGATAAAAACGAATCTGCTTTACGCTTTCTAACTCGCCCAGATCGGGTTCGGTCACAGCTCGTGCTTGATCACATAAAAAAAAGCCCTGTTCGGTAAAATTTTTCACTCGTGAATCAGCAATTACCACCTCATTGGCCACGCTCCGAAAGTGCTGTACAAGGGACCTGTTATCGGGATCGTAAAGTACATCTGATGCAAACAACATATCTATTTTGCCATCGAAGGCAAAAAAATCATCCAAAAACGTAAGCTCAACTCCATTTTCCATAGCATTTAAGGCGCTGGCCTTCAACGCTAGCGGATCAATATCACAAACAATGACATTAGCCGCTCCTGCTAAAGCAGCGGCAATGCCAACAACCGCAGAGCCACAGCCAAAATCTAACACTGTTTTACCCTTGATAGCATGAGCGCCGTTCAGTAAACGTTCGGCCATGGCCAAACCACTACCCCAACAGAAACTCCAATAAGGAGGGTCAGCAAAAATCGCACTGACTTCCTCTTCACTCAAGGGAGTATCCATTCCAACAGGGTCAATCAACCAAAGTTTCAACTCACTATGTCCTACAGCTTCAAAGTGTAACGTTGAAAGTTTTAAGTGGGCAGCGGGCAATAAACTTTGAAGATGGCTCTCTAACTCCTGATAAAAGGGATGATATTCAGCAGTCAAGGTGCGTCATCCTTATCTAACGTCGCCCTCAATTGGGCCTTACCAGAGCCGAGCATAATGCCAATCCAGGCAGTATCAGTGTCACTTTCCAACGCAATTTTAACCAGTATGGTGAGAGGGATAGAAAGCAGCATGCCGACAGGCCCAAGCACCCAGCCCCAGAAAACCAGAGACAGGAAGACAACGAGGGGCGAGAGGTTTAAGCCTTTGCCCATCCAACGAGGCTCAACAACATTACCAATCACCAGATTAATAGTGACATAAGCAAAAGCGAGAAATCCGGCCTGCCCTGGCCCTAGCTGGACCAAAGCCAATAATACAGCCGGTATGGCTGCCAAAAAAGAACCCACCGTTGGTACAAAGTTAAGTAGAAAAGCCAACAGAGCCCACATCACCGGGTAATCCACACCTTGTATCCACAACACCAACAACACAAGTAAGCCAGTCGCCAGGCTAAGTAAGGTTTTAATCGCGAGATAACGATTAACACTAGCACTAAAGTTTTTTAAACTCTCTAAAGAGCCTTCGCTAGCACCTCGTGCATTCAGCAGCTTTTCCCGAAAGCCCACCTCTTCGGCAAAAATAAAGATCACCGTCAATAAAATCAAAAAGGCGTTAGTCATCACATTGCCAAATGAGGCCAGAGTATTTCCCGCCAGCTGCATTGCCACATTTGGATTAAAACTTTGCTGCCAGATTGCAGGATCCAGGTCAACACCCTTGCTGATCAGCCACTGCTGAAGCCCGCTGCTTATAGACTGTAGACGTACTTGGTATTCCGGTAAATCGGCCCGAAACTCTCTTATCGACGAACCCACGACTGCGCCTACTATAGCCCCCAGACAAATGACACCAAGTACAATCAGTAAAATGGCCAAACCACTGGGGACACGTCTGGATTTGAGCCACACTAGCAATGGCGAACAAATTAAGGCAATAAAAACAGACAATAAAAAAGGCACCAGCAAAGGTTCCGCAGCTTTTAGCCCGGCGATGACAATAACGAAAGCAGCCCCAAACAGGATAAACCTTGCTGCTGTAGACATATCATTCATTGATCGAGATCCTGATGTTTGAGTTCTTCAAGAATTTCTTTAAGAGCCTGCGTGCCTTTTTTGGTAAATAGCGTATCGCTACTCTCACCAACATATTCAGTTTCGGTAAGATCTGAGCAACGCTTCTGAATAAGCTTTAACTGCTCGCAATGACGCAGCGGAATGCCGATAAATACATGCCAATCATTCTCTGTGGCATTGCCTGCCAATACAAGTTCTAAAAGAGTAATGACATTATTTTTATCGGGTCTATAAACAGGAGCACCAAGGCGTAGGAATCCCCACAGCGCTATCGACACAACAAGAAAGGTGAGTAGTAATGTCAGCATAAAGCTCATGACACATTAATTGCCAATGACGAACTCCTGTAAACACCTTCTGACTAGGCTTAGCAGCATGGTATTAAATCCATAAGCATTCAAAAAAATGAGCGAGAGTGTTCGCGCTCTCCAACTCATCACACCGTGCGGGAAGTCATTACCACCAAGAAATAAGTGTCTATAAATGGCACCCCACTCTACGCTTGTTGCTAGTCTAAACACGACACCTGAGGATGGTATTCCCAGACAAATATCAGGCCTGAACTTATCACAATTTCTTTCACCGAGTCTTCATACCTAATAAATATCTGCTCCCATAAAGCACCACCATCGTAGACAAAATATTTAAGACGCTACTTTTCCAAGTTGAGCACTGCGCCATAAATAATAAACGACCGGCAACACCAATAAAACTAACAACAGAGCACTAAGCATACCAGCGACCATAGGGGCTGCGATGCGGCTCATAACTTCTGACCCAGTGCCTGACCCCAGTAAAATGGGTAATAACCCGCCAATAGTCGCCGCAACGGTCATCATCACTGGCCGAACGCGTAGTCCAGCACCCCGTATTACCGCTTGTCTGAGCTTCTCTTCATTGATACTCAGCCCTTCGTGTTTACAGGTTGCTACCTCCTCTTCCCAAGACTGGTTAAGATAGACCAGCATGATGACCCCAACCTCCACGGCCACACCCGCAAGAGCAATAAAGCCAACCCCAACCGCAACGGAGAAGTTGTAACCGGCGAGATACATTAGCCATAAGCCACCGGCCACTGCCATCGGCAAAGTCCCCATTATAATGGCCACCTCGGCGATACTTCGAAAATTAGCGTACAGTAATAAAATAATAACCATGAGGGTCAAAGGCACCACATAGGTGAGTTTTTCCTGAGCCCGCAACATGTATTCGTACTGACCCGACCAGGTTAGGGAATAGCCTGGTGGCAAGTTGATTTGCGCATTGACCGTCTGCTGCGCTTCTTGTACATAACTACCAATATCCACACCTTTAATATCGATAAACGACCAACCATTGATCCGCGCATTTTCACTTTTAATGCCGGGTGGACCATCTTCAATATACACGCGCGCCACATCCGAGAGGGCTATACGCTGGCCGCGTGTCGTGACGATGGGCAACAATGCCAGTTGCTCGACGGAATCACGATACGCCTGGGGATATCGAATATTGACCGGATAACGCTCCAGGCCTTCAACAGTTTGAGTAACATTAACCCCACCAATAGCGGTGGCAATCACTTGCTGCACATCGGCAATGGTCAGCCCATAGCGTGCCGCACGCTCTCGATCAATATTCACCTTTATATAGCGCCCACCGGCAACACGTTCAGAATACACCGAGGCAGTACCCGGAACCGTTTTAAGAATAGACTCAAGTTGTAAACCAATCGCCTGTATTTCTTTTAATTGAGGTCCAGAAATTTTAACCCCCACAGGGGTTTTAATACCGGTGGCGAGCATGTCGATGCGGGTTTTAATGGGCATTACCCAGGCGTTGGTAATACCTGGGAATTGCAAACGCTCATCCAGCTCCTGACGGATTTTTTCAACTGTCATGCCCTCGCGCCATTGATCGCGGTCTTTAAATTGAATAAACGTTTCTATCATCGTTAAAGGTGCAGGGTCAGTGGCACTCTCGGCCCGGCCCATTTTGCCAAACACTGTTTTCACCTCTGGCACCGTGCGAATAAGTTTATCCGTTTGTTGCAGAAACTCTCTCGCTTTACCAATGGAAATACCAGGATAAGTGCTGGGCATATACATCAAATCACCCTCATCCAGCGGCGGAATAAATTCGCTACCAATTTGACTGGCTGGCCATAAAGCCAGGAGCGTCAAGAAAAGGGCTGTCAATATTGTGGTTTTTGGGGCACGCAGTACCTGTTTTAAAGCCGGCATATAGAGCTTCGTTAAGTAACGATTGATCGGGTTTTTATGCGCAGCTCGCACTTTGCCACGTACAAAATAGCCCAGTAACACGGGCACAAGGGTAATCGCCAACACCGCAGATGCCGCCATCGCATAGGTTTTGGTGTAGGCAAGAGGGGCAAACATTCGCCCCTCCTGGGCCTCAAGAGCAAAAACAGGGAGAAAACTGACGGTAATAATCAGCAAACTGAAAAACAGTGATGGCCCAACTTCACTGGCCGAGGTCGCAACAATTTGCCAGCGATTTTGATCAGTGAGAGCTTTGCCTTCCATCTGCTTGTGCATATTTTCGATCATCACAATAGCGCCATCAATCATCACGCCAATGGCAATCGCAATACCCCCCAGCGACATAATATTGGCATTAATACCCTGTAAGTACATGATGATAAACGCTGTTAAAATACCCACCGGCAAACTGATAATTGCAACTAAAGAAGAGCGAATATGGAATAAGAAAACCATACAGACCACTGCCACCATGGCAAACTCTTCGAGTAATTTATGCCAAAGATTATCCACCGCCCTGCCAATAAGACCGGAGCGATCGTAAACAGTGATAATTTCAACGCCCTCTGGTAGGCCAAGCCTTAGCTCTTCCAGCTTATCTTTAACACCATTAATCGTCTGTTGCGCATTGTCACCATAGCGCATCACCACAATACCACCGACCACTTCCCCCTCGCCGTTGAGTTCCGCAATACCCCGGCGCATCTGTGGCCCCAGATTAATATCGGCAATATCTCGCAGCAATAAAGGCGTTCCTTTGACATTCATACCCAGAGGAATGCTTTCAAGATCAGCACGGTTTTTTAAATAACCACTGACGCTAACCATATATTCCGCCTCGCCCATTTCAACCACCGAGGCACCAATTTCCTGGTTGCTACGCTGCACCGCCTGTTGAATATGGCTGAGAGGAATACCAAAGGCGCGGAGTTTCTCCGGGTCCACCTTGACCTGATATTGTTTGACCATGCCTCCGACTGCTGCGACTTCAGAGACACCAGGTACAGTCTGTAATTCATACTTTAAAAACCAGTCCTGTAAACTACGCAACTGGCTAATATCGTGTTTGCCGGTTTTATCCATCAAGGCGTAAATATAAATCCAGCCTACACCGGTGGCATCTGGACCTAATTGGGGCTTGGCCGTCGTTGGTAACGTCGGTGCTACCTGACTCAAATACTCAAGTACCCGGCTGCGGGCCCAGTACAAATCAGTATCGTCATCAAAAATCACATAAATATAAGAATCACCAAAAAAAGAGTAACCCCTCACCGTTTTTGCGCCGGGCACAGATAGCATCGCCGTGGTCAGTGGGTAAGTTACCTGGTCTTCTACCACCTGAGGAGCCTGACCAGGGTAGGCGGTTTTAATAATGACCTGTACATCGGAGAGATCGGGAATCGCATCAATCGGCGTATTTTTAAGGGAAAACAAGCCTGCACCTGCTAATACCAGAGCACCGATCATCACAAACAAACGATTATTAATAGACCATCGAATAATTTTTTCTATCATTCTCTGTATCCTCAGTCTCTAGCCATACGCTGAAAATCGGATTCAATACTGGATTCAGAATCCAGAAGAAAATGCGCTGAGGTCACGACCTTGTCACCTTCTTCAATACCTTTGAGGATTTCTGCCTCGCCGCGACCTATACGTCCCAGGGTTACTGCCACAGATTTAAAACGACCCTCCCCCAGAGCCAGGACCACCCGGTTTTGACTGCCTGTGCGAATTAACGCTTGCCGGGGAACTTGCAGAGTCGGGGTCGATTCACCGCTGTGAATAATTACCTGGGCAAACATATTGGGTTTGAGCAGACCACCCATATTGGCAAAGCGTAAACGCACTCGCACCGTTCGAGTTTCGTTATCGAGAATGGGGTAAATATAATCGACCTGCCCCTGCCACTCTTCCCCCGGCAAATAATCCAGTGACATCGTCACAGCGTTACCTACGGCTAGGGCGCCGGCTTGTCGCTCAAAAACTTCGGCGGTGACCCATACTTCATCGAGAGCCCCAACTGACATTAGCGCCGTACCGGGTTTAACAAACATGCCTTCTCTCACACCCAGATTCGCGATAACCCCCTCCTGGGGTGAATACACAACGATGGTTTTTGTCGGCAGGCGAGTTTTTTTTAAGGCATCAATTTGCGCCTGCGCCACTTGTAACGTCTGCAGACGCTCTTCCCCCGCACGAATCAAGCGTTGATTACCCCGTTGCAAGGCAAGGACAAACTCTTCCTGAGCCGACACCAGTTTTGGTGAGTACATGGCATATAAGGGTTGTCCAGCCTGCACCGATTCGCCCTCTGACTTGACATAAAGTTTCTCTAACCAGCCTTCAACCCGAGGGTGAATATGAATCAAACGATCCTCATCAAACCCCACATAGCCGACTGTATTAATCGCCATGTTAAAGGGTTTAAATTGAACCGCCGCCGTGCGCACACCCAGGTTATTTTCAACCTCTGGGGATATTGTCACTGAGCCAGCGCTTCCTTTCGTCTGCTCTGCATAGACAGGCACTAATTCCATGCCCATCGGTGATAAACCCGGCTCATCGCGCCGGTAGTTGGCGTCCATTGGTGCCTGCCAATAAAGAGGCTCATTGGACTGGCGTGCCGTTTCATCAGGTTTGGCCATCTGCCAATTAAAATAGTTCGCGCCAACAATAAAGCCGCCAATAACACCAAGCGATAAGGTAATGAAAAAAATCCCGCTATTTTTCATTCTAATTCTCCCTCTAATAAATCAACTACACTGTTAGGCACAATAAAATATTGTATTTTTGCCAGTGCTTTTTGACGTTCGACCTTGAGCTGCAAAGCCATAATCCGAGTATTTAACTCAGCAATGCGGGCGCGTATCACTTCGGCAAAATCACCACCGTCAGAAGTGTAAGCCGCCAGGATAGCGTCGGCCTGATCGTGTACCTGCGGCAACAAGTCATCCTGGTAACGTGTTAAACGTTCATCTAAGCGTCGTAATTCTGCGGCTGCTTGTTCGAAGCCCGCCATCAATTCGCGCAATAGTAGATCCCGTTTCGTTTGGACAGCCGCTCGTCGATCACTGGCTGCTGAAACGCGACGATCTTGCCGATTGGCCGTGAATAGCGGTAGATCAAGGGTAAAAGCCATGGAAACAAAATCTGCGCGATCATCTCCCCCCGGTTCATCTTCACGATAAGCATAGGCCGCATTGACACCCCACTCCGGTTTATATTGCTGACGGGCCAGTTCTATTCCGGTGGTAATAACGGCGATATTGCGGTCAAGTGCCTGCACTCGGGGGTGTTTGACAATATGCGCCTGCGTCTGGTGTTTATCGTCAAAATCGTTGGGTATCAAGACATTGGTTTGAAGATTGTCGGGTAAGCCTCTCTTCAAAAGTGCTGTAGGCAACCACTCACCGAGCGCCTGTTGCGCAATATCGTGATCTTGCCAAAGGCTACTCAGCCGATCATCAAGTCTGCCCAGTTCGAATTCAGCGCGAATCACATCTTGCTGGCGAGTCGAACCCGATGTGCTCGTGTAATTGGCGTGGGCGACATCAACCAACTGCTCAAATAAATGTCGATTGTTTTCAATTAAGGCCACGCTCTGGCGAGCCAGAAAAGCGTCAAACCAGAGTAAACTCACTTGAAAGGTGACCCGCGCTTTTCTATCTGCGCGCAAAAAAGGATAAGCAGAGCTTTGTTGACGTTTCTGTTGACGCTTTAATTGCAAGGTATCGCCACGGGGGAAACTTTGCGCAAGCGCCACTCTAAACTGACTCATTGGCTCCTGATCAAAATTAAATGTATCCGTCGCCAAATTAAGCAATCCAACACTTAAGCTCGGATCAGGTAATTCACCATCGGCGATACTTTCTGCCAGCAAGGCCCGTTCGTTAAGCTCACTGCCCTTTATCCAGGGGTCGTTGTTAACGGCATGGTGGATGGCTTGCTGTAGACTCAGTGCAGACTGAGGGGAAATAGCCGGCTCCGCCCAGCCCTTGCTAATAAGACCTAGAGATATTAGCGCCAAACCCATAACTGCATTTTTCATTTCTGCTCTCGATATTACTTTTATTAACCACTACCCCACCCAAAGAAGTGAGTAAACAGCCAATAATTTGATGAGACCGCCAAGTAGCGGTTGACATAATCAGGAGCGAAATAACAGCTCCCACTATCCAGTAGCACCTATATGCGCAGGCGCAACTATCCTGCTTTAGTGGGAAATGGGGGGACGAAACAAAGAAGAACGAGTGGCAACGGTACCTTGAAAGGCCGACTCAGCCAACGCAACGTTAGAGGTAAAAAAGGTTGATGACGTCAAGTTATTCGGCAAATAGACAGAGCACAAACCCGGGCAGCAATCACACTCAGACTGGCAATCATCTACCGAGCTCATGTTAACCATCTTCATACTGACCGTATCAATCATCATAATATGGCCGGTATCGCTATCACCCGCCTCCATGCCGCTGTGAGGAAAGTCGTTCAAAGCGATGTCAACGGGGGCGGTAAAATGGCCGGTAATCATACCCGCCTGAGCTGGGCTGAGGGAAACAAAGACAAACAGTAATGCCAACCCATAAGACAAAAATCGCCTGAAAGGAGAGCAAGATGCACCCTTTGGCTGACGACATGCTGTAGTGTTTTTGATCATATCTGCCCAGTAGACCATAGTCGTTAACAGCAGTTCAAGGCCAATATTACAGTCATCTAATACTTGAGCTATTGGCAACACATACACCAGGCTTTGACCCTGAACAACTCAGCTATGCACCAAAACAGTATGCCTACTGCTTGATTATATTTCGCTATGCAAATATAGTTGTCGCGATGAATAGTGACGAATACGCCAGTCTGTTTAAATGCCTCTCAGAGCCTGTGCGTCTGCGCATACTTTTCCTGTTGCTCGACAAGGGTGAACTTTGCGTCTGCGACATCGTCGATACCCTGGGCCTCTCGCAAAGTGTCGTGTCACGCCATCTGGCCTACCTGCGCAATAACAACCTGCTCAGCACACGACGTGAGGGGGTGTGGATTTATTACCAAGTCATTAAAGCGTCACCTTTTATTGATAATCTGCTGGCCTTGTTTCACCAGTCAGCTGAAAACTCAGTTTCACTTCAGGCTGATCTTAAGCAATTCAGTACCTGCGCCAATAGAGACTGCACTTAAACCACTACCTGTACCTGTCAAACCCTTAGGAGCCACACAATAACGCCGCTTATATTTATCGACGCTCACAGCTGTAAAGCAAAACATTTGTTTATACGCATATACACGTTTAACTAAATTCACGCTTAGACAAACCATGAAGAGGAAACTCTAATGACAATCAAAATTGGGATTAATGGTTTTGGCCGGATGGGTCGCCTGGCCCTTCGTGCCGCCTGGGGTTGGCCAGAACTGGAGTTCGTACATATTAACGAGCCAGGCGGCGATATTGCCACTGCGGCTCATCTTCTCAAATATGACTCCGTTCACCGCACCTGGGCCCACGACGTTAACGTCGATGGCGACAAGGTTATCATTGACGGTAAAGCCATCACGTATTCACAAAACACAGCCCTAGAAGCCTCCCCCTGGGCGAGTTCTGACGTCAACTTACTACTTGAATGTTCAGGTAAATTCAAATCAAAGCAAGCCCTGTCTCCACTTCTAACATCACCAGACAAAGGTAACGGCATAAAGAAAATCGTTGTCTCCGCACCCATTAAAGATGGCACCTTAAATATTGTCATGGGCGTTAATGACCACCTCTATCGCGCGCAAGAGCACCACATCGTCACGGCAGCATCGTGCACGACCAACTGTCTAGCGCCGGTCATTGACGTCATACAAAAAGAACTGGGCATAAAGCACGGCAGTATCACCACCATTCACGACATCACCAACACCCAGAGTATTCTTGATGAGTATCACAGTGACCTACGTCGCGCTCGCGCCAGTGGCTTATCGTTAATACCAACCACGACCGGATCGGCCACGGCCATTGCCGAAATCTTCCCCGAATTAAAGGGTCGCCTAAACGGTATCGCGGTGCGCGTACCTTTGGCCAATGCCTCGTTGACCGATTGCGTGTTTGAGGTTGAAACCCCAACTACTGTCGAGTCAGTGAACAAGGCCTTACAGGACGCTGCTAACGGTAGATTAAAGGATATTTTGGGCTATGAAGAAACGCCTCTGGTCTCTGTCGACTACACCGACGACACTCGCTCCAGCATTATTGATGCGCCCTCGACTATGGTGATCAATAAAACGCAGGTAAAAGTTCTCGCCTGGTACGACAATGAAATTGGCTACGTTAATCGCATGATGGAGCTGGCGCTAAAAGTGGGCGCCCCTATGAACCATTCATCGTAGGGATGATTTCATCCATGAACCACGCTCTACACCAATACAGTCTGGTCACACTCAGTTACTGGGGCTTTACCGTCACCGACGGTGCTCTGCGCATGCTGGTGGTTTTATATTTTCATCAGCTGGGCTACAGCCCTTTCGAAGTCGCCGCGCTATTTTTGTTTTATGAGTTCTTCGGCATGGTGACAAATTTATTTGGAGGCTGGCTAGCCGCCCGCACTGGCCTCAATACCACCTTGCATGTCGGTCTGGCCTTGCAAATGGTGGCTTTAGCGATGCTACTCGTTGAGCCCGCATGGCTTTCCGTTATTTATGTCATGGCCGCCCAGGCACTATCAGGCATTGCCAAAGACCTGAATAAAATGAGTGCCAAAAGCAGTATTAAATTACTACTGCCCGACAATGCCCAGGGTAAACTCTACCATTGGGTGGCCCTGCTCACCGGGTCAAAAAACACCTTAAAAGGCGTGGGCTTTTTTATCGGCTCCCTGCTGCTTTCCAGTATCGGTTTTCGCGCCGCTATTTTGGTTTTATTTCTTGGTTTGATGCTGGTTTTCATCGCCAGTTTTGTATTCCTCAAACGCGGCATGGGTAAAAGCGAATACCAACCAAAGTTTCGTGAATTATTTTCAAAAAGCCCCGTTATCAATCGACTTTCAGCGGCACGGTTTTTTCTTTTTGGGTCCAGGGACATCTGGTTTGTCGTCGCCCTGCCGGTCTACCTGCAAAGTGTATTGGGCTGGAACCACACGGCTGTTGGCAGCCTGCTCGCGCTGTGGATTATCGCCTACGGCGCAGTACAAGCCATCGCTCCGAAACTCACCCAGCTGGGCCATAGTTTGAGCCCTAATAACGCGCCAGACGGCAAAACAGCACTGCACTGGATACTGCCTCTCACCCTCATTCCCGCGATAATAGCCGTCGCTTTACACTATTCACTGGCTGCACCGGCAACGGTTTTAATGGTTGGGCTGGCCGTTTACGGCATATTCTTCGCCATTAACTCCTCCCTCCACTCCTACCTAATCGTTGCTTATGCTCAGCGTAATGGTGTTTCACTCGATGTAGGATTTTACTACATGGCAAATGCCGGTGGGCGCCTGGTTGGCTCTTTATTGTCAGGGATAATCTACCAGTGGCAAGGGTTAGAGGCATGTATGCTCGTAGCCTCTGGATTTATAGGTATAGCCTGCCTATTATCCATGAGTATTACCCGATCTTTCTGTGACAATCAGTGCGCACAAAAATTATAGGCAAAGCTGTGTAACCTGAATGCTGCCCTAAGTAGCGCAGTAATGAATACGAATGAGCAGGACGCCATTATGAAAAGCTCGACAACACCTCTTTCTAGCAACACTCGTATTAACGCCTTGCTTATCGGCCAACAGTGGGGCCTGGGTGTCGGCGAAGGTATCATTCTGAGCTATAGCGTCCCTCAGGCTAGCGCCTTTTGGATAGAAGATTATTCCGGGAATGAACCCGACAGATGGAGTGGACTCAACACCTCACAAGTTAATGCATTTGAGCAAACATTAGACGCCTGGGCAGCAGTGGCCGATATTACATTCAATCAAGTTGAAGATGGCCAAACCTATGGTGATATCCGCGTTGCATTTAGCCAATTGGTCACTGATGACCCCACAGCCGCTGGCTGGGCCTACATCCCAGGTGAACCCGAAGAATCAGGTGATATATGGCTAGATCGTTTTTCTGGGGGCAGCTATCAAGCGGGGTCATTTGGTTACGCCACCCTCCTTCATGAACTCGGCCATGCCCTGGGTTTGGCTCATCCCTTTGAAAGCAAAGAAAACAATAATAGTCTTTTAATCGGTGTCGAAAACAGCTCTCAATACACTATCATGAGTAATAATGATTTCGACGGTGTAGGCAGTACTTTTACCAAAACCGGTGTTAATTCTTACAGCTGGCATGCGGTGCAACCCACAACGCCCATGTTGTACGACGTACTGGCCATGCAATATTTATACGACGCCAACTTCACTACCCGAACTGGCGACAACACCTATGTTTTCAGGAATGATCAAGCAGAATTTCGAACAATCTGGGATGCCGGCGGCATCGACACCTTCGATCTTTCCAACCAAAACACGCCTCTGCGAGTTGACCTCAATGACGGTAGGTTTAGCGCCATTGGCATCAAGGAAACCTGGGACGACAACCTTGGCATTGTGGTTTCAGCGGCGAACGATAATATCGCCATTGCCTACGGCGTTATTATTGAAAATGTAATTGGCGGCTCGGGCGATGACATTCTTACCGGCAATCAGTTTAATAATCAGCTTGCGGGTGGTCTGGGCAGCAATATGCTAATTGGTGGCCAAGGCACTGATACCGCTATTTTCGACGGCAACTTGTCTGATCATTTAATTGTCAACAAGGGCCTTGGCCAACTCGACGTAAGCATAACCGCTACGGGAGAAACTAACATCTTAAGTGAGATTGAGTGGCTGCAATTTAATGATCAACTCGTCGCTACCGCCCAGTACTTAGACTATGTCCCCCAAAATCCCAGCGAGGTCGTGTTAAACCCACAAGAAGGGAATGAAAATCATATCAACTATTTTTTATTATCCATTCCAGAAACCCTCAATTTTGACGCCACCGTTAATTATAAGACCCTTGATGGCAGTGCAATTGCCGGAGAGGACTATATAGCCTCAAGCGGTCTCGCCCTTATCGAGGCCGGTAAAACAAGTGCTCTTATTGGTGTCGAAATAATCGCAGATAGCATTCAAGAGAGTGACGAAACATTTTTCCTTGAGGTGAGTAATCCCGTGGGAGGACAGTTTCCCGAGCATGAGATAGTGCTTACTGCCATGAGGACTATTATCAATGATGATTTTATCTAAACAACACCAATACAAGCGCTCTAAGCACCTTAATTAATTGACCATAAAACCTAGTGTTATTCAACCAAGCCTTTCAACAACACGCCAGCCCCATAAGCCAAAACAGCGGCAATACCACCAATACCGACAGTCTCAACAGCTCCAACAAATCGAGATTGATTAACAAAGCGCGCTTTTACCGCGCCCACCCAAAGAAAAGCTGCCCCCGTTAAAGTCGAGCTCCAGAAAAAAGCATTCACCACAGCGCCGGGGCTTACCCAGTTGAGGAGATAGGGGAGTAGAGGAATGAGCCCGACCAGGGAGAAGGCAACGAAGGTGGCTAAACCCGCTTTACCAGGGTGGTGATCTTGTAGGGTCATACCATGTTCTTCCAGTAACATGGTATCGATCCAGCGCTCATGGTCATCGGTAATCACCTCAACAACCTGGTCAAGCAATTCACCCTCAAAGCCCTTCAAAGCATAAATTTGCCGCACTTCTTCACGCTCACCCTCCGGCCATTTATGAATTTCATCCTGCTCTCGTTTTCGTGTCTCGGCGCGAAATTGATTCTCCGCACGTGTACCCAGATAATTACTAACAGCCATACTGAAACCGTCGGCCAATAGATTGGCAAAACCCAAAACAATAATGACCCCGGCTGACATGCCTGCACCAGCAACACCCGCAACAACGGCAAAGGTGGTTACCGCTCCGTCGACCGCGCCGTAGACAAAATCCTTGAGATAGACCGAACTGGGGCCATCTTGCAAACGGTCAGCAATTTTCTCAGGCGTGTGGGTAGCCTTATAGGTCGCTTTATCTTCGTGTTTAGTCTGGTTCATATTTAGATGTAATTCTCCAATTGAACGACACTTAGCTGTTATAAACAGCAAAAATAATTTAACGCTGACAATACGCTATCTATCTCAAACGTTCTTGCCACCGGCCACCATGCTCAAGTGTGCAGGCCTCTTCGCTATCAAAATAAATTTGCCGCGACATATCCTTCATCGAAATACCAACAGCACTTAACTTTTCACTAATGACAGTGCGTAAAAAATTATCTTGTTGAGCAAGCAATGCACTGGCTAACTCACTCTTCGTATCAAAGATACATACCACCGATAAGGAGTCGGGAAAGCGACTGTAATTCACTTGATGAGTCAGCCACTGAAAGCCAAGCACTTCATTGAGCGCAATATCACAGGCCTCGGTCAACGCTTCTCTAATGGCCTTTTCATATTTCTTATCGCTTTTTTTCACGCCGCTTTACCCGTGGTCTGGATGCATTATTTATTATTTGCTAACGACGTACTTTAGTATTTCAACCACTTGCTCGGGTGTTGTCGCCCACGCCATTGCCGAAGCATCGACCTCTTTGAGTGGGTGGATGACATTCTCATCATGCAGCGTAATATAGGGCGTGCCCAGAGCCGCACAATAGCCCGCATCAAAAGCCGCATTCCATTGTTTATATTTGTCGCCAAAGCGCACAATCGCCAGATCACAGCTTTCAATGAGGTTTTTTGTGCGTATGGCATTGATTTTTGCTGACTTGTGGTCACGCCAAAAGCCGCTCTCCTCTGCACCCAGCACATCGCCCGCACTGTCGCTGGCCTCGTGGTTGGTAACGGCAGAAGTGAACTCAACCGGCAAGTTGTGTACTTCACAGCCCTGCTTTAATTGTTCGCGCCAGTCAGTGTGTATTTCGCCGGAGAGGTAAATAGTCCAGATCATCTTGCTTCCAATGTTAGTCAATAAATAAAATAACTTCTTAATTTATTGAAGCTTATAAGCTTATGTTGCAGTACCAATATCCTGAAAGGTTAAGGCAATATAGTTATACATGCGCTTTAAATAGTTCTTTAATACTTGGTTTCTGATGATGAAACCATTGGCAAATTTCACTTGCTTCTGCTTCATTGTCACTGTCAATTGAGACACCTAACGACAGGGCTTGCTCCTTTGCAACTTCACTCGCCCATCTGTCTAGCGCCCGTTGAAGTCGCCATGCTTTATTTTGAAGCTCTTTCGACAAAACCACGAAGCCAGGAATTGATACTGGCCCAAGTAAATTTAATGCACGTTCAAAAGTTTTAATATTGCTTACTAACTCTCTAGTACTGATTACAACTCTAGGCTCGTAGCCCGTTTTGTATTTACCAACGAAATCAGCAAATTCATAAATAAGCTCATAGGCTCTCATATTAAATGGACGCTGCACGAGTCGTAAATTATCTCGGTGCCTTATTTCACCAATAAACAATCCTACGATAGAAACACCCAGCGCTAGATAAGCAATTACATCACCAAACTGTATACTCACCGCAGCCACCACACATTAATAATCCGACCGGTGCCGACTTTCAAATTTAACACTTACAACCCCCGCCTTATGGCAAACTACTGTTAATCTCCAAACTCAACGGCTCAGTCATTTGCTCGGCACTTAGCGGCCCCAAACGCCCCTCTAAATCACCACTACTCGATTGTCGATTACCCGACATGGCAATGCGCGCCACAGCTTCTATTTGATTAATACTGCTGGGCAAGCGTTCGGGCGATAGCGCCATGGTGTCATCAAATTTAATCGTTAGCGGCAAGTCGGCCACGCGCACACGCTGTGCAACTAACGGCATGGGCATACCCTGCCACTCGCGCAAATAGATAAATACGGTGGCATCCCTCGGAGCAACTATAGGCGCCGGTAGTGAAACCTTGAGACTCATCGACCAGTCGCTCACTGCTTCACCCAACAAGGCCTTAGCACGGCTAATCCCCGAGCGCAGGGCTTCGGCGCTACCCGACATGGGGGGTGTATTATTTAAGGCCGCTTGCCAATAGGTGCTCGCCCCACTGTAGTCTTCACGGGCAAAGGCGGCGATGCCTAGTAAGCCGAGCGCACTGGCATTGGTTGGGTCTGACGCCAAGGCTTTATGGGCATGGGTTTGCATCTCGTCTGTCGGTATATTGTTCGCCAGAGAAAATAAAACTTGTGCCAGTTCGGCATGAATATCGG
>JARGOV010000001.1:194561-224888 GCA_029212965.1 Porticoccaceae bacterium
GAACCGCCACGTTTGAAAGATCAACTTTATTACGACGTCGTTTAACGCCGGGCAAAAAACCGTAGAGCACAAAGCTCAGCGCCATGACTAAAAAGGCACTTACCACTAACCAGAAACTCACTCTACTTCCGCCTTATTTGAATTTTTGCTTTTGTTTTGCTGGTTTTCCACATCGCTTAGCAAGGCTTGTAATGCCGCTTGCTCTGCCCCACTCAGTGCAGCCTGAGCTGTACTAGTAGCACGTTTTTGTCGGCGAATAATAAAAACAACAACCAAGAAACCTAGTAACAGTAATACGGCTGGAGCCAGCCAAAGCAAATAGGTACTTGCCTGAACCCGGGGGCGGTAGAGAACAAATTCACCGTATCGAGCCACCAGATAATCGCTAATTTGCGCATCACTGGCGCCCTCTTCGAGAAGGCGGCGAATTTCGGTGCGTAGATCAATGGAGATGGGCGAGTTAGACTCCGCCAAATTTTGGTTCTGACATTTCGGGCAGCGGTATTCGGCCACTAGCTGCTGATAACGTGCGCTCAACTCAGGGCTTGAGAGCCTGTCTACCTCGATGACACTCCAGGCTGGCAGGCACAACAGACTCAATAGTAAAAGTGAAGCTCGTAAACAAACTAAGCTTCTTTTTATAACAAGCCGCTGTATTGAATGGAGAGCGAAGCTCTGATATGCCTCAACTGTCATTTTTTTGCTCGTCTAAGGCATCACGCAGCTGTTGATACTTCGGTTGAAGTGTCGTTCGCCAAACTCTGTCATCGACCACCCCCACATGCTTGTAGTGAATCACCCCGAGGTGATCGACAAGGTAGGTTTCTGGCGCGCCAAAAACACCAAGATCGAGGCCCATACCGCCCGTTGTGTCTGAAATAGTGTGCGCATAGGGGTCGCCATATTTTGCCAACCACTGCTGAGCAGCACCCACTTCATCTTTGTAATTGAGGCCGATAATACGCACTCCCGTCTCGGCGATATCCATTAAATAAGGGTGTTCAACACGACAGGACACACACCAGGTTGCCCACACATTTAATAATGACACTTGACCGAGAAATAGAGACTCATCGAGTATTTCAGCCTGCTCTGCTACCATCAGGTTGTCATCTTCAGTGGATTCTAATTGCTCCAACGCGGGTAATTGAAAGGTTGGAACAGGACGGCTGATTAACGCAGAGGGCATGGCATTAGGGTCCCGCCCCAGGCCCCAGTAGAGAATGGCAGCCAGCACGACAAAAATAATTAAGGGAATAAATAATTTAATTCTGCCCACAGTTTAATTTCCTTTTTTGGCATGTGCCAAGGCTGATTTTGGAGCACTCTTTTGGTCAACCGATGGCTGCGTTACATTGCCCCGTGTAACATTAACCGGCGTTTTACGATAACGCTTATCAAGTACCGCGATCACTCCACCCAGCGCTATCATAAATGCCCCCAGCCAAATCCAGCGTATAAACGGTTTCACATAAACCCGTACCGACCAGGCGCGATCGCCCAGAGGCTCGCCCAGCGCCACATAAAGATCGCGAAACAGACCACCGTCAATATCCGCTTCGGTCATCACATTACCGGTCGCCAGGTAGCGCCTTTTCTCAGGTTTCAAGGTCGTAAAGGGTTTAAGGTAGACGCCCTCTACGCTAGTGAAAACATCAAAACTGCTCTGTTGCGCAATGTAGTTTGGACCACGGACTTGCTCGACCCCTTTAAACAAAAAGCTGTAACCTGCAACCTGTATACGCTCGTTGGTGACCAGTCGCACATCGCGCTGATCACTGTAATTGCTAGTCAACGTAATGCCGATGGCGAGCACTGCAATACCGAGGTGAGCGATCACCATGCCCCAGTAACTCGGTTTCAAGCGACCCAGGCCGGTGCTACGACCCTGAGAATGATCGGATTTTTTCCAGATATCCTGCAGCGTGAAAAGAATCAACCACAAGGCTGCTGTTAAGCCGAGTAGCGAGGCTATCTTCAAACTCCACCCCGCTAGCATGAGCCAAAGCACAGCTAGCACAGGGCTAGCCAGTAATGGGGCTTTTAACAGCCGCTGTAAACTACCGTTGGCTTGGCGCTTCCATTGCAAACTGGCGCCGACCCCCATTGCCAGTACAAGTAGTAATCCGAGGGGTACGAAGAAAAAATTGAAATACGGGGGACCGACTGAAATCTTTCCCCAACCGAGGACATCCGCCACCAGAGGATAGAGCGTGCCCAGCAAGATCATCGCCAACATCACCACTAACAGCACATTGTTAAGTAGGAGGCCCGCTTCGCGAGACAACCAATTAAAGCTAGCCGTCGCACCAAGACTTGAACTACGCAGGGCAAAAAGCAACAACGAACCACCAATCACTACGCCGAGAAAGGCCAGAATAAACACACCACGGGTAGGGTCTGTCGCAAAGGCATGTACGGAGGTCAAAACCCCTGAGCGCACCAAAAACGTACCCAACAAACTCAGGGAAAAGGCAAGTATTGCCAGCAATAGAGTCCAGCTTCGAAACAGGCCGCGTTTTTCCGATACTGCGAGGCTATGCATTAATGCGGTGCCGGCAAGCCAGGGCATGAGCGAGGCGTTTTCAACCGGATCCCAAAACCACCAGCCACCCCAACCCAATTCATAATAGGCCCACCAACTGCCCAGGAAAATGCCCACGGTCAAAAAGGACCAGGCCGCATTGGTCCAGGGGCGAGTCCAGCGAGCCCATGCCGAGTCCATGCGCCCAGCCAACAAGGCCGCAACCGCAAAGGCGAAAGCTACCGAAAAACCGACATAACCCATGTACAGCATGGGTGGATGAATAATCAAGCCAACATCCTGCAGTAGCGGATTGAGATCTTTACCGTCCATAGGCGGAAACGGTAAAAGACGCTCGAAGGGATTAGAAGTGAGCAACATGAACAAATAAAAACCGACGGCAATCATGCCCATCACTGACAGCACTCGAGCCACCATGTCTCCTGGCAAGGCGCGACTAAACAGTGCAACGGCGAGTGTCCAGCCGGCGAGTATCAAGGCCCATAGCAACAACGAACCCTCATGCGCTCCCCAGACAGCACTGACTTTATAATAAGAGGGCAACAGCGAGTTTGAGTTATTAGCGACATAGGCGACAGAAAAGTCGTCTTGCAAAAACACTGTAACCAGGCAGGCGAAACTGATCGCGACAAAAACAAACTGCCCACAACTCAGAGGCCGAGCCGTGCCTATCCACAAGGGCTTATTAGCGATTGTTCCCGCGAGTGGAATCAACGCCTGAGTGAAAGCCAAGCAGAGCGCCAATATGAGGGCAAAGTGACCCAGTTCCGCAATCATTAGTAGGTAGCCTCAGGCGTGTTCAGTGCTTTACTTTCCACTTGCTGAGCCGCCTCAGTCGCTGCTTTTTTATCAATGGCTTGCTGCATGGCATCGGCAACTTCTGGCGGGGTGTATTCTTCATCGTGTTTGGCCAGCACTTGCTGGGCGACAAACACACCGTCAGCACCCAATGAGCCGGTCGCCACGGCAGCCTCGTCCTCGGCAAAAAGGTCCGGCAAAATGCCGGAATATCGAATTAACAATGTTGCCGAACCATCGCTAACAAGGAAAGTGCTGTCGAGTGAATCACTCGCCCGCTCAAAGCTATCAGCCACCACCATACCGCCAACGCGAATCTGTTGATGAGTGGGCGCCTCGCCTGCGGCAACCTGCGACGGGGTATAAAATAAGTTGATGTTTTCACGCAGGGCATAACTTAATAGACCAACAACAAGCCCCGTAACCACCACAATAAAAACCACGACCAATAAACGTTGTTTACGCTCTGGTTTCATTAACCTTTACCCCTCTGGCCTTGTGCTTGTATCCGCTGGCGGAGTGTCGCAAGCAGTACTCGCTGGCGGCGTAGCGGTGCCAGCGCCAGCCAAGCCATAATTGCCAGACTAAGGCCATACGCACCCCAGACATAGGGGCCGTGGCCGCCCATCGCTATAAAGGCATCAAAGTTTTCAAATTGAAACATTGGCTGTCTTCTCGTAGTTTCGGGAAAAATGACTAGGTGTAAAGCTACTTCGGTTGAGCAAGCTCTTTAACCCAAGTTGCGCGGCCTTCACGCAGGAGAATTTCTGTGCGTGTATTGAGCAGCAAAACGAGTGCATAAAAACAGTAAAAACCGAGAATCATCACCAGTAGCGGTTTAAACATATCAGGGTGCATCGATGGCGCACCAGTCAATTTGATCGTCGCCGGCTGGTGCAAGGTGTACCACCAGTCCACTGACTTATAAATTATGGGGATATTCACCGTACCCACCAACGCTAAAATGGCGCAGGCCCGTGTGGAGGTTTCGCGAGTACTGAAAGAGCGCGACAGCGCAATAATGCCGATATAAAGAAATAACAGCACCAGCATGGAGGTGATTCTAGCATCCCAGATCCAGTAAGTGCCCCAGGTTGGCTTACCCCAGACGGCCCCCGTAAAAAGCGCAATAAACGTTAACGCGGCGCCCAGTGGCGCGGCGGCGACCATCACCATATCGGCTAATTTCATTTTCCAGATCATGCCGACAGCGCCCGCCGCCGCCATCACGTAATAACCTGCCAGGGCCAAAAAAGAAGCCGGCACATGAATATATATAATGCGAAAGCTGTTGCCCTGGCGTGCATCCTCAGGGGCAAAGGCCAGGCCCCAAACCACACCCGTAACAATTAGCACCATCGAGGCAAGAGCCAACCAGGGCAAAAATTTACCGCTGATTTGATAGAACCAACGCGGCGAACCCAATTTGTGAAACCACTGCCACATATTTACCATCCTAATTAAAGCGATTCGACAAAACAGGCGATCAGCCGTTAATACCGACTTTGAGCGCTCCGGCTGCCGCAAAGGGCGCCACCAATAAGCTAAAGGCCGAAGCGGCCGCCAGCATAGCCATCACGCCACCGTAGCTCATACCATCGACCGCCCGTTGAACGGCGCTGGTGCCGAAAATCAACACGGGCACATAGAGCGGCATCACCAGTAATGACAGCAAGACACTGCCCTTGTGCAAGGCCACAGTCAGCGCTGCACCAACAGCGCCCAGTAAGCTAAACACCGCCGTGCCCAACACTAGCCCCAGTAATAGTGGCGCAAAGCCCTCTTCTGGCAGAGACAACATTAAGCCAAGTAAGGGCGAGAACAAAACCACAGGCAAACCCGTCACCAGCCAGTGGGCAATTATCTTTGCCAGCACCAACAACCACAAGGGTTGAGGGCTGAGCATCAACTGTACTAGCGAGCCATCGGTAAAATCATCCTGAAATAAATTATCGAGGGCGAGCAAGGTTGCCAACAATGCACTAATCCAAATCATGCCCGGTGCCATTGCTGCCAGCCGGGCTGGCTCGGGGCTAATACTCAGGGGCACCAAGGTGACGACGATAAGGAAAAAAAACAGGGGGTTAAGTAAGTCGCCACGGTGACGCATAGCGATGGATAAATCGCGCCGAATAACACCGAAGAAGGCTCCACTCAGGGTCGTCATTTACAGCTCAGCCTCTGCCATAGCATCGAGTGCCAGGGTCCGCACAACCGGGTTTATCAGAGCCTGGTGGCTACTTAACACCACAGCCCCACCTTGCGCGGCATGAGCGAGTAATAGAGCTTCTAAATCGGCAATGCCCTGAACATCCAGCGCTGTCAATGGCTCATCAAGCAACCAAAGGCTGGCTTGTGTCATACACAATGTCGCCAGGGCTGCACGGCGTAATTGACCGGCCGAGAGCGTATGACAGGGCACATCTTCGAAACCTGCCAGCCCGATGCGAACGAGAGCTTCGGCGCTAGTGCAGCGGGTCAATGGCTGCAACTGAGCCAGCCACTGGAGGTTTTCACGGGGCGTAAGGGACAATTTAAGACCGGGCTTGTGACCGATAAAAGCTATGGCGGACAAATACTGCTGGCGACAAAGAGAAATATCACTACCCAGCCAACATAAAGAGCCCGTATTAAAAGGCTGAATCGTTGCCAAGATATGTAAAAGCGTCGTTTTACCGCAGCCATTGGGGCCAGTGATTTGAAGAATTTCACCCGCATTGATGGTGCCAGACAGACCGTTGAACAGGGGCCAGTCGTCCCGTTCAAAAGTCAGTGCTTGAAACTCCAACAATGATTGCGACGACAAGTACTCGGCCCCCTATAAAATGAAGGCCGCATTATGCCCCAAAAGCATTATGTATGCAGGCTAGTGCAAGTAAGCCTGCAGGATTACAAGATACTCAATCGAACTCGTAATCAGCAATTTGCCGCTCGAGGAGGCGTTGTTCTAGCCTTTCTTCTAAACGGCGACGTTGAACGCCAGAAAAGTTGTTCGTCTGCTTGTCCTCACGAGATGTATCAAAAACACCAAGTGGTTCAGTATAAGACTCTTCAAGTCCATCAAAAACATCATCACCCATACCGAAATCTCCCAACTCCGATACCAAAAATAAAAACGTATTTTGCGGTGCGGGGCATGTCAAACGTCCCTATAAAACAAAGCCAGACCAAGTAAAGTACGTCAACTACTGGCGCGATAGCTGTACGCTGTACAACCCAAGCCAGTTGAGCGAAAAATAATCCTATAAACCCGAACCGTCAAGGAAAATAAATCTATAAAGGGAACCATTATTTATAAGTTATTGTTGCAAGATAGGCGACAAGTCAAGATAAACAAGATCCTCAGGGCGATCAATATCATTCAGTACAGGCAGTTCGAAATACGACAGCTTCGAAGCCTGCAATCTTGCATAAGTTTGCTGCAGCACACGGGGTGTACTCCAATCAACATCCGCAAAGATTTTTTGTTCAGCTTTTTTCATGCCAATAAGTACATAACCGCCGTCTGCCGCAGGCCCGATGACAACATCAACCTTCTTTAGAGCGAACAGCGCAGTACGCAAATAATTACCGTTAATAGCCGGGCAATCACTACCAATTAAAACAACAGCACTCTTTTTGCCCAGGCCTGCTGTAATAGCTGTGTGCATACGTTCTCCGAGGTCATCACCCTCTTGTTGCTTAATCTCAGGCAGAGGATCAAGGCTTTGGAAAAAACCACCATCATCCACACCGCTAATCCAAAGTTGGCTGTAGCAAAGCCCTTCACGGTGAAGTGTTTGATGAGTACGCAGCACCAACTGGCAGTGCAACGCCAGGCTTTGTTCAGTACTCAGCACTGGCTGCATCCGGGTTTTCACCTGACCCAATTGTGGCGCTTTAGCAAATTGAATTAGTAGAGCCTCAGGAAATTCGTAGTTCAAAAGATGTCTCTCTGACCAAATACAACCTGACTTAGCTCAAGTACAGTTGACATCACGGCTTTTCTGGCGGGTAGTAACGTTGCACAAGTACCTCTGGCGAGACGCCAAAAAAATAGGCCAGTCGTAGACGCCACATCAAAAAAATAGTTGGCCAAATACCGTCACGCTGCCATTTGCGACCTGAAGTCTCCACCTTTGTATTAACGAATAAGGGACGGGACTTTTTCTTCAGCTGCTTACTGAGTTCTATATCTTCCATCAAAGGAATATCGGCAAAACCACCAATCTGTGCAAACACCTCGCGTTTAACAAACTGGCATTGATCCCCAGTACTAATGCTCGTTAAAAAGGAACGACGATTCATAAACCATTGTACAACGCGCAGTAGACGCGGCGCTCCTCTGACTTTAATGCCAAAAAAGCCCCACACTGCTGGACTGAAACGCCAAGCAATCATAATGTCAGGCAGATTAGCAGGTAAACGGGTATCCGCGTGGAGGAAGAGTAGCCATTCTCGATCTGCCAAGGCAGCACCAGCGTTCATTTGTCGCGCCCGACCTTTTTCACTACTAATCACCTGATCTGCAAGAGGCTTTGCCACGGCCATAGTATCGTCATTACTACCACCATCAACGACTATCACCTCAGCACCCTGCTTTCTCAGCCCCTGTAAATGTCGCAGGCAGGAATAAATTTCTTCTTCATTAAAAACGGGAATAACAATCGACAGCGGCAACGCATCATCTTCTACTGGAGACCTAGTTTCTGTCGAAGATACTTTTTTGCTCATTCGTTTATTCCTCATGTAAAGAGCCACCACAACTACTGCCCTGCCCCGCTGTGCAGGCGTAGCAGTGTTCACCGACGACAATGGGCTGAGCGGAAAAATCAGCCTCCAGTAAATCTCGCAAGTGAGGGCGCGGCTTGTCGGACCCGATCAAAGCCTGTTCTTTTATTAGTCGGTTCTTGTCAGGGTTTATTGGTAAATCCAGCATTTGGTTAAAATCACAATCGTAGAGAAAGCCTTGCCAGTCGACGCTAAGTAAACGCCGGCACATCAATGTGTCTAGATTTTCTGCACTGTAGTTATTTTTTAATAATTGCATATAGGTATCGTATTCGCCTTTAGCCAGCAGCATAGCGCCATAACGCTTAATCGGCATATTGGTTATCGTAAAAAGCTGGTCAAATTGAAGGCCAAAATCTTCCTGTAAGCGAACTTTATACTCTTGTTCAAGAGACGCCTGAGGGGGCGGTAGAAATATGCCATTGGGATTGTAGACAAGATTTAAATATAGCTCTTTGCCCTGCCCATAACCCAGCGCATTTAATTCTTCCAAGGCTTCAATACTGGTTTCAAAAATACCTTTACCACGCTGCTCTGAGACATTTTGTTCGGAATAACAGGGTAACGATGCAACAATCTCAACGCCCTGAGCGGCGAGAAACTCTGCCAGATCTTCATAGCCAGGTTCTTTTAAGATGGTCAAATTACATCGATCTATGACTGTCACACCAAGCCCACGAGCTTGTTCAACCAAATAGCGAAAATGGGGGTTCATCTCTGGCGCGCCGCCGGTTAAATCGAGTGTGTTGAATTGACGCCGCTGTAACACTTCAAGAACCAGGTCAATCTGCTCACGGTTCATCAACTCCGTACGTTTAGGGCCAGCGTTGACATGGCAATGGGTACAACTCAAATTGCAGAGATAACCAAGATTGACCTGCAAAGTTTCTGGCACTTCGCGGTGTATAGCGGGGAAATCACTCGTTAATAGGAGGGGGCGGGTATCAAGCACGGTATTTACATTCCCAAAAATTGCGCAAAAGTTTAGCCTTCTAGAATGCCCCCAGTATAAGCACTTCGTTACCACCGGCGAAAAACATTAACGCCGGCTTTCCCTGACAGGGCGAAAGGATTGCCTGTGTACAGGGCAAGGCCCCAATAATTTCAAGGCCGCCAAATGCTGTGCAGTACCATAACCCTTGTGGCTCGCAAAACCGTAGCCTGGGTAAAGTGTATCTAGATTAGCAAGTTCTGTATCACGCGTTACCTTGGCAACAATGGACGCAGCACTGACCGCCGGTATATGCCCGTCACCACCCACCACAGCCTGCGCGTGATATGACCAACGAGGTAGTCGATTACCATCAACCAACACCAACTCTGGCACCACCGCCAAACCATCAACGGCTCTCAGCATGGCCAGCAGTGTCGCCTGAAGAATATTCATTTCATCAATTTCTGCCACACTTGCCCTACCGACATTCCAGTGTAGCGCCTTCTCGGTAATTTCCTGATAGAGGCTTTGACGGCGCCTTTCACTCAGCTTTTTCGAGTCAGCCAACCCAGTAATGGGGCGCTGCGGATCAAGTATTACCGCGGCAGTAACCACGTCACCCGCCAATGGGCCACGACCAACTTCGTCCACGCCAGCAAGCAGGCGAATTATTTCCCACTGCGGGTCTATTTCTAAATGATTGGGGTTCCTTGCCATTAGCGCTGTCGGCTCTGTTCTGCAATCACAGAAAGCACTGCTTGAGCGGCTTTCTGGTTACCATTACATTTTATCTGCTGGTGGATGTGTGTGAAGTCACGACGCAATTTAACGGCCAAAGACGAGTCACCCAAGCGAGCCAATAAAAGAGCTGCAAGCCTCTCAGCAGTGGCCTCGCTTTGTAAGACCTCGGGTACTAGCTCTTGGCCTGCCAGCAGGTTAGGAAGGGCAACATAAGGCACTTTCAGCATTCTTGAAATAATGACGTGAGTTAACCAACCCGTCTTGTAACTCACAATCATAGGCTTTTTCAGCAACATTGCTTCAAGCGCCGTCGTGCCAGAGGCGAGCAAAACAACATCAGCTGCTTCCATCACCAAATGCGATTGGCCATCGAATACCGTTACTGGCAAGTCCTGAGCCTCGGCAAGCATCCCATCAATTTGTTGACGCCGTGCAGGGTTGGCCGCAGGCAGAACAAATAATAATTCAGGCTTTTCTTTTAAACAAAGCCGCGCCGTATCGAGAAACAATTGACCCAATAGAGCCACTTCAGAATGTCGACTGCCGGGTAACAGTGCGATAATCGGTGTTTTACATGGCAAATCGAGTTGGGTACGTGCACCAATCTCATCAGGCTGCAACGGCAACTCGTCTGCCAAGTGGTGGCCGACGAAAGTGACGGGGACATTGTGACGTTGATAAAAATCGGCTTCAAAAGGCAGCAAGGTCAACATATGGGACACCGCGCGAGCAATTTTTTTAATCCGACCCTGGCGCCAGGCCCAGACAGAAGGGCTGACGTAATGCACAGTGGGGATACCGACCCTTTTTAAGCGCAGCTCAATGCCAAGATTAAAATCGGGTGCGTCAATACCAATGAAAACGTCCGGAGGTCGGGCGATAAAGTGATCTACTAGACCACGGCGCATACGTAGTAAAGCTGGCAAACGCTTAAGCGGCTCAACCAGCCCCATAACGGAAAGGGTTTCCATAGGATAAAGCGACTGGCAGCCTAGAGCCTGCATTTTTGGGCCAGCCACACCTTCAAAAATCGCATCAGGGTGATTTTCTTGCAAGGCTGATATCAAACCTGCGCCAAGCTGGTCACCTGAGGCCTCGCCGACGACGAGGCCAATACGTAAAGGACGGTTAGTCACGATTAACGAATAATGCCACGCTCGGTGTTATTGATTGAGTCGATAAAGGGTTGTAGTACATCGCGGTGCTCTTCATTAGCGAGAATGCGTGTCATTGCCTCATCAAGCTTCAAACCCTGACGATAAAGTATTTTATAAGCTCTATTAATTGCCGAGATTTGTGCCTTATCAAACCCCCTACGTTCGAGACCGACTTTATTAATAGTGCGCGGTATCGCTGGATGCCCCGCTGCCATCACATAGGCGGGTAAGTCCTGATTGAGATAGGCTCCAGCACCCAAAAAGGCGTGAGAGCCAATTCTTACGAACTGATGTATCAAGGTGTAACCTGAGAGAAAAACCCAGTCACCAAGATGAATATGGCCGGATATAGAGGCGTTATTGACCAGAATATTGTGATTTCCGACGACGCAATCGTGACCAACATGAACGTAGGCCATGAACAAGTTATCGGAGCCAATGCGGGTTTCAGCGTTATCTTGTACCGTGCCCCGATGGACCGTGACACCTTCTCGGAAGATATTATTATCACCAACGATGAGATGGGTTTCCTCACCCCGAAATTTCATGTCCGGGGTGTCTTCGCCAAGGGTAGCAAATTGAAAAATTTTATTATTTTTGCCAATAACCGTTGGGCCTTTTAGCACCACATGGGAATGAATGACGCAATTGTCACCGATCTCGACATTGGCACCAATCTGAGTCCACGGGCCCACCTCGACATTTTTA
Organism: Porticoccaceae bacterium; assembly: GCA_029212965.1. Taxonomy (GTDB): domain Bacteria; phylum Pseudomonadota; class Gammaproteobacteria; order Pseudomonadales; family Porticoccaceae; genus Reddybacter. The sequence continues at coordinate 206,215 of JARGOV010000001.1, forward strand.
CCGATTTTTGCGCTTGGATCTATAATCGCTGCGGGGTGTATCGTCGTCATAAAGGCCATTCGCAGCATAAAAATGTAAGTGGAATATCAGCGTAGCGTATCATTTCGCGTTATCATCCTGAAGCGCACAGAGAATTGTTGCACGACAAACCAGTTGCCCATCAACATTAGCACTGCATTTAAAGCGCCAAAGATTGCGTTTATTGGAATCAATTTCAGCATCGAGCATCAAACGATCGCCGGGTACAACCGGACGTTTAAAGCGGACGTCATCTGCACCAGCAAATAAGTACAGAGAGTTATCACCCTCCTTTTTGTTGACCGAAGCAAAACCCAGAAGACCCGCTGCTTGAGCCATGGCCTCAATAATCATCACCCCAGGGAAAATTTGTCTCTCTGGAAAATGCCCGTTAAATACCTCTTCGTTGGCACTGATATTCTTATAGGCGAGAATACGCTGGCCTAGCTCTATCTCTACAACCCGGTCAACCAATAAAAAAGGGTAACGGTGGGGTAGTAGTTTCTTTATTTCATCAATATCCATGAAGTTCCTTAACTAAAACGGGATTTATGCTTGGCTGTCTTTTTCAAGTTTTTTTAAACGCCGCGCCATATCATCAAGCTGGCCAAAGCGCACAGCGTTTCTGCGCCACTGCCGTGTTTCATCCATTAACAGGCCCGAAGAGTAGGAGCCCGCTTTGGGAGTTGATTTTGAAATCGTACAACGCGCCATCGCCACGACGCCATCACCCACGGTAATATGGCCTACAGCTCCAGCTTGTCCCGCAAAAACACAATTCTTACCAATGGTCGTACTACCTGCAATTCCAGCATAAGCGGCCATTGCAGTGTTCTCGCCTATGCGTACATTATGCGCAACCTGTACGTGGTTATCGAGAATCACGCCATCTTCAATGACAGTATTGCCCAAAGCACCACGATCAATCGTTGTGCAGGCACCAATTTCAACATTGTTGCCAATTTCAACGCCGCCAAGCTGATGAATTTTCACCCACTTACCGCCATCGTTGGCAAAGCCAAAACCATCAGCCCCAATTACGGAGTTGGCATGTATGACTGTATTACAACCAATACTGACACCATGATAGATACTGACATTACTAAATAGACGTGAACCACTGCCGATCTCACTGTCATCACCAATCGACACGCCCGGGCCAATAGTTGCCCCGGTATCTATTTTCACCCGCTCACCAATACAGACATAAGGGCTAATGCAAACATTATCAGCCAGCACAGCGGAATCGGCGATGATTGCTGTGGGATGAACACCACTCTTCGCCGATGTACTGTGGTCAAACCAGGCACTGATCCGAGCATAGGCAACATAGGGGTTGTCGACGACAAGAGCATTTCCGGTAAATGTTTCAGCAAAACGGGGTTCAAGTAGCACTGCACTTGCTTGGGTCTGGCTCAAAAATTGTTCATACGTTTTACTGGCGAGGAAACTTAGCTCTCCATCCCCTGCCTGCTGGAGCGTATTTAAACCTTGTATGCAGCAGTTTGGATCACCTCTTAGTTCAGCGCCAAGGTGATCAGCTATTTCCTGCAGACTGTAAATTGAACTCATCAAAACCCTACTTGCTACGTTTTTTTGTTCATACGATCAACCAATTTTCCGGTTAAGTCTTTCTCAGGTGTTGCAGAAATAACAGCCTCTCTTTGTAGTAACAGAGTCACCTTGCCCTCTTCCACTAACTCTTTAATGGCTTCAAGCGCTTTGGGTTGTAACTCCTGCATAATTCGGTTTTGCAATTCTTTAATTTCAGCCTTCAGCTTACGAGAAACCAGCTCCATATCAGCACGTAAATACTCCATTTTTTTCTGGTATTCACCAGCTTTCTCCTGTGACAGAGTCATGGCTTTACCCTCAACTTCCTTTTGTAGTGCTTTCATGTCAGCGCCGATATTGTCGTACTTGGCCTGCAGTGAAGCAAAGGCGGGGGCGCTTTGCATTTCTTCCTGTCGCTGCTTAGCAATCTCTGTACTAAAAATAGCTCGAGCAACATCAATAACAGCAATATTTTCTTCAGCCATCGCACTGAAGCTCAACATGCAAGACAACACTACCAACAAACGTTTTACGCTATACACATCCAATCTCCCATATTTACATTATCGTACTTTGAAAAAATCACTTTCTTTTAATATAAGATCTTAACTAGAAACCTTGACCCAGTGAAAACTGGAAAAACTCAGTGTCATCAAATTCACCGTCATTCATGCCTCTCGCCAGCGATACTGTGATTGGACCAAATCCACTAAGCCAAGTGCCGCCAATACCGAGGGAGTAACGTAATTCACCAAGCTCCGGTTTAAAGCAATTGGTCTGGGTTTGATTACAGTCGGTATCAAAAATATTACCCCCATCCAAGAAAAAGGCAGCTTGAACACTGCGGTTATCTTTCATGAAGGGAACAGGGAAAATCACTTCAATAGAACCAGTGATCTTAACGTTACCACCAAAAGCATCAGAATCCTGTCCAAAGATAGAGTTTGGCGTATCCTGAGGGCCAAGGCTGTTACGCTCAAATCCACGCACTGATCCGAAACCACCGCCATAATAATTTTTGAAAAAAGGCAGCCGATCCGTATCTCCCAAGCCAATGCCATAGCCGAGATCTGTTTTTAAATGCAGGGTTAAACTTTTTGTTATAGGGTGAAAGTACTGACCTGAATAGCTGAATTTTAAATATTCCATGTCACCCAGCGGCGTGGAATATTCAACCCCTGCCCGTTGGGAGGCTCCCCGTGTTGCCAATACACCTCGGTTCAACGTCGACTGTGACCAACTGAGACTACTGGTAAACATTTTATAGCTGTCACCGTTTTCGTTTAGAAACTGCAAAATTTCCAGTGTTGGGAATACGCCAACATCGATTTCCAGTTGTTCATAGCCAAAGCCAAGCGTGATACGCGAAGTTTCTGAAAGGGGATAGCCAAAGTTGACGCTGGTAGTCAAACTATCTGTCGTGTAATCGGCCACGTCATATTCACCGTAATCGGTTGAAGTATACGCAACGCGGTAACCAGCACTGACCCCATCTTTTGTAAAGTAGGGATTATTAAAAGAGAGTGATGCACTATCACGGTAAGTACTACTACTGAGCCCCAAACTAACGGAGTTGCCCGTGCCCAAAAAATTGCTCTCTGAAACATTACCACCAAGGATGAGGCCCGAGCCCTGGGCGACACCAAGGCTGGCACCAATGCTCCCTGACGGTTGCTCTTCAACAGTATAAAAAACATCGAGTTGATCATCTGTACCGGGCACTTCTCGTGTTTCCATATCGACCTGTTTAAAGTAACTCAGGCGTTCAAGCCTGACTTTGGAGTGTTCCAATAAGGTATTTGATGCTGAGGCTGATTCCATTTGACGCATTTCACGGCGCAGCACCTCATCATCCGTTTTCGTGTTACCGCGGAACTCGATGCGTCTGACATAAGAGCGTTTTCCTGGCTTCACAAAATAAGTAATCTTTGCTGTTTTCTCTTCTTCATTCAGTTCGGGGTAGGCTTCAACATCGGCAAAGGTGTAGCCGTCCGCCCCCAGGCGACGAATCATCACATCTGTCGTCGAGGTCATTAAGGCCTGCGAAAAAGTCATGCCCGGTCGCGTTAAAATCAAAACTCGCATAAAATTTTCGGGAAGAATCAGCTCACCGGCTAGCTCAACTTCACTAATAGTGTAGACTTCGCCTTCATTAATATTAACGGTGACAAATACTGCATCTCTGTCGGGGCTAATCGTTACTTGCGTCGAATCGATAGCGAACTGTAGATAACCTCGGTCGAGATACCAGGACTCCAGACGCTCCAGGTCTCCGGAGAGCTTTTCACGGGAATATTTGTCATCGCTGAAAATCCAGGACAATGGGCCTGTCGTTTTTAATTCAAATAGCCCTAGTAAGTCCTCATCACTAAACACCTTATTGCCAACAACATTAATGTGCTTGATCGAGGCGACCTTGCCCTCGTCGATACTCAGATTGACAGCTACTCTATTACGTGGCAAAACTTGAATATCAGACACCACCGAAGCACCGTAACGGCCTTGGCTGACATATTGTCGACGCAGTTCCTGACTCATGCCCTCCAGCACCGCTTGCCGGAAAATCTGGCCCTCGGCCAGACCAGCATCGCGTAGGGCATTTAATAAATCGGGGGTTTCAATAGCCTTGTTGCCATCAATAATAATTTCAGCAACAGCCGGGCGCTCTTTAAGACTGATAACCAACACGTTCCCTTGGCGAGCCATACTAATGTCATCAAAGTAACCCGTTTTGAACAGGGTTCGCACCGCAACACGTATGCCCTCTTCGTCGATCAGCTCGCCAGCCTGAACAGGTAGCGAGGCAAAAACCGTCCCGGCCGAGACTCGCTGTAAGCCGTCGAGACGAATATCCTCAATTTGAAAGACCTCGGCAGAGGCGAACACTGGGCACAAGCAAAGCAACAACGGCAAAAAAAGTCGTTTCATGGAGGTGTTGGGTAACTCTTGTTGTTAGTTTAGTTTATCGACTTAAAGCCGTAGCAGGTCATTGTATAGTGCCAGCACCATCAAACCAATAATTAAGAACAATCCTATTTGTTGACCGACTTGCTGAACACCCAGCGAGACAGGACTACCCTTAATGGCCTCAACCACGTAATAAAGTAAATGTCCCCCGTCAAGTACGGGTACTGGTAGTAAATTGAGCACACCGAGGCTAACACTAAGCAGGGCCATAAACTGTAGAAAGGCCACCAGCCCGTAGTCTGCAGAATTACCCGCCACCTTCGCAATGGTTATCGGACCGCTTAAATGCTCCACCGAAAGTGCGCCGGTTAACATTTTTCCAATGGAATTGAAAATCATCTGCGAAGTTGAGCCTGTTTGCGACAAGCCTTTCACAAAGGCACCGCCCGGCCCGTAACGAGTTTCACGAAAAAAATCCTCCGGCCATTCCGATGCCACCACACTCATACCCACTTGGCCAAACACTGCACCATCCTGCTCGACGCGGAGCGGTCTTATGTTCAGCTCAAGAGTTTGTCCAGCGCGCTCAACAACGACAGCAATCATTGTATCGGGGCGCGCCCGTACATACTCAACCCAAGCATACCAGTCGGCCATCGCAACGCCATCAGCTGACAGCACAAGGTCGCCACTATGAAAACCGGCTTGGTCTGCGGGGCTAGCAGGAGTGATCACGTCGATCAAAGGAGCAACTTTCGGTCTGTATAATTCGATGCCCAGGCTACCAATCGGGTCAGGAGCTTGGGCATCAACCTGCCATCCAGCCAGAGAAGCAACACTCTCGTATTGTAGGTTAGAGTCTGCATAGGAAACAGTAAATCGTATATCACCGTTGTCGCCAATACGATGCACCAGACGCTCGCCTAGTGTTTGCCAGGTAGGAGTTGGCTCGCCGTCGACGGCAAGGATTTCCTGGCCGCTTTCAAGACCGGCTGCTTCAGCTATAGAGTTGGCTTTAACCTCACCGACCACCGGCGCAACACCCTGAACACCGAGCATATAAACCAACCAGTAGAGCAACACTGCGAGAATGAAATTGGCGAGAGGCCCAGCCGCGACCGTCGCCATCCTTTGCCAGACTGATTTACGATTAAACGCAAAGGGCAAATCTTCTTCACTAACATTACCCTCGCGCTCGTCAACCATCTTCACATAGCCACCAAGCGGCAATAAGGCAATAACAAATTCGGTGTCGTGGCTATCACGCCAACGAAATAAAGGGGTACCGAAACCGACTGAGAAGCGAACCACTTTGATACCGCAGCGTCGCGCCACCCAGAAATGACCGAACTCATGGAAAGTTACCAGCACACCCAGAACAATGAGGGTGTAAAAAACCATTTGTAGGAATGCCATATCACGCTTTCTCGTCTTGTTCTAGCTGTGTGCCAGAATATTAAGTTCGCAACCGGTTTATGCTTGCTGACTAATCGCCTGTGTCGCCATGGCTCGTGCCCGTCGATCAGCCTCTTGGACTGCGCCAAGCTCTCGAGGTTCACCCAAGGGCCAGGACTGCATTACCCGGTCGACAATGTCGGCAATATGGGTAAAACCGATGGCCCCATTCAAAAAAGCCTCGACCGCCACTTCATTGGCTGCATTCAATGCCGCTGGCGCATCGCCACGAGTGACTGCAGCTGTGCGGGCCAAACTCAATGCTGGAAAACGCTGTTCGTCGGGCGCTTCAAAGTTCAGGTTGGCGATCGCAATTAAATCGAGCGAACTAACTCCGGAGTCAATTCTTTGTGGCCAGGCAAGAGCGTGGGCAATGGGCGTACGCATATCGGGATTGCCAAGCTGGGCCAATACTGAACCATCGATGTACTCCACCAGCGAGTGGATAATACTCTGTGGGTGGATAACGATATCGATATCCTTAGCATCCACTGTAAATAGCCAGCTGGCCTCGATCAACTCCAAACCCTTATTCATCATAGTTGCAGAATCTACGGAAATTTTGCGCCCCATGCTCCAATTCGGATGTGCGCAGGCTTGATTAGGCGTCATCGCTGTCAAATCCGACAATGGCGTGGTACGAAAAGGCCCCCCGGAAGCTGACAATAATAAGCGTCGCACACCCGCCTGCTCTCGACCAGAATAATCGACGGGAAGACATTGAAAAATCGCATTGTGCTCACTATCGATAGGCAGCAATATCGCCTTTGATTCGTGAACAACATCCATAAATAACTGCCCCGCCATGACCAGGGATTCTTTGTTAGCCAATAGGACTTTTTTACCGGCTTTTACAGCAGCTAGAGTCGGTATCAACCCAGCCGCACCGACTATCGCCGCCATTACTGTGTTAGCCATCTTGTGGGCTGCGACTAGAGCCAAGCCCTCTTCCCCCCACAGAACTTCAACATCACTACTCACCAAACTTCGCAACTGCTGTGCTGCCGATTCAGTGCCCAGCACAGCATAACGAGGGCGAAATTGCTGGCACTGTTGAGCCAACTCAGCAACTCGCTGGTTAGCGGTTAACGCAAAAACCTGGTACTGCTGAGGGTGTCTTGCAACAACATTCAGGGTGCTGACACCAATAGATCCGGTCGACCCAAGAATAGTGAGATTTTGTTGTGGGAACGTCATAACAAATTTATTTTTCGACCGTGTGAGTAATACAAAACCCTAATCGCAGACAACCAATCCATTTATCAACGACACTATATAATGAGGCTGTTTATCAAAGGTAATTAAAAGCGGCCGTAGAGTAGCGAAAACACCAGGCTGAATACGGGTAATGCCGCCGTTAAACCATCAATTCTATCCAATACACCACCGTGACCCGGTAAAAGTGTACCGCTATCTTTAACGCCGCGATGACGCTTAATCATACTTTCAAGCAGGTCACCCAGCACCGAGGCAAGACCAGTGACCATCGCCAACCCCAGCCACAAAGCAATACGCGAGGTCTCAACATCGAGAAACCAGCCACCCCCCACTACCACAACAGCGATAGCCAACTGACCACCTAGAAGCCCCTCCCAGGTTTTACCAGGGCTAACCTTGGGCGCCAATTTGGTTTTTCCGACAGCACGCCCCATAAAGTATCCCCCAGTATCGGCGAGGACAACCAGCAGTACGACGAGAAGCACTAACAGAGGGCCCTCGGGGAGTGATATTAGACAGGCAAAGGCCAGCCACATCGGTAATAAGACAAAAGCACCCATTAACAAACAAAACCAGCGCCGACCCCAAAGTATTGCGCTACTGGGATAGCTTTGCACCCAAAGCATGGCTATCGCCCACCAGGTACAGGCAAGGAGTAAAATGAAACGAGCTTTTTCAGTCAGTAAAACATCCTGTTTAAAATCAAGATAAACACCAAGACCGGCGGCTATAGCAACAACCGCCAACATATAAATCCCCCGCCCTGTGGCACTAACAAGACTTGCTAAACCACCCCATTCCCATGCCCCAAGGGCCAATACCACGGTGATTAGCCCGATAAAACCGTAGGTGGGGAGTGTAAATAAAGCAATGAGGAAACTGCCAGCAAGAAGACATCCGGTAATAACTCGCTGTTTTAGCATTAAGCATTTACTCGGGTCTGCGAAGAGATTGAGGTTTGCTCGACCGTATTATCAACCACTTGCTCCTGGCTTAAACCAAAACGACGTTGACGTTGGTAATAGGCTGTAGCAGCAGCGTCAAATGCTACGGCGTCAAAATCGGGCCAATAACAATCGGCGAAATAAAACTCGCTGTATGCCAGCTGCCAAAGTAAAAAATTACTAATTCTTTGTTCGCCTGCCGTTCTTATACACAAATCGGGGTTGGGTAAATCAGCAAGACACAGGTTTTTATCAAGTAACTCTTCATTGATGTCTTCAACAGCCAAATAACCATCGGCAACCTGTTGTGCCAACTTACGGCTTGCAGTAGCAATATCCCAACGGCCGCCGTAATCGACAGCAAGGACTAATGTCATCGTTGTATTATCAGCTGTCAGCGCTTCCGCATCAGCAATGCGCGCTTGTAAGCGAGAACTAAAACGCTCGCGTTCACCAATCACACGGAGACGAATTCCACGCTCGTGGAGAGTTTTTGATTCTTTCTTTATATAAGTAGTAAACAGCGTCATTAAAGCGTTAACCTCAAGTGCCGGTCGCTGCCAGTTTTCGCTGCTAAAAGCAAAGAGAGTCAGTATTTCAATCTGGTGCCGTTGACAGCTCTCTATTATATCGCGAACGCGCTCAACACCAGCACGATGTCCATCATGGCCAGGCAAGCCCTGAGCTTTAGCCCAACGATTATTGCCGTCCATAATGACTGCGACATGTTTGATTGGCTGAGCGCTATTATGGGCACTATTAGCCGCAGAAGGGTCCACCATGCTTTGTTTCCTGAAGTTATATTGCCGAGCGTCCATACCTGGCTTGCCACACGTTATCACCAGCTCTTCGCTGTTTAAGAACTTGCAGGTTAACTAGATTTCCATCAGATCTTTTTCTTTTTCGACCAGCATATCGTCCATTTTCTTAATAAAACTATCTGTAATTTTCTGCACATCCTCTTGAGCACGACGCTCCTCATCCTCAGAAATATCCTTCTCCTTTAACAGATCTTTTATGTCTGAGAGCACATCGCGGCGAATATTACGGGCTGAGATGCGGGAGTTTTCTACTTCTTTACGAGCCTGACGGATATAACCTTTACGCGTTTCTTCAGTGAGTGCTGGCATAGGTATACGAATCACCTCACCAGCACTAGAGGGGTTGAGACCGAGGTCAGCGTTCATAATGGCTCGTTCAATATCCTGGACAATATTTTTTTCCCATGGAGTTACTGTCAAAGTACGCGCATCAGCAACAGAAATATTTGCCACCTGACTTAAAGGCGTTTCACTGCCATAATAAGGAACCCTGACACCCTCAAGAATACTCGGATGAGCACGACCTGTACGTACCTTGTTCAGTGCATGGCCCAGTGCTTCAACCGTTTTGTTCATACGCTGGCGGGCATCTTCCTTTAGTTCATTAATCATAGTGTGTTTCTCTTCTTGTATCCGTTTCGATGTAATCCGTTTGAAAGCGTTCGGCTGATAAGCTCCCCTGGCAGGCCAGCGAGTTTGAAGTCATGCTTCCTCGATCAGTGTCCCTTCTTCACCACCCACCACAATATTCAATAGTGCACCGGGCTTAGACATTCTAAAAACTCGTACCGGCATGCGATGCTCACGACACAGACAAATAGCGGTAAGATCCATTACCTCCAGTTTATTATCTAGTACCTCATCGTAACTCAAACTAGAATAGAGCGTGGCATCGGAGACCTTCATCGGATCAGCTGAATAGACCCCATCAACTTTAGTCGCTTTTAATACCATTTCTGCATTAATTTCAATACCGCGCAGACAGGCTGCCGAATCGGTAGTAAAGAAAGGGTTACCCGTACCAGCACTAAAAATAACCACATCACCAGAAGACAAATAACGCAGCGCACGGCGACGATCATAGTGCTCAACCACCCCACTCATGGGGATAGCTGACATCAGGCGTGCCGAAATATTATTGCGATCGAGAGCATCACGCATAGCCAGGCCATTCATCACCGTGGCCAGCATCCCCATATGATCACCGGTCACTCGCTCCATGCCTGCAGCATTTAATGCAGCGCCACGGAACAAATTACCACCACCGATAACCAAACCAACCTGTACACCAATGCCGACTAATTGGCCAATTTCCAGCGCCATACGATCAAGAACTTTTGGGTCGATTCCAAAATCGCCCTCGCCCATAAGCTCTTCACCGCTAAGTTTGAGGAGAATGCGCTTGTACTTCTTATCGCTACCTTGATTGCTCATCGGCATTGATCCCTCGGTATTGATCCTTTGCTATTGGCCATAGATAAATTAAGCGATCACATTAAAACCAGATACTGCTTTATTGTTTTTACATCTTGTCAAAAACCACCGGTACGCTTCAGTGACCGGTGGCAAAATGCTTATTTAGTAGCATTAACCTGAGCGGCAACTTCCGCAGCAAAATCAAGCTCTTCAACAGCAATACCTTCACCCACCTCATAACGAGTGAACCCAATAACACTGGCACCAGCATCGGCCAGCATCTTGCCCACTTTAACATCGGGGTCACGCACGAAGGGCTGCTCAACAAGACTACTCTCGGCAAGAAATTTCTTCAGCCGGCCAACGACCATTTTTTCTGCAATCTCGGGTGGTTTACCACTTTCGATAGCCTGGGAAACATATATTTCTTTTTCCTTTGCTACCACGTCAGCGGGCATTTCATCGGGAGTCGCAACCTGGGGATTAACTGCTGCAACGTGCATGGCAACGTCTTTAGCAAGTTCTGTAGTACCACCTTCAAGAGTAACCAACACGCCAATACGGTTATTACTGTGTACGTAGGCACCAACCACTGGAGCTTCGGCCAACTGTACGCGACGCACATTGACGTTCTCACCACACTTTTGCACTAAAGCCTGACGCTCATCTTCCACAGCGGCAGCAAGTACTTCTACTTTGCTCTCTTTGTCAGCAAACGCTTTATCGACAACAGTGCTAACAAAGGCTTTAAAACCCTCGTCTTTGGTAACAAAATCAGTTTCGGAGTTAACTTCAACTAATACCGCAAAGGAAGCATCATCGGCAACTTTAACGGCCACAACACCGTCAGCTGCCGTGCGACCCGCTTTTTTAGCCGCTTTCATGCCACTGGACTTGCGCAGATTTTCGATTGCCGTATCTATATTACCATCAGCTGCAGCGAGTGCCTTTTTACACTCCATCATGCCGAGACCGGTGCGATCACGTAGTTCTTTTACCTGGGAAGCAGAAATCGCTGCCATGGGAAATCCTCTCAATATATGGGCTTACACCGGTATCAAACCAGCAAGCCTGTTGTAAATAATTAGTAGAAAAAAGGGGGCTGCGCCCCCTTTTTTGTCGCAAACCAGAACTGTAAAGAACCGGATTAAGGGTTACCCTTCTGTTGTCGGCGCTACAGACTCTTCTATGGCTTCGGGCTTAACCTCTGTAGTGGCAGCCTCAGCTTGAGCTTCAGTCACTTCGACAAACTCATCTTTCTCTGAAGCGACCACTTCACCAGCTTTACCTTCGAGTACGGCATCAGCCATGGCCATAGTGTAAAGTTTGATTGCACGGATCGCATCGTCATTAGCTGGAATCACTATATCAACGCCATCAGGGTTACTATTTGTATCGACAATACCGATAACGGGTATGCCCAGTTTATTGGCTTCCTGTACTGCAATACGCTCATGATCCACATCGATCACAAACAAGGCATCGGGCAAACCACCCATATCTTTAATACCACCAATAGAACGTTCGAGTTTCTCTTTCAAGCGCAAACGCATTAGACCTTCTTTCTTGGTCAGTTTTTCAAAGGTGCCATCAGTGCTTTGCGCTTCAAGATCACGATAGCGCTTAATAGAAGCCCGAATCGTTTTATAGTTAGTCAACATGCCACCCAACCAGCGGTGGCACACATAAGGCATGCCTGCACGCTCTGCTTCTTCTTTAATTGATTTTTGCGCAGCACGCTTGGTGCCGACGAAGAGGACCTTATTACCACTGGCGCTGAGCTGGCGAACCTGTTCAAGAGCATCGTTAAATGCTGGCACAGTATGTTCTAAGTTGATAACGTGGATTTTATTTCGTGCACCGAAAATGTATTGATTCATCTTCGGATTCCAGTAACGAGTTTGGTGGCCGAAGTGGACCCCCGCCTGAAGCATATCGCGCATACTAACCATAGTCATAATTCAAGTTTCCTATTGGGTTAAGCCTCCACCCCCCCATTGCCTAACCCGCATTTCTAGCTAGCAGGCACCCAAGCCAATGTGTCGGTAAGTGTGAGTCGTTAAAGTTAACCCCGACAGCCATTCCATCGGGGCGCGCTTTATACCACAATTGAGGAGCCATTAGAAGAACCGACAACGATCTATCGGCCAATCCAAAAACAAATAACGTATCCACCTAGCACCTATCAACACAGCTAACCAACGGCCTCGTGAATTAAGACGCCCCGTGAGAACAATCCTCCATTACGAACTGTAAAATTGGTTACAATACACCGCATATTCACTACCGTCGTTTGAACCCATGCCCGTTACCATTAAGACACCCGAAGAAATCGAAAAAATGCGTATTGCCGGCAAACTTGCCGCCGATGTTCTGGAGATGATTGCTCCCCATGTTCGAGCGGGCATTAGCACTCTTGAACTTGACACTATTTGCCATGACTTTATGGTCGAGGAACAACAGGCTATTCCCGCCTGCCTAAACTACCGAGGCTTTCCCAAGTCCATCTGCACCTCAGTGAACCAAGTCATTTGTCACGGTATTCCTTCTGCAAATAAGGTGCTAAAAAATGGTGATATCGTCAATCTCGACATCACCGTGATTAAAGACGGTTATTTTGGCGATACCAGCATGATGTTCGGCATTGGCAAAACGCCCAGCCACGCTGACCGATTAATGAAGGTCGCTCAGGAATGTCTATACTTGGGTATTGAACAAGTAAAGCCCGGCAATCGTCTTGGCGATATCGGCCACGTGGTACAAAAACATGCCGAGGGCATGCACTATTCTGTGGTTCGCGAATACTGCGGTCATGGCATTGGCAGTGAATTCCACGAAGATCCACAAGTACTCCACCATGGTAAAGCCGGTACTGGGTTGGTGCTCGAAGAGGGCATGACCTTCACCATCGAGCCTATGGTCAATGCCGGCAAGCACCATACTAAACTAAAGCCCGATGGCTGGACGGTAGAAACTCGAGATGGTCGCCTTTCCGCGCAGTGGGAGCACACGCTACTTGTCACCGCGACAGGCGTTGATGTTCTGACAGCTCGTCCCGGCGAGCCTTTTTAGAAAGTAGATCACCTACTTTTTAGCCTTTACATCAATGCTACTTTAAAGCGGCACAGGCTTTAGCCTACTGGCATTTCGAGGCCGTACCGATCTTCGAGTATATCGACAACAGAAGTATCAACGACAAACTATGAATCTAGCCATCGAAGCTCTACCCATACCCCTTTTCTTCGACGAGAAGCGTTTTCTCGCCAACCTCAATACGGGCGATGCTCAAACAGTTTTTCGCGACGCCATTCGCGCCGCTGATACCTTCCTTAACAACCGTTTCGAACAAGGCGAAGACACAGAAACTCTGGTGCATGAACGCGCCGCCTTTATTGACCGCATTCTGTTACACGCCTGGCAGCGCTTTAGCTGGGACGAAAACATTAGCCTACTGGCGGTAGGTGGCTACGGCCGCGGCGAGTTGCACCCCCACTCAGACATTGACTTGCTTCTATTGAGCCGGCACGGCGACCACAAACCTTATAAAACTAGTATTGAAGGTTTCCTAACCTTTCTCTGGGATATTCAACTCAACATCGGCCACAGCGTACGTTCCCTTTCCCATTGTGTGGAAGAGGCTAAAGCCGATATCACTGTCGCCACTAATCTTATGGAGTCACGCTCTCTCGCAGGCAACGTCGAACTGCGCCTGAAAATGGAAGAACAGACCGGACCCGATAACATCTGGCCAGCCAACAATTTTTTTCGCGCCAAATACGATGAACAAAACGAGCGTCATGAAAAACACGGCAATACCGAATACAACCTGGAACCCAATATTAAAGACGCCCCTGGAGGCTTGAGAGACATCCAAACCATTGGTTGGGTTGCAAAACGATATTTTCACAAACGTAGCTTAGTCGAATTAGCCAACACGCATTTTCTTGCCGCAGAAGAATACGAATTACTGCGCAAAGGCCAGGCCTTCCTCTGGCGAGTGCGCTATGGTTTGCACCTAATTGCTGGACGCCCTGAAGAACGCTTACTCTTCGATTCCCAACGTAAACTGGCGCAAATGTTTGGCTACGTAGACACCAAAGAGCGACTGGCTGTGGAACAATTTATGCAACGCTACTACCGTGTGGTACTGGCTATGCGTGAACAGAATGACATGCTTCTTCAATATTTAGACGAAGCCATCAACAAAAACCAAAAGCAAAACATCATTCGCGTGATCAACTCACGTTTCCAGGTACGTGATAATTATATTGAAGTCGTTAACGATACTGTATTCCGTGACCACCCTTCAGCTCTACTAGAAATTTTCGTCTTGCTAGGCGAAGACTCCTCGATTCAAGGGGTGCGCTCGACGACCATTCGACAAATCCGCCAATATCGCCATCAGATCGACGAGGCCTTCCGTAACGATCCTCTCAATCGAAAGCTTTTTATGCGCCTGTTCCGCTGTAATGGTCGACTCACTACGCAACTTCAACGCATGGTCCGCTATGGAATTCTTGGTAAATACCTACCTGAATTCGACCGCATTATCGGGTTAATGCAACACGACCTTTTCCATATTTATCCGGTCGACGCCCACACTATTCAACTGATTCGCAATATTCGCCGGCTTGGTAACGCACAAGAAGTAGAAAAGTTTCCGGTTGCCTCTCATGTGCTAAAAAACCTGCCCAAACCAGAACTACTTCTTATCGCCGGGTTGTATCATGATATTGCCAAGGGACGTGGTGGCGACCACTCGAAACTAGGCGCAGTCGACGCCATCGACTTTGCTCGTCGACATGGTTTCTCCGAGCAAGAAACACAGCTCGTTAGTTGGTTGGTCGAAAGCCACCTATTGATGTCGAGTGTTTCACAGCGCGAAGATATCTCTGATCCCGATGTTATTCATAAGTTTGCTCTATTAGTAGGTGACCAAATTCATCTCGACCACTTGTTTACATTGACCATCGCCGACATGAATGCCACCAACCCGACCCTTTGGAACAACTGGAAGGGCGCATTAATGCGTCAGCTTTATTTTCAAACGCGTGATGCCCTGCGACGTGGCCTGGAAAACCCGGTAAATAAAAAGAAATGGATTGAAAACACGCACAACGACACCCTTGCCTTACTCGAGAAAGAAGGTATTACACGAGAGCAAAGTACCACGCTCTGGCAGGATATGGACGACGAATTATTCTTGCGCGAAAGTGCCAGTGTCATTGCTCGCGGCGTTAAAGCTGTCTTGACTGCGGACGATCCCAGCATGCCAGTAATTTTGATTGAAGACGTGGGAATGGAAGACGACAGTGTAACCCGCATACTTATTTACACCAAAGGCCTTGCCAATGTCTTTCCAATTACGGCTGCTACTCTCGACACACTACGCCTGAATATTCACGATGCTCGGCTTTACACCGGCAAAGATAATTACACCTACGATATTTTTTATGTACTGGATGATGAGGGACGGCCGTTTGCCCATAGTCAGAACAAAGTATCCGAAGTGACTCGCAAAATAACTGCGGCACTACTCGCGAATGACAAAAATGATATCGAGGTCAACCGACACACTCCACGGCAACTGAAACAACTGACTATTGGTACCTCCGCCCATATTGACCATGATCATGACTCCCGCACCACCTATCTCGAAGTCATTACTCCCGATCGCCCCGGCTTATTGGCCGAGCTTGGACAGATATTCATGCGCTTCAATCTCCACTTGCACAGCGCTAAAATCGCCACCCTTGGTGAGCGCGTGGAAGATGTTTTTTATCTCACTGGCGAAAACCATGAAGCGATTACTGACCTCGATTTATGCCGCGAGATAGAACAAACCATCTGCCGGGAACTAGACACGCGCAACCTGGAGGATGAAAGCCCAGGCAACAGCGTAGAATTACTGCAAACACGTCATTAACCAACGCCTAACCAAAGACACTGCCCCAGATAATTATCAAGCGAGCGGGCTGCTAAGAGAGCACCATGAATCCTCAATTACAAAGCCTCCAGCCCTACCCATTCGAAAAGCTAAAACACCTGCTTGCCGATACGGTATTACCACAAACACTGCCAGCAATCAGCCTCTCCGTTGGCGAACCCAAGCACGCGGCACCGCAATTGGTGATAGATACCTTGGTGCAACAAATCGATGGCATAGCACAAAGCAGTGGCCTGAATACTTATCCAGGCACCAAAGGTATTCCCGAACTGCGCCAGGCCATTGCCGCATGGCTCGCCCGACGCTTTCAGCTGCCAGTAATGCCCGACCCCGAGCGACACATTTTACCGGTCAATGGCACTCGCGAAGCCCTCTTCGCTTTTGCGCAGGCCGTGATCGACCCCAGTACTAAACAAAAAACAAACCCCTCTGTCATCATGCCCAACCCCTTCTACCAAATTTACGAGGGTGCGGCTCTGCTCGCCGGTGCCTGCCCGGTGTTTCTCAACTGTACAAAAGAGAACAACTTTACACCGGATTTCTCCAGCCTAAGTGATCCCGACTGGCAACGCTGCCAGCTAGTTTATCTTTGCTCACCGGGCAACCCCACCGGCTCTGTACTGGGACTCGACACTCTGAAAACATTGATTGCGCTAGCTGATCGCCACGACTTTGTCATTGCCAGCGACGAATGTTACTCAGAGATTTACGCCGATGAAAATCAGCCGCCTGCGGGTTTATTGCAAGCCTGCGCGGAACTAGGCAGGCACGATTTTAAACGCTGCATGGTTTTCCATAGCCTGTCAAAACGCTCCAACCTACCCGGCCTGCGCTCGGGCTTTGTCGCAGGTGACGCAGACATCCTGCAACAGTTTCTGCTCTACCGCACCTACCACGGCTGCGCCATGCCCCTACAACACCAGTGGGCCAGCGTGACAGCCTGGAATGATGAAGAGCACGTGCTCGACAATCGCCGGCAATATCGAGAAAAATTCAGCGCCGTCACTGAAATTCTCAGCCCTGTCATGGCGTTTAGTCAGCCCGATGCTGGCTTCTATTTGTGGCCTGAAACCCCGATTGCCGACGACATCTTCACCCGCGAACTACTCGCCACACAAAACATCGCCGTAGTACCGGGGCGCTATCTGGCGCGGGATACGGCAACAGGGAACCCGGGTGAGCAGCGTATCCGCATGGCTCTGGTCGCCCCCCTGGCACAATGTAAAGAGGCCGCCCAGCGCATCAAAGCGTATTTAGAGACACTGTAGATGCGCAAACAAGAGAGGGCCGACTATATTCGCGCCACCCTGGCGCGACTCTATCCAAGCCAACCCATTCCCCTCGACCACAGCAATCATTACACCTTGCTCGTCGCCGTACTGCTCTCGGCCCAATGTACCGACGCTCGCGTCAATACGGTAACACCCGCTTTGTTTGCGCTGGCCGATAATGCCTCGGACATGTGCAATGTGCCCGTCGACACGATTCTCAGTATTATTCGCCCCTGCGGCCTGTCACCTCGCAAATCTAAAGCGATTGCCGAGCTCTCACAAATTTTGGTGAGCCAATATAACGGCGAAGTCCCCGAAGACATGGAGGCGCTAGAAACCCTACCCGGTGTCGGCCACAAAACTGCCAGCGTAGTCATGTCTCAAGGCTTTGGACACCCCGCCTTTCCCGTTGACACCCATATACATCGACTGGCACAACGCTGGGGGCTCACCAGCGGCAAAAATGTCGTGCAAACAGAAAAAGACCTGAAACGCCTGTTTCCAAAAGAAAGCTGGAACGCCCTTCATTTGCAAATTATTTACTACGGTCGCGAATACTGTAGCGCCAGAGGGTGCGATGGCACTGTGTGTGAGATTTGCACCACCTGCTACCCGCGACGAAAAAAGGCCGTCGTTACTCAAAAAGCCTAAGCTAGGCCGTGCCGACAACGGCAGATAAACCGAATGTGCTCGTGGGTCTCTTTTGCTATCCTAGCCAGCGTTTTTCAACAGGCTTTTTTTAAACGACGGAGATGAAAAATTGTGACTGTACTTTTCGGCATTAAAAATTGTGACACTGTCAGGAAGGCGCGCCGTTGGCTTGAGGAACACGATGTTGACTTCACCTTTCACGATGTTCGCAGCGATGGCTTAACGCAAGAACAAGTCGCCAAATGGATAGACGCTCTGGGTTGGGAAGTGGTGCTCAACAAGGGCAGTACCAGCTGGAAAACAATCGACTCATCAAGGCGGGAAAATCTTGACGCAGACAGCGTTAACACCTTGCTTGTCGAACAGCCAACACTGATCAAACGTCCCGTACTCGAATACGACGGTGCGGTGTATGTCGGCTTTAAGGCCGACACCTACCGTGCCATTTTTCAATGAACAGGCAATCCTACAA
>JARGOV010000001.1:224988-269199 GCA_029212965.1 Porticoccaceae bacterium
CCCAAACAACGCGATCAAGTAATAAAAGAGGTATAACAAATGACCAAGCTCTACAGCATCGGCATCGGTGTCGGCACGCAAAATCAAAAAGGCGAATGGCTCGAAGTTTTTTACCCCGCTCCCCTGCTCAATCCCGACGTCGCTATCACCACTGCGCTGAGTGAGACACTGGGCTACAGTGAAGGCAATACTGTCATTAACCTCGGTGACAGCAAACTGCAAAGCCTCGCAGATGCACTGGACAAACAGCAGCAAAGTGCCCAGGCAAATGCCGCACGCTCACTGCTCAATAGCTCCCGGCCCTGTGTGGCAACAATTCTCGCCACTGACGACGAGCCCGCTTCGGTGCCCGAGGCCTATTTAAAACTACAATTAATTTCCCACCGTTTGGTCAAGCCCCACGGCATTAACCTGAGTGGTATTTTTGGCTCCCTACCCAATGTCGCCTGGACTAACGAAGGTGCTATCGACCTAGCCGAGCTCCCTGCGCGACAGGTACAGGCACGCATTAAAGGTCAAAACCTGAGCATCGACAGTGTCGATAAATTCCCAAAAATGACAGACTATGTTGTACCCGCTGGTGTGCGTATTGCCGATACCCGCCGCGTACGTCTCGGCGCCTACATTGGAGAGGGCACAACAATTATGCACGAGGGTTTCGTCAACTTTAACGCCGGTGCCGAAGGGCCCAATATGATTGAAGGCCGCATTTCTGCCGGTGTTTTTGTCGGCGCGGGTTCTGATCTCGGCGGCAGTAGCTCAACCATGGGCACCTTGTCGGGTGGCGGTAACATCATCATTTCAGTCGGCAAAGAATGTCTGCTAGGCGCCAATGCCGGTATCGGCATTCCCCTTGGCGATCGCTGTATTGTCGAAGCGGGGCTTTATATCACCGCTGGAACAAAAGTAGTCATACTCGACGACAGCAAACACGTCGTTGGTGAAACCAAAGCCCGGGAATTAGCCGGTAAGTCCGACTTATTATTCCGCCGCAACTCTGTGAGTGGTGCCATAGAGTGCTTAACCAACCAAACGGCTGTTGAGCTTAACGAGGCCTTACACGCCCATAACTGATCCTTGCTTGACGCACTTAAGCCGGCCGAAATACACGTCGGCTTGAGTGGCAACCAATGTCAGCATGACGCCTGCCACGTGATATCGAAAAACGATGAAAGTAACACTATGACGCAAAAAAACGAGACGCTATCCCCTACCCTGCAGTTGGCCTGCGATCTTATTAGCAGACCATCGGTCACGCCCCATGATGGTGGTTGCCAGGAGGTAATGATTGCTCGTCTGCAGGCTCTCGGGTTTACGATCCAGCGTCTACCCTTTGCCGATGTCGACAACTTTTGGGCTGTGAAAGGCAAGTCTGGCCCAATACTGTGTTTTGCTGGGCACACCGATGTCGTGCCGACGGGCAGTCTCGACGATTGGCAGCACCCTCCTTTTGAACCGTTCATTGTCGACGATATTTTATACGGCCGCGGTGCTGCCGATATGAAAGGAGCGCTAGCGGCAATGGTGACCGCCTGCGAACGTTTTGTTGAACAACACCCCGACCACAACGGGCGCATTGCGTTTCTAATCACCAGTGATGAAGAAGGCCCTGCCGTCAACGGTACTGTTAAAGTGGTCGATTGGTTACAAGAGCAGAAGATCATTCCCAATTGGTGTGTTATCGGTGAGCCATCTAGCCACCAACAACTCGGCGATATGGTGAAAAATGGCCGTCGCGGCTCACTCAATGCCACGCTCACTATCAAGGGCACACAAGGCCATATCGCCTATCCCCAGTTGGCTGACAACCCGATTCACCGCGCTGCACCCGCCCTTGCTGAATTAATGGCCCAACAGTGGGACGAAGGTAATGATTTTTTCCCGGCCACCAGTTTTCAGGTATCCAATATCAATAGCGGTACCGGTGCGACCAATGTGATCCCCGGTGAAGTGAACGTCGTTTTCAACTTTCGCTTTTCGACTCAGGTCACCGCTCCACTATTACAAACACGGGTTGAAACCATTCTCAAACAACACCAGCTAAATTATGACATTGAGTGGACTTTGAGCGGCGAGCCTTTTATTACCGAACCGGGGGATCTCGTTTCAGCTGTGGTAGACGGTATTAAAATTGAAACGGGCATTACCACTGAACTATCGACTAGCGGCGGCACCTCCGATGGTCGCTTTATCGCCAAGCTCGGCACTCAAGTGATTGAACTCGGTACCCTTAACGCGACCATTCACAAAGTCGACGAGCAGATTGTCGCTAGCGACCTCGACAAGCTGAGTAATATTTATGAGAGTATTTTAAACAAATTACTCTGTTAATTGTTTACTCCCTGTAACACAATGTGTATTGATCATCAGTGAGCCAAACTTTGCAGATATTTTTATTATTTAGCGCCACAGTATTAATTTGGGGTTCCACTTGGATCGCGGTCAAACTCCACCTCGGCGTCGTCGACCCTAGCGTTTCGGCTTTTTATCGCAACGCCATTGCCGCACTCGTTATGTTTGCCTGGTGCCGCGCTAAAGCTCTTTCCCTCAGTTTTCCTTTACGAGATCATTTCAGCTTTTTATTGCTCGGATTCTTTTTATTTTCCAGTAACTACTATCTGGTCTATCAAGCTACCGGCATGCTCACCAGCGGCTTGGTGGCGGTCGTTTTTTCGACCATTGTCTTTATTAATATTTTTACTGCACGCCTTATTCTCGGTAACAAAACCAGCCTACCTGCTTTGCTTGGCGCACTGGTTGGGGTTGCGGGCATCTCCCTGGTTTTTTCAACAGAGCTAACAGGTATTTCATTTGCTAACGACAGTGTTCGCGGTTTATCCCTAGCCTTACTGGCGACCTTACTGGCCTCTTTGGGTAGTATTACTGCAACCTGGATGAGCACCCGACGTCAGTTGCCAGTGGTACAATACAACGCTTGGGGTATGTTTTACGGTTGTTGTTTATTATTTTTTGTCGCTTTATTTGGCGGGAAAACCTTCAATTATGAATACACCTTTCAATACTCCGCTGCACTCTTGTATCTAGCGGTTTTTGGCACGGCACTAGGGTTTGTTTTTTATCTGCGCTTACTCGAACTTATCGGCCCCGATAAAGGCGGTTATACCTTCTTGATTTTCCCCATCGTTGCACTATTAATTTCTACTGCCTTTGAAGATTATGAGTGGACACTACCTGCCTTGATTGGCCTCGGGTTGATTACAATGGGCAGTATTTTAGCACTACGCAGTAAGACGCCTGCAGCAACCCCAGCACCCACAAATACAGGCTAAAGAAATAGCAGCCACTAACGACGGTTTTTCTTTAAGCCATTTTTTTCAAGGGATAGACGTCAAAGCGTGTCGACTTCCCCTCAAAACACAGCGACGGCTTCAAATCTGCCAAAGGCGGCGCATGACGTGGCCGTTTAACCACCACGCGATAACGTGCCGTTGCCAGCGCCAGCGGTAACAAGGCGGCAGAATCATCGTCATTGCCCACCAGATGATGGAAAAAAGCCATCGATTTTTTGACCTTCGCCGCTTTCCCACGTTCGGGAAACATGGGATCGAGATAGATTACATCTGCTGCCTCACGCTCGGCCAGTGCAGGCAGGCAATTCAAGCTATCCCCCTTATGCAGTGAAAGGCGCTGAGCAATGGCTAACTCTTGTTCATCGCCTGCGCTACGTAAGCGCCGCAAACCATCCGCGAGCAGTGCCGCAACAACCGGCTGGCGTTCAAACATTGTCACCCTTGCCCCCGCTGTCGCCAATACATAACTGTCGCGACCCAGGCCAGCAGTTAAATCCATTATTGATGGTTTGTGTTTGTTAAGACCAGTGGCCTTGAGGATCATCTGATTCTTTCCACCACCATAAAGACGACGATGACGTAATTCACCGCTGATAAAATCACAGCGAATATCTGTTTTGACTTTATTACTTTCTTTGTTTTTTTGTTTTCCTGGCTGCGAATCATCTCTTTTACCAGGCAGTTCACTCAATGAAAGCCCTGTATGGTTCAACAGTAATTCGAAGTCTACACCTGTTCTAAGATGCAGCTCACTCGAGACAACGGGAATTTGCAGAGACTTTGCTAGAGTCTCTGCCTCAAGTTGGTAGTCAGTATCAAACCTTAGGACGACTCGCAAAGTATGCTGGCTTCTTTGGTACTCGTAAAAAGTAAAAGCCCTAAAATGATACGAGCTCGAGTTCAACTCGACGGTTAGCTTGTCGTCCGGCTGCGTTATCATTACTGGCGATGGGGTAGCGTTCGCCATAACCCGACGTCGAAAGACGGCCAGCCATGACACCCTGCGCAATCAAAAATTGCCCAACACTGTTAGCCCTGCGCTCAGAGAGGGTTTGATTATAACTATCATTACCCGTTGAATCAGTATGGCCACCAATGCGAATATTCGTATTGGTAAACTCCTTTAGGACTATAGCGACGGACTCCAGTGTGCCGTAAAACTCAGACCTTACGTTATAATTATCAACTTCAAAAGTAAGATTACCAGGCATAATCAAGCGAATATTGTCGCCTTCACGTATAACGCGCACACCTGTGCCTTCAAGCTTCGCACGCAGTGCGGCCTCCTGCTTGTCCATACGAAAACCGACACCGCCACCAATTGCCGCGCCACTAGCTGCACCAATGAGGGCACCTTTTTCGCGATCTGATTTACTTGAAACAGCCATACCCACCAAAGCACCCGTAACAGCACCAATTCCAGCACCCTTAGCGGTGTTACTGGTTTTTTGCTCACCCGTATAAGGGTCTGTTGACATGCAACCACCTAATGCCAGAGCACAACATAAAACCACGACTTTATTCATTATTAACTCCTCAACACATTAAAAACACCTGATTATATCAAGCCTGAAAATGGCTTTACTCAGGGGACAACTTTAGCGCTCAGCACACCTATTTGGTGAGAAATCATAAAGGCTTAGCCATTGCTACTCAATTCTTCAAGCTAATAATGATACAGGCTAAACCTTCCGCTGACGAAATAGAAATACTTCCGAAATACGCCAGCGAATTCAGCTCATACCAACAACGTCTGTATTGACGTTTTGGTTGACATGGATAGAAAAAATTGTGCCCAACCAGAATCAGCACGCCAATCACTCAGCGCTGCTCGGTAAGATCATTAAGGTTGTTGTGCAAAGCGCCCTCGAAAAGCAGAAAGTTCAACATGCCATGGAGCAGGGTTTCTTCAAAGCCAATACTGGCAGCATCGCTTCTATATAATGTTCGAGTCCTCCGAAGAAAGGCCGCTGTAACACAAGCGACATTAAGGAGGCACTAAACATTAAGCCGGTAGCAGTTAGTATTTTCAGCACGCAGTAGTTCAGCCCGCTAAACACAGCCGACAAGCTAAGAATAATAACGAATAGAAAATTTTCGCTAATATAGCTTCTAATTCACCGCACTATTTACATTTCCTATATAGAGTCTTACCCGCTATGTTTTATTTTTCATCGCTTGTTGCAATAAAGCACCCATGCTACCGACCTTGGCTTTAGCCTCACCAGCCCGTTTGTTCTGTCCTTGCTTTCGTTGCCCACCAGGGTTTTGTGCGTGCGTTTTTTGTCCGTCAGACTTTGTTCGCTGTGGCCGCCTTGCTCGGGCGTCGCTCTCCTGTTGCTCAGGCAGCTCATCGTCAAGACGCATGGTCAGGCCGATGCGGTTTCGCTTCACGTCGACCTCCATCACTTTGACTTTAACCACATCACCAGCTTTTACCACTTCACGGGGGTCTTTCACAAAACGGTTCGATAAAGCAGAAATGTGCACCAGGCCATCTTGGTGCACGCCGATGTCAACAAAGGCACCAAAATTGGTGACATTGGTGATCGTCCCCTCCAGCACCATACCCGCCTCAAGATGGCTAATTTTTTCCACACCCTCCTGAAACTTTGCGGCTTTAAAATCCGGGCGCGGGTCACGACCAGGTTTGTCGAGCTCGCTGATAATGTCGGTTACAGTTGGCAGACCGAATTGATCATCCACATAGTCAGCGGCTTTCACACTGCGCAAGAAGCTCGTATTACCAATCAGGCCTGCCATATCGAGATTATTGCGCTGGGCAATGTTCTCAACCACAGCATAGGACTCGGGGTGCACTGCAGAGGCGTCTAAGGGATTACTACCGTTGGCAACGCGTAAAAACCCCGCTGCCTGCTCGTAGGTTTTAGCACCAAGACGCGGCACCGCTTTAAGTTCATCACGGCTGCTAAAAGCCCCGTTATTATCGCGGAACTCAACAATATTATTGGCGATGCTCTGGCTTAAACCAGAGACTCTGGCCAGCAGTGGGGCGGAGGCAGTATTAACTTCGACGCCAACGGCATTCACACAATCCTCCACCACTACATCAAGAGAACGAGCCAGTTGAAATTGCGACACATCGTGCTGGTACTGGCCAACACCAATCGACTTGGGATCAATTTTCACCAGCTCAGCCAAAGGGTCCTGTAAACGTCGGGCAATGGAAATAGCCCCGCGAATAGTGACATCGAGATCGGGGAATTCCTTCGCAGCAAATTCACTGGCCGAATAAATAGAAGCCCCCGCTTCATTCACCAAGACGCTTTGCGCTTTGAGTTGCTTGTGTGTTTTCAGCACATCTTTTACGAATCTTTCTGTTTCGCGGGAGCCGGTGCCATTGCCGATAGCAATTAAACCAACATTGTGTTTTTCGCACAGCTGCACCAAAACCGCTTCTGCCTCCTGCAGACGATTTTGCGGCGGCGTGGGGAAAATAGCACAGTGATCGAGCACCTTGCCTGTACCATCGACAACGGCAAGTTTGACACCCGTGCGCAAACCGGGATCTAAGCCGATGGTCGCTTTTTGCCCTGCAGGGGCTGCAAGCAGTAAATCTTTAAGATTGTCGGCAAAAACCTGTATGGCGCCCTCTTCTGCTCGCTCACGTATTTCACCCAATAAATCGGTTTCAAGATGGGTTAATAGCTTCACTCGCCAGGTCCAGCGCACCACTTCGTTTAACCAGCGGTCGGCAGCACGGCCCTCGTCACTAATACCCCAAAAATTGGCCACTATACCTTCGCAAGGGTGAGCCACTTTAATCGACCCGCTTTCCTCGCCATCACCTACGGTGATGGCAATGCTCAACACGCCTTCGTTGCGCCCTCGAAAAATCGCCAATGCCCGATGAGAAGGAATAGTGTTGAGCGGCTCATCGTATTCAAAGTAATCGCGGAACTTAACGCCTTCGTTTTCTTTACCGTCAATTAATCGAGCACTGGCCTGCCCCTCTTCTTTGAGGAAGCTGCGCAACTGCCCGAGCAACTCTGCATTTTCGGCAAATTTCTCCATCAAAATAAATTTGGCGCCATCGAGGGCCGCTTTCACATCAGTGATTTTTTTGCCTTCCTCGCTATCGCCGTTGAGGTATTTCGCCGCTTCGTCTTCAGGGTTCAGGCTAGGCTCGCCGAGCAAGGCCTCCGCCAGTGGCTCGAGTCCAGCCTCCCGGGCAATCTGCCCCTTGGTACGGCGTTTCACTTTATAAGGTAAGTAGAGATCTTCGAGCCGAGTTTTGGTATCTGCCGCCTTTATTGACTGCGCTAATTCGGAGGTCAACTTACCTTGCTCATCAATGCTTTTCAGCACAGTTTCACGCCGTTCCTCGAGTTCTCGTAGATAACACAAGCGCTCCTCAAGGAGGCGTAATTGGCCGTCATCAAGGCCACCCGTCACCTCTTTGCGGTAGCGCGCAATAAACGGCACCGTCGCACCCTCGTCCAACATTTCAATCGCCGCTTCTACTTGCTGTTGTTTGGCTCCAATTTCATCGGCAATTCGCTGGGCAATACTCTCCATACACTTATTCACTCTTCGTCAGGTGGGTTTGAATAGGGGCTGCATGGGTAACGTCAAAGGAGTGACTCAAAAATCAGACAGCCCGTCATAGACACTGGTATTATGAATATAAGCGCTAAACAAAACAGTACTAAATCAATGTGCATCGTTTTTTATTCACGCTATAAACTAATACAGCTGTACACCTTACTTTTCCACCGGTAGTTTGCACTGTCAGCCAATATATAACTAACATTCAGTGAATAAATACCGAATATACAAATTATTGATTTAATTTATTAGGGCTGTTTCGCTACTATGCACAGCGTTATAAAACACCTGCCGCTTAGCAGGCCAAGGCAAGTCACTCGAAACCAGCGAAATGTCAAGGTTCAACTAAGCGATATTTCAACACCCACCTTACATTTAAGGAGTCACTGACTATGTCATATTCATCAGACATCGACGCAGCTGCCAGCTTAATCAAAGAGCAAGGCAGCGCATGGAACGCCATCAGCCCCGAGTATGTCGCTCGCATGCGCGCCCAGAACCGCTTTAAAACTGGTCTCGATATCGCCAAATACACCGCCGGTATCATGCGTAAAGATATGGCTGATTACGACGCTGACTCTGCAAACTACACACAGTCATTGGGCTGCTGGCACGGCTTTATCGGCCAACAGAAAATGATCGCCATCAAGAAGCACCTTCAGACGACTGACAAGCGTTACCTCTACCTGTCGGGTTGGATGGTTGCCGCGCTGCGTTCTGACTTCGGCCCACTGCCCGATCAGTCTATGCACGAGAAAACCTCGGTTTCTTCTTTAATTGAAGAACTTTACACCTTCTTGCGCCAGGCTGATGCCCGCGAGCTGGGCGGTTTATTCCGTGAACTCGACGCCGCCCGTGAAGCTGGCGATAGCGCTGCTGAGGCCGATATTCAGGCCAAGATCGACAATCACGAAACACACGTCGTGCCTATTATTGCTGATATCGATGCCGGTTTCGGTAACGAAGAAGCTACTTACTTGCTGGCCAAGCAAATGATCGAAGCTGGTGCCTGTTGCATACAAATCGAGAACCAGGTTTCTGATGCCAAGCAGTGCGGTCACCAGGATGGTAAAGTCACCGTGCCCCACGAAGACTTCATCGCAAAAATCAATGCCGTTCGCTACGCCTTTTTAGAGTTGGGTGTTGAAGATGGTGTTATCGTTGCTCGCACCGACTCACTGGGTGCAGGTTTGACACAAAAGATCCCAGTATCAAAAGAGCCTGGCGATCTGGCCGACCAGTACAACGCTTTCCTGGAAGTGGAAGAAGTTTCCGCTGACGACCTCGGCAACGGTGATCTGGTCATCAAGCAAGACGGCAAACTGGTGCGCCCAGTACGTCTGCCCAACGGTTTAGTGCGCTTTAAATCAGGTACCGGCGAAGCCCGCTGCGTACTCGACAGCATCGTGTCACTGCAAAGTGGTGCCGACCTGCTATGGATCGAAACTGAGAAGCCCCACGTTGGCCAAATTGGTGGCATGGTTGATGAAATCCGCAAGGTTATCCCTAATGCCAAGTTGGTTTACAACAACTCGCCTTCTTTCAACTGGACACTCAACTTCCGCCAGCAAGTGTTCGACACCTGGGCTGAAGCCGGTAAAGATGTCTCAGCGTACAACCGCGATGAGCTGATGAACGAAAGCTATGACGAAACCGAGCTGGCTACCGTTGCCGATGAGAAAATCCGCACCTTCCAGGCTGATGCAGCCCGCGAAGCCGGTATCTTCCACCACCTCATCACTCTGCCGACTTATCACACCGCTGCACTGTCTACTGACAACTTGGCGAAAGAATACTTCGGCGACCAGGGCATGCTCGGTTATGTGGCCGGCGTTCAGCGCAAGGAAATCCGTCAGGGTATTGCCTGCGTTAAACACCAAAACATGGCTGGCTCTGATATGGGTGACGCCCACAAAGAGTACTTTTCAGGTGAACAAGCCCTGAAAGCCTCGGGTAAAGACAACACCATGAACCAGTTTTAATTCGCTAAAACTGAACTCATAAAAAAAACCCCGCTCTCATTAGCGGGGTTTTTTTATTCTTGGTCGATTACGACGATTCGCCAACCGGGGTTATAACACCAACATTTTCTCTATTCTTTATTTATGTGCGATAGGCTTATCGGTAAACAAATAATCCTTAAGCTCTCCATCGAAACAAGGATCTTGACGTCTGATCCATTCAAGCACCATCGCCGCATGCTCTTTCTCCTCATCTCTATTGTGCATAAGAATTGCTTTTAACTCTTCATCCTTGCACGCGTCAACCCTCTGGTTATACCAGTCAACTGCTTCAAGCTCTTCCATAAGAGACGTAATAGCTCGGTGCATATCTCTCGTCTCGTCTGAAAGTTCTGAAATGGGTTCGTGATAGCCTTCATTTGACATGACTTTTCCTCTGCTGATTACTAAGAGCGTGCTAGTGAACTGATTATTCAAAATTCGCTAGCTTATTTCAATTTACCCACCACTAAGGAGGCAACACATTATGCCTGACAATAAGCAACCTGCAAAAAAAGCCCGATTATCAATAATATAAAGCTCAGGTATAAAACAGGGTCTTACATAATCTGGCTCGCACCCAGGCAGCGCGCCATAGCACACTGCCGCGCTGCCCATGGGAATTACATTTACTTAACTTCCAAACCTTGTAACTGGCCATCAGCTCGCCAGTCTTCAAGAATTTTAAAGAACTCGGGCGCCCCACCGCCGTATTGACCACTGAAGAATCCGGCTCCATTTTCTTTACCTTCTTCATTGTAATAACCGGGTGTACATTCCGCGTAAAAGCGTTTGCCCAGGTTGGCCAATTTATTAATGGTCGCCACCCATTCCTCTTCGGCCTCCACAGTGGTTTCAACGGTCCGGGCATTATTGTCCACGGCATGCTTCAGCACATAACTAAGATGTTTGGCCTGCTCGTTCAAGGCATGGGGAATGCTGGTCGTAAAGCCGGTTTGAGTAAGGCCCATTGTGAACACATTGGGAAAATCGCGGGTATAAAGACCATGAAAAGTAGAAAGCCCATTAGCCCACTTTTCACTGAGGGTAGCGCCATTGCGACCCGCCAAATCATAACCAGACTGCTGGGTAAAGTTGGTACCTACCTCAAAGCCAGTCGCAAAAATCAAACAGTCCAGCTCGTATTCAACCCCGTCAACGACGACGCCCTTCTCAGTGATACGTTCAACGCCCTGGCCCTCGGTATCAACAAGAGTCACGTTCGGCAGGTTGTAGGTCGCCAGATACTCATCGTGAAAACCCGGGCGCTTACAGAACTGACGATAATAGGGCTTCAGTTTTTCGGCCGTTTCAGAGTCTTTCACAATGCTATCGACACGGGCTCTCACCTGATTCATTTTTTTGAAATCGGCAATTTCCAGGGCGGCGGCCACTTCTGTTGAACTCATATGGGGGTTTAATTTACGCTGAATAGGGCCCGACAAATTGCGAAAAATTTCCGTCCAGCCATCGCTCACCAGGTCTTTATCCTGATAGCCACCAGCGGTAATAATATTAAAATTGTCCATGCGCTCTTGCTGCCAACCCGGTTTCAAGCTCTTAGCCCACTCGGGATCCGTGTCGCGATTATTGCGCACATCAATAGACGACGGAGTACGCTGGAAAACATGCAAAGACTGGGACGCTTCACCCAGATGGGGAATACACTGTACTGCAGTAGCACCTGTGCCAATAATGCCAACGCGCTTGTCTTTAAGCTTGTTAAGGTCGCCCTCAGACGAGCCACCCGTATAGTCATAATCCCAGCGACTAGTGTGAAAGGTGTGACCTTTAAAGTCATTAATACCGGGAATACCCGGCAATTTTGGCCGGTTGAGAGGGCCATTAGACATCACGACATAATGCGCCTTAATGCGGTCGCCGCGGTTCGTTTCAATAATCCAGCGCGCCAAATCCTCGTCCCACTGCATATGGGTAATTTCTGTTTGCAGGCAGGCGTTGTCATACAGCTTGTAATGGCGAGCAATGGCCTTGGAGTGAGCCAATATTTCAGGCGCGTGTGAATACTTTTCAGTAGGCACAAAACCCAGCTCTTCGAGCAGCGGCAAATAGACATAGGCCTCGACATCGCATTGTGCGCCGGGATAGCGGTTCCAATACCAGGTACCCCCGAAATCACCGCCCTTTTCAATCACGCGAATATCATTCACGCCTGCTTCTCGCAAACGCGCACCAGCAAGCAAGCCACCAAAACCGCCGCCCACAATAACCACTTCGACTTCGTCATTAAGGGGTTCACGTTTTATTTCTTCTTCAATGTAGGGGTCGTCTACATACTTGGTAAAATCGCCAGTAACTGCTTGATATTGCTCAGACGCTTCTTTCCGTATGCGCTTATCACGCTCAAAGCGGTATTTTTCACGCAGGGCGTTAGGGTCGAAATCGAGTTCAGACAGATCAATTGAGGGATGTGTTGCATTGCTCATAGTGGAGTTCCTATCCTAATTAAAGACGCTTATCTCTACACCGACTGACTGCTGCAATTTGGATAAAGCAAATGAGGTCGCCGAATAGAGAATGGAAATATGTTTACGCATTGTAACAGGCCCAAAGCCCTTGTTAACTACCCCACTACTTGCCCAACAAGTAGTATGTACAGATCGGCTTCGGTATGATCCGCTGCTCTTTCGCAAGCCGTATACAGCCCATCAACACATGAAAACAATTGATCTTCTGTCCTGCCCAGAAACCACACTAACGGCAGAACTCAAACGCATGAAAAGCAAAGAACTGGAACGCCATACCCGTAAACTCCTGCTGAAACTTGGACTAAATGATTATGATGCTGTAATGGCCACGGTCATTAAAGCCATCGCCAAATTGGATGCTAGCCAGGAGAATAGATTTAGCGCCTTGCAAGCGGTCATTCGATCATTTCTCGTCAGTGAAAAACAAAAAGTAGAGCAACAACCAGTGGTGGAAAGATTGGCGATTATTATGATGCTTTTAGTCGCCAAGAAATTTCATAAAATACACGCCGTCAGCAACTAACATCAACTCGAACTCATGGCTTTAATTTCTGGGCTCAGCCAATCAATGCAGCCAATAATACAAAGTATTCAGCGTGGGGCAAAAAAAGGCGCCGACGCCTGTCGTTTATTCCATGGGCGTGGGCATTGCTACCCTGGGCTTGAGTTTGTCAGCGTCGACTGGTTTTCGCCGGTGGTCTTAATCAGCTTATATAAAAAACCAGAGGCGCAGTGGCTGAAACAATTGGCCAACGAAATCACGCAGTTTTCTAATGACGAAGCCATTGAAAATATCCTACTGCAACACCGTTATATTAAAGGTGCGCCGAGTGAAAATCTCAAAGGAGAGGTTGCCGGCGACTATTACGCCACAGAAAAAGGCCTTAAATTCAAACTGAATTTTGAGACTAATCAAAACGTAGGCTTTTTCCTCGATATGGCCAACTGTCGGCAAGTACTTCGAGAGCTAGCCAAAGGCAAGCGTGTACTCAACCTCTTTGCCTACTCCTGTGCGTTTTCAGTGGTTGCGGCAGAAGCCGGTGCAGAAAAAGTCGTGAACGTCGACATGGCAAAGGGCGCTTTAAATACAGGCAGGCTCAACCATCAACTGAATGATATCGATAGCCGATCAATTTCCTACTTGAGCCACGATATTTTTAAATCCTGGGGCAAGATCCGCAAGTACGGGCCTTATGACATGGTTGTTATCGACCCGCCCAGCTTTCAGGCGGGCAGCTTTAATGTCAGAAAAGATTACCAGAAAATAGTACGCAAATTGCCGGGCTTACTCGCACCCCAGGCACAGGTCATTGCCTGTTTAAACTCACCGGATTTGAATTTTGATTTCTTACGTGATTTGTTTAATGGCGTTGGCGGCTTTGTTGAAAGAAAAGTTATTGAACCACCTCAGTCCTTTCCTGAAAGCGATGCCGGCAGAGGCTTAAAAACGCTGCTCTTTGAAATAAACACCAAACATCAGGATTGATATTCGCGATTCAAAAAATTCTATTGTCCTATTAGTTTTCTATAACTAACTTGTTGTATGTAACGCTTGCTACACAGGCGAGTAGATTTCTCGAGTCCTGCCCGGGGGTGAGATGTGTTCGCTCTGGTTATGTGCACGAATTAACAGCATGATGCTATTAGTCCAAGCACTGTCATTGATGACCCTGATATCGCCCAAAGGCCTGTCCCTACATGCATGATATTAGCATTTTCCTTTTTAAAGCCGTAGATAGCTAAAAAAAGTCCCGATAAACCAATAAAAAAACTACCGCCATTAATGCTGGAATATATTGACCTATAAGAAGGTATGTAAAAGGTCCAAGGAATGATAACGCTAATGGGATTAATAAAAGAAGAGCGCTGCCATTTTGACCTGGAACAAATGGCAATGAAAGAACACATACTACAAAGCATGCGATAAGATATAAAATTAGAAATTTTTAACACTCATATTTCAGTACTCATAACGCTAAACACAGCTTTTTACGTCGCAACTTCCTTTCCTTGTTATGGGGATAATGGAACGAGCATTGATTTATTTGAATTAAAATACTCTTTTGCTTCTGAGTCTGCTTGCGTGCCTAACTCTGATGACAGGCTTAGCATTGAGCTATGTGAATTATGAGCCATCGCGGAAATAAATGTAGAAAGCCTATCTATTTCCTGATTGTTCAGAAGAACACCCATTTTAGTGAATGTCTTTACATCAATTGCATTACGGTTGTTAGCGAGTTCCATGAAGGTGATTGCCGCTTCATGTTCTCCCCATTTATAACCTACTGCGACAAAAGCTGGCGCTGAACGCAATATGCCAATAGCAACGAGCTTGAATTTATCTATCATTCTCGAGCCTCATAACACCTGTATTTGTGGCTGGTTTAAAGCCCTGCGTCATGAAAAGGCACACCACCAAAAATAATGACGCGCAATATTTCTGCTACGAGGCCAATAAGCAGGCTATAAACACAACATGCAGCCGACACACCTACAGTTTTGTGGCTGAGCCATGCAAAGCCCTTGATCGATAACTGTCCTATCAATAGTCATAGCGCAGCTATAGTTTATACACCTATATTACATAATAAGCGCAGTAGCCATTAAGCAAACGCTTAAGTCGTTTCAGTCAAGGCTTCTTCAGAAACCACGATCCCATTACTGTCAGCATAAATATATTCACCCGGGTTAAAGGTAACACCACCAAAGGTGACGGGGATGTTAAAGTCGCCGATACCGCGCTTGTCAGTTTTCAAAGGGATGGCCGACAACGCCTGCACGCCAAGGTCGAGTTGAGAAATGGTGCTCACATCGCGAATACAGCCGTAGATAATCACTCCTTCCCAACCATTCTCCAGGGCATTTTCGGCGATCATATCACCGAGCAGTGCCCGGCGTAGCGAGCCGCCACCGTCAACCACCAACACGCGACCGTGGCCCGGCGTGGCCAAATTTTCTTTCACCAGAGAGTTATCTTCAAAACACTTCACGGTGACGATCTCGCCAAAAAAGGCTTCGCGACCACCAAAGTTTGACAGCATGGGCTCAAGCACACGAACCAGCTCGGGGTTGTCATCGCATAAGTCAGGGGTGAGATCGGTCATTGTTTGCTCCATTAGTACGCAGTTTAGTAAGCCCCAATTATACGCAAAGCTCACACTGAGGCCTGATTAATTCTTTGGCAAACACCCTATCGAGGCTCAAGAGCCTATAAAATAGCGGCTTCTTTATTGTAGTAATGAACGCCCAAGCCTTTTCATAATGAGTACCCAAGGCCAATGCCCAAGATGATCGTACTGGACTACCCTTTTCGCAGCGATGTTGAGGCTCTGTTCAATACCGTGCGCGATTTGCCCAGCCCAATATGGTTGGACAGCGGCAAGCCACGGTCTCTACAGGGGCGGCTGGACATTATCAGCGCGGCACCAGCCCGTATTCTAGAGACCCGTGGCAGTTTGACTCAAATTAGCGATAGCGAGGGCAACAGCGAAACGAGCACGGCTTGCCCCTTTACACTGTGTCAGGCGACGATGGATGACTTTGCCTTACAGGGCGACAAACTCACCGAGCTGCCCTTTGTTGGTGGCCTTGCCGGTTTTTTTGGCTATGGGCTTGGCACAGCACCTACAGAAGACAGCCATACAGGCCCCGCCGATATGCCCGACATGCGTCAGGGCTACTATCTTTGGGCATTGGTCATTAATCATCAAATATCTCAGGCGCATCTGGTTTTTCACCCTGCCTGCCCCCGGCGTTTGCGGCACGACATACAGGCGAGGCTCGCCGCACCGCCAGCGCTGACCGAAAAGCCCTTTACCTTAAAAGCAGATTTCCAGGCCAGCACTTCACGTAGCGATTATGAAAATGATATCGCCACAATCAAAGACTATATCGCCGCTGGTGATTGTTATCAGGTGAATTATGCCCAGCATTTTTCTGCAGAATTTCAAGGCGACCCGTGGGCTGCTTATTTGCACTTGCGCAAAGCCCTACCCTCGCCTTTCTCTAGCTTTTTAAGCTGGGGTGACAAAGCTCTGCTGTCGCTGTCGCCGGAGCGTTTTATTAAAACATCTGGTCAGCAAGTTGAAACCAAGCCGATTAAGGGCACGATTGCCCGAGGTATTTCTGTTGAGGACGATCAGGAACAGGCCATCAATTTGATGAACAGCCCCAAAGATAGAGCCGAGAATTTAATGATCGTCGACCTGCTGCGCAATGATTTGGGCAAGTCTTGTGAACCGGGGTCAATCCGCGTACCGAAGCTGTTTAATCTCGAGAGCTTTGCCAACGTTCACCACCTAGTCAGCACCATTACCGGGCGCATTCGTGGCGATGTCAACGCGCTCGATTTACTGGCAGGCTGTTTTCCGGGGGGGTCGATTACCGGTGCACCAAAGAAGCGTGCCATGGAAATTATTGCCGAGCTGGAAAAAGTGCCACGCACCATTTATTGCGGCAGTATCACCTACGTCAGTGCCAATGGGCGAATGGATAGCAATATTGCCATCCGCACCCTGCTCGCTGAAAAGAACAAGCTTCACTGCTGGGGTGGCGGTGGCATTGTGAGTGATTCACTGCCCGATAGTGAATATCGAGAGTCTTTGGCCAAGGTGGCCTTATTAATGGATACCCTGGCTAAACTCAGACCCGCTACTAGAAAGTAATCAAACTCAAAAAGTCGTGCTCGCTTACAAACTCAGTGGTCGATTACTGGCATCAATAAACGCTTGCTTAAGGTTATCGTAGCCGTAGACCGCGGGGAATTCAGGGAATTCAGCAACCACATTATCGGGGGCCATAAACAGTATGCCCTCGTCAGCTTCAGCCAGCATAGTGGTGTCATTGTAGGAATCACCGGCAGCGATAATGCGGTAGTAAAGGCTTTTCAGTGACAGTACAGCCTGGCGCTTGGGGTTGGCCTGACGCAGTTTGTAGTCGGTCACACGGCCAGTTTTTTCATCCACTTCAAGCTGATGACACAATAGCGTGGGGAAACCCAGTTGACGCATCAGGGGTTGAGAAAACTCGTAGAAAGTATCTGACAAAATAATGACCTGAAAGCGCTCGCGCAGCCAATCGACAAATTCTATGGCACCGTCGAGAGGTTTAAGGCGAGCAATAACGGCCTGAATTTCATTGAGACCCAAGCCGTGCTTGTCGAGTATTCTCAGCCTCTGCTGCATTAGCACGTCATAGTCAGGGATGTCCCGCGTTGTGGCTTTTAAGGCGTTAATGCCAGTTTCTTCTGCAAAGGCAATCCAGATTTCGGGTATCAATACCCCTTCAAGATCAAGGCAGGCTATTTCCACAACAAGACTCCAATTGGTTAAAAATCTGCGCGCTACTCTACCAGCTTGGTGTAGCGGTGCAAGCAACTAATGTTCCTGTCACAAGCTGCCGAAGCCTTTCACCACTCAGCTATAAAAAGGCCTGTTCCAGCACGGGGACTCTCATCTGCTGAACAGGCCTTTTATAGATTAAACCCGGTTAGTATTCCGGTAAATCGAAACCTGCAAAGAATTTATCAAGGTCTTCTCTAGCGTTAATACTACAGGCCTTATCCACCACATCACGATCGAGATGGGGGGCAAAGTGTTCAATAAAGTCGTACATAAAAGTGCGTAAATAGGTACCACGCCGAAAGCCAATGCTGGTGACACTCGACTGAAACAGGTGTTTTGCTTCAAGGGCAACAAGATCGCTGTCCTGCACTGGGTCATAAGCCATGTGGGCGACTATTCCTATGCCCAAGCCCAGGCGCACATAGGTTTTAATGACATCAGCATCGGTGGCTGTAAAAACCACTTTCGGGTCGAGACCCTTTTTACGAAAGGCTTCATCCAGTTTTGATCGACCAGTAAAACCGAACACATATGTCACCAAAGGATGTTCGGCCACGTGTTCGAGTGTCAGCTCGGAAATCTGGCATAGGGGATGATCCCTGGGGACAAGGATACAGCGATTCCAGCGATAACAAGGCATCATCAATAAATTATTAAACAGGTCAAGAGCTTCCGTGGCGATGGCGAAGTCAACATCACCATCGGCAGCCATCTCAGAGATTTGTATCGGCGTGCCCTGGTTCATATGCAGAGAAACATCGGGATAGCGCTCTATAAAAGAGCCGATCACATCGGGTAAAGCATAACGCGCCTGAGTATGCGTGGTGGCAATGGATAGGCTCCCCTTATTCGGCGAACTATATTCCTGAGCCAATTGTTTAATACTCTCAACCTTGCCAAGGATTTGACCGGCAATTTCTAGTACTTCTGCACCCGCGGTGGTGACACGAGTCAGATGCTTGCCACTGCGAGAAAATATTTCAACACCCAGCTCGTCTTCTAACAGGCGAATCTGTTTACTGATGCCCGGTTGGGACGTGTACAAACTTTGAGCGGTAGCAGACACATTGAGGTCGTGGCGAGATACTTCCCATATATAGCGCAATTGCTGTAATTTCATGAACACTTTCCCTAGACGACTAAGATCTAAAAATATAAACAAGTATTCCTTTGAAGCATAGA
Source organism: Porticoccaceae bacterium (assembly GCA_029212965.1). Taxonomy (GTDB): domain Bacteria; phylum Pseudomonadota; class Gammaproteobacteria; order Pseudomonadales; family Porticoccaceae; genus Reddybacter. The sequence continues at coordinate 243,882 of JARGOV010000001.1, forward strand.
GTCTTATCGGTAAAGTTGCCAATTAAATTATCAGCCTGTTAACGGATTCCGCTTGCCCGACATACTTCTCTACATTCTCTCTGGCGCTGGCGTTGGATTGGCGATTGGCTTAACTGGTGTCGGCGGCGGCTCGCTAATGACACCTCTGCTGATCCTCTTTGGCTTCCCCTACAATGTCGCCATTGGCACCGACCTGCTCTATGCTGCTGCAACCAAAGCTGGTGGTGTCGTCGCCCACAAGCGCAAGCAGAGTATTCAGTGGTCGATTGTTGGCTACCTGGCCGCGGGTAGCATCCCGGCATCGCTATTTACGAGCTATTTTCTCAACACTTTTTTTAATGAAGCCGACGCTTACGAGGATATTCTCACCCGCAGCCTCGGCATTATGCTCATACTCACAGCCCTGGTCTTACTGTTTAAAAAAGCCCTTCGTCAAAAAAGTGAAAAACCACCGGGGCAAGTCGGGCTGTTTTTTCAAAATCACGCCAAATATGTCACCTTGTTCAGCGGTGTTTTTCTCGGTGTTTTCGTGACCTTGTCTTCCGTCGGTGCCGGGGCCTTTTGTGCAGCCCTATTAATGACTCTTTACCCACGGCTGCCCGCATTGCATGTGGTGGGTACGGATATTGCCCATGCGGTGCCACTGACACTGATCGCCGGGCTTGGCCATCTATTGTTATTGGGCAACGTCGACTTTCTGTTGCTCGCCTGTTTATTAACCGGCTCCCTGCCCGCTATTCAACTGGGCACCCATTTAGCATCACGCTTGCCCAGCCACATCCTGCAATCTTTGCTGGCCTGTCTGTTACTCGGCATGGGCGTACACTTCGCCTCCAGCTAAGAAGTGGGCTTTAACCTTCTTCATTAGCAACACCGTGAGGCACGTGGCCAGTTGCCACCTTAGTACTCGCCAATTCACAGTGGCCTTGTTGGTCGTCAAAAAAAACATCTGCACCGTAAGCACGTAGAAATTCACTTTTGTTAAGCCCCCCAAGAAACAGCGATTCGTCAATGCGAATACCCCACTCCCGCAAAGTGCGCACTACCCTTTCATGGGCTGGAGCCGAGCGGGCAGTAACCAGAGCAGTGCGAATTGGGCCAGTTTCGGGAGGGAACTCTGCCTGCAATACTTGCAAAGCCTGCAAGAAATTTTTAAAGGGACCACCACTGAGTGGTGTTTTGGCAGCAGCTTTTTCGCTCTCGGTAAAGGCAGCCAAACCCTCGGTCTTATAGATCCGCTCTGCTTCGTCAGAAAACAGCACTGCATCGCCATCGAAGGCGAAGCGCAGCTCAACACTATCATCGATTGAAGTTTTACCCGACGGCAACAAGGTCGCCGCTGCTATGCCGTATTTCAGTGCGTTACGCACATCTTCTGCATGGGTCGAAAGAAATAAATGACAGCCAAAGGCGGCGACATAGCGATAGGGACTTTCTCCACCGCAAAATGCCGCCCGACTAATATCGAGCTGGTGATGTTCTATTGAGTTAAAAATACGCAAACCAGTATCGGCCGAATTGCGCGAGAGCAAAATCACCTCGACCCGGGGGGTCTCAAACCGCTCGTTAATGCGTAATAATTTTTTCACCAGAGGGAAGGCATCGCCCGGCGAAAGGGGCTCATCTTCGTGTTTAATTTGATACTGCGAATAGGCTTTCAGGCCTTCGTGTTGAAAAACATCATCACTTTCTCTCAAGTCGAATAAAACCCGTGAGGAGATGGCAATTACCAATTTTTCATTATTCTTACTTGGCGTATTCGACACGCTATAACTCTCCTCAGTTAGACCCGTGGCAACTGACTACTCCGTCGCTAACTGGCGTGCAAACCAGTTGCGGGTCAAACGAAAAATAACCGGGCTCAGTAAAAGCAGAGCAATTAAATTAGGTATCGCCATCAGAGCGTTGAGGGTATCAGCCAGCAACCAGGCAACGCCCAGTCCTTTGACTGCGCCAATGTAAACCGCTGCCGTCCATAGAATACGATAAGGGACGATGACCTTGATCCCCAATAAAAACGCTGCACAACGCTCACCGTAATAGCTCCAGCCAATAATGGTGGTGAAGGCGAAAAGTACCAGCGCGAGCGCGACAAATTTATCACCTAGGTTCGGAAACACTGTGGCAAAACCTGAAGCCGTCATTGCAGCCGCCTGGCTATCCCCCGTCCATACCCCAGTGAGAATAATCACTAGACCAGTCATGGTACAAATCACAAGAGTATCAATAAAGGTGCCCAACATGGCAATGCTTCCCTGGCGTACAGGGCTATCGGTCTCTGCCGCTGCATGAGCAATAGGGGCACTACCCAGACCTGCCTCGTTAGAAAACACACCTCTGGCAACACCCATGCGAATGGCAAGCATTACAGCAGCACCTGCAAAACCACCCTCAGCAGCTACCGGGTTAAAGGCGCTGTCCAATATTAAGCTGAAGGCAGCGGGCACTTCACTCAGATTCTGAGTGATGACAAAACCGCAACCCAATATATAGGTAATACCCATCAGCGGTACCAGTGTCGAGGCAACACGAGCAATGACCTTTACGCCACCAAGTAAAACAATACCTACTAACATTGCCATAACCACGCCAGACATCCACTGAGGCACTTGAAAAGCGCTTTCCATCACCCGCGCCACTTCACTCGCCTGTACTGTATTGCCTATACCAAAACCAGCTAGCATGCCAAATAGTGCAAACAAGGTGGCGAGCCACAGCCAGCGTTGGCCCAAACCATTTTTAATGTAGTACATCGGGCCACCCACCTTATGGCCTGCGCTATCAGTTTCACGATAGTGAACAGCGAGCACAGCCTCGCCGTATTTGGTCGCCATACCCACCAACGCCGTACACCACATCCAGAACAGGGCTCCCGGCCCTCCAATGCCGATAGCAGTGGCAACCCCAGCAATATTGCCGGTACCGACCGTGGCCGACAATGACGTCATTAATGCCGCGAAAGGGCTGATATCGCCTTCGCCCCTCGATTTGCCACCCTTGAAGAGTTGGGTAAAGGCAAAACCTAGTTTGCGCAGGGGTAACAGACGTAGGCCCAGCATTAAGTAGAGTCCGGTACAGAGGATGAAAAACAGCATCACCGGACCCCAGACAAAACTATTTAAGGTGTTTAACAGGGATTCAATTGTTTTCATTGTTGTAATGTATTTTCAAGAGTTGTTTTTCACGGGTTTGTTATTACAGGGTTTTATCAAAACGTTTGAAACCTAATTAGAACCTAACAAGTAAGCTTAAAAAGACAGCTGCTCACGCTGAGCAAACAAACCAAATAAACCGCCGGTGTGAACAAAAACGATATCCCTAGCAGCGGCAAAATAGCCCTGCTCAATTAAGGTGAGCATGCCATAAAAAGCTTTGCCAGTATAAACCGGGTCGAGCAATATGCCTTCAAGAGCAGCTACCTTTTTAATTGTCGCAAATACCTCGGGGTCCGCTTTAGAGTAGCCAGGCCCGATAAAGTCATCATTCACCTGTACCGAGAGACTTTCGGGTAAAGAAGTAACCTCGTAGCGATTTTGCCAAGCACTGATATCTGCCATTACTTTGCGCTGAAAATAAGCCGCGTTATCACACACCGCGATGCCCAGTACCTGTGCGTCAAGCTGATGCAGCGCACAGCCTAAACTCAAACCGGCCTGTGTGCCGCCAGAGCCTGTAGCATGGATAATAGACGATGGATGAATGTCAGCTTGTTTAAAATCGCCAATCAGCTCTGCTATACAGCGGATATAGCCCCAGATACCCGTAGCGTCGCTGGCACCAGTGGGGATCAAATACGCTTTGTGTCCTTGAGCCGCGTAGTGTTGCGACCAGTGCTCGAAGAGTTCACGCTGACGAGCCTGAAATTCAGCTTTGGGATAGATCGAAACTTCTGCCCCGGCGAGATAATCGAGGAATAAATTGCCATCGGCAGCCGTCGCTTGCTGGTTGCCGTCCAGCTCTTCATCTCTAAGGATGAGATGTACCTTCAGCCCCAAACGGGCACCGAGAATAGCGGTAGCCCGACAGTGATTGGATTGCACACCGCCACAGGTGATAAGGGTATCGCAGCCCTGCGCAAGCGCCCGGGCGAGAGTAAATTCAAGCTTGCGAATTTTATTACCACTGAGGGCGCAACCGGTCAGGTCATCACGTTTGACCCAAATGCGAGGGCCGGAAAACTGAGTTGACAACCGGTCTAAGGGCTGCAGAGGCGTTGGCAACTGGGCCAGCGCCAGACTCTCGGGGTAAGTAATTATGGAGTTGGTCATCGTCGACGCTCGTCCTTAGCCAGAAAAACATCTAAGACCATAGCATAGCGTGTGAAATAAGCAGGGGGAGGTAAATGCGGGGGCGGCCCTGCCCCCTAATATCATCAAGTCCTAGATCACCAAGCCTTAAATCGCCTTGATAGTCCCTTTTGGCAAAATAGCGTGGATAGCATTGCGCTGGAATTTAAGCTCGACTTTATCAGACACTTCAAGCACCAGGTAATCACCCTCGAGCTTACTTATTTTGCCGATAATGCCGCTGTTGGTGACAATTTCATCGCCCTTGGCAACACTGGTTACCAACTCTCGATGCTCTTTCTGCTTTTTTCGCTGGGGGCGAATAATCATAAAATACATAAAGACAAACAGGCCGGCAAACATCGCCATAGTAATCAGCGGATCGGGTTCGCCGGGCGCCGGTGCAGCGGCATGGGCTGAGGGTATAAAAAATGACATATTACAAACTCCTGGAACTATATTGACTAACGAACTGATTTAAAAGATTAGCGGCCGGATTACAACCTTGGTTTAATCTCGGCAGACTAATCGCTAAGGTTGTCTTTTATCCACTGCTGCACATCGTCATGATGAGTTTTGGTTTTCACTTTATCGATCACATACTTGAGACGCCCATCTTTGCCGATGATAAAAGTGGTGCGTTTAAGCCCCATATATTCTTTGCCAAAGGTTTTTTTCATTCCCCAGACACCGTATTTATTGGCGATGGCGTGGTCTTCGTCTGACAATAAATCAAAATTCAGCGACTGCTTTTCTTCAAAACGCTGCAAACGATCAACTGCGTCTGGACTGACGCCCAGCACCACCGTATCAAGTGCTGCAAACTCCGCTTGGCTATCGCGAATGCCACAAGCCTGAACATTACAACCGGGGGTCATAGCCTTGGGGTAAAAATACAAAACAACATTTTTACTGTCGCGGAAATCTTTCAATGCAACGGTTTCATCGCGCTGGTTTTGCAATTTGAAAACGGGGGCTAAATTACCGATTTTAGGTAGAGTCATCGTGCCTTCCTCTTCAACAGTTAACGGTATTTAATTTTTCTATCGCGTGTCGCCTGCAACATATGGCGAAAAAAAGAGCGCCACCAAGCGCCCTTTTCAGCTCACTCGCTTAGGGTAGCAAGTGTTGTACTGCGTCACGCTCTTCGGTCAATTCCTGCTCAGTCGCCTGCATTTTGCCACGGGAGAAGTCATTGATTTCAAGACCTTGTACAATGCTCCAATCACCGTCCTTACAAACACAGGGAAAAGAGTAAATCAGGCCTTCGGTGATGCCGTAGCTTCCGTCGCTGTAAATGCCCATGCTGGCCCAATCACCTTCGGCGGTACCAAGAGCCCAGGTGCGCATATGGGCAATGGCTGCGTTGGCCGCCGATGCCGCACTGGATGCCCCACGCGCCGCAATAATCGCCGCGCCACGCTGCTGAACCGTTGGGATAAAGTCATTCTCGTACCAGTCTTGCTCAACCAGATCGATAGCCGTTTTGCCACTCACTTTGGCGTGGTGCAGGTCGGGGTACTGAGTTGCCGAGTGATTGCCCCAGATTGTCATATTGGTCACATCGTTAATCGTTGTGCCCGTTTTGTCAGCCAACTGCGACATCGCACGGTTGTGATCAAGACGTGTCATGGCCGTGAACTGGCGAGGGTTGATTGACGGCGCATTACGCTGTGCGATCAACGCATTAGTGTTGGCCGGGTTACCAACCACTAGCACTTTAATATCACGGCTGGCATTGGCATCAATCGCCTTACCTTGAGCAGAGAAAATAGCAGCATTGGCTTCGAGTAGATCTTTACGCTCCATGCCTGGGCCACGAGGACGTGCTCCAACCAGCAGCGCAAAATCTGTGTCTTTAAAAGCAACATTCGCATCGTCAGTTTGCACAATGCCCGCCAACAGAGGGAAAGCACAGTCTTCAAGCTCCATTGCCACACCTTTCAGCGCTTCGAGAGCGGGCGTGATTTCCAGCAGCTGTAAAATTACAGGCTGGTCCGTACCCAGCATTTGACCAGCGGCAATACGAAATAAGAGGGAGTAGCTAATTTGGCCAGCGGCGCCAGTAACCGTAACGCGAACAGGTGCTTTCACAAGAAATCTCCGTAGTCATCTAAAAAGAGGTGTTTTCGAGGCGCGAATTATACGGCAATGGGCTGGAAATTCACGCTTCTATTTGCAGTTGCTCAAAGTGCAACGCGGCAAGTGAATCGGCAAGCAAGATCAATTACCTAAGTAGAAACAACACTAGGACAAAAAAGTCATAAGGCAGTTTAAATTTCTCTGTCGAATACGGCGCAGCCTACTCAAATTAAAGGCCCAACATACTATACAGCTCGGCTTAAAGTCCCAACAAAGGCTCAAGGAAGATTGAGCCTCATGACAGCTTACCAATTCCCCTTCTAGATACCTCCGCGATTTTTCTTCGCTAACGCAACAATCTGAAGGGATGCATCTTCATAGCATCTGCTTATTTTACGATGATCTTTGAGAACTCATTATTGTCTGCGCAGACTCGTTGTAGTTCAGCATCACGCGACGCCCAATCCTGGTAGACACCTATGTCAAGTCCTGAATCCGCCACCACCTGCTTAACCTTTGCTGATGACTCGAGAGCGCAACTGACTTTTAGTAAATTCAGGTAGGTTAACTGATAATCAGGAGCAGCATTTTTTGCCAGTTGGAGCGTCTTGTATGCTTCTTCTAAGCGCCCTAATCTAAATTGGGCATAGCCTTTAAACTCTAGTGCCCTAGGATTATTAGGCATGTATTTTAACGCCAGATCATACTTATTAATGGCTTCCTCAAATTGTTTGCTGTGCCTTTTGTCGACACCAGAAAGGAGAGCCTCTTCACCTAAAAATTCTTTCTCCTTAATATCTAACAACTTTAGGTAAGTCATAGCAGTAGCACTATTCTCTGCAAAATCTTGACTAAAATAAGCCCTCGACTCCTCAAACTTATTTTGCAAGTAAAGAGCAATACCTAAATTGTTATTTGCTCTCAACCTAATGTCTTCATATTCACCCTCAGTTGCATTTCGGAGCGATCTTTCCAGAAATAATTCTGCTTCCGTATACTCTCTTGCTTGCACCAAGGCCCATCCAATTGCTCCTTGCAATTCTGCTCTCTTTTTTGGTTCAGATGTTTCGTCCAATAACTCTTTCAAAACGTCAATTGCTGCAAAAGTTTTCCCTTCATCTAATAACACTTTTGCTTTATTTAATGAGTCTGCGTTTGCAAGAGATAAAAGCGGAAAAAGAAATAGCATTGCCAACAATAAAAACCCAGGGCTTGTCTTTATATTCCACATTTTATTCTCCTGAAAAAAAATTGCCGAAGCCTGAATCAGGACTCTTATCAGCCAACTTCTGTACTAAGGAGCTCTCAGATGCAGCACTAGCGGAATGCTGCATTGTCAATTTTGCAAGTGCTTTAAGTACGGTTGTATTATCAATATTCAGTGCATGTTCATCTCTAACTACAACCATACCTATCCCATTCTCATCAAGCAGCACCTGTTTCTCCTGAACATACACAACAGGCGGATTCTTAGTCTCCATCGGAGTAAGTCTTAAAATAACTTTTATCTCGGGGCGGTAAGCAAGCATAGCTAGACCCGCAATTAAAAAAGCCAGCGTAAAAATCAAAAAAACTCGCGTATTATTAATTTGCTTACCCGCTATTTTTTCCCACGTTTTTAGCCTATCGGGACTAAGCCCTAAAAGATTGGTATCTAATATTCTGTTTTGTATGTCCGAAGTTAGTTTATATCCGACAAACAACATTAAGAACGAAAACCCAGTTGCGCCCGTTCCAAGTATTGCAACAATATCTAAATTATCCATATCGCACCTCTATATTGTCTTATTTTTACAAGATGTTTTACACGCTTAACTTGTTATTAACAAAGACAGAAATTCCTTTTTACGCTTGTTTGTCTCAGGAAAGTAGCTCCTGTTAAACTCATAATAAATTTAAACTGGGAACAATCGCAGCAGACATCAACCTCCAGATGCCTTATAACGAACCGCCAAGCCCGCATAAAGCGCATCCTTAAAGCCCGGATCGTTGCTATCGAGTTCTCCGCTCAATTCCACTAAATGCTCGTTATCTTCCCGTCCAGCCCAAACTTTGCTGTAAGTGCCCTCCTGGTAACCATGATCCTGGCGAAAGAAATTGAGGACATTTTTACCAATATAACGGGTGTACAGCTCATCAAAACCTAAACCTGCGGTTTTAAGCAGTTCGGCAAATTCAGTGGGGTTAAAGCCTCTCGTACTTAGGGTACTGAGGGTGAAGGTTTCAAGCTGATCACGAAAATCTACCGACCCATCACTTCTGCCAGTAGTGCTGTTAAAAACTTCAACCAGTTTATCAGCCACAACCTCGGGGGCGTCATCGCCAAGTAGTAGCTGGCTTAAGCCAAAATGCCAGATATCAATTAGCTCGAGCTTGACTTGCTCCATATCGGGTTGTTGGTGCTTCCACCATTTCCAACCGTAGTGGTCGAGAAGTTCTGCGCATTCAACCCAAATTGCCCGATACCAGGGAAAGCCTTGCTCGCGCCAGTTGGTGTTAACCTTGCTATTCATAGCATCTTGTAAGTCGAGCATGGCGTTCAGGCGTGCTTTCATCTGTCATCCTTCATTTAGAGGGCTGTTGTCGATAACGCCGACTATTTTACCGTATGTAAGGGCAAACTGGGCCAAACTTGCTGAGTCACGGCAGGCTTACGTTAGAATAGACCGCCAAATGATAGAGCCGTAAGAGTCGAAAAAACCCCATGCCCAGTAGTTTCTTTAATCTCAATATTTCAGCCCATGAGTATTTGCGCGTCTATAAAGGTAGTGCACGACAAGTAGTGGTACGCGGCGCAGATGGCGCAAGCTTAAGTTTTCCGGCGGAGCACTTGCGGCGCTTTGTCAACCACGACGGTGTGCAGGGTCGTTTTGAACTTAAATACGATGCCCGAAATAAGTTCGTGTCGCTAGAAAAACTCCGTTAGACCTGCCTATATTTAAAATACCGACAAACACTACACCTGAGCCCTAACCAAAACCCCAGGCACAAAAAAAGCGGCCGAAGCCGCTTAATTCATCACTAGGTTAAAACTACCAGCCGGTGATTTCTTTCAGGCCGTTGCCAATTTCAGCAAGACTACGTACGGTTTTTACACCGGCATCTTCCAGAGCGGCGAACTTTTCATCAGCCGTGCCTTTACCACCCGAAATAATGGCACCGGCGTGACCCATGCGCTTACCCGCAGGTGCAGTAACACCGGCGATGTAGGAAACCACGGGCTTCGTGACATTAGCTTTAATGTAAGCCGCCGCCTCTTCTTCAGCGGTGCCGCCGATTTCACCAATCATAACGATAGCTTCAGTTTTGGGGTCTTTCTCGAACAGAGCGAGAATATCGATAAAGCTGGAACCGGGAATGGGGTCACCACCAATACCGACACAGGTGGACTGACCAAAACCAAAATCAGTGGTCTGCTTCACCGCTTCATAGGTCAAAGTACCGGAGCGTGAGACAACACCCACTTTGCCGGGCAGGTGAATATGACCGGGCATAATCCCAATTTTGCATTCACCCGGAGTGATAACACCGGGGCAGTTAGGACCAATTAGGATGGCGCCAACTTCGTCGCACTTTACTTTGCACTCGAGCATATCCAGCGTTGGGATACCTTCTGTAATGCAGACAATCAATTTAATACCTGCGTTAGCCGCTTCAAGCACTGAATCTTTACAAAAAGGAGCTGGCACATAGATAACCGATGCATCAGCACCCGTTGCAGCAACGGCATCAGCCACCGTGTTGAACACGGGCAAATCTAAATGAGTTTGCCCACCTTTACCCGGGGTTACACCACCAACGAGTTGCGTGCCATAAGCCAGCGCCTGTTCTGAGTGCATAGTGCCTTGCGAGCCGGTAAAACCCTGGCAAATAACCTTGGTGTTTTTATCGATCAAAATACTCATTATTTACCCTCCGCTGCTTTAACGACTGCTTCTGCTGCGTTGGTCAAGCTTGTAGCAGCGATAATATTCAAGCCACTATCGGCCAGTACCTTAGAACCCACATCGGCATTATTACCTTCGAGGCGCACGACAACCGGCACGTTGACGCCGACTTCTTCAACAGCACCGATTATGCCCTCTGCAATCAGGTCACAGCGGACAATGCCACCGAAGATATTGACCAATACGGCCTTAACATTATCGTCCGAGAGGATGATTTTAAATGCTTCGGTAACGCGCTCTTTCGTCGCACCGCCGCCTACGTCGAGGAAGTTAGCGGGGAAGCCACCGTGAATTTTGACAATATCCATGGTGCCCATGGCCAGACCCGCACCATTGACCATGCACCCGATAGTGCCGTCGAGGGCAACGTAGTTGAGCTCCCACGCAGCAGCTTGAGCTTCGCGTGCGTCTTCCTGACTGGGATCGTGAAATTCTTTTAGTTCAGGGTGACGGTACATAGCATTGCTATCGATCACGATTTTCGCATCGAGGCAGTGAAGATTGCCCTCGTCGGTAATCACTAGAGGGTTAATTTCCAGCAGGGCTAGGTCTTTCTCTTGAAACAATTTGGCCAGACCGAGGAAGATTTTAGTGAACTGGCCGATTTGCGGGCCTTTCAAGCCAAGGGCAAAAGCCAACTCACGGCCCTGGTAGGGCTGGGCACCCGTCAATGGGTCAATTTCAGCCTTTAGAATTTTCTCCGGCGTCTCTTCGGCAACGGTCTCAATCTCAACACCACCTTCGGTCGACGCCATAAACACAATGCGGCGAGTAGAGCGGTCAACAACAGCGCCAAGATAAAGCTCGTCGGCAATATCCGTGCAGGTCTCAACAAGAATACGGCTGACGGGTTGACCGTTGGCATCGGTTTGATACGTCACCAGATTTTTACCCAACCACTGTTCGGCGAAGGCTTTGATTTCTTCTTTTGTGCTAACTAGCTTAACGCCGCCAGCTTTACCGCGACCACCTGCGTGCACCTGGGCTTTTACCACCCATTTGTCGCCGCCAATTTTATCGGCCGCTGCCACTGCTTCATCAGCAGTCGCGGCAGCAATGCCCTTAGATACGGGCAAGCCGTACTCGGCAAACAGTTGCTTGCCCTGGTATTCATGTAAATTCATGTTGTAGTCCCAACTCGTTGAAGAGAAAAAATCGTTAAGCGATTGCACAGAAACTATTTTGTCTCCTGTGCGAAGACCTCGATTACTATTTTTGCTTGCGCTTACGTCGATTGGCGACGTGAATGGCGTGCCCGTTAACTGCCAAAGCAGCCTCATGAACCGCTTCTGACATGGTTGGATGCGCAAAAACCATTAAACCCAAGTCTTCAGCAGTAGCACCGAACTCCATTGCCACTGCCACCTGTTGTACTAATTCTGCTGCTGACGGGCCAATAACATGGCACCCAAGAATGCGATCGGTCTCACCATCGGCGAGAATCTTTACCAAACCATCTGTATCGTCGGCAGCCAAGGCACGGCCACTCGCCGCGAAGGGGAACATACCGACATTATATTCCTCACCCGATTGTTTAATTTCCTGCTCTGTCAAACCCACCGAGGCAATCTCAGGATGGGTGTAAATGACATTAGGAATAATATCGTAATTGACCTGGGTTTTTTGTCCGGCTATACGCTCGGCAACCATAACGCCCTCTTCCGACCCCTTATGCGCCAGCATCGGACCGCGTACCAGGTCGCCTACTGCCCACACCCCTGGCGCATTGGTCGCACAGTGCTCATCAACATAAATAGAACCTCGTTCATCAAGCTTGACGCCACTGTCTTCTTCGAGCAGGTTTTCAGTGAACGGGCTACGGCCGACACAAACAATGAGCTTATCAAACACTTCCTGGTGCTCTTCACCATCGTCTGTTTGATACGTCACATGGACTTTATTACGCTTTACCTCACTGCCAGTCACACGACTGCCCATACGTACATCGAGGCCTTGTTTGGCGAAAATCTTACCTGCATCGCGGGCGACTTGCTTGTCCATCATGGCGAGGAAAACATCTAGCGCTTCAAGCAGCACCACTTCAGAACCAAGACGGTTCCAGACACTACCCAACTCGAGACCAATAACACCTGCACCAATAATACCCAAGCGCTTTGGCACCTTCGTCATATCCAGGGCCACTTTAGCGTCAATAATAGTTTCACCATTAAGCGGTGCAGCAGGGATATCAATCGCCTTAGATCCCGTGGCGAGAACGACATTCTCTGCATCGATCACTGACACTTTTCCATCAAAATCGGTGTATTCAACTTTTTTGCCTGCCAATAACTTGCCGGTGCCATAGAGCGAGGTGACACCGTTGGCTTTAAACAGCGAGGAAATACCCCCCGTCAACTTCTTCACGATGTCATCTTTGCGTGCAATCATTTGCTCGACATCAACGCTCACACCTTTAACGCTGATACCATGTTTATCAAGTTCACACTGCGTTTCATGGTATTTCATAGAACTATCGAGTAAAGCTTTAGAGGGAATGCAACCTTCATTGAGGCAGGTGCCGCCGTTAACGCCTGCTCCGTCTTCAGTTTGATACTTTTCGATACAGGCGGTCTTCAAGCCCAGTTGAGCAGCGCGAATAGCACACACATATCCAGCAGGGCCGGAGCCGATGACTAGAACATCATATTTATCAGACATGGGGATAACCTTCATTTATCAATAAACTAGCGTTTATATCTCAAGTAAAATCTTCGCGGGGTTCTCAATCATATCTTTGATAGCGACTAAAAAGAGCACCGCTTCGCGGCCGTCAATAATGCGATGATCGTAAGACAGGGCGAGGTTCATCATTGGACGAATCACTACCTTGCCATCTTCGGCAATGGGTCGCTCTTTAATCGTGTGCATGCCAAGGATGGCTGATTGTGGGGGGTTTAAAATGGGTGTTGAAAGGAGAGAACCAAATACTCCACCATTGGTAATGGTAAAAGTACCCCCAGTGATTTCATCAATACTCAGCTTGCCATCGCGGGCCTTACCACCGTACTCGGCAATTTTATTCTCAATTTCAGCAATGCTCATTTGGTCAACATCACGCAAGACAGGCACCACCAAGCCACGGTCACTCGAAACAGCGACACCAATATCTTGATAACCGTGGTAAACAATATCAGCGCCATCAATAGAAGCGTTTACCAGTGGAAAACGCTTCAGAGCCTCTACGGCAGAACGTACAAAGAAGCCCATAAAGCCCAGGCGCGTTCCATTATGTACCGAAGAAAACTGATCTTTAAACTGGCTTCGCAAGTCCATTATGCGATGCATATCCACTTCATTAAAAGTGGTTAGCATGGCCGTGGTTTGCGTAACGTCAAGTAGACGCTCGGCGATACGGGCGCGCATACGAGTCATCGGTACTCGTTTTTCAACACGTTCACCAGCACTGAGGTTCAATCCACCTTCGGCAGGCTCTGCTGGTAACGCAGATGGTGAATTAACTGCCGGTGTCGCCTGAGTTGAGGGTGTCACTGACGGCGGTACAAAATTAGCGACGTCTTCTTTAGTAATCCGCCCGTCTCTGCCAGTGCCTGTAACAAGGGCGAGATCGATAGCTTTTTCTTCGGCCAGTTTACGTGCTGCGGGGCTTGCCGGGGCAGTTCTCTCTTCAGTTAACTGTTCTGGATCGACTGCTTCAACATCAGCTGTCGAACTAGTCGTTCCTGTAGCACTGCTGTCGAGACGCGCCATAATCTCGCCACTTAGCAGAATGGCTCCTTCTTCTTTGAGAACTTCCACCAGTACGCCACTCTGCGCAGCGACGACTTCCAGTACCACTTTATCAGTTTCTACATCCACCAATAAATCGTCCCGTTGCACACTGTCGCCAACCTGCTTATGCCAAGTTGCGACCTCACCCTCCTGAACGGACTCTGGAAAAGCTGGGACCTTAATATCGATTAGCATCGGCTATCTTCCTTCTGATTGAAACAGAACACTCTAAGCTGTTTAGAACCCTAAAAGTTGAGATCCAGGGCCTCGTTAACGAATTTCTTTTGCTCTTCTAAATGTGTAGACATATATCCACCCGCCGGTGCCGCTCGAGCAGGTCGACCAACGTAGCGTAAATAGAGGGGGCTTTTACTCGCGTGTATTGCCTTGCGGATATGATGCTGGCCATTAAACCAAAGGCCTTGATTCAGCGGTTCTTCCTGACACCACATAATATCCTGCAAATTTTTGTAACCTTTCAACAGTTTGGTCAGTGCCTTTTCATCAAAGGGGTAAAGCTGCTCTATGCGTATCAAAGCCACATCATCTTGCTCACGTATCTCACGCTCTTCCAGCAAATGGTAATAAACCTTACCGCTACACAGAACAACGCGCTTAACCTTCTTCTGGTCAAGATCATCAGCAAGGATAGTTTGGAAGGAACCTTCCGATAATTCTTCTAAAGATGAAGTCGCCAGTTTATGTCGCAAAATCCACTTTGGGCTCATCACTATTAAGGGCTTGCGCATGGGCCGGATAGCTTGGCGGCGTAGCATATGAAACAGTTGCGCTGGAGTAGTTGGATTACAAATTTGAATATTGTGCTCAGCGGCGAGCTGTAAAAAGCGCTCAAGCCGGGCCGATGAATGCTCTGGCCCCTGCCCTTCATAACCATGGGGCAACAACATGGTAAGGCCACTTAAACGTCCCCACTTCTGTTCCCCACTGGTAATAAACTGGTCGATCACCACCTGGGCACCATTGGCAAAATCGCCGAACTGCGCTTCCCAGATTACCAGCCCATGGGGAGTTCCAGTGCTGTACCCATATTCAAACGCTAGCACTGCCTCTTCGGATAAGTAGGAGTCGTATAAGGCGAAAAGCGGTTGGTCTTCCTTAATATGCAGCAGAGGTGTATAGGGCTCACCGTCTTTTTGGTTGTACGTCACTGCGTGACGATGGGAAAAAGTGCCACGACCAGAATCCTGCCCCGTCATGCGTATACTGTAACCCTGCTCCAACAAAGTGCCATAGGCTAGAATTTCAGCCATGCCCCAATTCAGGGGCAAAGCACCGCCACCCATTTTACGACGGTCGTCATAAATTTTTTGTACTTGGCGCTGGACTACAATTCCCTCAGGAATATGGTTCGCTTTTTCGGCCACTTGTCGCAATAGGGATAGGTCAATCGAGGTGTCAGCCTCTGCATCCCAGTCATGCCCCAAATAAGGTGCCCAATCGACAAACAAGTCTTCATTCGGCTGTGAAACCAGATTGCTGGCAACGTGTTCACCCCGGTCGAGCCTGTCGCGATAATCGTCGAGCATTGCCTTCGATGCTTCTACCGAGATTAGCGCTTCAGCGGCAAGAGTTTCAGCATAGAGTGTGCGGGTGGTTTTGTGTTGACGAATTTTTTCGTACATCAAGGGCTGAGTTCCCGAGGGCTCATCCGTTTCATTATGGCCGCTGCGACGATAACAAACCAAGTCAATCACTACATCTTTACCGAACTGATAGCGGTAATCCATTGCCAGTAAAGTGGCGAACATAACCGCATCAGGATCATCACCGTTAACGTGAAAAATTGGCGCTTGCACCATTTTAGCGATGTCTGTGCAATATTCCGTAGAGCGCGCATCCTCACGACGACTTATGGTAAAACCCACCTGGTTGTTTAGTACCAGGTGCACTGTGCCACCGGTTTTATAACCGCGGGTTTGCGACATCTGGAATGTTTCCATCACCACACCCTGGCCAGCAAATGCTGCGTCACCATGAATAATAATGGGTACCACTCGCGTGCCTTCGGTATCGCCACGCCTGTCCTGACGAGCGCGTGTTGATCCTTCAATAACCGGAGCAGAAATTTCAAGGTGAGACGGATTGAAACCGAGTGCTAAATGAAGTTCGCCACCTGGCGTCATGACATTAGATGAAAAGCCTTGATGGTATTTCACATCCCCCGAGGTATTAAGAAGCTTTTTGCCTTCGAATTCCTCAAATAATTCTGCGGGGTTTTTACCCAACACATTAACTAGCACATTCAAGCGGCCGCGGTGGGCCATACCGAGAACGATCTCTCGCGCACCGTATTCTCCGGCGCGCTGAATTAAACCGTCGAGCATGGGAATCATGCTTTCAGCACCCTCAAGACCAAAACGCTTAGTCCCTGGGTATTTTGAATCGAGATGTTTCTCCAAGCCTTCCGCTGCAGTCAGACGTTGTAACACGCTAATACGTGCTTCATTGCCATAAGTCGGGCGCGACTGTACCGACTCAAAGCGTTGTTGCAGCCATTGCTTTTCCTCCAGCGAGGTAATATGCATAAATTCAGGACCAACTTGCCCACAGTAGGTCGCTTCCATGTGTTCGATAATTTCCCTCAGAGACGCTTCTTCTTTGCCAATGTAAAGAGGTCCTGTTTGATAGGTCGTATCAAGATCAGCGTCGGTTAAACCGTGGAAACCAAGTTTTAAATCGGGAACGTCTTCCCTTTCCATCAAACCGAGAGGATCAAGATTGGCCTTCTGGTGACCACGTTCCCGGTAAGAGGCAATGAGCTGCAGTACTTTGACTTGTTTACGCTCGTGCTCAACATTGATACCACCAGAACCCGGAGCGGGTAAAGGTCGAGAGCGTTTGCGTCCAAGCAGCTCGAAGTGGGCCTGAATGGTAGCGTGGGAGGAGTCAGCTCCGACAAAGCCATTGATATGCGGGAGAGAGTCAAAAAAGGCACGCCATTCTTCCGGCACGCCATTGGGGTTGTGTAAATAGATTTCGTACAGCTCTTCAATATAGGCTGCATTGCCCCCTGAGAAGTGGGACGAACTGAGAAACTGCTCCATGATGCTGTCTTGCATCTTTCTAGTCCTGACTTAGTAATTACCGAATTGAGGGCTTAAACAGAGGGACATTCAAGTTCCCCCTGCTGTACTCAGCGAGATTATCTAGGTCCCGCTGCTAAGCAACATACTGCGAATATGCCCAATCGCCTGTGTTGGGTTAAGCCCCTTGGGACAAACAGCAACACAGTTTTGAATGCCGTGACAACGGAACACTGAAAAAGGATCATCGAGTTTTGACAGACGATCTTCTGTCGCTGTGTCACGTGTATCCGCTAAAAAGCGGTAAGCCTGTAACAAACCCGCAGGGCCAATAAACTTGTCCGGATTCCACCAGAATGATGGACAGCTAGTTGAACAACAGGCACAAAGTATACACTCGTATAACCCATCGAGTTTTTCCCGTTCTTCAGGTGACTGCAAGCGTTCAATCGCCGGTGCTGGAGTATCGTTGATCAGATAGGGCTGTACTTTTTCGTACTGAGCGTAGAACTGCGCCATGTCGATAACCAGGTCGCGAATCACGGGTAGTCCAGGCAGAGGGCGTAGAATCAGCGTGTTGTTTTTTACACACTCAGACAGTGGTGTTACACAGGCCAAGCCGTTCTTGCCATTCATATTGACGCCATCAGAGCCACAAACACCTTCACGGCAGGAGCGGCGGAAAACTAGCGTTGGATCCTCGGCTTTAAGTAGCTCGAGCACATCCAGCACCATGATATCTTTGCCTTGTGTATCAAGCTGAAAATCCTGCATATACGGGGCAGAATCTGTATCGGGGTTATATCGATAAATACTTACTTTGAGCATATCTTAGGCAGCCCTACGTAGATTAATAAACACGTGCTTTAGGAGCGAAAGCTTCACGCGTAACGGGCGCAAAGTTAACGTCGCGCTTAGCAACACGCTTATCAGCGGGAAAATAAATGGAGTGGCACAACCAGTTTTCGTCGTCGCGCTCTGTAAAGTCTTCACGGGCATGGGCACCGCGACTCTCTCTGCGCTCTTCAGCGGCTATGGCTGTCGCTTCGGCAACTTCGAGCAGGTTTTGTAATTCCAGTGCTTCAATGCGCGCCGTGTTGTAGGCCGCTGATTTATCATCGAGTTTTACATTTTCGATACGCTGACGCAGATCGGCCAATTTCTTCACGCCTTCTTGCATATAGTCACCACGGCGGAAAACACCAAAGTGATTCTGCATAATGGTTTGCAGCTCTTTGCGAAGGTCCGCAGTTTTTTCGCCACTCTCGCTACCATTTAAGCGATTGAGGCGAACACAAGCGGCCTCAATGTCAGCATCGGTAGCATCCGCCAAGGTAGATCCTTCACGTAGAGATTCCTCAATAAACAAACCAGCAGCGCGACCAAATACCACTAAATCGAGAAGTGAGTTACCACCCAGACGATTGGCACCGTGCACCGACACACAAGCCACTTCGCCACAGGCAAAAAGACCGTCAATCACTTGTTCTTTACCGTCACTATCGAGGGTTAAAGCCTGACCACTAACATTAGTCGGAATACCACCCATCATATAATGACAAGTTGGCACCACAGGCACTAAATCAGTCACGGGGTCAACGTGGGCAAAGGTTTCTGATAGCTCACAAATGCCCGGCAACTTACTATGCAGCACTTCTTCACCGAGGTGATCGAGCTTCAAGTGCACATGGTCACCATCGGGGCCACAACCACGGCCTTCAAGGATTTCCAGCACCATCGAACGGGCGACAACGTCGCGGCCGGCCAGATCTTTGGCGTTGGGCGCGTAACGCTCCATAAAGCGTTCGCCATCTTTATTAACCAGATACCCCCCCTCACCACGGCAGCCCTCGGTAACCAAAACGCCAGCACCATGAATACCCGTGGGGTGGAACTGCCACATTTCGATATCTTGCACTGGAAAGCCAGCCCGTAGCGACATACCAATACCGTCGCCGGTGTTGATATGGGCGTTAGTCGTTGAGGAATAAATACGCCCTGCACCGCCCGTGGCAAAGACAGTCGCCTTTGACTTAACGTAAACCGTCTCACCGGTTTCGATATCAATGGCAATAACGCCAACCACCGCGCCGTCTTTATTTTTAACCAGGTCGATGGCGAACCATTCGTTAAGGAAAACTGTATTGGCTTTCAGGTTAGCCTGATAAAGCGTGTGTAATAAAGCGTGGCCAGTGCGGTCTGCTGCTGCGCAAGTGCGCGCCGCCTGACCACCATTACCGTAATCTTTTGACTGTCCGCCAAAGGGGCGCTGATAAATACGACCCTCTTCAGTACGCGAGAAAGGCAAACCCATGTGCTCAAGTTCAAACACCGCTTCAGGGCCAACTTGACACATATATTCGATGGCATCCTGATCACCAATATAATCAGAACCTTTCACCGTGTCATACATATGCCACTGCCACTGATCCTGCGGATCATCACTGGCAATAGCGCAAGTGATACCGCCCTGGGCAGATACAGTGTGGGAGCGTGTTGGAAACACTTTGGTAATAACAGCAGTTTTGTAACCCGATTGCGCTAACTGCAAGGAGGCGCGCATACCCGCACCGCCACCACCGATAATAACGCCATCAAAAGAGATCGTTCTCATTTTACCCATTAACCTACTTCCCCCAGAGAATAGCGACAGTCCAGACCACATAGACAAAAATGACTGTGATCATGCCCAACTGTAAAAACACCCTCAACGGGGTAGCTTTAGGTCCTAATAAACGAACCGTGACATAGTCAGTAAGAACACCCCACATACCAATCCAAGCATGGGCGGCAAGTGACAAAACGGCGAGGACAGTTAGCAGACGAATACACAAGCCACTGTGCAACGCTTTCCAACTCGCATAGTCAACTTCTGGGGTAAGCAGTAAATAAGCGGCAATGACCAGCAAATAAACCGTTAGCACCACACCGCTAGCACGTTGCACAACCCAGTCAGACAGCCCGCTACGCCCAAAACTTGTTACATTTGTTACAGCCATACCCAAGCTCCTGCGAAAATAATCAATAGAGCAGCGATAACAAGCACGAGTTTCGCGCCTAATCTGCCGCCCTCCAGCGTTTCACCAATACCGAAATCCATAAACAGGTGACGAATACCTGCCACCAGATGGTAGGCCAATGCCGCCAGCATAGCCCACAGCACGACTTTAACTAAAGGATGGGAGAGCAGGCCCTGGAGAGCTGCAAAGGTCTCTTCAGAGGTCAGACTACGATCGAGCATCCAGATAAAAAGTCCGCTGATAAAAAACAGCGCAACACCGGAGATACGATGAAGAATGGAAACATAGGCAGTAATTGGAAGCTGAATCGTTCCAATATCGAGATTGACAGGTCTTTTATCTTTCACAGCTAGCTGTACCTCAAACCCATAAGGGCGTTATTTTTAAGCGCCAAATAAAAAATGAACAAACACTATATACCGGAAAAGCTCCACCAGGAGCCTGAACCAGAGCAACTTTTAACGCCGGGCAGTATAGGAGTATTGCCACTCAATTACAATGAAACATGAATACCGAACACTCTCACTTGAAAGCACTAAAACACTTATATAAAGGGCTACAAGTACAAATTTTGCCCCTTTATTGTGCATGTCGACTTACCCGTGCACCACAATCAAGACCCGTACTCTGAAAACCCAAAAAAAGGTCGATGCAAATTGACAAACCTTGGCCGAGAAGGCTAGAGTCGCGGGCTTTGAAATACAGGCTGGCCATACTGCCAACTTCCAAAATGCTTACTAGGGGAACCCTATGACCGACAAGAAAGCTACTCTCAGCATTGAGGGCCGCGCCGACGCCGTTGAACTGCCAATACTTACTGGCACTCTCGGCCCCGATGTAATTGATGTTGCCTCGCTGACCGGCAATGGTGTGTTCACCTTTGATCCAGGCTTCACATCAACCGCCTCCTGTGAATCCAAGATCACTTTTATCGATGGTAACGAGGGGGTTCTGCTACACCGCGGTTACCCGATTAACGATCTTGCGGAAAACACGACATACTTAGAGACCTGTTACCTGCTGCTCAACGGGGAGTTGCCCGATGGCACGCAGAAAGCTGATTTTGAGAATTTGATCAGCAGCCATACCATGGTCAACCGTTCCATCGAACAGTTTTTGTCCGGCTTTAGTTATGATGCCCACCCCATGTCCATTATGTGCGGCGTCGTTGCGGCTATGTCCTCTTTCTATCACGACTCTCTCGATATCGCCAATCCACAGCACCGTAAGATTACAGCCCATCGGTTAATCGCAAAAATGCCGACTCTCGCCGCTATGTGTTACAAACACTATATCGGCCAGCCCTATATGTACCCCAAAAACAACATGAGCTATGCTGAAAATTTCCTGCATATGATGTTTGGCACACCCTGTGAAGAACCCAATGTAAACCCTGTACTCGCCAAGGCCATGGACAAGCTCTTCATCCTGCATGCCGACCACGAACAGAACGCATCCACATCTACCGTGCGCCTCGCAGGCTCGTCTGGTGCCAACCCCTTTTCCTGTATCGCAGCTGGCATTGCTGCTCTGTGGGGACCGTCTCACGGCGGCGCCAATCAGGCCGTGCTCGAAATGCTCAATGAAATTGGCGATGAAAAAAATATCGACACCTTCGTTAAACGTGCAAAAGACAAAAACGACCCCTTCCGCTTGATGGGTTTTGGTCACCGTGTCTACAAAAACTTTGACCCCCGGGCCAAAGTGATGAAGGAAGCCTGTGACGAAGTACTGGCCGAACTCGGCATGGAAAACGACCCTCTGCTAAAAATCGCCAAACGCCTTGAGCAAATCGCCCTGGAAGATGATTACTTTGTCAGTAAAAAACTCTACCCCAATGTCGACTTTTACTCCGGCATCATCATGAAAGCGATTGGCATCCCCACAGAAATGTTTACGGTGATTTTCGCTACTGGCCGCACCGTTGGCTGGATAGCTCACTGGGACGAAATGATCAGTAACAGCTATAAAATTGGCCGCCCACGCCAGTTGTATACCGGCCCCAGCGAGCGCGCAGTAACACCGATCGGCGACCGATAAGCTCCATACGTTAAATCAATAAAAAGCCCGGTTCAAAACCGGGCTTTTTATTGACTGGGTTTTTATTGCCTCGATTGTCAATGGTTCACGAATCGGACCTATAACCGTATTAATAATCACGGGGTAATAGCTGCCAACAGGCAAATAACCAAACACTTTGTACAAAGACACTTAATGACAATTCAAGTGGCCTTACCTCTATGTTCTCGCGATCAATTCACCTGAAAAATCTATTGTTAAAACATCAATAGAGTTATTGAAACAAGCATTACATTGAGAAGCAGCAATTAAAAATAAGTAAATTTAACCCGTTGATTCACACCCGTTAGCAATTCGTAAGCAATAGTTTCACTGTGCTCAGCGACAGTTTCGACGGGCAAGCCTTCACCCCAAAGTGTAACGACATCGCCGACCTTTGCGTTGGCTATAGCGCTAACGTCAACACTCAACAGGTCCATCGAGACGCGCCCTGCAATGGGGGCAGGCTCACCATTCACTAAAACCGGGCAGCCATTGCGGGCATGGCGCGGATAACCATCACCATAACCGACAGCCACCACGGCAATGCGTGACGACTGCGCTGACGGACTGCCTAACGCCCCCGGTGCGCGCCACGTTTCACCATAACCCACCCCCTCACCGGCAGCCACCGTTTGCAGGGCCACTATGCGCGAACGCAAGGTCATCACTGGGCGCAGCTCTATCTCTGCAGGCAGAGGCTCAGTGTTATTTAAAGGGTTTACTCCATAGAGCATGACCCCCGGCCGCACCCTGTCAAAGTGCATATCGGGCCGCGTTAACAGGGCTGCCGAGTTTGCCAGACTGACACTTTCGTTGGCGTGAACTATCAATCGAGCGAGGCTATCTTGAAAACTCTGAAGCTGTCGTTCATTCAAGGTAGCCGCAGGCGTATCGGCACAGGCCAAATGAGAGATGAAGGTCAATTGATCGACTTGTTTGGCCGCACGTAAACGCACCGCTGCCTGACAAAAACCCTCCGTATCAAAGCCTAGGCGGTGCATTCCGCTATCGAGTTTGAGCCACACATTGATGGGCTGGCTTAGTACGGTATCGAGGAGTAGGTACATTTGCTCGGCACAGTGAATAACGGTAGCGAGACCATAGCGCGCCACTTCACGCATTTCAGCACGGCCAAAAACGCCACTCAGCAATACGATAGGGTTTTCGATGCCCGCATTGCGCAATTCCACGGCCTCTTCGAGACTGGCCACGCCAAAAGCATCTGCTGACGCGGCCAGGGCCCCAGCAACCTGAACACCACCATGGCCGTAGGCATTAGCTTTGACCACTGCCATAATTTGCGCGGCGGGTGCAAGGTGTCGAGCCTGTGCAAAGTTGTGACCTAAATTGGCCAGTGAGATAAGCGCTTCGATGGGTCGAGTCATAAAATTCATTGGTCAGAAAAGGGAGCACGGGCTCAACAAATCAGCAATTTTAGTGAGCGCGCATAGTGTCACAGGGCAAGTAGCGAGAAGCAAGTATTGCTGATCAGCATAATTACCGAGAGAGCTTTTGTTTAGACTTAAAGGCACGGGTATACTTCGCTGCAAAATTCACACCTCATCCTTTCACCCCCCGCATTTCAGGAGAGTATTATGGCCGCCGACTGGGCTAGTTTTAACTGGGAAGACCCCTTCCTTATCGAAGAACAATTGAGTGAAGACGAGCGCATGGTTATGCACAGTGCTCGACAATATGCCCAGGACAAGCTGCTACCTCGCGTGCAATTGGCCTTTCGTGATGAGCGCATGGATCGTGAGATTTTTAATGAGATGGGTGAGCTGGGCCTGCTCGGTTCAACCATTGAAGGCTACGGCTGCCCCGGCGTTAACTATGTGAGCTATGGCTTGATCGCCCGCGAGGTTGAGCGCATGGACTCCGGCTACCGCTCGATGATGAGCGTGCAATCGAGCCTGGTGATGCACCCTATTTACAGCTACGGCACCGAGGCACAACGTGAAAAGTACTTGCCCAAGCTGGCCAGCGGCGAGTGGGTCGGCTGTTTCGGCCTCACCGAACCCGACCACGGTTCCGACCCTGGCGGCATGAAGAGCCGAGCAAAGTCTGTCGATGGCGGTTACAGCCTCACCGGCAATAAAATGTGGATCACCAATTCACCCATCGCCGATGTGTTTGTGGTGTGGGCCAAAACCGACGACGGCGTGATTCGCGGTTTTGTGCTCGAGAAAGGCATGAAGGGCCTGTCGGCACCTAAGATAGAGGGCAAGCTCGCCTTGCGCGCTTCTGTCACGGGCGAGATTGTTATGGATGAGGTCTTTGTCTCCGAAGACCACCTGCTGCCCAACGTGAAAGGCTTAAAAGGCCCCTTCGGCTGCCTTAACAGTGCCCGCCTTGGCATCTCATGGGGTGCCCTGGGTGCCGCCGAAACCTGCTGGCAAACTGCGCGACAGTACGTGCTCGACCGCAAGCAGTTCGATCGCCCACTGGCCGCCAATCAATTAATACAAATGAAATTGGCCAATATGCAAACCGAAATCCACCTCGGCTTGCTGGGCTCCTTAAATGCAACGCGCTTGAAAGATCAGGGCCAACTTGCCCCTGAGTTGATTTCGATGATGAAACGCAATAACTGCTCGAAGTCACTGGATATTGCCCGCGTTGCCCGCGACATGCTCGGCGGCAATGGTATTTCAGATGAGTTTCCGATTATGCGCCACATGATGAATCTCGAAGTGGTCAACACTTACGAAGGCACAGCAGATATTCACGCACTCATTTTAGGCCGTGCACAAACGGGTATTCAGGCGTTTTTCTAAACGCTTTGCCCTCTAGCTGTTAGCAGGCTGCTGTCGTGGCAGCCTATTCCAAATCATCAAATTGCTCAGCCCCCGGCCCCAGGGGCTGACCATAACTAAACTCAACGAAGTTGCCATTGGGGTCGCGCAGGCCGCAATAATAGCCAACCGGAAAGTCTTCCTCCCGTGGCGGCCACACCAGGCAACCCCGCTCGCGGCCCAATTCGGCAATAGCATCGACGGCAGCCCGGCTTTCCAAGGCAAAACCGAAGTGGCGGTAATCGGTATCAGCTAATTCAAGATTTTGCCCGCCATTCATCAACACAAAAATAAAATCGCTTTCACGCCCCGGCTCGGCCATCCAGACAATGCGCTGCTCTCCCGCCGTGCGCG
>JARGOV010000012.1:0-21580 GCA_029212965.1 Porticoccaceae bacterium
GGCTACCCACACACACTGTGTAACTACCTTTACGATCTCGCCAGTGCCTATATGAGTTTCTACGAGCACTGCCCGATATTGCGTTCAGATATTGATACTGAGATTCGTGCAAGTCGGCTTCAATTAAGTCATACCACGGCCAATACCTTGCAAAAAGGTTTGGGATTGTTGGGTATTGAAACCATGGAAAGAATGTAAATGGATATCGTGAGTTAACCCTCGTCTCATAAACGCTCAAAAACTCAACCGCGGAGCTTTATTACGTGCTTTGTGTGACTAGAGAACCTTCGGTTTAATAACCCCGCTTCAACAACTTGTACGCAACCCAGTTTTATAGACTAAGGCAAGTATGGTTTCTAGAACCAGAATATTTGGTCAATGTGCGCAAGGCTCACAAAGCCTTACAAGACGAAAGCGCTCTGGCATCAGCCGTTTTTCTTCAAACTAATAGCGAACGATGCCCTAGGTGATAATATTCCGGGGGAAATCACTGTATGTAAAATTAATGCTAATTTCTCGCAACAGCATTTACACATGATTGCAACACAATAGTATCAAGGCCAAATTCCCCGTTGTTCAGTCACTGTAACCAATTTTTCAAGCGCAATAACTAATGAGGCCGTGCGCAGGTCGAGTGGGTAGCCATGGTCATCTTCGGGCAACTTGCATTCATCGGCGGCCAACAACTTCAAACGCTCGACGCTGACATCAACTGCCTTATTTATTTTTTTAAGTAATTTCTCGTTGACTTCATTCAGCTCCCACTGTTGGTTTTCAAGATTTTGCACCCATTCAAAGTAACTCACTGTGACACCTCCTGCATTGGCCAGAATATCTGGCAGCACCTGAATACCCTTGCCTGCAAGCATCCGATCTCCCTCCGGACTAATGGGTCCGTTCGCCGCTTCAACGATTAGCTTTGCTTTAATTCGTTCAGCATTGTGAGTGCATATTTGATGACTAAGGGCCGCTGGCACCAACACATCGCAGTCGACTTCTAGCAGGGCATCATTAGTGGCACTCATGGTGCCAGGCAAGCCGATAAGAGAACCGTGCTCACGTTTATAGGCTGTCACTTGTGCTAAATCCAAACCGGCATCATCAATAATACCGCCCTGGGAATCACTTACAGCGATGACTTTAGCACCCATGCATTGCATTTGTTCAGCAACGACGGCACCGACATTACCGAAGCCCTGAATTGCTACTGTGGCACCATTGAGGCTGCTCAATCCCTGTACCATGCCCTTGGCTATAAAATGGCGAGCGGCATAGCACACACCACGACCGGTAGCTTCTCGGCGTCCCACCGAGCCGCCGAGTGAGACCGGCTTACCGGTGACGACAGCGCGATTATTATTGCCGCTGTGCATCACATCGTAGGTGTCAAACACCCAGCTCATCGTTTGTTCGTTGGTGTATAAGTCGGGCGAAGGAATGTCTGTATAGGGCCCAATATTATCTCCAAGCTCACTGATAAATCGCCGCGTAATACGACGTAGTTCGTGGCTAGACAACTTTTTAGCGTCGCAAATCACCCCGCCTTTTGCCCCGCCAAAAGGCACCTCAATTAGAGCGCATTTCCAGGTCATTAAAGCAGCCATTGCGCTGACTTCATTAAGATCCACATCGGGGTGAAAGCGTATACCGCCCTTGCCCGGCCCTAACGTACGATTGTGGACTACCCGGAAACCCTTAAAGACCTGTACTGAACTATCATCCATTTCAATAGGAAAGGTGACAGTCACTACCCGCTTGGGGTAGCGCAGCACTTCAACAACCCCTTTGTGAATAGGCGCGATACGGCACAGGGCTCGATCGAGATTAATATTAGTCATCGTCGCAGCGCTACTATTATTAGACTCGCTATTTTTTTCCGTAACTTGTTCCATCAATTTTTATTCCTGCGGTTGTATTGCGCACAGTGTATAGCGCGCAAACCATGAGTTTAATCATCGTCTTTTTTTTCTAAGGCCAAGGAAAACTGATGGCCCGCCTGATCGTGTGTTACGTCAACAAAACGCAAACCGATACCCAGTAAGCGAACACCTTGTTCTCCTCTCCACCAGGCTTGCTCGCACAAGCGTTGATACCCCTTGAGTGTAACGCCATCCGGTAACTCTCGCTCTACTGTTGTGCTGGTAAAATCACTGAAACGCATTTTTAAATAATGCCGACTCACTTGGTAAGAATCATCAATACTTTCATAGCGTGTTTGTAATTGCTCAAACAAATCTGTTAAGCGGGCAATACAGCTAGCGGCATCGGGTAAATCATCGGCAAATGTCGTTTCAACACTGAGGGATTTTCTACGCCTATCTACTTTCACAGGCCGGTTGTCGATACCTCGGCTCAATTCAAATAAACGCTTACCCAGCACACCAAAATGCTCGGTTAAAGTGATTAAACTGAGCTGTCGCAAATCGCCACAGGTTTTTATTGCCAACTGGTGCAATTTTTTTTCGGTGACTTTACCCACTCCGAATAACTTACCTACTGGCAAAGCCTGTACAAAACCATCGACCTGTTGCGGGGTGATGACAAACAGGCCGTCAGGTTTGCGCCAGTCACTGGCAATTTTTGCCAAAAATTTACTCGGGGCAACACCGGCAGAAACCGTGATGCCAATTTCATCTTTGATACGGGCACGAATCGCCTCAGCCATTAAAGTGGCGCTGCCCTGATAGAGTGTAGTGGCACTAACATCGAGAAAGGCTTCGTCGAGAGATAAAGGTTCAACAAGGGCAGTAAAATCCGCAAAAATTTCACGAATCTGCAAGGCAATTTCACGATATTTTGTAAAATTGGGGGGCACAACAATTAAGCCTGGGCATAAGCGCAAGGCGCGGGCTGTCGCCATCGCTGAGTGTATGCCGTAACCACGTGCGGCATAGTTGCAAGTGGCAATCACGCCTCGGCGTTGAGCGCTACCACCCACGGCAATCGGCAACGTGGCAAGCGAGGGGTCATCGCGCATCTCAACCGCCGCATAGAAACAATCGCAGTCACAGTGGATGATTTTTCTCTGCTGGCTGGGCTCAGTCATAGGGGTGAAGTCACGCAACACATCAATTATAAGTCATAGGGCTTATTGACGTATAAACTAGAGATTAACGCTTGCGCAACAGACTCAGCCCATCCGCCAGTGGTAGTAAACTGAGATCGACACGCAGGTCATCTTTCAACTGGGTATTGAACAGCTGAATCGCCTGGGTGTCCGCGTCATTGCTTGATGGCTCCAATACGGCACCGCCCCAGAGTACATTGTCGACAACAATCAATCCGCCGGGACGCAACAACGCCAGGCACAATTCGTAATAATCACTATAAGTGGTTTTGTCGGCATCGATAAACGCAAAGTCAAAGCTGCCCGCCTGTCCATCGTCCAGTAAGGCCTGCAAGGTTTGTGTAGCTGGAGCCAGACGCAAATCAATTTTATGGGCGACCCCCGCTGTCTGCCAATAGCGTTGGGCAATGGCCGTGGTTTCAGCGTTGATATCACAGGCGACAAGCAGCCCCTCATCCGGCAATGCCTCGGCAACAGCCAGCGCACTGTAGCCGGTATAAACACCGACCTCGAGAGCTCGCTTCGCACCCATCAGTTTAACCAGCAAGGCCATAAACTGACCTTGCTCGGGGGCAATTTGCATCACCGCCATGGGCAGTGCCGCGGTTTCAGCGCGCAATTGTGCTAACACGTGGCTCTCTCTTAAAGAACTCGCCAATATGTAGTCGTAGATCGCTTGATCGAGGCTAATGTATTTAGAAAGCATTATTGAGACCCTTTGTGTGGACAGCGAAGAACTGACAAATAGTGACATCTGTGGTATTTAAGTGCCCACATTTAAAAATCGAATACAGTATTTTAAGCAGCGTCAAACCAAAAAGGAAAGAGTCATGAGCGATACACTAAATTACGAAGGACGAGTTGCCATTGTCACGGGCAGTGGCGGTGGCTTGGGTCGTGCCCACGCCCTGCTGCTAGCGAGTCGTGGTGCCAAGGTGGTGATTAACGACCTTGGCGGTGACATGCAAGGCCGGGGCACCAGTGGTAGTAATAGTCCTGCCGACAAGGTTGTAGAAGAAATTAAAGCTGCTGGTGGGGAGGCCGTCGCCAATTACGACTCCGTCACTGACGGTGAAAAAATTGTACAAACCGCGCTCGACACCTACGGTAAAATCGACATTCTTATTAACAATGCCGGCATTTTGCGCGACACCTCTTTCCACAAAATGACAGAGGACGACTGGGATCAAGTTTATAACGTTCACACTAAAGGTGCATTTAAAGTCACTCACGCCGCCTGGCCTCACCTACGCGAACAGCAGTATGGGCGCCTGGTATTTACCGCATCCAGCTCAGGGGTGTACGGCAATTTTGGTCAAGCCAACTACGCGATGGCCAAGCTCGGCTTATTTGGCCTTGCGCAAACGTTGGCTCAAGAAGGCGGTAAGTACAATATCAAGTGCAACACCATCGCCCCCTTTGCCGGTTCGCGCATGACAGAAACCATTCTCGAAGAGAAAATGGTCAAAGCCCTCAACCCGGCTTTCGTCAGTCCACTAGTCGGCTATCTGTGCCACGAAGACTGCCCCGCTAACGGCAACCTGTTTGAACTCGGTGGCGGCTGGTATTCACAGGTGCGTTGGGAACGTAGCGAAGGTATTACTCTGCCCCTTACCGAAGGCATTAGTCTAGAACAGGTGGTCGATAACTGGGGAAAAATTACCGACTTTTCCAGCAATACTGAACACCCCACTGTCGCCTTAGCTGGCTTTCAAAAAGTTGAGCCGAACCTGGCAACACTACCCGATTAGAACTCGACTCATTGCTCGACAAAGATAGCCCCTTGCCAGCTCACTGAGCGCGAGGAAGGGGCTATTCAGCCGGCTGTTTTAAAAAATGACAACATAATACTAACAATGGTTTTCGCCACTATTTCCTCGACCCCTAGTCAGTAGTCTATCTATGCTCACGTTGATAAACCATTGATGAAGTCCCAACGCACGCGCCTTGATCGTTTTATGAGCCGGCAACTCGGGATTAAACGCCAGGCAATTCGCCCAATAATAGCTCAGGGCCGGATTGTGGTAGACGGTGAGGTGGCTTGTGATGTTCAGCAAAGCATTCATCAATTCAGCCACGTCATCTTCGACCAACAGGTCATACAAAACAACAGACCTCGCTACGTAATGCTGCACAAGCCCAGAGGAGTGGTGAGTGCTACCAAAGACAATCATCATAAAACCGTGGTCGATTTGCTCGACGATTCACTTGACGATTTATTCGATAATAATGAACGCGACAAGCTGCATATTGCCGGACGCCTGGACTTCAATTCTACGGGTTTAATCCTGCTCACTAACGATGGTCGCTGGTCACGCCAATTGTCTTCACCCCGTAATAACATCGTCAAACGCTATCGTGTTGAATTAGAAAAGCCGCTTGATGAACGCTATATTTTTGCCTTTTCCAAAGGCATGTATTTTGACTACGAAGGCATCACCACCCAGCCGGCCCAACTGGAAATTATCAGCAGCCACGTTAGCGAAGTATATTTAACCGAGGGGCGCTACCACCAAATTAAAAGAATGTTTGGCCGTTTTCAAAACGAAGTGCTAGAGCTACACCGCCTATCTATCGGCGCGTTGAATTTAGATCCGCAATTATCACCCGGAAAAAGTAGAGAATTGCAGCAGAGGGAAGTCACCGGTATTTTTGATACCGGCAAATAAAGATTAAAAATCAGGCGTCTAAAATATTATAACTTCACTAAACCATCACCCAGAAATAACATTAACCAATATTATTAAGGCGATATTTATCAGCAAAAAATACAGTACTGCCACGGCAAACACATGCACTCCATTGGCTCTTGCAAAATCCGTTTTTCGCTGTTCAGTGGTTCTGACACCCAAATGACCACAAAGCACAATAACTACCGTCTTCCAGAAACCATAAGCTTCAGGTCGCTTAATATTGCTACTTTGCTGGGTGTTGCTACGTTGTTGGCTATCGACGGTCACCTTTTCATCCTGGTTGTAGCTCATCACATCAACAGAGTCTTTAGTAGATAGGGGCGTTCATTATATGACAATTCATATTCAAGAAAGTATCGCCGCTTAAAGCTCGAAGGGATTATAGCGCTGTCTACTCCACAGATTCAGGCGTCAGAACAAACACGCCAATAGCAAAATTTTTGTCAAGCAACAGGCGGTTCTTTACTGGCTTTGTCAGCGCGTTCATCAGGACAAAACCGCAACCATAGATACCCACTGATACCCGCGATAAACGAAGCGATAAGAATCCCGGTTTTGGCCAGATAAAGCTCACTCTCAACCTCAAAGGTCAATACCGCGATAAACGTCGACATAGTAAAGCCCATACCACCTAATAAAGCTAAACCTACGATATGAGTGAGTGTCACCGCTTCCGGCAAACGCCCCCAGCCCAGACGTACTGTGAGCCAAACCAATACACTTATACCCACGGTTTTTCCGATAACCAAACCGCCCACAATACCCCATGCAATGGGGCTCACTGATAACGTGGCAAATCGCTCCCAACCCAGAGGAATGCCCGCATTCGCAAAGGCAAACAAGGGCAGTATGAGCCAAAGAACCGGCGGTTCAAGCGCACGTTCCCACCGCCTCAGTGGCGTAGTAGCCAATGCCGCTGCTTGCTCAACAGCCTCCACGGCACCATGTTGTTGAGGGTTGCCCAGTATTTCGCGCTCCTCGAGACGTTCAACTTTGTCAATCAACTTCTGAGTACGGCGCAAAAACCAACGTCGACCATGCCTGGCACGGGCAGGCACAACTAGGGCAACTAAAACACCGGCCACCGTACCGTGCACACCAGCGCTCATCAGACCACCCCATAACAACAGGCCCATCGCAAAATAGACAAAAAAATGGCGAATTCCAATGATGTTACAGCCAATCATTACAGCCAGACAAGCAACACTGGCACCCAGGTAATTAATGTTCAGTGAGTCTGTATAGAACAGCGCAATAACCATGATCGCCCCGAGATCATCAATAATGGCATATCCGACGAGGAAGGCTTTTAAGCTCAGCGGCACTCTTTTTCCAAGCACCATCAGCACACCCAGTGCAAAAGCTGAATCGGTGGCCATCGGGATGCCCCAACCATGATGTGCTGATGACCCCTGATTAAAGATAAAATAAATCACCGCGGGCACGGCCATGCCGCCAATAGCGGCCGCTAATAAAGCCGTTGCCCGTTTCGGGTCACGCAGTTCTCCGACCAGAAATTCACGTTTAATTTCTAGACCTAATACAAAAAAGAACAGTGCCATTAAGCCATCATTGATAAGCTGATGCGCATTGAATGTCAGGGCAACGTCGCCAAGACCCAATATTATGGGCAAGTGCACAAGGGCAAAATAATGCTCTGCTACTGGTGAGTTGGCTGCGAGCAATGCGAGCACAGCTGCCAGAAAGAGAAAAATGCTCGCTAAAGACTCATCACGCACAAACGCCTGGAAAGGAGAACGAAATTTTTCAAATTTTTCTTCAGCAATATTTGCCATAACGTTTTTCTCCTTTAACGCCTCACGACACTGGTACCTTATTACAATGACGTTGGCCCCATTGGCGAAGGGCTACTACTAAGGTGCCATGGATGAAAAAAAGGATGCCGTTGAGACAGATGTCCAGCGTTTTTCGATGGCAGCTCTTAGTTGTTTACTACTATATGTGTCCATCGACGGTAGCTTTGCGCTCACGCCACAACATAAGCACGACACTGCCAGCCAACATACCCGGCAAGCCCTCGTACACAGCATGGTGCCAGCCTAGATAGCGCCATAGCAGCGCGGAGAGTAGTCCCGTTAAAGCGGCGATAATGCTAATTGACTGACGTGGTTTCATCCCCAGGCAAAGTGCAATCAGCAAAGGCGCGAAGGCACTGGCCAGACCGGACCAAGCCATAATAACCAGGCTAAAAACACTTTGACTATTGGACAACGCCAGCATCAGCGCACAGCCAGTAATAACAAGGGTAGTGAATTTGATCAACAATGGCTGCTCTACTCTTTTCGGTAGCAGGTCGTGAGTAATCGCGGCGGAACAACTGAGTATCAGTGAATCAGCAGTGGACATAGTGGCGGCGAAAATGCCGGCCAGCACTAAACCCACAGCCAGAGGTGGCAGCAACTCAAGGGCCATCATCGGCAAGGCCAGTTCTGCATCGAAACTACCGCTATCCGACAAATAGACACGGGACAACAAACCGACGCCAGTAGTAATGCAATAAAAAGCAATAAACCACAGGTAATACCAGGCGCGCGCCTGTCGCATACTGGTCCGATTGTTAAGAGCCATAAACCGCACCATGATGTGGGGTTGGCCAATCACCGATAGCCCGGCAAACAACCAACTCACCGCAAACAGTACGCCCCCAGCGACACCGGGCAGCGCCAGATCTTTGGGAAACCAGTCGAGAAAGCCTGCCACTTCCTGCATGCTTGAAATTGCCCCATCCAATCCACCCAGTGACTGTGTCGCCATTACCAGTAATGAAGCCATGGCAATGATCATTACTGTCGACTGGGCCGCATCGGTCCAGATAGAGGCTCTAATACCACCGGCAAAACAATAGAGTGATACCATCACTGCGCCAATAACAGCACCGAGCCAGGGAGCCCAACCAAAAAGTACGTGCAGGGCTTTACCGCCTGCTACCAGCTGTGCACCAGCGTAGGCCAATAAAAAAACTAACGAAATAATGCCAATTAAACGTTGCAACTGGTTATTTTTATCCCCATACCAACTACTCAGCACCCCGGCGTAACTGACTTCGTCATTGTTTTCTGTCGCCACCCGTAAGCGTGAATGCACAAACAATGACGCTAAAAAATCGCCGGCTATCCAGCCAATCATCAGCCAGATAGAGGCTAGGCCCGTGGCATAGGTATAACCGATAACCCCGATAAACATATAACCGCTGTTATTGGTAGCCACTGCGGATAAGCCAACCAACCAGGGGCTAACCGTATTATCAGCGAGGTAATAGTCATGACGGGTGCCGCGGCTTTTAAGCAGCGACGATAGGCCGATAAGCGTGAAAGCTAACAGGAAACCGATAAAAGACAGGGCGATTAAGGTGTCATCCATGGCTGAGCCTCTAACCGTGCACCGCAGGCTTTGGCGTGTCTGTCATCATTCTTTGTCAAAAGCATCGACAATGATGGCACCCATCGAAGCTGGCATGGCAATGATAATTAAACGTTTAACCGCGATCACCGGCTCGGATGTGATGGGAAATTTATCGAGGGCGGTTAATACCAGGGCCACCACAAGCCCAGCAACCGCGTAAGCGATCAGTATTCGAAAAAGAAAAACGGGAATGCGATAAGAAATATTACCCTGAAAAACACTCTCATAGGTGAAGAAGGCCAGGAACATCACCGAGAGACAGGCCATAAGCAGAATGTTTTCCGCCGGGAGGGTTTCACTCAGACTCCAGGCTTCTTCAGAAAAAGAAATTGGCACCGCCAAGGCAAAAGCACCAATCGCTACCTGGCTGGCATCTTCCAGATCAAAGTTAAGTTTCACGCACCTGTTCCAGTAATTGGTTAAAGGGTTCGTAACGCTTTAGGGGCACTAAAGCAGGTTCACTCAGCAAATCATCGCGATAGGTTTCTGAGCGCGCCAGAGCTTCCTTCAAATACCCTACCGCCTCATCAAACTGGTTTAAGGCCGTATAGGCACAAGCCAGTTGATAAAAAGCATGGCCGTTGTCGGGGTCAATGGCAAGTGCCTGGTTACACAGGTTCACCGCCCATTGTGGTTCTTCCATTTCTAATACTGCATCGGCCTTGTAGGTGAGCGCCTCAGTGTCTTCGGGGTGAAGTTTTAATATCTGGTCGTAGGTAGCGATCTTATTGTGGGCACCATGGTCCTGCCCCGCTCGCAACCACAGAGAGTGTATTTCCTGAGTGAGCGCAATTTCGGCACGATTTTCTTCATACAATTCGGTTTTCTGGCTCAGTTGATTTTCTATATTGCGCAGCCGTTCTTCGTAAGTTTCAATTAACCCGGCCACCTGCTGGTCCGCATGTGAATGCACTCTCTCCTTGATATCACGTATCGATGACCAGCCCACTAATACCAGTATCGAGCTGGCAGCTGCTATCAAGTAAAAAAAGTAACTGATCGTATCGGTGGCATACTCAACACCACGATCAATGGAATTGATTTCACGGTCAACGACCTGCTGCAACAATTCGTTTTTTTGAGCGGCCATATCAACGCGCAACTGCTTAAGTTCATCCAGCACATAGAGTTCAACAAAAGGCGATTTGGCAATCCTCTCACCAAAGGGCGGGTTGCCCTCTGCCTGCTCACTGGCAACTATTTGCTCGAAGGGTAGTAACAGTAAGCAAACTCTTAACGTCACCCACTTTATGCCGCGCATATCGCTTTACCGTGATCATGCACTTCCACCAAACACGCATGCAGGCTTTTTACGGCCAACTCATAGTCCTCCTCACCGACCACGAACTGCATATCCACCTGACGCATAGATTGGTGCATCGCTAGCACGTTAATATTTTGCGCCGCTAGCGCAGAAACCGCTTTAGACAACATACCCGCTACCCGCATATCGCTACCAATGGCCGAGACAATGGCCGCTTTTCGCTGGTCCAGCTCAGCATCAGGATATTTATCCTGAAGTGCATTGCGGATACGCTTAATCGTTTTCAGGTTAGTGGCCAGGTAATGGGTGATGGTGTTGGCATTCACATCTTTGGTCACAATCTCCGCCTTAAAACGGCGCAATACTGCCAGAATTTCTCGGTCGTAGAGGTCGATCTGTCCCATCATGTCCTGGTCAAACAGCTCCAGTGCATGGATACCCTTGCTACCGGCAATAATCTCCACGCGAGGGGTATCACTGACATAGTCCTGGGCAATGACCGTACCCGCGTGTTCCGGCTCAAAGGTGTTTTTAATACGCAGCGGAATTTCGTTTTGACGCAAGCCTTTGGCGGCTTTGGGATGAATAGCCTCCATACCCAGATTAGCCAGTTGGTCGGCCACATCGTAATTGGTTCGACCAATGGGTACGGCGTTCGTCTCACCGACCAACAAGGGATCGGCACTACTGAGATGAAATTCTTTATGGATAATCGCTTCCCTGGCACCGGTCAATACCGCGATGCGGCTGAAAGTAATCTCACTGTAGCCTCGATTAAAACTGGCCATTAAGCCACTTTCAGTATGTACATACCCGGTGACAATGGGAAGTTCTGTTGTCAAGTCAATGGCGTCAAAAGCCTGCAAAATGCGCTCATCCAGAGACATATGAACAGCGGTTTGCCAGCCGCTTAAATCGACAAAGCAAGCATTCACACCATCGCGCTGTAATAATGCCGCAGTGTTCCAGGCACTGTGGGCTTCGCCAATACTGGCGAGCATTTCGCGGACCGTATCGAGGTGCTCGGACAGGGAAAAATGGCCATGCCGACACACCCCTTGCAGGTCCGTTAAACATTGGTGGGCTGCATCAATGCGCTCATCGATAAACTGATTAGCACGCTTTAAGTCTGATTCA
This sequence comes from Porticoccaceae bacterium, assembly GCA_029212965.1. GTDB lineage: Bacteria > Pseudomonadota > Gammaproteobacteria > Pseudomonadales > Porticoccaceae > Reddybacter. Next base: position 11,585 of record JARGOV010000012.1, read on the forward strand.
CTGGTGAACAGCTGCTGATTGATGTCATGTAATTTGCTCTGCAGCTGCGCCATGGCCTCAAACCAGTCGTCGTCGTTTTCACTGCTGGCAAATAAACCGTAAATACCAGGACGCCCTGATTTTTTATGCTCAAGAAGATCGTTGGTGATACCACTATAGGCCGACACAACAAAGACCCTCTGGTATAAGTTCTGTCCAATGCCAGGCTTAAAAACTATATTGTCGCGTACGGCTTGATAATCGCTCATGGACGTGCCGCCGATTTTCTCAACACTGTGTTGTGCTAGTGTTTGTCTGCTTGTTGTCATATTTCCTACTATGAAAAAGTTGAATGGAGTACTAACTTGGCCTTTATACTGATCTCCATGTTAAGTATGCGCAGCAACGACTTATGACCGCTCAGCGCAACCAATACAGAGTCGTGTGGCTGGCACGGCCTGTAATCGCGCGAAAGGAATTTCTTCGCCACACTGCTGGCAATAACCCGCATCTTCACTGTCCAGCCATTGCAGATTATTGCGTATCAAAGTGAGCTCACGCTTTTCATTTTGACTCACCTGGGAGTTAACAGCCGATGCAATTTTTTGATCGAGGCTTGCTGACGCATCATCTGGGTCACTATCTTCTCCGTTGGGCAATAAAAATCCTTCTATCTCGTTAATACGGTTTTTCATCAATTGCTTAAGAATGTCGCGTTGTTGATTATTCACCCTTAACCACCCCTAGCTGCAACGATGACAGGGTCGATCGTTTCACGAGCACAAATATATTCGGGGCGTGGCGGTTGATCACAAAAGGGCGCAACCACGCGATTACTGATAGCGTTATACACAAAGAAAGCATTAGAGCGTGGATAGGGTGTGATATTGCCGTTTGAACCATGCATGGTATTGCAATCGAACACGACGACGCTCCCTGGTTTGCCGGTAGCTGTGACAATGCCGCCCTGGTCAGTCAATTGACTTAAACAATGGTCGCTGGGGACACCATATTCCTGTTTGCGCAGAGATGACTTGAAATGATTTTTGGGCGTTTCCCCCTCACACACGACATAGTATTGGTGCGATCCAGGGATCAACATCAAGGGACCGTTGGTGTCGTGGTTTTCAGTCAATGTGATGGACATACTCAACGCCCGCATGGCGGGCATGCCATCCTCCACGTGCCAGGTTTCAAAGTCCGAATGCCAGTAAAACTCTTTGCCGCGAAATCCGGGCTTATAGTTTAAGCGCGACTGGTGAATGTAAACCTGATCATTGAGCAGGTACTGGGCAAGACCAGCCAGCCGCGAGTCGCTTGCGAGTTTTTTAAAGACTGTACTTATCTGATGAATTCTGAAAATTGAGCGAATTTCACCATTGCCGGGTTCTGTAATCGTCTCACCCGACGCGGCTATCTGTTCATCACCCTTGAGTTGCTCAAGCTCCTGCTGAAAACTGCGGATCTCTTGTTCGCTAAAAACAGCGTCTAAAACCAAAAATCCGTTTTCTTCATATTGTCTCAACAAGTCCTGGCCAATGGGTCCTGATCCAGTTTCGTCGGCATAGATGACCGGATCTAAACGTTTACCCAGCTGTGCTTTCGACGCACCTCTAGACGGATAACGGTCTTGCTGTGTGTTCATTACTGGTACGTTTGCCGATTTCATATTCTGGCTGTTTGTCCTCTGGTTAATGGTTTTGCATCGCCAGTAACTAACGACTTGGTAACTGGCAGCTTAGTGACTAGTTGTTTTCGCAATCAATTAATGGCTTTTCGTCACCAACAGCTCTTATGTACTAACAGCTTCGGCATCCAGTTCATAAGAACCTTCAGCGTTGTGCACTTCTTTGCCATTGAGCGGCGGGTTAAAAACACAGGCCAGCTTCATTTCTTTAAAGGCACGCAAATTATGTTTATCGTGTTTATCTAGGTTGTATAAAGTACCCGGAGTGACGGGATAAACTTTGCCATCAGCCACTGTTTCGACCTCGCCCTCACCAGAAATGCAGTACACCGCTTCGAGGTGACGTTGATAATGCATCTGGAAATCAACGCCTTCATAGATCGTGGTAATGTGAAAGGAAAACCCCATTTGATCATCTTTGAGCAGCAGTCGCGTGCTCTCCCAGTTGCCGTCGGGGGAGACGATGCGTCGATCTGTTTTTTCAGCGTCTTTCAAATTTCTAACTAACAAGGCAATACTCCTTATTTTTCAACTAATTTAGCTGAGCAGGCGATCTGCTCAATGTAATAATGTTGCTACTACAGTTTTAGAGCGCAACAGTCCAGCACCTGTCAAGCGCTGACAGACTGAGATTCGTCAAAGTAATCAACCTCTTCCGGTATCGAGGTTTCTTTGGCACAGACCTCTTTGATGGCCTGCTCGACAATATCGATGCCCTTTTTTAAGTTTTCGTCACTGATGGTCAGTGGACATAAAAACTTCACAACCTGGTCATCGGCACCGCTAGTTTCAATAATCAGCCCGCTTTTAAAGGCGCGTTGGGTAATTGCACCGGCTATTTCACCATTCACACAGTTGATGCCCTGAAACATGCCACGACCCCGTGCCGTAAAGTTGCCCTCGCCATAGCGCTCAACAATGGCGGCCAATCGTTGCGAGACGTACTGTCCCTTATTTTTAACCGACTCCGAAAAAGCGTCATCCGACCAGTAGTGGTCAATAGCAGCCTTAGCAGTGACAAAGGCAAAATTATTGCCCCGGAACGTGCCGTTATGTTCACCCGGCTTCCACTGGTCGAGTGCAGGTTTCATTAATACCACTGCAAAGGGCAAACCGTAACCGCCCAAGGATTTGGAGAGGGTGATGATATCCGGCTCAATACCTGCTTCTTCAAAACTAAAGTAATTACCGGTGCGGCCACAGCCCGCCTGAATATCGTCAATAATCAGTAGTAATCCGTGTTTTTTGCACACAGCCTGTAAGTTACGCAGCCACTCAAAGCTGGCGACATTAATACCGCCTTCACCTTGTACGGTTTCCACCATCACCGCGGCCGGTGAATTAATACCGCTGCTTGAATCAGAGAGCACTTTATCCAGATAGGCGGTGGTATCGATACCATCACCCAAATAACCATCGTAGGGCATACGGTGCACGCCGGTGAGGGCTGCACCTGCCGCATCTCGGTGATGGGCATTACCGGTGGCCGCCAATGCGCCCAAACTGACACCGTGAAAGCCATTGGTGAAGGTCACAATGTTCTGCTGACCCGTCACGTTGCGGGCTATTTTCATTGCCGCCTCAACCGCATTGGTACCGGTGGGGCCGGTGAACTGCACGAGGTAATCCATACCCCGTGGCTTGAGAATTTTCTCGTTAAAGGCTTCAAGAAAAGCACCCTTGGCTTTGGTATGCAGATCGAGGCCGTGGGTAATGCCATCGTTGTTAATGTACTCCAGCAATTGCTCTTTGAAGACCGGATTATTGTGGCCGTAATTCAGCGTGCCTGCGCCAGCGAGGAAATCGAGAAATTGATTGCCCTCTGCATCGTAAAGGTATTCACCTTGGGCCTTATGAAACACCCGGGGAAATGCCCGTGCGTAGCTCTGTACTTCCGATTCAATTTCGTCAAATATTTTCATACCGTGATTTCCTTTTGTTGCGTGTACTGCGGTAATGGGTGATATGTTTGCGCCAGCTGAGTCCGTGGCGTTCTCTAACGGGCTAACGGGCCAATGGTCACCAACAACTCAGTATCGTGTTGCCCGGCAAAATGCTGCGCTTTAGTAAACAACTCTTCGCGTCTTAAAGGGGCTCCATAGTGCTTGGCAACCCGACCAAACAGCGCCCACGAGGCTTCGTTATCCTCGGTGATCGTAGTGTCTATAAAACTGCAGTCTAAGCATGCCTCTCTTGCCAAAATGTGCTCGATCATCCGCGTTGCCAACCCGTGCCCACGGGCACTCTCAGCGACAGCTACCTGCCAGACAAACAACGTTTCAGGCTTATCGGGCACCCGGTAAGCACTGATAAAGCCCACCAAATCGTCATCCTTACGGACCGCAACCGATGTACTGGCAAAGTGATGACATTGCAGTAAATTGCAGTAAACCGAGTTGGTGTCGAGAGGCGGACAAACACCGATCAACTGAGAAACATCCCAGCCATCATCCATAGATGGCTGATAAAAAGTAAATTCTTGATTCATTACTAGGGGGACCATAAATAATTTTTTTAACAACTATATGCTTAGAGAGCTAAGCAATATTTGTAAAATCTACAAGCAAAACCGGGAAAAACTCTAAAAAACATGGAAAATAATGTGAATTTTTACCCCAAAAAAAACTGCTCTCCATGGCAGCTTCATATTTTGCTTAGTACACGAAGCATTGTACACTAAAGGTATTCCTTTGCAAGGTTCACTAGCCTGCTGACAGCATTGCCTTTGAACTAACTCTGCAAGACCCGCTGATTAGAATTTATTGCTCAACAAAACAAGGAGCGATAGCAAGACCTGTACAGTCAAAATATAATCGCGACAAAGAATCCATCGAAACAACATTTGAGAGTACTGAATTTGGATAATATAGATGACGTTTTAGTTGCCTTGCGCCGGGTCATTCGGGCCACCGACCTGCACTCAAAGCACTTGGCAAAGACAACCGGGCTAACAACCCCGCAAATTTTGCTGCTACAGGCTATTCGCGCCAGAAGCGACATCACCATTGGCGAACTGGCAAACGAAGTTAGCCTCAGTCAGGCGACTGTCACCACTATTCTCGATCGTTTGGAAAAGCGAGAGCTGGTTTACCGAGAGCGCTCCACCAAAGATAAACGTAAAGTACACGCTCACTTGACGGATGCCGGTGCTAACATTCTAGAGGATGCACCAATCCCTCTACAGGAACACTTCACCCATCAATTTGATAACTTGCAGCAGTGGGAGCAAATGATGATTATTGCCGCCCTGCAACGGGTTGCTCATATGATGGACGCACAGCAGATAGATGCAGCACCAGTGCTCGATATCGGCTCAATTGACAGACAGAGCACGAATGTTGACAAGGCTTAACCCGACCCACCCTAATCAACTAACAATTAACTGTCCCCAAAACCACAAAACACACTGGTGTAGATTTCAGTTGCTTACTTCAGAAAGAGAAGGCAGAGTGCCATTGATTACTTCTACTGCGGGCACACTAAAAAGTAGACTTCAGTTCGATCAATATTTCCTTTCGACCGAGCTCATCACAGTTAAGGAACCTTTATATTAGTGAATAACACACCCATAACGCTGGGGTGGCGTGAATGGGTTCTGCTACCAGAACTCAATCTTCCACTCATCAAAGCCAAGATCGACACCGGCGCAAGAACCTCCTGCCTGCATGCCTTTAGTCTCGAACCTTTTAACAAAGGGCGTACAGAGTGGATTCGCTTCGGCATGCATCCCCGACAACACGAATCACAACCCGAATTATTTTGCGAAGCACGAGTCGTCGACAAGCGAATAGTCACCGATTCCGGCGGCCACAAAGAAGAGCGCTACGTCATATCAACACTATTGGAGCTAGGCAACTCAAAATGGCCCATTGAGATAACGCTCACTAACCGAGATACCATGCGCTTTCGCATGTTATTGGGACGAACAGCTATGCAAAACAGAGTCGTCGTCGACCCTGGTGCATCCTACCTACTAGGCAATGCAGAGCACACGCCTTGCGACGTACCCACCCAGGAGAATATCAAGTGAAAATAGCGATTTTATCCCGCAACAAAAAACTCTATTCCACCCGACGCCTGGTTGAAGCCTGTGAACAACGCGGCCACGAGCCTATGGTGGTCGATGTATTACGTAGCTATATGAATGTCGCATCCAGTAATCCAGAAGTCCATTTTAAAGGAGAAACTCTGCCGACGTTTGATGCCATTATTCCCCGCATTGGTGCCTCAGTAACCTTTTATGGCACTGCGGTTTTACGACAGTTTGAAATGATGGGGGCCTACCCGCTGAATGAATCTGTGGCGATTAGTCGCTCTCGCGACAAATTACGCTCTTTACAATTGCTATCACGCAAAGGCATTGGCATGCCAAATACCGGCTTTGCCCATGACCCTGACGATATCCCCGACCTGATCAAAATGGCGGGAGGCGCCCCCTTAGTCATCAAGCTGCTTGAAGGCACACAGGGGATCGGTGTGGTGTTGGCTGAAACTAAAAAAGCAGCTGAGAGCGTTATTGAGGCTTTCATGGGGTTAAAAGCCAACATCATGGTTCAAGAATATATCAAAGAAGCCGGTGGTTCAGATATCCGCTGTTTCGTGGTAGGTGACAAAGTAGTTGCCGCTATAAAACGTCAAGCCCAGCCCGGTGAATTCCGCTCTAACCTGCACCGCGGCGGCTCTGCTTCGCTGGTTAAAATTAGCCCCTCAGAACGTGCCACGGCGGTTAAAGCCGCCAAAATTATGGGTCTTCATGTCGCTGGGGTTGATCTTCTGCGCTCCGAACGTGGACCACTGGTGATGGAGGTCAACTCATCACCCGGTCTTGAGGGCATTGAAACCGCAACCGGTAAAGACGTCGCCGGCATGATCATTGGGTTTATTGAAAAAAATGCCAAACCTCACCGGACACGTACACGGGGTAAAGGCTAAGTAGCATGAACACAGAGCCTTTCACCATCAATGGTATTGCTGTTAAACCGGGCACGCGAACCACTATCGACCTACCCGCTGGGCGCCTCTATACGCACGCGCCCATGACAATCCCCGTACACGTGATCGCCGGCAAACGCGCTGGGCCTTGTCTGTTTCTCAGCGCGGCTATTCATGGCGACGAAATCAACGGCGTGGAAATTATCCGCCGCGTACTCAAACTTCCGGCCCTTAAACGGCTCAAGGGTACTGTTCTAGCCGTGCCGATTGTTAACGTCCATGGCCTCATCAGCCATTCTCGTTATTTACCCGATCGCCGCGACCTGAACCGTTCTTTCCCAGGCACCGAAAAAGGCTCACTTGCGGCGCGGCTCGCTCACTTATTTATGACAGAAATTGTGGCAAAGAGCACCCACGGTATCGATTTACACACCGGCGCCATTCATCGCAGCAACCTGCCACAAATAAGGGCCAATCTGGATGACGACGAAACTAACCGCATGGCCAGGGCCTTTCAGGCGCCGGTGATTATTTCTTCTAATCTTCGCGATGGTTCCCTGAGAGAATCCGCCTCCGAATATGGTATCCCCACGCTGTTATATGAGGCAGGTGAAGCCTTGCGATTTGATGAAGTGGGAATTCGGGCAGGCGTTAAAGGCATTGTCAATGTCATGCGCTTGCTCGGCATGCTACCCGCTACACGCACCAAGCCGAAGAGACAAACCGACCCAGTGGTCGCGCGTTCTAGTTCTTGGGTACGCGCACCCAGCAGCGGTATTTTAAGAGCGATGGTACCCCTGGGTGGCAGGGTTAAAAACGGCACACTACTGGGCATAGTCGCCGACCCTTTCGGTGAAAGAGAAGCGGAAATCACTGCAACATTCAGCGGTATTGTCATCGGACGAACCAATTTGCCTCTGGTCAACGAGGGCGACGCCCTTTACCACATTGCCCGTTTTGAAGACATCAAAGAAATTGAAGCGAAAGTTGATGAGTTTCAGGAAGAGCATTCGCCTGAGCCTATCTCAGCCCCCCACTCTGAGAGCCCTATTATTTAAAGACATAGAACGTTAAAAACCAAAAAGCCATATCTTCCTTCAACCAGCTTTGTCAGGCGAGTGACAAAGCTTTTTGCATCGCCCACCAAGCTGTCTTCTCTATATTTACGTGACAAAAGGCTATCGATTGGCTTTTTAAAAATTGACTTTCAGCCCATTTTTCAAGGTTCTGTTTATTATTTTTGTGCTCCTCATCTTCTTATTTGTCCTCTTCATCTATTTTTAGCTAAAAAAGTCTAGACGCATGATGGACTTAGTGCTTACCTCATAACAAATAAAATAAATAAACAACATAGATGAGGCTATGGATGGCAATAAAAATTAAAATTTCCTCACACGGTGAGCTAAATTCCGAAAAAAACCACGTTCTCAGTACCGACAAAATAGCCTTACAGAACCCTAGCGATATCTCCCTCGCTATCACCCCTGAAGAAGTCGTCCTACTAGAAAAAGTAGGTGGCGACCTTATTGTTCATTTAATCGATGGCGCGCCAATTAACATTACCGGTTTTTTTCAGTTTGATGAGAAGAGCCATTTATATTTTCAAGATCAAGATTTTGAAGGGCAAATCTGGCGTGCCGACATTCCAGAACTTCCCGCAGAAGGCTCAATTCACTGGACGACTGATTCAAGATTAACAACCGCTGAAACGGCAAAGGCAATTCGGCTATTACCTGCAGATGACTCATCACTCCTACCTGCAAACGACACATCAGCTCAACCTACACAAGGCTCATCACTTTTTCTTGGCGGCTTAGTTGCCCTAGGAGGCATTACAGCAGCTGCACTTAATAGAGATTCAAGTAGCTCAAGGCAAGACTCCACACCACCAAATACACCAGAGGTAGACCCGACAAGTGGTGATACCGCCACTGGTACCGCCGAGCCGAACAGCACAATCACCCTAACTCTAAACGGTGAAGTTATTGGAGAGAGTCAGGCCGATAGCGATGGCAACTGGACTATCGATGTAGAGACGGACCTTGAGCATGGTGACATTCTCCAAGTAACGGCAACAGACCCCCTGGGCAATAGAAGCCCAACAGCCGAAGAAACGGTAGACCGTCTTGGTCCAACAGTGACATTGGATGCGCTACTCACCAATGACTCCACGCCTTCACTATCCGGCACTGTTGACGACAATGAGGCCACCATTGTCGTCACTGTCGACGGTGTTGAATACCCCGCCGTGAATAATGGCGATGGCAGCTGGAGTATGCCAAAGGACGCTATTGCGACTCTTCCCGAAGGCCTCGCCAATGTTCACATCACCGCCACTGACCCACTAAGCAATATCGCCTCCACTCAAGGTCAAATTGAAATTGATCTAACCGCTCCGCCTGCCCCCGAAATCAACCCATCCAATGGCACACTGTTGACTGGTACTGCTGAATCTGGCACCCACATTTCCCTCAGCATTGCTGACGAAGAAGTGGCAACAGTACTGGTAGACAGTAATGGCATTTGGTCTTGGAGTCCGCAACAGGGTTTGGCGAACGATACCGAAGTAATCGCCGTTGCCATTGACGACGCCGGTAATATCAGCCCACCCGAGATAGAAATTGTCGACATTGAGTTTGCGGGTAACAACCCGCCAGACGCTCCGATTATCAGCAATGTCTACGATGACAGATTGCCCGTAACAGATCCCCTCTCCTCAGGAGGCACTACGAATGATACAACGCCCACTCTTGTCGGTAGCGCTGAAGCCTTCAGTACAGTAACTATCTTTCAAAATAACATTTCTGTTGGTACAACTACTGCTAATGATGACGGCAGTTGGACCTACACACTTATTTCGCTTGGCAATGGCAACTACACTTTCACTGCTACCGCCACTGATGCTTCCGGTAACCTGTCGGCCGTTAGTACATCGTTTAATTTAACAATCGACACGACCGTTGATGATACACCGGTCAATCCCACACCAGATAACACACCAATTGTAGCCATCAGTGAAGATAGCAATAACGATGGCACCCTCAATGGCACCGAACTCAGCGGTGCCGTCGATATCACCATCACCCTGCCCGGCGGCGCCGTCGCCGACGATACCATTCGGGTCAGTGATGGCTCCACCACTACCGATGTCGTGCTCGATGCCACCGACATCACCAACGGCAGTGTCACCACCACCTTCGCCAGCCCCGGTGAAGGCAATACGCTGACGGTGACGGCGGTGTTGATCGATCAGATCGGCAATACCTCACCCGCCGGCAGTGACAGTGTCACCGTCGATACCCTGGCCGGAGATACCGGTGCCGCACCCACGGTGGTGATCAGCGAAGATAGCAATAACGATGGCACCCTCAATGGCACCGAACTCAGCGGTGCCGTCG
>JARGOV010000012.1:21680-41604 GCA_029212965.1 Porticoccaceae bacterium
GAAGATAGCAATAACGATGGCACCCTCAATGGCACCGAACTCAGCGGTGCCGTCGATATCACCATCACCCTGCCCGGCGGCGCCGTCGCCGACGATACCATTCGGGTCAGTGATGGCTCCACCACTACCGATGTCGTGCTCGATGCCACCGACATCACCAACGGCAGTGTCACCACCACCTTCGCCAGCCCCGGTGAAGGCAATACGCTGACGGTGACGGCGGTGTTGATCGATCAGATCGGCAATACCTCACCCGCCGGCAGTGACAGTGTCACCGTCGATACCACACCCGATAACGACGGCGATACCAATACAGTTACCGTTGATAGTATTACCAGCGATACAGGCAGTGATACCAACGATTTTGTCACGAATGACAACGCCCTCATTATCAGTGGGACCGTGGATCTCGGTGATATCGGGAATGATCTCACCGTCAACTTTGCTGGCACTGACTATACGACGTCAAATCTAGAACTTGTCGTAGATGCTGGCGGGAATTGGGCGCTCGATCTCACGGCAATTACGCTAGCAGACAACACCTATACAGTCACCGCAACGGTCACTGATCCGGTAGGCAATACAACGTCCGCAGTCCAAAACATTACCATTGGCCAAGTAGCCACAGATGATCAAACCACCGCTATTTCAGAGACCAATCTACCCGGACCCGATATTGCCAACGGCATGTTTACCTTTGCAGATGTGGATGGTGACTCACTGACCGCAACATTGGTAGAACCGACCTTCGAACTGATGTCCAACGAGGAAGCCGTGACTTGGACCGGCGATGGTACCCAACTGTTGGTAGGCAGTACTCTGGCTAATGGTGAAGTTATACGAGTCACCATCGATAATACTGGTAGCTATGTCGTCACGCTGTCGGGCCCACTAGATCACCCTGTTGGGAACGCTCAGGATATTCTTGCTTTTGATGTATCAGTCGATGTTACCGACGGCACATCGACGGCGACAGGCAAATTAAACATTAGTATTGAGGATGATATTCCTGTCGTCGAGGACAGTCAGGTGCAGTTCAGTATCAATGCCGCGCCAGCCACAATTAGCGGTGAGAACTTGCTTGGAGATACCGGCACATTTGGCAACGACGGCGGCTTTATCGAAACCATCAAGATCGGTGGTATCACGTATACCTACGACACGGATACCGATACAGTTTCCACAGCAGGGGCGTCGAACCTGGTAATTAGTCATACTTTCAACGACGCTAACGACGAACTCACCATCGATACAATTAAAGGGGAAACGTTGGTCGTAGATATGCTAACTAGCGACTACGACTTCACTGCATCAGGCATTCCAGTGATTGCTCCCATCGCCAATGAGGCTCCTGAAGTAGGTGTTTACGAAGAAGGCGGGTTGCTTGGCATTGTTGGTGCTGACTTGCTCGGGCTTGTGGATTTCAGTCAGCACCAACTCTTCACCGCTACGGATGCCAACAATAACATTGAAAGTGTTGTTGTTGATTACGACCCAGTACTCGCCCTCGATGTTGGTTTTCTCACTGGTGCAGGTATAAGAACCTGGACCTATTCCAGCGAGCTGGCCCAGGAATTTGGGCTGGATATTCAACTGGACGTATCAGATATTACTCTTCTGACTATCAACGTAACTGATTACGCCAGATTGACAATTACATCGCTGGATGGCGGATCAATTGACAATCTACAGTTGAATGAGTTTCTCGGCACCCTGGCTTTAACCGGCTCTGCTTTGTCGCTTGATTTGCTCAGTTCCATCAACATTGCCGCGACTGATACCAACGCTGCTAATGATGCTGAAGATGCCAATAACTTGCTCAACACATCACTGCTTGGCAATACCCCACCTTCGGTTATTCAAGAGGGTACCGCCAGTGGTGAGACTTTGAACGGCGACGGTGGTAATGATCGCCTCTACGGCTACGGAGGAGCAGATACCCTTAACGGTTTAGGCGGCAATGACATTCTCCGTGGCGGCAGCGGTAGCGATACCGTGAATGGAGGAACCGGCAATGATATTATCATTGGTGGTACAGGCAACGACACTAAAACCGGAGATACTGGCACCGATGTGTTCCTCTGGGAAGAGGGACACGCTGGTGCAGCTGGCAGCCCTGCCATCGATGAGATCACAGACTTCGACACCGCATCATTGGCTTCTGGAGGAGACCTTCTCGATCTCGGACACCTATTGCAGGGAGAAGGCCGCATTGGCAGCCTTCCCGGCAACCTCAGTAATTACCTCCATTTCGAACTCAGTGGCGGCAACACTATTGTTCATATCAGCACAGAAGGGAACTATGCAGGCGGTTTTGTCGGTGGCCAAACGGATCAACAAATCACATTGACAGGTGTCGATCTGGTCACGGGCTTCGCTTCGGACCAGGACATTATTGCCGGTTTACTCGCCAGCGAAAAATTAATTGTCGATGATGCCACCAGTAGTACAAATATTGTCGGCGGTTACACTGATGTGGCATTCACCGCCGCCGATAACGATGGGGATACCGCTGGTGGGTCTATTCGCTTTGATAGCTCCGGAATAAATCCACTACCGGAGAATAACTCTCCACCCGATGTGCAGGTTAGTGCGACGGCTCTACTAGGATTAATCGGTATCGAGGCTCTCAATTTGATTGACCTGAGTAATCAGGATTTCAATGCAGCCGACCGGGATGGCAATCTCCAACAGGTCATACTTCGTTATGCGCCTACTCTTGCGCTAGATCTGGGGGGGCTGTTTGATTCACCTGAACTGACAGCCTCAACCGCCATGGCTACCGAATTAGGGCTGGAGTTTGATGTCGTCAATGACCCCGGCCTGCTAGGTCTGGTGGCACCCTCCTCAACATTAACAATTACCGCTATTGGCGGTGGTACTATCGACAATCAGGCAATCAACGAATTGTTGGGTTCGGTGCAATTTGACCAGGATATCTCGCTGCTGAGCAACCTGCTGCAGGTAGATGTACTCAATGCCACAACAATCACCGCTGTGGATAGTCTCGGCGCAGCCTCCACTGATACCGCGGCAACACTGGCATCGGCCAATCTCCTCAACTCCCTGAACGGCAACCTTGCCATTCTGGAAGGGGCTGGTGGTGATAATAGCCTTAATGGTTCAAACGATAACGACCGGCTCTATGGCTATGGCGGCAACGACATCCTCAATGGCAACGATGGTAACGACCTGCTGCGTGGTGGTGACGGTAACGATACTCTGAATGGCAACGATGGCAACGACCTCATCTTTGCTGGGGCTGGAGCCGATGAAATTTATGGCGGTGCTGGTGACGACCTGCTGATCATAGAAGTCACTGCTTTTACAACCATTGATGGTGGTGCCGGCGACGATACCCTCAGCTTATCAGGGGCAGGTGTGGTCCTTGATTTTATCGCTGATCTCGACCCGAACGATGTCGACAACATAGAAGAGGTCGACCTTAATGGAAGCGGTGCCAACAGTATCACCCTGAACGGTGCGGCTGTGCTAGAACTGACCGACGGCAACAACCTTCTTCGTCTTGAGGGTGAGGTGGACGATACTGCCGATTTACGCGACGCCGTTGCTACGGGCACAACTCCCGTATTCGCAGGTGATCAATATGTCGAATACGAACTGGGAGCGGCGACAGTATGGGTGAATGATGCCATCACGGTAGTGGACAACGGGTAAGTTGTAGAAGATAGTCCGTTCATGATTTATACCCAGCACCAATGGCCAACTGCTGCGCATGGCGCAGTCGGTTTTTACAGTGCTGCACCGTGCAGAAATATTTCTGGGTGGGTGAAAACTACCAATTCTCTCCAGATTAAGCACGTCGCGCACTGGCTATTCCTCTTGTTAACCTTACTAGCGGCCTCTATAAGCTTTGCCGATGCCCCGCCACTCAGTAAAGATGACGGGTACTCACTCAGCAATGCAATTTCAGATGCCATCAATTCTGACCCACGGGTGAAAGCGGCGAGAGCAGAACACACTGCAACGCAAACCGAAATTACTATTGCTCGAGCTGGTTACTATCCCAGTGTCAGTGTTCAGGCTGGGGTGGGCGATATTGACGGTGAGACCGAATATCAACTCAACGTGAGGCAAATGGTCTACGACTGGGGCCGGGTTGCGAGCCAGGTCGACAATAGTCGCGCCGAGAACAACTTAACATCAGAAAAGTTACGCCTCGCCCAGGCGAATGCTGCGTTCGATACTGCCGACGCATTCCTTCGTTATGTGCAGACCAAAAAAGCCGTATCCATTTATAACGACTATATAGTGGTTCTCAACGATCTTCTTCAAATAGCTGAAAAGCGCACCCAAGGCCAGTTTAGCAGCCGCGTTGAAGTCGACAGAGCACAGGTGGAAAAGTCTCGCGCTCTTGAGTCGCGGGCTCGCTACCAGGGTTTGATGGCCAGTGCCCAACAGGCTCTTTTTGAGTACACCGGCAACAATCCCGAAAACCTCAGCCTCACAGCTCCGCCTCGTTTACCTGTGTTGAGTATTTTTGCTAATACGGCAATTGTGGATAAAAGCATTTCATTGGCACCTCAGGTAATGGCTGATAAAGAGGAAGTTGGCAGAGCACGTGCCGAGTTAAAACTGCGTAAAGCCGAACTCTGGCCACAGTTAAACCTGGAAGCCGACTGGGTACGCCGCCAGTTTAACGAAGAGGTAGACACCGACGTTATTGTCGCACTGCGCCTGCGTTCGGAAACCGACTTCGGGCTCAGCAGTTTTCGACGACCCCATGCGGCACGTAGCCGACTTGCCGCCCGAGAACATCAAGTCCGCGCTACCCGCCGCGATCTGCGCCGTAGCCTGCAACAACTCTCAGCCTTACAACCGGCGCTGGAAGCAAGAATAGCGGCGCTGGGTGCACAGTCTGAAGGTTCTTTACAAATAATGGCTACCTACCAGCAGCAATTTATTGCAGGGCTACGGGATTTTGATGATCTGCTTTCGGTAAATCGCGATCATTTCGATGCCCGCCGCCAAAAAATAGAGTTGTACACCGAGCTGTTACGTCAACAATACCAAGTGGCGTCTGACTTCGGTGTACTCAATGACATGCTCGCGCAGCAGGTGCACTATGACTGACGCAATACCAATCTCAAAGCATGACTCCGGTCTGGAAGATCCTCTTTTACTCGGGGTTCAGCAGTTATTGGCGTTGCAGGGATTATCTTTAAACCCTGACAGTCTGCGTTATGGCATGCCGCTGGATGCTGGGCGAGTCAGATTCGAACAGCTACCAGACTTGCTTGCACGGCAACAGGTAAGCGCGCGAACTGCGTCATTATCACTGGAACAGCTGCCCAAAAGCCTATTGCCTTGCCTACTTGTGACCCGTGATGGACAAAGTATGGTGCTATTACAAAATGAGGAGGAACAATGCCTGTTACTGAGCCCGGTGACAGGCGGCGAGATTCGGTGGTCGCAGACTGAGCTTGCAACTCGCTTCAGCGGAAAGGTCTTGTTCGCGCATGCACAGGGCCAGGATGCCCGTCGCGCTGACCATTACGCCCCACCGCCCGACGCACATTGGTTTCGCTCTCGTCTACTTGCTCAGACCAAGTGGACGAATGTACTAGAAGTCGTATTGGCATCACTTATGGCAGCCCTTCTATCAGTAGCAACAGCCCTGTTCGCCATGCAAGTGTATGACCGAGTGGTACCTACTCAAGCCACCGAAACGCTATGGGCATTGGTCGTCGGGGTGTTTATTGCTATCGTGTTTGAATTTCTATTGCGCAGCCTTCGTGCTCAGTTAATCGAAAGCGGCGGCAAGCGTCTTGATATTGCGCTGTCCCGGCAACTGTTCCAACAGGCAGTTCATCTCAAATACGCAGCCAGACCAGAATCTACCGGAGCGTTCGCCAGTCAAATTCGGGATTTCGAACTGGTGCGTGAATTTTTTACAGCAAGCACTCTGGGGGCTTGCGGTGACCTGCCTTTCACAGTGCTGTTTATTGCTTTAATTGCTTTTATTGCCGGCCCGCTCGCTTGGGTACCTATCATAGCTATTGTCTGCATGACACTACCCAGCCTACTGGTACAGCCAGCCGTCTCCCGACTGGCACGCGAGGGGCTGCGTGATGCCGCAATCAAGAATGCCGTGCTACTTGAATCTATCGACCATATGGAAACTGTCAAAGCCAATCGTGCTGAAGGCCGCGTCTTGGGTATCTGGCAGCGACTAAGCGCAGAGCAAGCATCACGCAGTGTATCGGCCCGTAGCCTTAGCGCCTGGCTCAACAGCTGGGCAGCTGGGGTACAACAACTGGGATATGTGAGCACTATCATTGGTGGTGTCTATTTGATTTTTGCAGGCCAGCTAACCATCGGTGCCTTGATCGCCTGTTCGATTCTGACCTCCCGCGCGGTTGCACCAATGACACAGGTAAGCCAATTGCTGGGGCGTTGGCAACAAGTAAAAGTAGCACTAGAAGGCTTAGAGGATTTGATGAGAAGGCCGGTAGAACGGCCCGCTGACCGACACTTTGCCCGTCTCTCTACCGCCCTTGGTGACTTTAAACTGGAACAGGTGACGTGGCGCTTTGCAGCCGAATCGCCTCCGGTATTAACGCTAGACAAGCTACACATACGTAGCGGTGAGCATTGGGTGCTGTTAGGAGGTAACGGTGCCGGAAAATCCACGCTATTGCGGCTTTTGGCCGGCTTGTATGATACGCATGAAGGGAGCTTACGAGTAGACGACTTGGAGTTAAGTCAGGTTGACCCTGCAGACAAGCGGCGTTTAATAGGCTATATGCCTCAAGATATCGCCTTATTTCACGGGACATTGCGAGACAATCTGACCCTCGACGGTCGTCACCATGAAGACGCCCGCCTGTTAGAAGCGCTTGATATGGTAGGTGTGGGAGATTTTGTGCGCCGTCATCCCCGCGGTTTGGATATGTTTATTCCCGGCAATCAGAGCCTTTCAGGTGGACAGCGCCAGGCCGTAGGACTTGCCCGACTTGTACTTCAGGACACGCCCATAGTACTGATGGATGAACCAACTTCCGCCCTTGATCAATCCACAGAAAATGCTGTCATCGCACGTCTCAAACCATGGCTACAAGGACGCACCTTAGTACTCGCAACCCATAAAATGCCTTTGTTAGAGCTGGTCGATCACGCCATTGTGCTAAACGGTGGCCGACGTCTGCTACACGGTCCACTTGACTCAGTACTTAAACGCATGAATGTGACCCCGACTGACGTCAAGAACACGACCGAAACATCGACTGCGAAAGTTTCATGAAACATCAACGTGATGTGGATATTATTCGCCGCCAACTGGGTGACCCAACATTAGCTGTGGAGCAACAATGGGCTCGGTCCTTGCTATGGGTCTGCTTCGCTACCCTGCTCTGTTTTATTCTATGGTCTGCCTGGGCAACAGTCGATGAAATCACCCGTGGTCAAGGGCAGGTCGTGCCCACCAGCCGCCAACAATCCATACAAAGTCTTGAAGGTGGGATCATCGCCAACTTATTGGTTGAGGAAGGTCAAATAGTCGAAGCAGGACAGCCAGTCGTAGAACTTGATCAAACCCGGTTTCGCAGTGCCTTTTTAGAATCAAAAAGTGAAGCGCAAGGATTGCAGGCAGCTATCGCACGTCTGGAAGCAGAAGTTTTTGGTACTGACGATATTCGTTTCCCCGCTGCGTTAAAGGCCAACCAGGTAGAGATGGATATGGAGCGACACTTATTTCATGCGCGACGTCAACGCTTGGAGGCAGCGTCCAAATCTATACGGGACGAACTGGCATCGGCACGACGCCAACTTGAAGTCGTTGAACCACTGGTACAGAGTCAAGCTGTGGGTGAAATGGAATTACTCAAACTACATCGCGAGATTGCCAATATGGATGGTCGACTGGCTGAGTTGCATACCAGCTTTGTCCAGGCATCCTACGAAGAGCTCGTCGCTAACAAGGCAAAGCTAGCAGCATTGGAACAGGTAATGGTGCAGCGCAATGACCAGCTACAACGCACCCGCCTACTGTCACCGATGCGAGGTGTGGTTAATAGCATTACGATAACGACACGCAGCGGTGTTGTCCCTCCCGGCGAAGAAATCATGCAAATCACACCACTAGAAGATCAGTTGCTGATTGAGACCCAAGTGTCCCCGAAAGACGTTGCTTTTGTCGCACCCGGTATGCCAGCCACGGTGAAAATTAGTGCCTACGATTACTCTCTGTATGGGGGCCTAGACGGGACAGTGGAACAAATCAGCTCCGATACCCTCAAGAAGCAAACTCCGCGGGGTGAAGAAACCTACTATCGAGTGTTGGTACGCACCGAACAAAACTGGTTAAAGCATGGCGAAGAAAAGCTGCCGATAAAACCAGGAATGATTGCAGTGGTCGATATTCAAACAGGTGAACGTAGCGTGCTCAGTTATTTACTTAAACCAATATCCCGTTTACAGCTTCGATAAACCCTTGAACAACTTGACAGCACAAATCATTGAAGGCTGAAAAGGTGTTCATGCACCAATCACGCCGACACAAAAAGCACTAGGTCAGTGACATAAAACCAGTTGAAAAGAAAGCAAAATAGAGAATAACGTTATCAGATATTTGTGACTTAATTTCGAATATACACCGGTGACATTGACAGCCCATAACGCATATATTCAAGCGACAATCAACAATTGAAAATAGGTTGTTCAACCAGCACATCTATATTCTAGTCCTGACCAATAAACAAGCTCAATCTTATTATCACCTGCCCTCAAGGCTTTTCTAAGCAGATTAGCTAAGGTAGTCAAAAATTTCATATATAGACAAATGACAGTTCAATACATGGGCCACTTCACAAATTTGTAGACATATACTGATGGACCATTGATTAGTTCATAACCTCTAGTAAGATATTTTTTCAGACGTACCTCTTGCGATCACATAAAATGAAAAAACTTATAGTAGGCATGCTACTAAGTGGCTTAACAACTAGCTGCTTAGGGGTTGCGGGATTGTCCACCATTTTAAGTCTGACCTTTATAGACCAAGTGGGCAAACCAGTCCCTGACGTATTGGTTTACAGTGCGCTTAAAGAGGACGCGTCACAGAAACCGACCAGGGCAGTCATAGACCAGAAAAAGAAAACATTCACGCCTTTTGTAACCAGTCTCGTACCGGGCAGCACGGTCAGTTTCCCGAACAGCGACAACACCCGACACCATGTGTATTCATTTTCGCCTAGTAAAGTATTCCAATTAAAGCTTTACGAATCGAACACTGCCGCTGCAGTTCAATTTGATGAACTCGGCATTGTCAGTCTTGGCTGTAATATTCACGACAATATGGAAGCCTACATTGTAATCACTGACCATAAAGTCTTTGGTATTAGCAACAAAAATGGAACGCTAGATATCAAAGCCGAAACTAACAAAGAATCAATGATATTGAAAATCTGGCATCCGCAGCTAAAAAAAACCAGACTAGTCACATTGCCTATATCTAAATCTTCCTCAGAGGGAAATAACATTAAGTTGGATATGCAATGGCAACCACCACAACAGGTGAAAACCACATCTGATCTTGAATTTTTGCTAAAACAATTTAAGAGAAACGACAATTAATTTCCGCAGTAAAGTTCTTGCTGTTTTTTTAGGGTTACTAAGTGTGACCCTAGTTTCCGGTACTGCTGCAGTGCTTTACGCAACCAATAACAACATCACACGCCTATTAAAAGAAGAATTACTAGTTTCTGAACGAATATTTCTTACCTTACTCAATGACAACAGTGCACAGCTAAAAAATCGTGCTGAAATACTGGCTGATGACTTTGCTTTTAAAAATGCCGTTGCAACTAATGAACGAGACACTGTTATCAGTGTATTAGCGAATCATGCCAATCGAATTAATGCCGATATGGTTTTGTTAGTGTCGAAAAACAAAGATATAGAGGTGACATCGCATAATTTATCACCAATGGTTAAAAAATTGCGTGAACGATTAGACCCAAATAAAAGTGTAGATTTACTTGTGATTTCAAATAGCCAACCATTTTTAGTCGTGTTCGTACCCGTTAAAACCCCCGACTTAATTGGTTGGGTTGGCCTTGGATTCTCGATCAACCAATCATTACTTGACCATTTAAAAGGTTTGACCAACCAAGATATCACGCTGATTTATCAAACCACTCTAAATAGTGAAAACAACACCATCAGCACCTTAAAAGGCAACGTACAATCGAAACCAAATGTATCCGTAGATATCAATCAATACATTAAGGAAATGATCAAAATCTTGAGCAATGGCGGTCAAATAACACGCTCATTTCAGTTATTGAAAGAAGAAAATCAGCAAATAATCGGCATATTATCAAGCTCTATCGATGAAGCTATGCGCAGCTACAATCCAATGCGCATCCAGATGGTGCTTATAGGGTTGATTTCATTGGCTTTTGCGGCTATTGGCGCCTTTTTAATATCAAAAGGCGTCACACGACCTATCAACTATTTGGTTAAATCCGCAAAAAGAATTAGCAACGGTGATTATAGCCAACCCGTACATTTAAGCTCTAGCCAAGAATTCAATGTGCTGGGTAGTACCCTTGAATTAATGCAACAAACAGTTCATGAACGAGAAGGACGTATTAAGCATCAATCCCGACACGATATGCTCACTCAGTTGCCCAATCGCTATTCAATTTTTTCTACAATCAACAATAGAATTGCAGAAAAAACAGCAAACATGCAATTTGGTCTAGGTTTACTCAATATTGATAATTTGCCTTCTCTGACCGATATGTACGGCAGTGAATTCTCAGACCAACTGCTCAAAAAAGTTGCCGAGAGGCTTTCACATTCTTTACGCCGAGGTGATATTGCCTCAAGAATTGGTGACATGCAGTTTCTAATATTCTTTGATGGAATGAGCCACAGCGGCATTGATAAAGTAGCAGACAAACTTGTTAAGTTAATTCAACAACCCATCAATACAAACACAATAACAGTAAATTTAGAGCCCAGCTTAGGTTTTGTACTTTGTCCACAGCATGGTGGAATTTTTGATGATCTACTTCGACGAGCGCAAATTGCATTGCAGAAATGCAGTGCACCAAAGCGTTTTTACAGCGTATACGAAATCGGTCAGGATGAAATACATTTGCGACAAATAAAAGTTACGCACAGGCTCCAATATGCTATCAAAAATAGAAGTTTTCAATTGTATTATCAACCAAAATACGATTTAAAAAAGGGAGAAATCAACCAACTAGAAGCACTAATACGCTGGACAGACACAGAACTTGGGCCAATGTATCCTGACGAATTTATTATGCTCGCAGAACATTCAGGGGACATCACTAAAATATCGAGCATAGTGCTCGATATGGTGCTAGAACAATTAATGAGCTGGCGCAATAACGAGCAACAGCTTGCTATCAGTATTAATTTATCAGGTGTCGATATCGCAAAAAAAGAGTTCATCACTGATCTGATTTCGCGATTTAATGAAACTGGGTTAGATAGTAAGTTATTAGTAATTGAAATTACTGAAACAGTAATGATGGTTGATCTGGAAACTTCATTAAGTAACCTTGAAAAACTTAAAGCTGCAGGCTTCTCAATATCTGTCGACGATTTTGGTACTGGTTTTTCATCACTATCACAACTTAAAGTTCTACCTGCAGCAGAACTAAAGATTGATAAAAGCCTGATCCTTTCCCTGGATGAAAGTCAGAGCGATCAACTAATTGTGCGCTCTACTATCGAAATGGGTCACCACTTGGGATTACGTATTGTTGCAGAAGGCGTTGAAAACATCGAATCGGCAATTCTTCTCAACAACATGGGTTGTGATGCTATTCAAGGATATTACCTGGCCAAAGCCATGCCAGTGATCGCCCTTGAAGACTGGCTCAAAAATCCGCCAGATCAACTCAAAACCTTACGCAGCCCCACTTTTAATTGTTAAACCAATAATCTGAGATTGACTTCATGCCAAAAAGGTATTTGCATCCACTAGCTGCATTGTTTATTGCTACGTTATCCTTTCAATGTCTGGCTGATAGTAGAATCCTGGCAACCTCAGGAGCCACACAGCTAGAAGGTGCCGCTGGCGGCGGTTTAGTGCCTTGGGCTGTCATCGCTGGTTATGGTGATGAGGGTGAGTGGGGGGGAAGCCTAGCTGCAACGCGCGTATCAGTCGATGATTTTCAGCTAGATGCTACTTCTATTAACATTGGTATCAACAATCGTTTTGAGATGAGCTTAAGCCATCATAATCTAAAAGTAGAACCGTTAAACCTTAATATTCGCCAAGATATTATTGGTCTAAAAATTAAGTTATTAGGTGATTTGATTTACAATTCATTACCGCAAATTAGCAGCGGAGTACAATACAAACGAAACCATGACGAACTGGTACCCTTTTTATTAGGTGCCAAAGATGACACTGGAACTGACTATTATTTATCGGCCAGCAAATTGTATCTGAATGCGATTATGGGTCGTAATCTATTGATCAACGTGACAGGGCGCTGGACGGAAGCTAATCAGATAGGCCTACTCGGTTTTGGAGGCCATGATAATGGCCATACATTACAAGCAGAGGCGTCTGTTGGGCTATTGATAAATCGCCACTGGGTAGTAGGTATGGAATATCGACAAAAACCAGATAACCTAAAAGCGGTAGATGAGGATGACTGGCAAGATGTTTTCATTGGCTGGTTTCCTAACAAACATTTAAGTACTGTTCTCGCTTACAGTGACCTTGGTGATATTGCCGGATTACCTAATCAATCCGGCTGGTATTTATCCTTTCAACTCGTTCACTAGGGGCTCATCGTGAAAGCCATTATTAGAATTTTTGCACTAGTGTTTATCATTTTCAACTGTTTGACTGCATGCACTAACTTATCTTCAAAAACCAAATTGTATGATCAATTAGGTGGTACGACAGGCATTACCCATATTGTCGATAATCTATTGTACGAACTTTCTAGTAATGACCAGGTACTACCCCTGTTTACTAATACTGATATTGCTCGTTTTCGACAAAAAATGATCGAGTTTATTGGTAATGTTGCAGGTGGGCCAGTGCTTTACAGTGGTGACAATATGGTGAGAACCCACAAGGGCATGGCCATTACACCTGGGCAATTTAATTCTGTAGTAGAAGACTTGATTTTAGCAATGGAAAGTTCTGGCACCCCGGTGGCCGCACAAAATCACTTACTGCAATTATTAGCGCGTTATTACTCGGAAATTATCAGCGCTTAATTTTGAGTGAAAGGCGGTACACACGCTGGTAGTGTTCGCAGGTCGTTCGCGATTCCAGCCGAAGGTGATGTTGTTTCATACTCTTACTCTTGTGCTTGATCGGACCAAACGACTTCTTCACTTCGCAGCCTATAGACCCCTTGAAATGGACATAGATCGTGCCTCATGTTCTATTGCCCGTTGAATACGATTGTTTTTAGATATGAAGATATAATCAAACACGCAAAAAACTATATTTTACAAAAATAAACATATGCCTTATGGATCACCCCTGCTACTCTGTGCCGCCGCGCTCTTTCTATCTGAAACTTAGGTGTCGGCGTTTGCACTAATATAGGAGACTAAATCGCCGTGACATATTGCGTCGCTATCGCCGTAAAGGCAGGGATTATTTTCTGTTCCGACTCCCGCACCAATGCCGGTGTCGACCAGATAAGTACCTACAGTAAAATGTCCCATTTCGGTAAAGATGGTGAACGCCAATTTGTCGTGTTATCTGCAGGGAACTTAGCGACCACACAAGCCGTTATCAATCAATTAAAAAATGACATCAAACAAAATGCGGGTAGTCATCTACTGAACATCCCTTCTCTTAATGAGGCCGCAGAATACCTGGGAAGAATCAGCGTTACACAACAGGAAAAATATGGCAGCGGCCCAATACATGAGGCCAGTTTTATTATCGGCGGTCAAATTGCCGGGGCGTCTCATCAAATCATGATGATCTATCCCCAAGGTAACTTCATCACCTCATCTGTAGACACCCCCTACTTGCAAATAGGTGAAAGTAAATATGGGAAACCTATTTTGGACCGTATTATCGAACCCAACATTGAACTGAATACTGCTGCACTCTGCGCACTTGTATCAATGGACTCAACAATGCGTAGTAATTTAACGGTTGGCCCGCCCATAGAGGTTACTGTGTATGAGGGTGGCACGCAATTATCTAATCGTCATTATCGTCTCGAACAAGAAAGCAGCTATCTGTATGACTTAAACCACGCCTGGGATGAACGTTTAAAAGCCGCATTTAGCTCATTACCACCCATACAATGGGCTGATATTGCCCACCACGAGCCAGAAAATAAAGAATTGTAAAATCAGCCTGATAATTAACACGCTGCAAGCTGTAGGTGAAAGCATTCTATATTTTCGTAAAAGTATTGTTCGTAATTACACTCAATAGATCCGTGACTGTCATTTGTTTTGCCCCCAGCTCATGGTCAAGCAAAGAACAATCACTATATTAATTTCATCTGTTATTCCCGACTGCCCAACGCACTTATATTTTGCAAACAACAATCAGGGTAATGCGCAAGTTATGCATAGATTTAACTACTATAGCCTACTAGTACCAGAAATATCTCGTATCGAAATCCCATGCAACAAACGCCCAAGAATATCTGCCCCAGTAATCACCCGTTTTTGATCCGACCAAATAAGGATAATGTCATTATCAATAACATCATCGACATCATTACTCGGGTATACCTTTAGTTGCGTTAGTACTTTTCCAAGTAAAATACTTGCATCCTCGATGATAATAGGCCGGTGACAATAATAATAAGGATTAGGCAGCTCATTACCCAGTAATGCACTTCGCAAAAATGCGTTTGCATTTAATACGACACAAGGCGTCTTACTTTTATCGTCGACAATGATCACCCATTTTCTACCTGATCGATTAACAGCAACTAGAAAATCATCATTGACTTTACGTTCGAATGACGGAAATACCGGCTTATCATCTTTTATAGGCAAGGCAATAATACTTGCTGGATCGATATCTTCACCTTCTTGAGTGATGGAGACGTCATCCAACGATAAAAAGTTCATAGCCCCCATTCCCTCCAGGCGACTTACGTCAGATTCTTTAACATCTATATGCTCACGAATCACTCGGTGAAGGTCTCGTTCCGTAAAATAGCGAATACTTTCTTCACCCAACCACCAGTCCAACATCAAAGCACAGGGTTTCGCAACCGGGTAAAGAATAATTTGATACAAGCGCAATAAGGGAGCAAGCAGCGCACCCATGCGTAGCGCATGGCGAGAAAAATAGGCTTGGGGAATAATTTCACCCATAAAAGTAATGAGAAAGGTTGAGAAAAAAAACGACAGCGCGCCAGCCATCACTGAGTTTGACAACAATGTTAACAATACATTAACTCCGACGTTGCCCCACAGAATGGTTGTGAGCACAAAGTGGGAGTCCTGTCTTAATGCAAGAATTTTAATCGCCGACGGATTACCGCCAGAGGCTTCCACTTCAAGGCGTAGCCGGCTAATAGTCAGCAAGGCTAAATTCAAGCCCGAAAATATCGCTGATTGACTTAGGCAAAATACGATGCCTAGCCACACGAAAATACTTGCAGGTACAGCTTCCATTGATCGCTTTCCAAGTAAAACCGCCGATGACGGCAAATCAATAGTCGGGGAACGCCGACAAAGACACTACTAGTGAGTGGCGTTAAGCTGAGGCACGACCAAAACAACCAGTTATCGAGACAACAGTCCAGCGACCATACTACACCTTTAATCAACCGAGACTCTGCACATTGGCTAAAGTCACACCAGTCCTTTACAAGTCCTCCCTCACCCTAAGTAATTTTAGGCATGAGCAGCACCCTAAAGTTTTAAGTTTGCTACACTCGCTTGGCTCCCACACAGCTGGCTTCTGTTACATCACTACGGCTAAGCGCTATCTCAGATAGCCAAAATAAACGCCAAGAAAAACCTTGCACGCTATATTGAGCCATCCTCTTGCAGTTCATTCATTTTTTTACGGAACAGACTTTTGATTGCTAGCGTATTCAGATTATCGACTTTACTGTTAGGTGTCGCATTCCTGTTAACAGGTCATG
This sequence comes from Porticoccaceae bacterium, assembly GCA_029212965.1. Taxonomy (GTDB): domain Bacteria; phylum Pseudomonadota; class Gammaproteobacteria; order Pseudomonadales; family Porticoccaceae; genus Reddybacter. The sequence goes on from JARGOV010000012.1 coordinate 37,790, forward strand.
GTTTACAACTGGCCTTGATTCCTCTGCGCGCCGAACTCATGGGTTGGAACAACCTCTCGATTGGGGTTCTCGGTTCTGTCTATTTCTGTGGATTCTTATTGGGTTGCTTCTGTGTGCCCGGACTCGTAAAACGTATCGGCCATATTCGCTGTTTCGCAACCCTAACCGCACTGATAACCGCTACCGTTCTGGTACTGGGCTTATTTGATGCGTTTCCTGTTTGGCTCGTGCTGCGCTTCCTCACTGGCGTTGCCATTTCAGGACTCTATCTGGTCATTGAGAGCTGGTTAAACGACAAAACGGAAAACGAAGTTCGTGGGGCGGTACTGGCCACCTACACAGCCATCGTTTTGACAGCCCTGGCCGGCGGGCAACTTTTGCTCAATGTGGCACCTCTGGAAAGCGAACGATTATTTATTATTTCTGCTGCTCTTATCGTTATCGCAGCCATCCCAATCTGTGTGACAAGCACCTCGCAGCCGGCGGAAATACCCGGTGCGACCTTCTCGCCCTTACTGGTTATTCACACCTCACGAGCTGCCGCCTTAGGCGCACTGGTCGCCGGTATCGTCCCATCGGTGTACTACACACTGGGGCCTGCTTATGGGCTACAGGTCGGTATGGATATTGACGTCATTAGTCTAATGATGGCTTTGGGTATTGTTGGCGGCGCACTCTCGCTTCTCCCTCTTGGTCGATTATCTGACAGAATCGATAGGCGCATAGTCATTGCCAGCATCATGTTTGCCGGTGCCGTGGTTTCGGTTATCGCTTTTGTGCTTCCCGTGTCAGCTATCCCTGCAGTGATGCTGCTTTTTGGCGCCTGTGTGATGCCAATACAGGCTCTTTGTCTTGCCCATGCCAGCGACCATATAGGCAATCAGTCTTTTTTGGAGGTGGGTACCGGACTACTGGTAATGAACGCCTCAGGCTCCATTATCGGTCCGCTGGCCGCCGCACAGGCCATGCAATGGTTCGGTTCCGGGGCGTTTTTTTTGTTCTCCGCAGGGGTTCTCAGCATTAGCAGTGTGGCCGTTGTACTGATGATCACATCGCGTAAACCTGCAGGGGAACATCATTCCAAATTTCGCCCGGTCACCACGGCAGCGGCCCAAGGCGCTCTACAGCTAGATCCGCGGACCCTGGACGACGATCAAGAGAGCGAAGGGCAGGAAGTAGACTGAACGTCTTTTTTGCAGTGTCTGCAGTGCCTATAGAATGTTCGACAACAGAGTGGCGGTGCCGAGAAAAACCAGGAAACCGGTGACATCTGTCACGGTGGTAAGGATGATGGAAGAGGCAGTAGCGGGGTCCTGACCCAGTCGCGACAGCACCATGGGTACCAGCGCCCCCGAGATGCCCGCCATTATCATCGCCACTATCATGGCGATAGCGATGACCAGCGCCAATCCCCAGGACTGACTCCAGGCCCAGACACCCAGACCACAGGTCAAGGCTAGGGCAGCGCCATTGATCAGCCCAATCTGCACCTCTTTCGACAACACCGCACGCCACTGCAAGGTGCTAATCTCCCGCAGGGCCAAGCCTCTCATGGTAACGGCCAGCGCCTGTGATCCCGCATTGCCCGATTGCCCCGCCACGACCGGCAAGAGTATGGCTAGGGCAGTAAACTGGGCAATCGTCGATTCAAACAGCCCGACCACCGCCGCGGCGAGAAAAGCGGTCAGCAAGTTAACGTGCAGCCAGACAAGCCGTCGTTTAACCGCAAACAGTGGTGTTGACAGCGCGCGTTCGTCAGCACTGGCGCCGACCATGCGTTGAATGCCGGCGGTGGCGGCCTCTTCGGCGGCCTGGAAAAGACTGCCATAGCGGATAATACCCAGCAATTTAAAATCGTGATCCACGACCGGAATAGAATCGACTCGACTGCGGTCGAACAAGGCCACCAGGTCAGCTTCAGTAGAGGTTAGCTGAGCGACTGCGGATACCTCGTTCACCAGCTCGGACATCAAAGTTTCAGGCTCTGCCAAAGCCATATCCTGAAGATCAACACGACCAGCGAGTACATCACCATCGCTGACAACATACAGTGAACGCACTCTTTTTGCCTTCGATGCGCGTAACTCTGCCAGCGCCTCGCCTACGGTTTGGTCGGCGCGAAAGCGCGCCAACAGCCGATCCATAAAACTGCCTGCGGTATGTTCAGGAAACTCAAGTAGTTCCAGGTATTCGTTGCGCACACCTGGCGGTAAACAATCCAGCGCCGCCATCAGCTTGTCTTCCGGCAGGCTACGCAAGATCAACATTGCCGTACGGATACTCGCCGAGGCTAACACCTTGCTCTGACGTTCTAAATTTATAGATAAAAACATTGACGGCAGCAGACCGGGATCAATTTGTTCCAGGAGACGGGTAAAACTTTTTGTTGATAATTGCTCAAGCTGCTCGGGAACTTGCCCCAGTCGTTCCACGACGCGTGCGGCATCGCGTGGGTATTCCCATACAAAATGCTCCCGCAGCTGGTCCTGCAGACTCACTTGGGCCGTCCGAAGACTGACTCGAGTATCCGCGCACACAGGTTTAAGTAAGCGGTAGCAAGTTCAGACAACATCCGTTCAAGGCTAAACTCCATGGGAGCAAAATCACTCTTGGTGCGTTCCAGTGTAACGCGATTGATCACGCCCAAAAGGCGGTAGCGGTTGTCAACCACCGGTAATTCGGCATATTTCATCCAGTGTTTAGCGGTGATAGCCTGATTGGCCGCCATATTGCCGTTCAATGGTTCAACAGGGACGCTAATCTGGCCCAGTAACTGCGCACAGTTTTTTCGGGAATAAACGGCCAGTAGACTCACCATGCCCCGATACTTGCCCTGTTGATCAACCACTAGCACGGGACGTGGACGAGTATCTTCAGTATTTGACAGTTGCTCACAGAAAGCTTCGCAACTGGTACTTTCCAGGACCCGGATAAATTCCGTGCTTGTCAGAGCTGCCACGCTGTAGGCGGGAAATTCCAGCAATTCGTACAGAGGTTGGCGTTCGGATGCAGGCACAGAGTCAATAACACTGGTATAACGAGATTCGTTCAGGTGGGATACCAAAGCCACCGCCTCGTCTGTTTTAGCTGCTTTAAGCAGGCTCGCCAGAAAGGGAGCGTCTATGTCGCTAAGCAGACTGGTGAGTTGCCAGCTAGGCAGGCGTGCCGTAAGTGTAGCCGCGTTACCAACAGGCAAACTTTCCAGCATCTGCAATAACTCGCGTTGCTCACTGTTAGCCAATAACGATGCCATTTCATCAGGTTTATCAGACGCGAACTGCAGTATCAGCGGATCAAGCGGCTCCGTCATTGCCTTTACCCTCGCTGTTGATTAACAGTATGTCGGCTGCGGCAAAAGTGGCAGTGGGTACTGTCAACAAGCCTTGCTCCGTTTCCAAAACCACTGCGGTGCTCAAAATCTCGATAATCCTTCCCTGGGCATCTCTGATACGAACGGTGTCCCCGATGCTGTAGCGATCGACTGCTCGCCTGGCCAGCAGGTTTTCGACCAGTGGACGACTACCCAGCGCGAAAGCCAGAGATAGGCCCCCGAAAAAAAACGCCAGTAACATGACCATCACAGTAGAGATGAACGAAATATCAATTGAGGTTTGTGCCAAACCTGTGAGTACCGCCGTCGTAACAATGAGCAATTGCGCAAAACGGGGGACTAGATGTTCTGGATTAACCACCATTAGGCCCGCCAGCAAACTACGTACAACAGAGCCAATCAGATACCCGGAGAGAATAATCAGAGCCCCCAGAATAAAATGGGGAACCTGTTGTAAGAGCAAAGTGAGCCACTCCTCAACCAC
>JARGOV010000012.1:41704-71241 GCA_029212965.1 Porticoccaceae bacterium
CCAGAATAAAATGGGGAACCTGTTGTAAGAGCAAAGTGAGCCACTCCTCAACCACGGAGATACTCAGTGTCTGAAGTGAAGCCAGCAGGAAAAAAACCAAAGTGCCGTAGTAGGCGACCGCGTGAATAAGCTGGCGTAACACTTTCGAATCGAAGTGTTCTCGCCGCACACGGTGGCGGAGATAGCCCTGTAGGGAAGTCCACCAACGATCGACCAGTCGGGAAAGCAGTCCGGCTGCCAGAAAACCCAATAGGGCAATCAGTATCGCCAAAATTTCAGGGTGACTTTTCACTAAATCAGTCAGCATTCAAATACCATCCCCCAAACTTTCACCGGATGCCGTTGGCCCTGGTTAGAGGTTTGTCTTACTACGATCTCAGCCATAATTACCCTATGCATTATTTTGAATCACTTATTTTAATCACCGTGAAGAAAGTCGGTCATTGGTGGGCTGGATCCTTGTCCCGCTGTTTATTCAGGAGCGACAAACCGGCATCATCTTTTTGACCAAAAACACTGCGCAAATGTAAGTCCCGTTGCGGAAAAGGTATTTCGACACCATGCTGTTTGAGCTTCGTGTCGATCTCCCATAAATAGGCAGCTTGCACAGCACCTGGCCTTTTTACCGCTTCTGACTGCAACCAGACAACCAATTCAAAGTTAAGACTACTGTCACCAAATTGCACCAGCCAAACCTGTGGCTTTCTGTTGATATCTTCATTGAGGGTCCATTTGACGTCGTCAGCCGCCTCTAAAGCGGCCCGTTTAACAAGATCTTTGTCGGTGCCATAAGCAACGCCAAAAGGCACATGAATGCGGCGGTAGGTCTCGCGCAACGTCCAGTTGGTCACCTGATTATTCACAAAGTCCGAATTGGGCACAATAATGTCAATATTGTCATTGGTGGTAATCAATGTGCCACGCATGTTGATTTCTTTGACTTCCCCGGACAGCCCTGAGGACAATTCGACAAAATCTCCAACCTTTAAACTTTTTTCAAAAAGAATAATAAGCCCAGATACAAAATTACCAATAAGGTTTTGTAGGCCAAAGCCAATGCCCACACCTAAAGCGCTGGCAAAGAGAGCAAACTTCGTAAAATCAAGACCGATAGAAGACAAGGCAATGATGATGCCCAGCACCAGTACAAGATAATGAATAACCCTACCCAGAGTGTATATAGCACTTGGGCTTAGCACCTCATTATGTGCTGCCAGTTGATCCAAGCCACGCCCCAATAACTTTGACACCACCAAGGCGAGGAACACAATAAAGATTACCCGCAACAAGCCCATAGCCGTCAAGGGAACCTCATTAATTTCGATTAAGGTCGCGCCCATCCATTCAACAAGCTGATCCCAGCCTTGTTCAAAGCCAGCATCCATCGCAAACAGACCTCTATTCAGCCAACCTGCGCCATCCTTTAATGTCGCCTGTGCTATTTGAATGATGAAATTGCCCTTATCCCATTCGAGTTCAAATTCCCGCAGACTAAGATCATTGGCCTCAAGCTGTGTATTCATTCGCTGCAACAGTGCACCCTGCTCGCCTGCCATCGCGGAATTTTGTGCCGCTAAAAATTTGCGGGTCTGTACGTTCAAAGAGCGCCAAAACTGCGCTTGCTGTTTGATACCCGCTGAGAAATCATCGAATTTTTTTACCGCTTCTCGCAAATCAGGGCTCTTCTGTTGACCACCTTGCTGTGTTGCAAGTCGAGTTTCTAGTATGGCCATTGCTTGATAACGCTTTGCCGCCAGCTCGTCGATAGCGGTATCAATTTCGATCGTGGCAGTCACTAATGCTCTGTATTTTAGCGCGTCGCTATCCAGGGACTCATCGAGCAAGGCGGTATAACTCTGCTCAATGGCTTGCTCTCGGAGCCGATCGGCTTTGCTTTGCGCTTCAGCTTGGCGTCTCATAAAGTCGGCAGCAGCATCGGGTGATGCAACCAGCTTTAATCGGATCGAGGCGAGCTCTTCAACAAGACGTTGAAGCTGATCTTCGACTATTTTTAACTTCGCTGCTTGCTGCTTATTTTGTAACGACGCCAGTTCCAAATTGACCCGACTGGCCATTAACTTAATCCCTTGTGGTAAGCGCTGTGGATCAGCCTCCCGAAGGTTGAGGTACTCGCCACGGCGTTTTGCCTGACGCTTACGGCCGGTAGCAAGCTGGGCTTGTTGCCATTCGAGGTCGCTGCGCTCCAGTTCAAACGCGCGCTGTAAATTTCGCCACAGCATAAAACGCTCCTCGGCACCGGCCAGTGAATATTGCTCTAACGGCAGCGGGATGGGGGGAGGCGTGACCACTAAATCTCTAAGATTGGCAAAGCGTTCGAGCCTCTCATTGACTTGCTGCATAAAGAGGGGAAGACTTTTACCTTGCTTATCATTTATCTCCGGTATTAATTGTTCAAAAGAATCCCGAGTTTTTGCTATACGCGCCCTCAAACCCTTTTTACTGAGTGGCTCTGTAGGCTCAAAATAAACCCACCAGCCAGCATCAAGAGCCTGAGCGTCAGGCGCTGGCGGCGCTTCTTCCAAAGCCACAACCAGCGGACTCGCCACCAGTGCCAGACAGCACAACCAGCGTAAAATCATAACCATTTCATTTTCCTAAAGGCGAATAAAAATGCCGTCGCGATTGTTGCCATCACCCCCAAAAGAATAAAATAGCCGGATCTGGAATGAAGCTCCGGCATGTTCTCAAAGTTCATACCGTAGATACCGGCAAGAAAGCTGAGTGGCACAAACACGGCCGTAATAATAGTGAGTATTTTCATAATCTGATTCAGCCTGTGCGAAGCAATAGATATATAGCCGTCGATCAGATCCGATGCCGTTTCGTAATAGAGTAGTGACAAGCTACACGCCCGCTCCTGATGTTCCCAAACATCGATAACTTCATGGGTGCGGTCACTGTCGCTAAAGCCGGGAAAGGTTTTATCCCGAAGGCTCCTGAACAATTGTTCGTGATAGGTCGCAAAACGACCCAGTCTTTTCAGGTCGCTTTTATAGCCAATCAATTCCGCCAGCATGGTGTCGTCGGAATGATCCAGCATCAACTCTTCTAGCTCTTCGAGCCGAGGTTCAAGCGCGAGCAGAATATTCAGATATCGATCGACGACTAAACGGCACAACAACAGTGCCAATTTGGACAGGTCGCTGTACTCAGTCAGATCATTGTGGTTCGCCAGGTGCTCTTCTAGGCGGTTAATACTTTTTGAGGCACCGCTATGGCGCGTTATCAAAAAATTTTCTCCGACAAACAGGGCGAGCTGAATGGTGTCGAAATCGATATCTTTGGAGTCTGCGGACAAGCCCTTTAACAGGATAAAGGTATAGTCTCTAAAGGCCTCAATTTTCGGTGGGTGTCGATCGCGCTGGGCATCTTGTATGGCAAGGGGATGTATACCAAATTCATGCTCTAAAAATTCGGCTTCGCTGGCTTGCTGATTTTCGACCAAGTCCACCCAAATAACAGCTTCAGGGTGATCGCGCCAGGTAGTAATTAGCTCCACGCTGCCCACCTGTATTTCGCCGGATAAAAATAACCGCGTTTTAATCATCCACATCACCCCTACTCGTTAGCGTACTTGACGACAATAAGTGTCATCCAAGCCTTCTCAAGACTTGCTTTCTCTGTGGAGGGGCATGACCTTCGAGGCCATGCGGAACAACGCCTATCACCTCCGGTCGTTTCTGATAATACACTGAAAAATCTTTACACCGTTATAAATTACTAGAACCTGTTAAAGGGAGCGGTTGGCGAATTGAGTTAACACACTCATCTTGATTATGGTTATAGAGCCTTAGTTTCCCCTACCGGTTGCGCCAATGCATTATGATTAGTCGTTAAAATGGAGTTTCACGCAAACACTGGAATCACTCTGACTGGAGAATACAGAAGAAAGTCTTTAACGCTTCCTCCCACCATGGTTTAGCGTTGGACTTTTAATTACGTCACACCCATATATAACTGGTTAAAAAACACATCGACACCCATAACATATCCATTCACTATAGCCCACCAGAACTGGATACCTGAACTTATGAGCAAGCTAGATACTTCTCTGTTGCAAGAGAGAATTAAACAACTCTACGAAACGGTCACTGGTCTAATATTTGCCGTTATTCTTCTCTTCATCACGGTAATTATGGTCATCGGGGTGGTACGCTTGTTCTTCCAGGTAGGCACATTGATTCAAGCCGACGGCATCACCGGAAGCTATTTGAATATTTTCACCGATGTGCTAACGCTCTTCGTCCTCATCGAATTATCTCGTTCATTAGCCGAATATTTCACATCTCGCCGCTTACGGCTAACGCCCGTCATCGACGCCGGCATCGTATTTGTACTGCGCCATATTATGATCGAACTATTCCACCACCGACTCGACACACACGACACATTTGCGCTCAGCGCCTTACTTTTGGCCCTCGGTTTGATACGCGTCGCCAGCGCCAGTAGTTTCCAAAGGTATAAACACGCCACGACAAAAGCGGACCCTGGCTCGCCCGAAGGCATCTCGCCAATTAAAGAAACTTAATGGCCTGTCTTTCATGGGCAGCACTCACGACCGATAAGTTTCAACCGCCATCTTGCCCTTACCACCCGCTTCAGTGTAGTTGGCTATTTCTTCACTGGTGTTATTCTTAATGCCATAAGAAAACAGGCCACCAGTAAGCTTAGGACAAAGACCAATAGTTGCATAAAGCCTGGCAGGCACAGTTAAATTTTTGGCTCTTCATTCACCCAGTTTCAGCACCCAATCCCGAGGAAAAATCATGGCGACAGAATTTGATAAACCGCCACACTGGTGGGGCAACTTTACACTGCCCCATGAGCAAAGTTTGCAGTGGCGTATTGGGCCGTTGACACTTATCGTGCACTGCCTGGACGGTGAATGGCAGATTGGCCATCAACGAACTGCGGATTTTGATAACGACGATAGCACCTGGGAATTTCAGCGTTGCGATCTACTACCGGAAACATTGGATAAGCACTCGCGTTATATTTTCAGCAAAATACTAAAGCAATTGACTTTGACTCCGCGACTCGCTGATCGTCCCATTATTTCTCGTCCCCGGGTTCCTTTTAATCTCACCGCCGGTGAGGAAGTGACACTCTACATCAGTTCCCCGTTGTGGATTGAACTGACTCTCGCAACGTCACCAGCAACTCTCTTGGAAGAAGTTGCCATCCAGCGACCATCAGATACCTGGTTTGGTTCCTCCACACTCGAGGGCGAACTTTGTTATGCCTCGTCCACCCACTGCCGTATCAATTTAGCAGAGTTGCCACAACGTGTTCACCGGGCGATAACTCCTGTAGTAATTCGCAATCAGGCTGAAACCACACTAACTGTAGAGCGAATCAATTTGCCTGCACCACTGTTATCAGTATATGCCTGCACGAACGGACAATTGTGGACCCCCCAGGTGACATTGATTCGAGGTAAGCATGGCGATATGGCGGAACTAAAAATCGATAATAAAGCACCAGAACAAGCAGAATCACCAATACGCTTGAGTAGCCCTCGCGATACAGCTAGTGCTGGCGTGTTAATCCGAGCCTTTAACGCGGTATTCAGCTAAATTTAGTATGGAGATGGTTATGAGTGAGTATTGGAATGACATCATCAACTTCCTCAGCAGTGAAAAACTCTGGGCGGTAACACGTGCCATTATTGTCGTCATCGTAGGTCTCGTAATCGCTAAATTAGCAAGCTCCGGGCTCACTACTATCGCCAGTAAAAAAATAGACCCCCACCGAACCATGGTACTCAAACGAGGCAGCTACTACCTTATTTTGATACTTTTTTTAGTCACTGCTCTACATCAACTGGGATTTAACCTCAGCGTACTACTAGGAGCTGCCGGCATTTTCAGTGTGGCAATAGGCTTTGCCTCACAAACCTCAGCTTCCAACCTGATCAGCGGCCTTTTCCTGGTCGCCGAACGCCCCTTCACCGTGGGTGATGTAATTCGTGTCGGCACCACTACAGGAGAAGTTCTTTCCATTGACCCGCTTTCGGTCAAATTACGTACCTTTGATAATTTGTTTGTACGTATTCCCAACGAATCACTGATTAAATCAGAGGTCACGACACTGAGCCGTTTTCCCATTCGTCGTGCCGACCTGCTTGTGGGCGTTGCCTACAAAGAAGACTTGAAAAAGGTGCGGGCAATACTGGAGGCGGTAGCCGATAAAAACCCGCTATGTCTTGAGGAGCCCAAACCACGCTACATATTCCAGGGCTTTGGCGATTCATCATTAGATATTCAGTTTTCAGTATGGGCCAAGCGGGAAAATTTTCTCGATCTAAAAAATACTATCTATGAAGAGATAAAAACCGCTTTTGACGAACAAGGTATTGAAATTCCGTTCCCCCATGTCAGTCTCTACACTGGCAGCGTCACGGAACCCTTCCCCATCTATCCTGCTGAAGATAAACCGTTAGATCAGTCATAATGTTATGGCTTAGAGAACCTATATGCCCATAGTACAGCGACTGGCGCTGGCGCTATTGCTCTCTATTTTTTCACCGACAGCATCTGCGCAACTCACTATTGCTATTAGTGTCACTGGTGTTGATAAAACCTTAGAGAACAACATCCGTTTGTTTCTCAGCCTTGAACAACAACAAAAACACCCTTTAATGAGCGAAGGTCGCCTACGCCGACTCCATAAAAAAGCACGGTTGGAAATCAGCCGTGCCCTTCAACCCTTTGGATATTATCGGCCGGTGATTAAAACAGAACTGACAGAAACAACCGACAATCACTGGCAAGCCAGTTATAGCGTTGACCCCGGCCCGCCCCTGCTGATTGGCGAATTTGACTTCGCTGTTAGTAAGTCAATGGAGGAAGACCCGGAGTTTCGACGGTTGATCGATAAGCTGCCTCTGTATAAAGGTAGTATCTTCAACCATTTAGACTACGAGAATATCAAAACCGATTTAGCCAGGCTTGCTGCCGAACGGGGCTATGTCGATGCCCGTTTTACTGAGCATCGTGTGGTCGTTGATTTGGAGTCCTACGAAGCCCGTATTGTACTGCACTATGAAGGAGGCCCGCGTTATCGCTTTGGCACAGTCCAGTTGGAACAGGACGTATTGGAGCCGCAACTTCTACAACGTTACATTCCTTTCACGCAGGGCTCACCTTATCACTACGATGCTCTGATCGATTTGCAACAAGCTCTAAATGACAGTAACTACTTTCAAGCCGTCGAGGTCTCACCAGGCGAGCCAGAAAATGGCACTGCTGAAATTCCCGTTACCGTTGCCTTAACTCCTCGCAAACCGCACCGCTATGGCCTGGGCCTGGGTTACGGTACCGATACTGGCGCTCGCACCAGTTTCAATTGGGAAATGCCACTTATCAACGACCGTGGACATCGCTTCAATAGCGAAGCTAAACTTTCCGAAATTGGTTATAGCCTCAGCGCAACTTATCGAGTGCCGGTACTGAACCCGCGAACTGATCAAATCATTTACAACATCGGCCAGGTCAACGAAAAGACCGACGTTAGTGATAGCACCGTGCGCACCATTGGCACCAACCTGAACCGTAACCGCGGTCCCTGGCGTGAATCCCTGTTCATTAACTATCAGGTTGAAGAGTTTGTTGTCGGCAGTGATCGAGGTGAGTCAACCTTGCTGATGCCCGGCGTTAACTGGACTCGGTCATGGGGAAACGACATCATCACAAGCTTTGATGGCATCCGTTTTGACATTGGACTACGCGGTGCCCGCGAGGATTTTTTATCTGATGTGAGCTTTGTACAGCTCCATGGAGGTGTCAAAGCCATTAATCGCCTGGGACAGCGTAACCGCCTTATTACCCGCGGCAGAATCGCCACCACCTGGACAAAAGATTTTCAGCAACTGCCCTCTTCAGTACGCTTTTTTGCCGGCGGCGCTCAAAGCGTACGAGGGTTTAGTTACCAATCACTGGGCCCTAAAGACAACACTGGTGAAGTGATCGGTGGTAACCATTTAATGGTCGGCAGTATTGAGTTTGAGCATAGCCTGAATCATAAGTGGGCTGCCGCTATGTTCTACGATGTCGGCAATGCCATGGATAGTTTTGCTGACAAGCTGGAAAGAGGCGCAGGGCTGGGTATTCGCTGGCGCTCACCGGTTGGCCCGGTTCGTCTTGACCTGGCCACGGCCATGAGCCGCGATGATCGCCCCTGGAGGTTGCACATCAGCATCGGGCCAGACCTGTGAAGCCCGCCATGAAATTTGTCAAACGCTTTCTAATTGCGCTAGCCTTACTGGTGATTCTGCTTGCAATAGGGTTAAGCACGACATCGCGCGGCCTAAAATGGGTTTATCAACAGAGCAAAAGTCACCTGCCCCCCCAGCTCACTATCGAAAAAATAGAGGGGCGCTTAATTGGCCCGGTTTTCATTAGAGGGCTAACCTACAAAACCAATAACGGGGCAGTGGAAGCCGAAAAAATCACCCTCGACTGGTCACCGCTTGCTTTATTGGGTACTCATGTCGATATTCATCGTATCCAGGTTAACGCCCTTAAAATTCAGTTGCCTCCCTCAAGTACAGCCGGTGACGAAACCAAAAAAGCAATCTCGCTACCCGACATTCATTTGCCCTGGCGGCTAACATTGCAGGAAATACTGGTTAAAAACATTAATCTGAACCAGGGGAACAAACGTTTTCAATTGCGGCGGGCCACACTCAAGGCAAACGCTCTACTCGGGAAAATAAGAATCGAGAAGCTCTCCCTCGAGAACGATCACATTAATATGACCATCATGGGAAGCTTACGCCCGACAAAGCACTATCGACATGACCTGGATATAAAGTGGCAAGCCCACTTACCCTCAAAAGCAATGATTCAGGGTCATGGTCAACTCAGCGGAAACTTGCAAGCCACCCAGATAACACAGACGCTGAGCGGCGCACTGACCCTCTCAGTCAGGGCGGAACTCAAGAACCTGCGAGACAAGCTCAGTTGGCAAGGCAAGGCTGATGTCAGCGCATTCGATACCCAGCAATTGGATACCACGTGGCCCGCGCTCACGGGATCTCTGAAGCTCGAGTCAAAGGGCGACCTTGAGACAGCCGTTTTCTCTGGCATCATGAAAAGTCATAACCCCGAACTCGGCCCCTTCGATGCAGAATTCGACCTCCAACGACTTAGCAACAGCAGCATTCACATCGAACACCTGCGCATTCACGCTCCTCGCAGTAACAAACGTCTGGACACTCGCCTAAATATCCACGGGCAATGGTTGCCCGGCACTGATGGTGGTGACATCAAACTTAGACTGAACTGGCAAAATCTACGTTGGCCAATGCAGAAACCCCTCTGGTTTATCAGCGCTCACGGGGATGCATCCATCGAGGGCAACCTTGAGCACTATAAAATACAACTAACCAGTGACAAACCCTGGCCACAGATCCCAACCTCGCACTGGTCAGCACAGGCACAAGGCAGCCGCAATGGGCTCACGGTCCAATCACTGCATGTCACCACACTGGACGGTGAAGTAAAGGCCACCGGCCAGCTTAACTGGTCACCCTCTTTGACTTGGGAAGCTGAAATCAACACTGCCAACCTAAACCCCGCTAGCCTTTGGCCCCAATGGCCAGGTCAGCTCAATGGCACAATCACTGTCAACGGCCTTATGGATAAACGTCGTTTAATAACTAGTGTTGACATCAAAAAATTGGGTGGTCAGCTACGCGATTACCCTGTTGCTTTAAACAGCCGCTTTACCTGGCACGGTACAGGCGCTGAAGACACGCTACCCCAAAATGTAGTACTCAAAAACGCAAACCTCAAAAGCCCAAAGTTCAAACAAACTGTTTTCGAGAATAGTAGCCTGGACATTGCCCATCTGAATTTTTCATCGGGAAACGCTCGCATCAACGCTAAGGGGAAATTAGGCAAGTCATCAACACTGCAGTGGCAAATCAGCGCTACGGATATCGGCGCGCTCTACCCGCAGGCAAAAGGACAACTGAAGGCAAAAGGCTCGCTAACCGGCACCAGAGAAAAACCTGTGATAAAGGCTGCTATGGAAGGCCGCCACCTGTCGATGCTGGATTATGAAATAGGCAGTATCGAAGGCCAGCTGGCGGTCGATCTGTTTCACTGGCAAAACACCGAGATCGAACTCATCTCGCAAGCACTACTCATAAAAGGACAGCCCTTACAGAGACTCGCGATCAACGGCAGCACTCAACGCCTCAAGGTCGATGTCGTCGCTGACCGGGCCAGTATACAACTCGAATTTGATGGTAAATCCACCACTAAAGGCTGGCACGGGCAGATCACACGCGCGGATATTCAAAGCCAGATGTTCAGCGACTGGCAGCTTGTGGCACCTGTCTTCCTGAGTGTTGACACCGACACACTCTCCACCGACACCCTTTGCTGGGAAAACGGTCAGGAGGCCAAGCTTTGTACATCATTGGTAAAAAAAGCGTCAAACTGGCAATCCGAACTGACTATGGACAGGCTTTCTTTGCTGTTATTCAGCAAGTGGTTGCCAGCGGATCTAAAGATTGACGGACAGCTGAATGCCTCCGCATCGCTAAATCTTCAAGGCCAAACACTTCTGGGGCAAGCGATCCTCCAGCTACCGGCCGGGGTTGTGCACTACCCCATACTGGAAGGCGAGCGCGACCAGTGGGCTTATGAAGGCGGTAAAATGACCCTTCTGCTCAATGCAAAGGGGCTACAAAGCAAGGCTAAATTAACTATGGCAAACGGCGATCGATTGCAATTCGAGGTAGAGCTGCCGGGTGCGCAATTGCCACGGCTAAACTATATTCATCAACCGCTGCGCGCCAATGCTCAACTCAGTGCCCACAACCTCGGTCTAGTCGAGGCCCTGATACCCGAAATACAGGATCTACGTGGACAGATCGCAGTGGATTTTAACGCTCGTGGCACATTAAGCAAACCTGAGCTGAAAGGTAGTGCCAAGCTTATCGATGGTTCGCTACGCATTCCCCGCCTGGGCCTAACTATTGACCAGTTTAGCCTACTCAGTCAAAGCGATACTCCAGAAAGGCTGGATTTCCAACTCAAAGCGAGATCCGGTGAAGGCAACCTTATCGTCGAAGGAGAAACCACTTTGGATAAAAATCGTGGCTGGCCTACTGAGTTTTCGATTAAGGGTAATGCTTTCACAGTAGCCCAGATTCCAGAAGCACAAATACGTATCTCGCCCGATCTAAACGTTAGCGTTGAAAAACATAACGTTACTATTAATGGTGGTGTACATGTCCCTTACGCCCGACTGCAACCGAAAGATATTACGACTGCGGCACAAGTCTCCGGTGATGTCATACTTCTGGGCGATGAGCCTATGCCCATTGAAAAGTGGGCAGTCACCAGTGATGTTCGCGTAACTTTGGGAGACCGAGTTAATTTTTATGGGTACGGCTTTGAGGGTCGTTTCGCTGGCAGCCTGTTACTGCAAGAAGAACCCGGACAATCCACTCGCGCGAGGGGCGAAATCACGGTCCCCGAAGGCCGCTATCGAGCCTACGGCCAACGCCTTGATATCGAGCAGGGTCGGCTTATATTCAGTGGAGGTCCGCCAAGCAACCCTGGCCTGGATGTACGAGCGGTTCGCCAAATTAACCAGATTACTGTGGGTGTTAAATTGCGAGGTAACCTCAATAACCCCCTGGTAGAGCTATTCTCCAACCCTGCCATGGGAGAAACAGACACCCTGTCTTATCTCCTGTTGGGACGCCCAATAGAAGGGGCCTCATCAGAAGACGGGAATATGATGGCCCAAGCAGCATTAGCACTTGGTCTAAGTGGCGGCGATCGTATCGCACGCGGTTTGGGTAATCGTTTTGGCATGGACGAAATGCGCATTGATTCCAACGACGTAGGGGATCAAGCTTCGCTGGTCATGGGCCGCCACCTGACACCTCGTCTTTACGTCGGCTATGGCGTCGGACTGATCAAGGCGATCAACACCTTTAATGTGCACTACCAACTCAGTAAGCATTGGCAATTAAAAGGTGAAAGCGGGGATAACTCGGGCATCGATATCTTCTATACGATCGACCGTTGATACATCGTCTTGGAAATAAAACTGATAGAGCAACCTTTTCAAGCTGGTGCAGTCACAACCTTAGTGTTAGGTTTCAGTCTGGAGTAGAAACATGCATTTCCATCAACTTGGTAGATGATGCGCTTTAGGGAGGAACGAAAGAAACATGTTGTTTGACATTAGCCTAGAAACGATCTGGCAACATTTGTTTCAACTTGGTATCGCGTTCGTATTGGCGCTGCCTATCGCTATCAACAGGGAGCACCGATCTGAAGGTGCAGGGCTTCGCACCTTCCCGCTGGTTACGATTGCTTCTTGTGCATTTATGCTGGTTGGCATGAGCGTCTATGAAGGGTCTGACGCAGAGGCAAGAGTCATGTACGGCATAATCACTGGTATGGGGTTTATCGGCGGTGGTTCCATTATCAAAACCAACTCTGGTGCCTCAGGAACCGCCACGGCAGCGGGTATTTGGCTGACGGGGGCCATTGGCTTATCTGTGGCCTACCAACGCTACGAAATTGGTATCGTTTTGTCCATAGTCGGTTTTTTGATCTTCCAATTTTCAGATTATTTAAAGAAAGACGCCAACACGTAAAACCCCTTAAATTATTTATCTGCCTAAATTAACGTTGGGAGAACACCTTTTAATGAAAGATCGTTTCCGTTTGTTACGAGAACGTCTTGGGGAGCAATTGTGGATCAAACCACTGTTCATGTGCTTGATTTCGATTGTCGGCGTCTTTATCACTAAGACTGCCGATTCGACTAAGTTAGGCGAATTTGTGCCTGATATTCTCGAAGAATCCATCAACACCCTGCTATCAACTATGTCTGCCAGTATGTTGGTCATTGCCACGTTTGCTGTAGGCACAATGGTAACCTCCTATGCGGCGGCTAGTAGTAAGGCCACGCCACGCTCATTTTCATTGGTCATTGCAGATGACGTATCACAGAATGCCTTATCCGCTTTTATTGGTTCATTTATTTATAGCGTTGTGGGACTAATTGCACTGGAAAACGGTTATTTTGAGCGTGCAGGTCGATTTGCATTGTTCGCCCTGACTTTGATGGTTTTTGCTCTGGTAATCCTCACTTTCGTTCGCTGGTTAGACAGGATTGCCCGTTTAGGCCGTATTCAAACAACAATCGACAGCGTTGAAAATGCAACATGCGAATCATTGCAACGTCGTAAGGAAACGCGCCGCCTTGGTGGTATTCCAATAAGCCTTAAAGAACAAGGGTTAACGCCCGTGTTTAGCAAGGATATAGGTTACTTACAGTGTATTGATATGGCTTCGCTACAAGAGAAAGCGGAAAAACATAAAATGAGTATCCGCGTTGTTAGTTTGCCAGGCACTTTCTGTACACCGAATAAAGTGCTGGCGTATGTCTGGCCGGAGAGTCATAATTCTGACGCTACTCTGGACAACATGGCTCTGGACAAGATGAGTGATTCATTTGTTGTGGGTAGGCAACGTACCTTCGCTGATGACCCGCGATTTGGCTTGATTGTATTATCTGAAATTGCCAGTAAGGCACTTTCACCAGCTGTCAATGATCCGGGTACGGCCATTAACATCATTGGCTCTCAGCTAAGATTACTTAGCGACTGGAGCGTTGATTGCGAACACCGCCAACCTGTCAAATATAACCGTATTGAAGTACCGGAATTGTTATCCAGGGATATGCTTGACGACGCTTTCACAGCGATTGCTCGAGATGGGTCGGGCTTGGTTGAGGTCGTCATACGGTTGCAAAAAGCTTTACATAGCCTAGCAACAGTTGGTGATAAAGGGATTGCCAGTTCAGCCTTGGAGCATGCTCGTATGGTGCAGATTCGAGCAGAGGCCTCACTCAAGCTCGACGAAGAAAAGGCCGCAGTGCGGGCTGCACAAAGCCAAGGATGAACCTGTAATTCACTGAATTATGCTATGTCAACGAAACCAAAACGGGTTCAAAGGCAAATTTTTTTGATACTGAAACACCAGAGTATTATTTTCCCACAACTGATACTCATCATTTAGTTAGCAGACAAGGAAAGAACACACCATGCTACCGGAAGCCGCTGTTCATTGCATTATTGCCGACACTGATTATCAGCATAGCTCTTCTTTAAACGCATTAATTGAAGACGTTGGTTTCAACTGCTTAACCTGTAAAACAATAGACGAACTACAAAATACTCTTAACAACATCAACAACCTGGAATTTGCGTTTCTATCCCTTGACCTGATACTGAGCGATGGTTTTAGTTTACTTAAACATCCTCGATTAATCGATGTGGATATTGCGATAATACATACCGAAGATGACCCCATTGCGGCAAGCACCGCTATCCAACGAGGCGCCACCTATTTTTTCTGTAAACCTCTAAATTTCGAGTTTGTCACTGATTTATTGAGCGACCTGATGAGAGAACTGAGCTCTTTAGAGGAAAGTCAGAGTGATCAACACAACACGTGTTCATTAGACCAGTTTGGCTTGTTGCGGGGTAGCTCGAAAGCCATGTATAAGCTGTACCGTACCGTTCGTAAAGTCGCAGTTACCGATGCGTCGGTTTTACTTATCGGTGAAAGTGGCACAGGCAAGGAACTCGCAGCCCAAACGATTCATCAGCAATCGGAACGCTGTAACAACCCATTTGTCGCCATGAACTGCGGAGCCATTCCACCAGAACTAGTTGAAAGCGAGTTATTCGGTCATGAGAAAGGCAGCTTCAGTGGCGCAGATAAAAAGCGAACTGGCTATTTTGAACAGGCAGCTGGTGGCACCTTATTTTTAGATGAAATCGGTGAGATGCCGATGGACACGCAAGTTAAATTTTTGCGGGTACTAGAATCTGGGAATTTTCGGCGAGTGGGTGGAGAGCGTAATATTCACTCAGATGTCCGCATTATCGCGGCAACTAACAGGGATCCCCTGGAGGCCATTAATCAAGGCCTGCTGCGTAAAGACCTATACTTTCGTATTGCTCAATTTCCGCTGTACATGCCACCACTACGTGATCGCGGTGGGGATATTATTGGCCTAGCACAATTTTTCCTGAATAAACTCAATGAAGAAAACGGAACACAGAAATACCTCTCAGACGACTATAAGAGTCTAGTGAGAGAATACTCTTGGCCGGGAAATGTCCGAGAGCTGAAAAGCGTTTTGGAGCGCGCCTACATATTGGCAAGTGAAGTACTGGACGCAGATCATTTCCCCAATGAACATATGGATTTTGAGGAAAACGATGATTACTTACGCGTCCCAGTGGGAAGTTCTCTAGAAGACGCCGAAAGAAAGCTCATTTTCATTACACTTGACGCAACGGACGGTGATAAGAAAAAAACTGCTGATCAACTGGGTGTTTCACTGAAAACGCTTTACAACAAATTAAATAGCTATGAAGAATAACTGCTAATGGTACTGATGGCTAAGTACTATCTCACCTATGGGTGTGAGAAAAAAAGTCTGCCGTGACTTGTCATAGCGCATCGCAGACCACGGCAACTTGATAGCTTTGCGAGCCCCAGTCTTCAAACGAATACTTCTCACGATCCCGGCATAAGGGTCCAACAATAGTTCGCTGATACTGCCAACACATTCACCAGAAACAGTGAATACATATGTCTCAGTCAAATTATATAATATGACATTAGGAGCCACTCTATCTCCTCCATTTTTTCACATTGGCCTCTGCGACCCCAATAAGTTGCCTAAAATAAAAACAAGTGCGATTGAACATATAATCTCCAACATGGCAGATTTAGAACATGGTACAGCTCATAACGCGAAATTCTTTCCATACGCTCAACACCAGCAGATTAGCGACGCAAAGTCCACCACAGAGCGGAGTAATAGCGGCCTATCATACGAAATGGCCGATCTTAAAAACCATCATTAATACAAATAAAGAGCATATTGCTTTGGCATGATAGGACAATGATTAATTGGAGAACTTATTCTTACAGCGATCTAAATGCGTAAGAAAATTTATTCCCAGTGATAATAATTGCGTTATATCTCGACGACTGGAACGAGGAACATTGAACTTGTTTTTTTCCCTCAAACCTAGGTAAAACCCGAAAAGCATAGTTATCCCTAAAGCAGTAGGCTGCGTAGCGAGGCTTGTAGTGGCATCGCCTAATAAACGACATCTGTAAAGAACGTCACTACGCCGCACTCGGTTTTCTTGTGAGACAGTACAAACTTGTTTTTCAAGTCTGATTATATTCTTCAGCATAATGCTATCCCAGGCTCGGGGTGTCAGCCAAAGCTGCCCGGATCGTTTTAAAGTGAAGATTATTCAGCATACGCTTAGAAAAGCGATGGCAAATAAATAGCAACAAGAAATGAATCAGGGCGATCACTAGCAACACAAGCACCACCGGAACTTGAAGAGCAGTGAGTCCGACGAAAATCAGTCCCATTCCCAAAACCCATAATCCAACAAGCAGCGCAGCGACCATAATGCCGGTTACCAACAATGCCATAAGGCTATAGACAGCAAGCTTTAGATCTAGCTTGAAGCCCTCTACTGTTGCCTCGACATGCCTAACCAAAACCCTCCAAAGTGCTTTTGTTGTTTCCAGAAAATCAACATTTGGCTCCGCTGCATCTTTGTTTTGACTAGGATTACCATTTAGGGTTCTGTTTGTCGTGTCGTTTGGGGGAAGCATTATTACTTAGTGTTGCTGGTAAGTTTTGAAATAAGGTAGCCAGAGGCAACAGCAATGCCTAAAGCCTTAAAAGGATTTTGCTGAACATAATTCGAGGTCTTTCCTAGATAAACCTGCCCTTTTTTCTGAACGCTATTAGCCATTTCGCTAACTTTCTGCTCTGTCAATTTCGAACCCTCCCTAGCATTTCCCTCAATCTCGGCTACAGTGCATGCAACTTTATCGACAATTTCATGGGCTGAATCTCGCGCTTTGTCGGCAATCTTTACCTCGCCTTCTTGGGTAGCGCCCTGCTGAGTTTTACTATTCATTATGGTCTCCTTACTAAATGGTTTACGGTTTTTAACATCTACGCTACAAGTAACCAGTAGGTAGAGTAACGGCAACAAGCAGCCGGTGCCGACTTGTTACCGTTTAATTAAATAAAATGAAACATTTTCTAAAATATGATTAATCCATTGCATCTTCGATACTTCGACCAGCATCATTAGCACCTTCTTGCACGTCCTCACCTAACTCCTCGATATTCTCTCCGAGATTTTCAGCCGGACTATCGTCTTCGCAACCAGTCAACAAACCTAAAGGCAGGAGTAAGCTCAAAGTTATTACGAACAAAATATTTTTTGATTTCATTTTTTAATAATCCTGAAGTTCAATTCAACTTAGCTTGTAGGTTTAACTTGCAACATATTCTTTACTTTTCGCACATCATCTGTATTACGTGCTATTTTTTCGGCCAACTGCTTTTCTTCAGTTGTTGCCACGTTACCACTTAAGGATACGATACTGTTTACAGTATCCACATTGATATTAAGGCCGTGAGTACTTCCGTTCGCAAGCAATTTGCTTTTTACTGCTGCAGTAGTCGTCATATCATCGAATTTTTGTGAAAAAGACCGCTCACCAGAACGATGTTCGCGCTGAGATACAGCCTTCTTCCGTTCTATTTTCAATTGATTGTCGACATCTTCAACACCTTCAATGCTAAGTGCTACCTGCTCAGCAAGCTCCTTGTCAATCTCTGATTCCACAGAACCAGTAAGTGTCGCCTTACCATTACGCACTTCATTATCAATGGTAAAATTATTGAGATGACGGTTAACAAGCAAAGCAGTTTCAAGCTTTCCTTCAAGCCAGGCGTTTCTTAGATCAGGCTTGGAAACATCATATCTATCTTCAGAGTCTGTTTTACGGTCCTGATAGCTTGTTTCCGAAAGAGCGGGCATAGCTAGTGCAGAGCATAATACTACGGCCGTAGCAGTTGAAAAGACACGAGTATTAATTTTTTTCATATCTGTTATTTTCATAAAGATCTCCATATTTTTTTATCCTATAAAGTTTTAGCGGACATTAATGTTTTATGCCACACACAAACAAAAGCATGTTGTGTGCCAACACAGGAGACCATTGTTAGGCAAGCCACTCTTATTGATAAGGAATATGAAAAGGAAATAATTACACTACCATTGGTAAAAATTACTTATCACAACCTAATTTTTACTAATCACAACCTAATTTATAGTGCAGCAGTAACAAAAAGCTATAGGGACAGCGAAATACTCTAGAACACATAATAGAAATATACAGACATACATACCAAAATCATTAAAATTGCATTATGTGACCGTCTTAATATAAATATATTGAGCATAGTAAGAACCATAAGTGGTTTTCATATAACAGGAAGAATAGTGAGCAATGCAAGTAATAGGTTAGAAACCGTTTTAGGAGCTACTTTCACAAATGGCAATTCGGTAGAAATTCTACGCAACGGAAAAGAAATTTTTCCTGCCATGCTTCAGGCAATTTCAATGTCAAAGGAAAGTATTGACTTTGTAACTTTTGTCTATTGGCAAGGTGATATTGCCATTCAGTTTGCAAATGCTTTAGGCGAACGTGCTGCGGCAGGTGTAAAAGTACGTGTATTGTTAGATGCTTTTGGCTCTTACCCCATGCGCAGTGAATTAATAGAGCTTATGGAATCACAAGGTGTTGTGGTAAAGCATTTCCGGCCTATAGCCCATTGGAAGATATGGAAACTAGACAACCGAACCCACAGAAAAATTCTTGTATGTGATTCAAAAGTTTCTTTTACTGGGGGTGTGGGTATTGCAAAAGAATGGGAAGGAGATGCCCGTAATTCGGGAGAGTGGCGAGATACACACTTTCGTATTACGGGACCTGCTGTTCAAGTTATTCATAGTGCGTTTATTAGTAACTGGAGCGAAGCAGACAGCTCTTGCAACCTGAAAGCACCTGCATACCCTAAAGCAGCACCGGCGGGTGATGTGCGTATATTAACGCTAGCTTCACCCTCCTCAATAAACTGGAGTTCTATTGCTTTATTGTTTCGCACCCTTATCGATAATGCCGAGGATAATATATGTATCGCCACTGCTTACTTTGTCGCTGACGACATACTGACGAATATTCTTTGTAAAGCAGCAAGAAGAGGGGTCTCTATACAGATACTTATACCTGGTGATAATAGCGACTCACGTTTTTCTCAGCTAGGCGGCCGCACCAACTTTGTAGCATTATTGGAAGCTGGAATAAAAATATTTCGCTACCAGCCGACCATGATGCACGCAAAAATTATGTTGGTAGACAATCATCTTGGCGCAGTCGGCTCAGCAAATATGAACCACCGATCTATGTCTAAAGATGAAGAAATCTGCCTCGTCCTTGACAATAAGGAAACTATCGAGATTCTGAGGAGTCAATACGAAGAAGATCTCAACAAAAGCGAACTACTCGACTTGAAGCACTGGAAGGAGAGATCAATCTGGATACGTATTAAAGAAAGTGTTGCGTACTTGTTTCGTCACGAGTTATAGCTGCTCACGAACCAGATTAATCTTCATTGCTTGCTCTATCAGCTAACAAGCAATAGAGGTCAACATATTCTTGAGCTACAGGAGGCTTCAATATCTTGCTGAGGTTGATAGATGCATTGTAAATCAGCCTGCTACGGATATTCGGATGACTACACATCAACTAGAATATCCATTGAAAAATGTAGGCAGTCAATGACAGTCCACTGACGAACAACGAAACAAAAGCTTATATAAATCAGTGTTCCGCTTAAAATAAAGTTTACAATTTATGTGGTATGAAAATTGCTCTTATATAAATAGAAATTCATAAAAAAGGAGATTCAAATGCTTTATTGGGCTTTTATATTTCTCGTCGTAGCTATCGTAGCCGGTATCTTTGGTCTAACGGGTATTGCAGCAATCGCATCAGAAATAGCTTGGCTTCTATTCGTAGTAGGTCTTATTTTGGCGGTTATTTTTTTTATTGTGGGCAGAAGACCTCCAAGAATATAATTCCAAATTCAAAATCAGTGGAATAGGGGAACACACCTTCCCCTATTCCACTTTAGACAATAGAGAAGAGCTGAGTTATAAAATCTTTTACGGGACTATTACTAGCTAGACAATAAGTTATACCTGTAATAAGTTCTAAAGCTGAAATGCTTACGCTGTAGAAATAGCATTCTCTTCTTGTCCATCCTGATCAACAGCTTGATTGGAATGAGCTCCGACAGATAATGACAAAAGTTGAGCCTGCCCCACAATGGTTGCAAAAGAAGAATCTGCAGCATCTCGCCCAACTCCGATACGCACAAGCCCACTAACCGGCGCCATTTTAGTAGCATCAAATAAATACCAACGCCCATGCAAATATGCTTCAAAAAAACCATGAAAATCAGGCGGCTCCAAACCAACAGCATAACCTGATACATAGCGAGCAGGAATACCTAGCGCTCGGCATAGACTAATACTCACGTGAGCAAAATCACGACAGACACCCGTACGCTGGATAAGCACATCACGGGCGCTCGAAGATGCATCAGTGGTACCAGAAATATAGGCTATATTCATATTGACCCAGTCTGTCACTGCCTGGACTCGTGTGTGTCCTGGTAACACGCCAGAAAATTCACGCCAGGCAAACTGCCCTAGCTTATCTGATTCACAATAGCGACTAGGGTTTAAAAAAGGCAACACTTCTACCGGCAATTCCTGATGATCAACTTCGTCAAGAGTTAGTGGGAGAGATACCTCTGGAACAAGTGAAACTTTTGCTGAATAGGTTATTTCTAATTCACAAGGTTGAACCGTTAAACGGATACCACGGGAACCGTATTGATTTAACTTACACCAACTGTATTCAACCTGAGGTGAGACTCTAAGACTTTCCTGATCTATCGTTTGACAATCCGTGGTGGCAGCACCGATATTAAAAATAAAGCTAGTAGGAGCCGTTACACGGTATAGTAATTCAGAATTAACATTAACCTGGGTCATCTGCAATGCTCCTAATTTACGGCTTAAGAAGATCTTTCGACCATTCGAGAGGGAAATTGACGAGCGCCGATTGCAGTGTACTGGTCCACCAATGAGTAGTTTCCTGTAAATCGGCCATAGTGAAACGCTCACGCTTCATGATGCCAGAGCCTCCATCTAATACTATACAATCAATAGGGAAGCCCACATCTGTAACACTCGCGCGAGTGCCATCAAAAGCGAGAAACAACAGCGCTAAGGTTTCAGAAAGTGAGCAAGTTGCATCCAGCAATCGGTCTAATATTGGCTTACCGTAAGAAGTTTGCCCGATCATATGATAGGGAGCATCAGCCGTTGCCTCCACCCAGTTTCCCTGAGGGTAAATATAAAAAAGACAAGGCTCTTTATCAGCAGAAAATTTACCACCAATAATTGCATGAAGATTAAACGAAAAATTAGCAGCTGCAAGTGACGCTCCGTCCTCTTCCTTAACTCTTCGAAGGCATTCACCAAATAAATTAGCTGCCTCGAACATGTGGCATATTTCGCCTTTTTGTTTTTCTGCCAGACGGGCCTCGAAGTATATTGAAGTTTTATCGCGGACCGATCGCAGTCCTGACGTCATGAAAAACAAATTACCTTCAGAATGATTAACATGTGCAACTTTACCCTTACGGCTTTGTTCGTTTCCCTTGACAATACGGGTATCTGCAAGAGCAACCAGTCCCGAATTTACTTTTGCAGCCACACAAAATGTCATAATACATTCCAACCCTATATATTTGTTTCAACATTTACGCATCGGCGATGTTTTACCCATGATTGCTTGCAGTAACTTTTCACGTCAACCAAGATCCAGGATATACGTTAAGCTAGCAGTAAAATAACGAGCAATCTACTTGATATAAATATGCTTATGAAAACTCTTCTAAAAACTTGATGAATGGCTAAACACAATAAAGGATATACTTATTCGTACCAGCTTATAAGAGAACTGACACAAGCCAAATGGTATTGATAATTGACTGTTACTCAACTCGGATACTCAAGCGTATTACACTGTCAATTTTCAACTGAATGCGCTGTATCTTGTATATTCAAAGGCTCTTTGAAGGTAAGTGTACGATAAGGGAAGGGAATTTCGATATTCTCTTTATCCAACGCCTCTTTGATTGTCGTTACCACCTGGTCTTTCGATTGATGCATCCCAAGAGGCGTAGATTCTGCCCACCAGCGCACGTTAAAATCAATTGATGATGAATTAAATTCCCGAGCATAAACCTCGACAGGCTTTTCATCATTGACTATATTTAGCGAACTTACAGCATTCTCAATAACGGATTGCGCCACGCTGACATCTTGATCATATGCAATCCCGACCACAATATCAAAACGTCTAAGCTCTTGATCGGTAAGAATTAACAACGGGTTTTTGAATAAAAAACTATTGGGAACAAGAACTAATTGATCGTCAGTTTGACGCAAGTAGGTTTCACGGATAGAAATAATCTCCACCTTACCCTGAATACCCTCGCACTCGATATAGTCGCCAATGCGCATAGGTTTTCTTAACATAATGAGAATGCCTGCAAAGAAATTTTCAAAGATATCTTTGAAAGCGAGTCCTACTGCGACCGAACCCAAACCTAAAGCAGTTAGTAGCTTACCCGCCGTAAGGCTAGGAAATATAATCGTAACGGCGATCAAAATACCAGACGTCCAGATTATCACTTTAAACAGCGTAACAAAAAGCTCGCTTAACGACTTTCTTATTCTCGAATTTGAAAGAGATCGGCTTAACAAATTAGTGAGAATAAGAGAGAGAACCCATGTAAAGATAATTACAAAAAAAGCAACGCCCAATAAAGGCAATATCTTGACAAAGCCGATCAACATACTGTCAAACTTTTCATATAACGGCGTCAAGAAATTCATAGCCTGTTCCAATTATTTTTAAATATTGAATAATGGTTTTTTCATAAATATCTACAAACAGCAGAAAATTCTAAGTATAGCAAGGTGTAACATGGATAAATTCTATAATACACCATTTTATATTTATTCGGTAGAAGATCAATTGACTTCTGAGAATACGACAAGCCAGGTTTTTTATTTCAGACAGGATTTTTACAGAACCCAACTGACGACTCAACACACGCCAAACTTTTTCCTGACTAACCAATACTCCCACTTCATTACTTTAAAAAACTTCAATAATTTA
Source organism: Porticoccaceae bacterium (assembly GCA_029212965.1). Taxonomy (GTDB): domain Bacteria; phylum Pseudomonadota; class Gammaproteobacteria; order Pseudomonadales; family Porticoccaceae; genus Reddybacter. Next base: position 64,939 of record JARGOV010000012.1, read on the forward strand.
CATACTTTTTTCTTAATAAAGTATTAATTATCTAGCCCTTAGGTTGTTCACCATCTCGCTCCAATCAAAAATCATTAGCAATTATAGTATTATGCAATATATTTTCCAATTTTAGACTATTAATGTGACAACAGCGTTACATCAAACTTCATTATTTATACGGTTAAATCAATTGTAATTAATACTCTACCTGCTGTAACTATTTCAACAAACACCATACAAAGACACCGAAATATTCAAACTTCGAGTATCTACACATGCCCTCTCATTTTGGCACTCAAATTGCATCGTTTACAAGCACATACAATTTATGTTGTGTGATTTTTAATTTTAATTTCAGGAGTAGTGATATGAACAAGGATATTTTAGAAGGCAAGTGGAAACAGATTAAAGGTGATATCCAAAAGCAATGGGGAAAACTAACAAATGATGATTTAGACATTATCGACGGAAATCGCGAAAAGCTTTCCGGAATGCTTCAAGAGCGCTATGGGAAATCTAAAGATGAAGCTGAAAAAGAGGCTGATGAATTCCTAAAAAAACATGGCTAGCCATTAAAGTCAATTATCGTTAATACCTGCAAGGAGGCACATTTAATGGTCAAATTATTCCTCAACAGCACTTTCATTACTAGAAGCGCAATACTTTTATTCACCTTCGCCTTGATGCTCTCAGGTCGCAATACCACTAAGAGCACTAGCGAAGATATAGAAAAGGCTGACGAGAAAATGTAAAACTTGGAAAACAAGTGAATGCGTATATGTTGTTGCCAAAATCACTAAGACTAAAGCCACCTAAACTTTGGCAACAGCTTACCCAAGATCAAACCAGCCAGACGAACATGTGGAGAGCTTATGTCAAACGAAGGTTATCATGAAAACTTAAAAGCACTTTCTAAACACACTAAAGACCAGCATCGAGCGCTTATTTCACTAATGGAGGAACTAGAAGCGGCTGACTGGTATCAACAAAGAGTTGATGCAACAGAAAGCGATTCCCTATCAGCCATATTGGCCCACAACCGTAATGAAGAGCTTGAGCATGCCGCTATGTTGATTGAGTGGTTACGTAGAAACAATCAATATTTTGACAAACAACTTCGTCGTTTTTTATTTAAGGGAGAAGATATAGTCGATTGATTAGCCACAATCCACTATATTTTCGCATTCTTCAAATCATTGTTATTTTATCATCGCTAACTGGGAGGAACCCCGTGAAACACACGTTACCGAAACTACCTTATTTAAAAACAGCATTACAGCCTTTTCTTTCTGAAGAGGCTGTGACTGTGCATTATGAAAAACATCACCGTACTTATGTAGACAAGCTTAATAAAGCGCTCGAAGGGGAGCAAAAGTATAAAGACCTTTCGCTAGAAGAATTAATTTCTCAAGCTCCACTTAACGGTGGTATTTTCAATGCTGCCTCACAGACCTGGAACCATACTTTTTTCTGGCAAAGTGTCAGCCCAAATAGTGAGTATCATGTTCTAGAAAAATCAGCATTATATAAGCAAATAAATGACACTTTTGGTAGCTGCGAAAAAATGCTAGACAAATTTAAAGAAACTGCGTTATCACAATTCGGTTCTGGCTGGGTTTGGTTGTTTAAAAACAAAACTAATGCATTAGATATTTGCAGTACATCTAACGCTGAGTCCATTATTCGTGATAACAAGCAGCCACTGTTGATCTGTGATGTCTGGGAGCATGCTTATTATATTGACTACCAGAATGATCGGGCTGGCTATCTAGATGCATTTTTTGACCACATAGACTGGCAATTTGTTGAGAATAATTACAATGCATCTTAGCGGCAATAATTACGAGTAGAAGTGACCTTTCAGATTGATGCTATACTTCCCACTGACTTCATCGATTTATCACGTTCCGTGTGCCTATTAATTCTGTATCAATGACTTACGCGCTTGTTTTTATATACTAATCAGTTATTGTTATTGATTTTGGACTTAGCTATGTCACCCTTAGAAATTCGATAATGAAAACCAGTCGTATTAGTCCAGCGTCTAAACTAGAAGCTCTAGATAAATTAGCCTGGTATCTTGATAGTTCAATTCGAATTCCAGGTACAAAATGGTCAGTGGGATTTGATGGCTTGCTGGGCTTAATCCCAGTGATCGGGGATTTAACATCCGGGCTTATATCCAGCTATATCGTTCTGCAAGGCGCGCAAAGAGGCGTATCTCTAACAGTTATCGTAAAAATGCTCCTCAACATAGGCTTAGATATAGCTATAGGAGCAATCCCTATTGTCGGTGATATTTTTGATTTTTTCTTTAAAGCGAACTACAGAAATGTACAATTAATTCATTCTTATGAGCATAACCCCAAAAAAACAAATTATAAAAATCGATTTAGTATTGCTATTTTTTTAATTACTATTATTTCATTTATAGCTTTCATTTTCTGGCTTACACTACTTATTTTATCCAACCTTCTTATGCTATTAGTTTAATGTTTACATCGATAACATTAACGATCAGCGTTACAAAAGCAGTCATTTAAATTTTATTTACATCAGTCGGTGATTTTCTTCAACTAAGCTTTGATAGCCTATTTTTGCTAAATATAATATGCTTCCTTTTTGTTTACATTCTGAGCATTGTTTATGCCACATGGATTATTGCCAAGAGAGATAAGCAAATAAGGCTGATGTATATTCGCCCGAAACAGAAGGTTGCCACTCTAAAATACCCTTTAGGGGCCAAAAGATAGACCGCGAACAATATCATTTTTTTGTTGATATTACACAACCTCAAATTCTACCGTAAGACCAGTAACAATGACTTAACCGATGAGTTACCGCTGAAAGACGTCCAACAAGTATTATTGAGAATGTTTAAGAATGTATGTATCGCCTACTGCCGATGAACCACTACTGACTCTCTGCAATGGCATCATCGTTCTGAGCGACACGTTATATAACCGATGTACTGTCCCATCTACGCCAACGGCTGTTAATCTATACCATAAAAAAACTCTAACAACCCTCATTTCAAGCTGGCGCGCCATCAACCTTAATGATACGTTTTAGGTTGGATCACGACCCTCAAACAGACCGGCCGCGCGTACTTATGTACTGACTAACTTGATATACCACTGGGAGTCCCTCATGCACAAAAGTAGTAATAGTCTTAATACCAAAGCACAGCTCAGAGTAGGCAACGATCAATACCATTATTTTAGCCTACAGAAACTTGCTAACGAAGGTCTACTTGACCTAGAAAAACTTCCAAACTCTTTAAAAGTTCTCCTTGAAAACTTACTGCGCTACGAGGATGGCGATAGCGTTACTAAGGAAGACATTATCGCCCTGGCCAATCACACAGCAGCTACTGATATTGAGCGGGAGATCGCCTTTCGCCCAGCCCGCGTATTGATGCAAGATTTTACCGGCGTACCAGGGGTAGTCGATCTGGCAGCGATGCGTAATGCCCTCGTTGCGCAGCACAAGGACCCCGCATTAATCAATCCACTGACACCCGTTGACTTGGTCATTGACCATTCCGTGATGGTCGATAAATTCGCTCAGCCTTCCGCTTACGAAGAAAATGTCGCTATCGAAATGGCCCGTAATGCAGAACGCTACGAATTCCTTCGCTGGGGGCAAACTGCCTTCGATAATTTTAGAGTTGTGCCCCCCGGAACCGGCATATGCCATCAAGTCAACTTGGAGTATCTCGCCAAATCAGTGTGGACAAACACAGTCGACGGGGAAAAGTATGCCTATCCCGATACCCTTGTTGGCACTGACAGTCATACCACTATGATCAATGCCTTGGGCGTGTTGGGCTGGGGCGTGGGCGGTATCGAGGCTGAAGCGGCAATGCTCGGCCAGCCGGTGACCATGCTGATTCCCGATGTCGTTGGCTTTAAGTTTTCAGGAAAGTTAAAAGAAGGCGTGACCGCAACCGATCTGGTACTCACCGTGGTCGAGATGTTACGTGCCCATGGCGTGGTGGGAAAATTTGTCGAATTTTATGGCGATGGACTCGACCACTTACCCCTGGCAGACCGAGCAACCATTGCAAATATGGCGCCTGAATACGGCGCAACCTGTGGTTTTTTTACCATTGACCAGGAAACACTCAACTATCTCAACTTAACCGGGCGTGACAGCCACACCATTGAACTGGTAGAGGCCTACGCCAAAGCTCAGGGCTTGTGGCGCGACAGTAATACCCCTGACCCTGTTTTTAATAGCGCCCTTGCTTTAGATCTCAGCCAGGTCGTCCCAAGCGTTGCAGGACCAAAGAGGCCGCAAGATCGCGTTGCACTGTCACAACTTCACGAGAAAATGGAAGAGATACTTGCCGACCAGAAAGCGCCAGACACAGAGATTAACGTAGCAGGCACCGACTACCAGCTGGGTCATGGTGATGTTGTGATTGCTGCCATCACCTCTTGTACCAACACCTCGAACCCCTCCGTGATGATGGCCGCCGGCCTGGTGGCCAAAAAAGCCATCGACTTAGGCTTACAGCGCAAGCCCTGGGTTAAATCCTCCCTCGCGCCGGGTTCAAAAGTAGTCACTGATTATTTAATCAAAGCGGGCCTGCAGACCTACCTTGACCAACTGGGCTTTAACCTGGTGGGTTACGGCTGCACCACGTGTATAGGCAACTCGGGCCCACTACCAGCAGAAATCGACGCTGCCATCGAAGCCGGGGATTTAACCGTATCATCGGTGCTGTCAGGCAACCGTAATTTCGAAGGCCGTATCCACAACAAAGTGCGCGCTAACTGGTTGGTGTCGCCACCTTTAGTCGTTGCCTTCGCACTGGCGGGCACTACACGCATTAACCTCACGACGGACCCCATTGGTAAGGGCGCCAATGGCCAGAATATTTACCTGAAAGACCTGTGGCCTAGTAACACCGAAGTGGCCGCAGCGGTCGCAGAGGTCAGCGCCAGTATGTTCCAAAGCCGCTATGCCGACGTATTCAGCGGTGATGACGCCTGGAAAAGTATTAAAATACCACCCGAAAAAACCTATCAGTGGTCGCCCACTTCCACCTATATTCAGCATCCACCGTTTTTTAGTGCGGCACGCCAGGCTACTGACGACATCGACAACGCTCGTATTCTCGCGCTGTTTGGAGACTCTGTCACCACCGACCATATCTCACCGGCCGGCTCCATCGCCCCCGACAGTCCCGCCGGGCAGTATCTTCAAGAACATGGTGTGGCCGTTAAAGATTTTAATTCCTATGGATCACGCCGCGGCAACCACGAGGTGATGATGCGAGGCACTTTTGCCAATGTGCGTATTAAAAATGAGATGGTGCCCGGCATTGAAGGCGGCTTCACCCGTTCAGTTCCCGACGGTGAGCCCATGCCTATTTATGATTCAGCAATGCGCTCACAGAAAAACAATACACCACTGATCGTATTTGCCGGCAAAGAATACGGCACGGGCTCTAGTCGCGACTGGGCTGCCAAAGGCACGCGCTTACTCGGCGTACAAGCCGTGATAGCCGAAAGCTTTGAGCGTATACACCGCTCAAACCTGATTGGCATGGGCGTCCTCCCTTTACAGTTCCAGGGTCTGGATAACCGTAAAACCCTCAAACTCGATGGCAGTGAGACCATTTCCATCACCGGTATAAAATCACTCCAGCCCGGCAAAGACCTCACTCTCACGGTAACTCGTAGCGACGGGGAACAGGTGACATGCAGTTTGCTCTGCCGAATCGATACCGACAATGAGCTCAATTATTTTCGTGCGGGCGGTATTTTGAATTACGTCCTGGATCAAATTAAATAGGGAGAATAACTGTGCCCGTCGCCACGGAGTCACGACAGGAAAGCGACAGCTTGGGAACGGTCAATGTACCCCATAGTGCCTTATGGGGTGCCCAAACCCAGCGCGCCCTCGCTAATTTCGATATTGGCCACCAGACCTTTCCCAGTGAATTTATTCGCAGTTTCGCGCTGGTAAAAAAATCCGCTGCTTTATGCAACCAGGATCTAGGCATCCTGCCCACTCCTCTCTGCGATGCCATTTGTCAGGCTTGCGATGAAATTATTGCCGGGCAACATGACCAGCAGTTCCCGCTGGTGGTGTGGCAAACCGGCAGCGGCACCCAGACCAATATGAATTTTAATGAAGTCATCGCAAATCGCGCGAATGAACTCATGGGTGCAGACCGAGGCGCAAAACACCCTGTCCACCCAAACGATCACGTCAACTGCTCCCAGTCATCCAACGACGTTTTTCCCACCGTAATGCATGTCAGTGCGCTGTCACGATTACAGCAAGAATTACTGCCTGCCCTCAATG
>JARGOV010000012.1:71341-72826 GCA_029212965.1 Porticoccaceae bacterium
ATGCATGTCAGTGCGCTGTCACGATTACAGCAAGAATTACTGCCTGCCCTCAATGTATTACACGATGCGCTGGCGCAAAAAGCATTGGAATTTCAATCTCTGATCAAAATCGGGCGCACCCACTTGATGGATGCCGCCCCCATCACCTTGGGGCAAGAGTTCAGCGGCTACGTCAGCCAAATTGATTATGCCCGCACCCAAATCAGTGCAACGCAGACGTCTTTAAAGATGCTTGCCCTCGGGGGCAGTGCAGTCGGTACCGGCCTCAATACCCCCGAAACCTGGGCGGCCGATGTCGCCAGTAAAATTAGTCAACTCAGCGGTATCGACTTTTGTTCCGCCCCTAATAAATTCATGGCCAGCAGCGCCCATGATGCGCTGGTTGATCTACACGGCCGTTTGCGCCTATTAGCAACAGCGCTGTTTAAAATCGCTAACGATCTACGTCTACTGGGTAGCGGACCACGGTGCGGCCTGGGGGAGTTACTTCTGCCGGCAAACGAACCGGGGAGCTCCATTATGCCGGGCAAGGTCAACCCCACCCAGACGGAAGCACTCACGATGATCGCTGCACAGGTCATGGGCAACGATACAACCATTGGTGTGGCGGGCAGCCAGGGCCATTTGGAGCTCAATGTGTTTAAGCCGGTTATTATCCATAATCTGCTTGAATCCCTCAATTTACTGTCGGATGGCATGCAGAGCTTTGCCAAAAATTGTATCGAAGGGCTACAAGCCAACGAAGAACAATTAGCAAGAAATGTTGATCGCTCATTGATGCTCGTCACGGCACTATCACCCGTAATTGGTTATGATAAAGCCGCAACAGCGGCAAAGCTGGCCTTAGAAAAAAACCTCAGTATCAAAGCCGCGATACTGGAATTGAATTTCTTGTCCGCGAATGAGGTCGACCAGCTCATCGACCCTGCCCTAATGTTGAGTCCTGGTAATTGAACGAAGATCTTTAATTTAGTGAGACCCTTTGCGACACAGGATGGCTGGCGGCTCGACCGTACAAGCTATGTCAGGCTACGCTCTGCAAAAAGGAATTAAAATCATGGCCGTAAAAAGAGAAAAGATCCTCGCGCTGGACGTACTTTATCCCCGTTCTCTAAAATATCTCAACACCTATCTGCAATCCCTGGTTCGTGGCCGCCTGTGGCTGCAGGTGATGGTAGGTATGGTGCTGGGTATTAGCCTGGGGATTATTATTGGCCCCAGCGTTGGCTGGGTGGATCCCGCGACAGCCGCCACTGCCAGCGACTGGCTGGCTTTTCCCGGCAAGCTGTTTCTTGCCTTAATTCAAATGATCGTCATACCCCTGGTGTTTGCCTCCATCATCCGTGGCCTGGCGGCCACGGATGATCTGGAACAACTGCGTAAAATTGGTTTACGTGCGGTGTTGTTTTTTGTCGTCACCACAGCCCTGGCCATTATTATTGGATTAACGGTGGCATCACTCATAAAACCCGGCACCTATATTGA
>JARGOV010000053.1 GCA_029212965.1 Porticoccaceae bacterium
GGACATCGTAGCCAATGACTTCGTTGGGGTATCGGTGACAGTATGGCAACGTTGCTCGGTAGTGGTGAAGGTGCTTTTTCCTGCATGCGTTGCTGAGTCTTATTACCCGCATAACCACCAGCTACAGCACCGGCTACTTGCCACTTTTTTGCCGGAGTCCCGCGAATTTGTTTGTGTACAATGGCCGCAACTACGCTCCAGGCTGTGGTGATAACGATTTAATGCTGATTTTTCAAAGGCTGTTGGTGAGTTGCTGTCACGACCTCACATATTTTCGGGGATACTTCTTTTTGGGGTTGCTTCTGTCAATGACACATCACTTTCTATAGCGTCATAAGTGCGAGACGCGGATGGGCACAGCAGTTTCAACTTGGGTATTTTTAGCTGTCCACTGTGATTAGTCGATCAATCATCCGGTAAATGACTCGTTGCGCGTTGGGAGCACAGCAGCCTTGAAGAAGTTTTGTTGAGTATGGAACGGACTGTGCTTTTTACCTCCCTCATTCTTAAAAATGCCAACCTGATTGTTTAAGGTGAGTTGTTACAGGGATATGCGCCAAGTAAGGTTTTTAAATTTATTAAGACCGTTGACCAAATAATGGTTTTTTCTAAGGATGGAGTGCTTTTGATGAGAAATATTATTTAGATTCTTATCGTCGTTGTGAATTTATCTCTTATCGAAAATGCTGGTTTATTTTATCTATGTTTACAAAAATTTAGTCACTCTCAAATTCTTCATATAAACCAAGTGCTCTTAAATTATGCTGACATACCGACCAAAGCTCACCTTTTTTGCGAAATATTTTCGACATTTCGCTAAGGCCGATTATAAGATTCTGAAGTGATAATGCCACAATTCTTACATCACAATCTTCAAGTTCTCCTCTCTTAATCGCGATGCCTAATATTTTCTCAAAGTGATGAATGTTTTCTGTAAAAAAATTTTTTAATACGGGCTCTATCTCGTTATGCTTGTTGACGATCTCTTGAATACTGTTAGCTGCTAAGCAGCCCCGATAAGCCATATCTTGTTCTTGATACCTACAGATTTTAAACATTCTTTCGGTTATCGTACTTAGCACTGTTCGAGAATTATTTGTTTTAAACATCTCCTTCCCAGATATAGATATTTTATAGATATCTAAAATCTCGCAAAAAAGTTTCTCTTTAGTACCGAAAGCATTATAAAAACTTGAACGAGTAATCCCCAATTTTTCGGACATCGAGTTTACCGTACAAGCCTCATACCCAAGCTCCCACATCTCTTCCATTAATATCGCAATAGCTTCGTCGCGATCAAACTTTTTACGCCTGTTCATTATAAACCCTTAATTCATACAGATACCTTGCATATGAGTTTATTAGACTATATTGTACAGCGCTGTACAATAGTAGATAATCAATTACCTAGATCCCCTTGTATGAATTGAGACACATCAATGCAAATACACCTATATAAGAAAGTCTGCTTGTTAGTTAGTGTTTTACTCATACCAATAATTTTTAATTCAAATGCGAATGCAGGAGGGGGATACTTTCAGGCAGGGTATGGTCCTGTTGGGGTGCAAATGGCTGGGGCTGTTACTGCGGTTGCTCAGGATGCTTTTGCGGGCTCATCTAATCCAGCAAAGCTCACTGCAGCGGGCAATCAATTAGATTTAGGCCTGTTGTTTATGAATCCTCATCGAAAAATTAAACGCACAGGTGCTACAGAACCGAATTCGGACTATAACTTTTCAACGACAAGTAAAAATTCGTTATTCATAATTCCTGAATTTGCCTATTCCAAACAAATTAATGACGAGCTTGCAATAGGTATTATGACCTATGCCAATGGAGGCTTGAATATGGAGTACCACGGCTCAACTGGCGTGGCTGAGACAAACCTCAACCCTGACGTATGTGGCGCCAAGCCTGGGAATTTCACAGGCGGGTGTGGTGAACTTGGATTTGATATAGGCCAGTTTATTGTTGCTCCTACACTCGCCTGGAAGTTTGCTCCTGGACAAAGTATTGGAATCTCACCATTGCTTAGCTTAGAGACATTCAAAATATACGGTCTACAAGCTTTTGCCCCGGTCTCACGTGCTCCTGGGAGTGTTAGTAATAGGGGCCGGGACTACGCTTTCGGTGCTGGGCTGCGTGTCGGCTGGTTTGGAGAATTCAATGAATGGCTCAGTTTAGGGGCTGCCTATTCGACAAAAATTTATATGCAAGATTATGATAAATATAAAGGACTGTTTGCCGAGGGCTCTTTTGATACTCCAGCTAACTATTCTGTGGGTATTGCGATTAAACCCTGGGATAAGTGGTTAGTAGCCTTTGATATTTTTCGTATTGATTTCAGGGATGTGAAGGCACTCAGCAACGGTGTATTGCCTTCATTGGTAGACCCAGTCAACAACCCTCTCGGCAGTAAATCTGGCAGTGGCTTTGGCTGGGATCGCAATCAGACGAATTATAAATTTGGGGTGGCCTACAAGGCGACTCCGAGGCTGACTTTAAGGGCCGGTCACACTTTCAGTGATAGAACAAATGACAATGACATTAATGCTGTAAGTTTTGGTGTGCTGGCGATCAGTCCGATTAGAACCACCAGTGCAGGGTTCACTTGGCAAGCAAATGCAGACAACAAACTCCACGCCGCCTTGTCTTACAATGATGGTTCAACTTACAGGGGGCCATCAGCCCTATTCCCTGGTGCCAGAGAATCCGCAAGACCGTTTTACTATGTCTTTAGTTTCTCTTGGAGTCGATCTATTTGAAGCCGCTTAGATAAAAATCGAGTCAGGTAAAAAAATCTAGATCCAGCCAAGAACCTGCTTCTACCAAGCCTACAGCAAGGCATTAAGGGCAGGCCTAGAAACAATACTATTTTAGTTGTTTAAAGCACAGCTGAGCACTCACCTCTGGTGCTAATTGCTACGAAAAACTAAATTTTCTCGCGTATAGTCGCTGTTTTCTCGATCGATAATCTTAAAATATAGGTCCCTCATCACTACCACTCATTCTAAAGAGCCCTTATTTTCCTCAGCTAGCTTGCTCCTGTGTCAGCTCTTTAGCCTTTATGTGTATCACCTTTTATGGTGCATCTATCACTTATTTTGCTAACGGTAGAGCTTTACTTTCCACGCTTTATATTTAGCTTCTAAAACTCTGGCATGCCTAATGGCAAGGGGATCGGATAAGATTTTCTCCAGCCTTGGTACTTAAAAATAACAAGATATAATCTGAACTACACCATGAACCATGAAGGTATATATATGGCCTTACAACCCTCAATAATTTTTATTTCTCTTGGCCTAGCCCTGGTCGTCATCATATGGGGGGCAAGACGATATAGAATAATGATGCGCCGTAATCGCCTTCTCCAGACACCGGTTTCTTCTGAGTACATTACCCTTCTTGAGAATAATGTGCCGCTGTACACACGTTTGCCTAAGGAATTACGAGAAACACTGCAGGGCTGTATCAATCACTTTCTTGATGAAAAGGTTTTTGTTGGTTGCGATGGTCTTGCAATAAACGACGAGATTAGGCTTGTTATAGCGGCTAATGCTTGCATGCTGTTGGTAAATAGCAAGATGAAGCATTTCTCTGGTTTTGAAACTATTCTAGTTTATCCAGATACTTATATTGCGAAAAACGTTCGTTATGACGGATTGGTCGAAGTACATGAGCACAGTACTCGGGCCGGCGAGTCCTGGTATCGTGGGCCAATCGTATTGTCGTTAGCAGATGTGGTGCGGGGTTCTAACAATGAGCACGATGGGCATAATGTGGTTTTGCACGAGTTTGCCCACAAGCTCGATGAAGAAAACGGCGTTATGGATGGTTTGCCTGTGCTACGGGAAAGCGCCCACTACAAAGAGTGGGCGGAGGTGTTAACGCGCGAATATGATGAATTTCTCGAACGGGTTAAACGTGGTAAAAATAAGGTGATTGACGAATACGGGGCTGTTTCCGCCCCTGAATTTTTCGCGGTTGCTACCGAATCCTTCTTTGAGAAATCAAAACAGATGAAGAAGAGGCTGCCAGAGCTTTATCAGCAGTTACAGACATATTATGGCCTTGATCCTGCGGCCTGGTAAGTGGGGGGCGAGTCAAATACTCAACATGGTTAGGGCATTAGTGCCATCTACTCAGCACTGGACAGAGATACGTTAGTAAAGCAGGCCAATTGTTCAGTAAAAATTTTGTTAATAGCACGTACTTAAATTTAAAGGAATAACTTATGAGTATCTTAAGAATTGACTCCAGTGCCCGGTTGGAAAGCGCTAACTCTCGCATCATTGGCGATTACTTGGTGCAACAACTGGGGCAGCCGGTGATAGAACGAGACCTTGTTAAGAATCCCCTACCGCCGATGAGTCCACAAGATCTTGTCGGCGTGCACGGCTCCCACGAAGATGACCGTGCCAGCCTGCGACAGCACTTGGCAATCTCCAAGGAGTTGATTGACGAATTAAAGCAAGCCGACACCTTGGTGCTATGTGTGGCGATGTACAACTTTAGTGTCCCTGCTTATCTGAAACAGTGGATCGATTATATCTGTCGTGCCGGGGTTTCATTTCGCTATACAAAGAACGGTCCGGAGGGGCTCACGGGTGTAAAACGAGCTTTTATTGTCACAGCTTCTGGCGGCACGCCGATAGGTGGTGACTGGGATTTTGCCAGCCGCTATTTGGACCACGTCTGTCGATTTTTGGGTATCGATGACGTCGTTCATTTTGATGCAAGCGGTTCTAAAGGCAGCCCTGATGTAGTAATCGCAGCAGCCAGGCAGCAGGTTGATACATGGTTGGCGCAACAGGAGTAGAGCTGATAATGGGTTGGCCAAACAGTGATCAATGGGTGAGCCGGTGGTATGACGTTTAGTGAAAGGGGGGTTAACTCTGCTGCCATACTAAATGATTCCACGAAGTTTGAGGCAGGGCCGGGATGCTCCCTTGAGGCTGTTCTGACCGAGGCGCATTGGCATTTGTGTAGCACATGGATTCGCTACTATGCCACTTGTCTTAGATACCTAACCTCAATCGTCAACGCTTCGTTGATTTCACTACGCTTAACAATTGTGACTAGCCCGCAGTGTGGTGAAGGTTCACAACCAACCACATCACTATGCGGCGTATTCTCTGTACTGGTGATTTGTAATTTCTGCCACCCGGGCGTTAAAGGCTTCGTCTATGGCCTTCAGTCGATACAGCTTTGCGTTTGAGTCATTGCACACCCTGTGCAGGGCAATTTGTAAATCTATTGCTTTTTAATTATCACTCTATTAGAAACCGAGCAATTCTGCATAAACGGTTCAATACACGTATGAAAGCGCAGAAGACTAGTTCTGCATCAGAGTAGGGTTTGCGATTGCAATATGGTTTCTACTCTCTGTGGTCAGTAAATAAACCTCGCCTTCGCATTAACATTTACTCTGAATAATGAATATTACATACCTTTCGATCGTTCAGAGCTGAATAGTTGCTTATCCCATTGTGGTGACACCAATAGGTTTTTATGTTCTGTCAACGAGCAAGGCAAAACTACAGTGGGCTTATAGCAGGGTTTCCGTAACAAGTTGAGGACAATCGACTAGCACTTTTTAATGTTATGTTATAACATAGTTTTCCCAAAAAGAAGGTGATGGCTAACAGAGGTACTTACGTGAAGAAAACACGTTTATTCAGCACTATGGCGTTGATCATTGTTTCTACTGCTGTGGTGCACCTTGCACGTGCGGAAGAAAGTTCTAGTAGCCTGGACGCTCATGTACACGGTTTGTCGGAGCTGGTTATAGCCATGGAAGGTGGGCGTCTCGAAATTGAGTTTACTTCTCCAGCCATAAATTTAGTGGGTTTTGAACATAAGGCGAGTTCGACTAAAGATAAACAGGCGGTCGACAGTGCAGTGTTGAAGCTACGACAGCACAAAACGCTGTTTTTAATGTCGGGGGGTGGATGCGCCCACATTGAAACATCGATAGATATTGCCGGCCTGATTGAAGCAGAAGATCACGATCATGCCCCGCATAAGGATGCTACAGAGCATGAACATGATGGACATAAAACCAACCATGAAGAACATGGGGAGACAAATAGTCACAGCGATGTTGTAGCCAGCTATCAGTACCGCTGTGAAAACATTGCTGAATTATCTGAGCTAAGCGTGGGCTTGTTTGAGACCTTTCCCGGCATCGATAAAATGATTGCTCAGTGGGTCGCACCAACACAGCAAGGGGCTGCGACATTGACAGTAAATAGCCCAATTATCAAGTTTAGGTAACGGCGACGAATACCACGTTATTAGTATTTAGAGCTGCCTTGTAGCGCTCCTCACAAGCGTTTAATGAACAAGAAAACTAGGGATTTAATGGCCTTATGCAATCAAATAAAGATTTTCTGATTAACAGCTGAAGTATTTGTAAGGAGTTGTGGGGCTTGTACCTAATTTTGATGTCAATACGCCATTTTTAATTCTTTCTTAAAGATGAGCACTTATTACACAAACCAACGTTGATCATAAAATATTAGTAGAGCACACATATTTCTCGGCGCCTTCTCTTTTTATTCTGAAAAACTTTAATTTACAACGAGGGAAGAAGTCGCGTTATAAAAGGTTATATCGGGCCGACGAAAATGCCTAGCTTTCAATGAAATGTACATCAAGTCTAACGAGTTGGAGGAAACTGTTATGAGCAGAATGCAAACAGTAACGGATAAATTGGCGATTGGTTTATCTCTGGGGTGCGCAATTCACTGTCTTTCTGTACCTATTCTACTGGCAATGTTGCCGGGTATGACAGCATTGCAACTGGATACTGAGGCCTTTCATTTCTGGATGCTTGTTGCCGTACTTCCGACCAGTATTTATGCTTTGACGATGGGTTGTAAACAGCACAAACGCTATCGTCTCTTGTTATTAGGGCTGATTGGCTTAAGCCTTCTTGTTTTAGCGCTCGCTTTGGGAGAGGCGCGAATTGGTGAGCTTGGTGAAAAAATACTAACGCTTATTGGCGGTGCATTTGTTGCATTAGGCCACTGGCTTAATTATCGCCTTTGTCAGACACAAAATCATGAAAACTGTGCCTGCCCAAATTCAGAATAAGTAACCAAACTGATAATGGAACGTGATTATTTTATTTCTCTGGAGCAGCACAGCAAGCATAGCCCATTACTATTGCCCGATGTTATTGAACAACTGGCATTCAATGACAAAGGCTTAATTCCGGTTATTGTGCAAGATGCGCACACGCTAATGGTACTGATGTTTGCCTGGATGAATAAAGATGCGC
>JARGOV010000054.1:0-2091 GCA_029212965.1 Porticoccaceae bacterium
TAGTCGCCGAAATAGGCCAGTTCCCAGTCAAAAATGGCATTAATTTCAAGTGCATCGGTGTACATAAAATTGCCGGTACGGTAGTCACCGTGAATAATCACTGGTTTGTCAACAACCGGCATGTTTTCTTTGAGCCACAGCACCGCTCTTTCCATAATAGGGTGTGCAGATAAGGCGTCTTCATTCCAGGCTCGCTCCCATAGGCCGATAGCCCACTCATTAGCTTGCGTGGAGTTCGGTTCGGGGATGTCAAAGGTCGACAGGTCTTTCTTGCGCCAGTCAATGGCGTGAATCTTTGCCAGAATATCGACAAATTGCTGGCTGAGTCCGGCCCGCAATTCAGGGTTAAAATACATGCCGACACCGCTCATTTTTTCACTATTGGCAGGTTGTTCAGGTTGCACCGTGCCTTCTAAAAAACTGGCAATTAATGCCGGATGGCCCAGCTTTTCACCGAGGGGGTCTATCCACAGCACTTGAGGCACGGGCACCTCGCCCCACATAGCTTGCAGTATTTGGCACTCGCGCAGGCGATGGGTTTCGACAATGGACTCGGTGGGGTCCATACGGATCATTAAGCGGGTGGTTTCCTGTTTGCCGGGTTCTGGCTGCCAGGTGAGATCAAAGGTAAATTGTTCTTTCGATGCGCCGCCAGATAGACGTTTCAGGTTGTCGACGACAATATCACTTTGGCCTGTTTCGTCCTGTAAAAAATGTAACAGTGGCTCCTGCAACTTACTAAAGTCCATGGTGTGCTCGACGGGCTTGCGTCGGTTGTGCAGTTTACGAGTAAAAACCTCATCGATGGCGCTTTCAACCGGGTAGTTTGCGCGTATTTGTTCTATCCATTGCTCAGAAGGCTGAGTCCGCTCAGCCAACGTGGGGGTGTAGGTGCTCATCACTTATGCTCGCTATTCTTAGTCTTATTATTGGTGGCTCGCTAACTGTTAATTAGCTGCCCTTGTCAAGTAAACGCTGTAATGCAGATACCCCCGTGTAGCCAAAACCACTGAGCAAATTCATCATTGCATCGAGGTGGGTTTTTCGCCCGTAGGCAGCCCTTGAGCTGGTAGCGATGGAGATCACGGCGACTTTGTAATAGGAAAACACATCAAAATAAAATAGTCGTTTGGGGTCAACGGTATTACCGCTGTAGTGTTGGTATTTATCGAGGAATTCATCCTTGGATAGTAAGCCACTGGTGAGTACTGAGCCGTCATCCATCGGCGTGCCGAGTATTTGGCAGGTGGTATAGGAGAGGTCTTCGTGGAAATCACCAATGTGGGAAAGCTCCCAATCGAGTACTGCATTAATTTGGTGTTCGTCGGTGTACATGAAATTGCCGGAGCGGTAGTCCCCGTGCACAATCACCGGCTTTTCGACGGTGGGCATGTTTTCTCGCAGCCAGAGGGCTGCATTCTCGACGATCGGGTGGGCCTCAACGGCATCTTCCTGCCAAACACGCTCCCACCAGCCGAGTGACCACTCGTTCGCTTCAATATGGCTTTCTCGCGGTGAATTGTAGGATGTCAGGTTTTTACTGCGCCAGTCGATAGTGTGAATTTTCGCTAAATGCTGAACGAATTGTTCTTTTAAATCGAGGCGCAAGCTAGGCTCGAAGAACATACCCAGACCACTGGCTTTGTCGCCACCCTCGGGTTGCACAGTGCCTTCAAGGAAACCGGCGATGAGGAAGGGGTGCCCAAGGTCTTCGCCCACGGGGTCGGTCCAGTAAACCTTGGGAACGGGTACTTCACCCCACATGGCGTTGAGCATTTGGGCTTCGCGCAGGCGATGTGTTTCGACTATCGACTCCGTAGGGTCCATGCGCAAAATCAGTTTTTCACTGCTGCAGGTGCCGCCTTCCTGGTTCCAGGTGAGGTCAAAAGTGAATTGCTCTTTGGAAGCACCACCGGAGAGACGGTGTAGGTTTTCCAGGATGAGGTCACCTTGCCCCGTGGCTTTTTTTAAATAGCGTACAAGTCGAGTTTCCAGATCACTGAAATCAGTTTTGTGCTCTGCTGTTTTAGCGCGGTTGCGAAGTTTTTTTGTCAGTACTTCGTCGAGAGTATTCTCAGTTGGGTATTGCCG
>JARGOV010000054.1:2191-7268 GCA_029212965.1 Porticoccaceae bacterium
TGCGAAGTTTTTTTGTCAGTACTTCGTCGAGAGTATTCTCAGTTGGGTATTGCCGACGAATACTTTTTATCCAGTGGTCGTCTGGTTGTGCTCTGTTTTTTAAAGTCGGGGTGTAATATTCACGCATGAATTTGGCTCAGAATTTATGACTTATTTGGGTTTTATACCGTGTGATTAGCTAGGATTTATTGGTATTAAGGAAACCATCTTTATAAAGCAGGTCGGCAATATCAGCCTGGTGCTCCGCCTCCGGGTCAAAACCCAAGCTCTTCACCCAGGAGCGTTCTCGCAATTCAATAGACTTAAAGAACGGCTTCATTAGTGCTTCAAAAGCAGTGCGCAGTTCGGCGGGCATTTCTGGTTGCTGTTGAATAAATTCGCAGACTAACTCTTTCATTACTTCGTTGCTGCCACGAATAAATTTATAGGGGCGCAAGTGCGTCGGGTCGTCGACTTTATCTGTATCAAAATGATCTGTGACTTTGGTCGTTGTTTCGATAATCGATGCGGGGGCCGAAAAAGTGTTGTTGAGTAGCTCGTTAATGTCTGTCAATACGCGCTTGTATTCCTGGTTTTCTAATAGTTCGTAATGGAAGGCTTTATCTTGAATAAGGCCTAGAAAACCGAGGGAGGCAGCGACGATACCCGCTTGCTCCTGGGCAAAGCGGTCGGTTAGATTAGGCATGACAACTTCTTCAATGGTTTTTTTCATGCCGGATAAAAACTGTTCTATTTCTGGGCTCATGACACTGGGTTTTCCCGTTGATTATTTTAATATTTGCGTCTCTACAGGCTTGCTCACCCCGTTAGTGCAGGGGTGAGCGCAGTGTTTATCTAAGTTTATCGTTGACGGTTTCTTTGCAAAGATCCTGAACTTCACCCCAGCCGATAACACCCTGCATATCCCAGCGACACAGTGACTGAACTAAATACATGAGAGGCCATGCCATCCAGGGGTTTGATGTCATTGGCGTGCCGGTAAACTGGTGGACTTTACCGCGTACATCTTCGACTTCGAGCTCGAAAAACTGATGCAGGTAGCCGTTGCGTCGTAATTTGCCGGAGCCGCGTTTTAGGCCATAGACTTGGTCACCTTCGCGAACATAACCGTGGATAATAGAGGGAAAAGCGCTGAGGTTCTTTGGGTCAACCAGATAGATGCAATGGATGCTCATATCGTTTTCAAAATTGGCGTTCATCCAGCAAAAGTTCTTTAGCTGCTTTTCATCGCGCAGGCCCCAGCTGTGGTCCATGCTGGCGACACAGTCCACATTGTAAGTTTTGTCATTGATGGTTAATGAACCTGTAACACGGCCACTTTGGTCCCAGTGTCCTGCATAGGCGTGTTGGCTAACAACATCACCAGCTTGGTCTGCGCTTGCCAGTGGGTCCATATCGGGGTCGTGAATGTCGTAAGGGGGCATCAGACCTTCATATTTGACATCCAGGCTGACACCTTCGTCACCATCGTAACGGATGTGATAATCCATGACGGGCTTAGTACATTTTATCTTGAGGCCATTTTCCAGCTCATAGTCGTCGAGATTACCTTTGGGCATAGGCAGGAACACATGGCAGTTATCGTACAAAACTTCGTGGGGGGTGTTAGAAAAACCATTGGTTATATGTATGCTCGACAGCACCGAGCCGAGGTTCGCGCGGGGCTGGGCGTATACGCCAACTAAAATATTTTCTTCCGCGATATAAAATCCGAAATAATTAGTCTCTGCCCAACTGTAATGGTCAGAAGTTGGTGTGTGGAAGTACATGTCATTATCTTTTATCACGGGCTTTTCCTTTTGTGTTGTGGGTATTGATTCTAGACCGATCATTCCATGTCTTTTTGTTATTCTTTATATAATTTAAAGCTATGCTTGTATAATAAACCGAATGGTCGTGGCGGGGTCAAGGGAAAGCTGATATTTATTGTATTCACGCTGAGAATAGGGCGAAGCACAATTTTCTTCTGTCTATAGCGGGAAATAAATGCACTTATCATTGCTAGTTATATTAGCTACTCCTATAAGTTGAAACGTTAAGAATGTAACGACAGGTTTTATTGCGCTTTTTGACATTAACAATTAAGGGAAAGTTGATTTTATGACACGTTTTGTGCCTCTTGGAAAAACCATGAATCTTCGCCACATGGGCGGATACGACACTGACAATGCGCGTAGAACAAAGGAAAATTATCTTTATCGTTCTGGCTTTTTACACTTGACTGGTGATGAGGATTTGGCGAAGTTTGAATCTCTTGGTATTAGTACCATCTACGATTTTCGTAGCCCGATGGAGCGCCTTAAAAATGACCTGCAGGTTAGCAATAGCATTGAGGTTGTCGAGCTCGGTATGTTGGTGGCGAGTGTTGAGAACCTCTGGGACATGCTGATGAAAGAGGGCTTGAACCCCGAAGGCGCGGAAAAAATTATGGGCGATCGTTACCGTGAACTGACCGAAGAGGAAGTGCCGGGCTATCGAAAAATGTTTGATCACATGATGGAAAGTGAGGGTGGTATTCTGGTGATGTGCTCCTTTGGTAAAGATAGGGCGGGTATTGCTTCGGCGCTGTTACTCAGTGCGCTAGGTGTTAAAGAGGAACAGATTGAGCAAGATTATCTTTTATCGTCCGATGCCTATGCCAACAAAGCGCTGGCCATCGGCAAGTTTGAGCAATTTTTCAACGCTGAGGGTCTTCCGGTTGATGAGAGTATTGTTATACCTATTCTCGATGCGCGGAGGCAATATCTGGCCACTGCCTGGCAGGTGATGCGTGAAAAATCAGGTAGCTTAGCTAACTTTATGCTGGAGGAACTAGGCATAGATAAGACTGCTAGAAAATATCTGCAGAAACGCTTTACTCTATAGCGCCATGCAGACTGCTCTGATTTTGTCAGTGAGTGGGTCGAAAACCTGCGATATAACAATAAAAAAAGGATTGAGAAAGAATGATTCAAGCTAATGATGATTTGCGCCACCTGCCTGATAATGACGACCCACTATGGGGTGAGAGCTGGTACTTCAATTTTTATGACCCTCAAAACCGTGTCGGCATGTTCACACGCATTGGGCTTTACCCCAATAAAGGTGTTGCCAATATGGCCGTGCTGGTGGTGGCCGATGGCCGTGAAGTCTATAACCGCGCCTGGCATAACTTGCCTCTGCCAGAGGGTGATATTGATACGGGCATTGCCCTTGGTGGTGTGACGTATCGAGCCAATGAAATGTTGCAAAGCTATTCTCTCAGTTTTACCGATGAGTTGACGCCCTTGAATTTTGATTTGTGCTGGGAAGCGCTCATGCCACCCCATGACTCGATGGAAGGTTTACAGCTTAATGCGGCTACCAGCTTCCATCTTGAACAGGCGGGTAAAATAACGGGCACGATGAAATTGCGTGACTGTGAGTGGCAGATAGCGGGCGTCGGTAACCGAGATCACTCCACTGGTGTCAGAAATTGGGCTGCTTTTACACACCACGAGTTGGCTTGGCCGGTTTTTGAGGACGGCACGGCACTGGGCCTTTTACGGATTTATTTTGAAGGTGGCGGTTCTGCGGATTTGTGTTGGGCCTATGTCGATGGGGCTATTGAAACCTTAAGCCTTGAAGACTTTACCATCAACTTGAACGACGAGGGCAGGGCGCTTTCAGCTAGTGTGGCAGCAGTTGACGGCCAGGGGCGACGCTATGATATTGCTTGTATTCGCCAGGCTGTGGTGCATTGGCCTTTTGATGCTTATGTGCTCAACGAAGGTGCCTTCGAATTCCGTCTGGCCGATGGTCGTGTTGGCTATGGATTGTTGGAGTTGGGTTGTCGCCTAGGTAAGAATTAAGGGGACTTTGGGGTGTGTGCAAGAATTCCCTGTTTTTATAGGCTGAAATGCTAATAAATTACTGAAAAAACGAAACTTACCTTGTAAATTGTGAGGCCCGCTGCTACATTGTGCGCCCTTCGTAGCAGGCACGTAGCTCAGTTGGTTAGAGCACCACCTTGACATGGTGGGGGTCGGTGGTTCGAATCCACTCGTGCCTACCAATTTTTTTTGGTAGCAACACTTTTAAGGTCGTTATTCCGGGTTATCTACAGCTTGGGGTGCTCTGTGCTGTTACCTTTTGAATGACCTAAGCAAGTGGCCTTTAGTAAGGGTCACCACTGAAATTAAGGAAAGCAAGATGCCGCTTATTACCCTTCCCGATGGTAGTCAACGCAGTTTTAACGCCGCCGTTACACTTCATGATGTTGCTCTCGATATTGGCCCCGGTTTAGCCAAAGCTGCCCTTGCGGGCAAGGTCAACGGCTTTGTTGTCGACACCTCCTTTTTGATCGAGCACGACTCCGATGTCGCCATCATTACCGAGCGAGATGAAGAGGGCCTTGAGGTTATTCGTCACTCCTGTGCACACTTAATGGCACAGGCGGTAAAAACCCTCTATCCCGAAGCTCAAGTTACCATCGGCCCAGTTATCGATGATGGTTTCTATTACGACTTCGCCTATGAGCGGCCTTTTACCCCCGAAGACTTGCTGGCTATCGAGAAAAAGATGAAAGAGCTGAGCTCAGCCAGCCTAGAAGTGTCGCGACAGGTGAAAAGCCGTGATGAGGCAGTAGGGTTTTTTCGCGGCCTTGGTGAAGACTACAAAGCGGCGATTATTGAATCGATTCCCAGCGAAGAAGACCTCTCGCTCTATAGTCAGGGCGACTTTACCGACCTTTGCCGTGGCCCCCACGTGCCAAATACCAGTAAAATTAAAGCCTTTAAGCTCACTAAGGTGGCTGGTGCTTATTGGCGTGGTGATTCAAATAATGAAATGTTGCAGCGTATTTACGGCACTGCCTGGGCCAGTAAGAAAGAGCTTAAGGCCTACCTACATCGTATAGAAGAAGCCGAAAAGCGCGATCACCGCAAAATTGCGAAGAAGCTGGATCTTTTTCATATTCAGGAAGAAGCACCTGGCATGGTGTTTTGGCACCCCCGTGGCTGGACACTTTATACCCAAATTGAAGAATACATGCGCAGTGCGCAGCGGGCTGCTGGTTATAGCGAGATTCGCACACCGCAGTTAGTCGATTACTCCCTTT
>JARGOV010000055.1 GCA_029212965.1 Porticoccaceae bacterium
TTTTAATCATCAGCCATAACTCATCTGAGGTGTTTATACTGGCTTAAAGTTAGCGGCCGTAAAGGCCTCTAAGGTGCGCTGGGTGTCCGCTTCACTGGCCCCGGCCAGTGGCGCAATGATCTGTGTGTGAATACCGGTATCCATATCGGCCTGTAAACGTGCGCGGCATTCTTCGGCGCTGCCAATAACGGCGATTTCATCAATCAGGGCATCACTCATGGCGCCCGCTGTTTTCTGCCGGTCTTTCGCCGCCCAGCCAGCGGTAATGTCATCGGCCGCGGTGTCAAAGCCCGCCCAGGCGAGAAATTTGTTGTACACCGGTGTCGCGTAATAGGGGGCGAAGGCGGCGCGAAATAAATTGCGGGCCGCGGCTTTGTCGTCGGTAATCAGCACCATGGCGCGGTTGACAATTTCCACCAACCGCCAGTCTTTACCCGCTTTTTCGGCACCGATCTTGACGTGCTCGACCATTTTGGCGAGGGCGCGCTGGGGCCAGAGATTGAAGATCACACCATCGCCAATTTCTGCTGCCATTTCAATCATTTTCGGACGCAGGGCGGCGAGATAAAGGGGCGGTGGCTGGTCGATGGGGTCTTGCCGATAGCCCTTACTATAAAGGCCGTCGAGATCAAAGTTAGATTTCTCACCGGCCAGCATGGAGCGCACCATAATGGCGGTGTTTTTAACGCGGGTGACGGGCTTTTCGAGGGGGATGCCGTGCCAGTTGTTCATCATGGTTTGGCTCGAGGCCCCCAGGCCCATAATAAAGCGCCCCGGTAAGACTTGGCCGAGGGTGTTGGCGGTGGCAGCCAACACCACGGGGGTGCGCGTGAACACAGGGGTAACGGCAACACCAATGCGAATATTTTGTGTGTGGGCGGCCAGTGCGGCGGCAGTGGTTAACGAGTCTGGGGCGCCGCCGTCGGCAAACCAGGCATCGCTATAGCCCTCGACTTCGGCCCATTTAACCCGTGCGATAGTGTCGCTGACTAATGGGCTGGCGGGCAAGGTGACGGCAAGGCGTTTGGGTAGATTGCTTGTCTTTGGTGACATGAATATTTTCTCGGTTAATCAATAAAAGGCAGTTTCCCATTTTGCGACAAGTAAGTTCAAGTTGTATGCTGGTGTCCACAAAATTACAGGGGGATGAATATGAGTGTTAGCACAGAATTAACGGCGGTACGTGCGGGTCATGAGTTTGATGAAACAGCGTTGCTAAGTTACCTCGAAGAAAATATTGATGGCTTTAAAGGTCCGCTGAAAATTCAGCAGTTTGATGGTGGCCAGAGCAACCCCACCTTTAAATTGCACTGTGGGTCGGGGGTGTACGTGATGCGTAAGCAGCCGCCTGGAAAGTTGTTGCCTTCCGCCCACCAGGTCGATCGCGAATACCGCATTATGAAGGCCCTGTGGGACACCAATGTGCCGGTGCCCGAGATGCTTTGCCTGTGCGATGACGTCAATGTTATTGGCACCAAGTTTTATGTCATGGCAATGGTTGAGGGGCGAATTTATTCAGAGGTTTTACTGCCCGATGTCAGCCCCGCTGATCGCCGTGAAATGTACCTCGACATGATGCGTGTTCTCGCTAAAGTGCATGCTGTGGATTACAAGGCGGTGGGTCTTGAGAGCTTTGGCCGGCCCGGTAATTACTACGAGCGCCAATATTCGCGCTGGAGCAAGCAATACAAAGCAGCGGAGATTGACAAGCTGGCGAGCATGGATAATTTGCTCGAGTGGATCCCCAACCACTTGCCTGAGTCGAGCGAAACAACCATTGCCCACGGTGACTTTCGCCTGGCCAATATGGTGTTTCACCCCACCGAGCCGCGCATTGTTGCGGTGCTCGACTGGGAGCTGTCGACCCTGGGCCACCCCTTGGCTGATCTCGGTTACAGTTGTATGGAGTTTTATGCCGATTTTTATGGCGAGGTGCGCCTGCGCGGGCCACAGCGCGAAAGTCTGGGTATTCCCAGTCAAGATGAAATGGTCACTGAATATTGTAAGAACGCAGGTCGCGATAAAATCGATAACTGGCTTTTTTATGTGGTCTATAACTTATTCCGCTCTGCAGCTATTGTGCAGGGGGTTTACAAACGCGGCCTGGACGGTAATGCCAGTTCAGAGTCAGCGTTGACCTATGGCGATGAGTGTCGCAATCGCGCCGATAGAGCCTGGCAATTGGTCGAGGAAATGGCGGGCTAGTTGGGCTTAGCTTGTCATTCAGAGCCTTTATCTAGGCCTTTTCTTCAAGCTGAATTCCAGCAATAAAAAAGGGGCTAATTAGCCCCTTTTTTATTGCTGCTGGTTTTATTTATAGCGGTTTTAAAAACGCTTGCGTTATAAAATAATGTCAGCCATTAACTCTAGGCCTTCACGAGTGGTTTCGCCACTCAGTAGCATGGTTGATACGTGGCCTTTTTTACCCGCCTCAATCCAGCGCTGCGAGCGCTCACGAATACGCTCCGCCGGGCCGACTAAATGCGCAGCATCGACCAGTGCATCGGGTACAGCCGCTGCGGCCTCTGCTTTTTTGCCATCCAGATAAAGGTCCTGGATTTTAACGGCCTCATCTTCAAAGCCCAGACGCTTGGCGTAATCGTTGTAAAAGTTTTTCGCCCTGGCACCCATACCACCAATATACAGTGCTAAATTGTCTTTTAAGGGTTTCATACATTTCTCAATATCGTTGCCGATAATGACGCTTACGAAGGGGGCTATTTCGAAATTGTCGAGGCTTTTATTACCAGCGTCGGCAAAACCTTTTTCGATGGGCTCGGCGAAAACATGGTATTGCTCGGGATCCATCCATACGGGGAAGAATCCGTCGGCATGGCTGGCGGCAGCGCGAACCCCCGCGGGTGTAATAGTCGCTGCAAAAATGGGAATTTCGCTTTTGCAGTGCAAAATGCTTTTTAGGGGTTTGCCCAGGCCCGTTGCGCCCTCGCCTTTATAGGGTAGTTGGTATTGCTTGCCCTCGAAGCTGACCGGGCCTTCACGTTCGAAGATTTTTTTCATAATGGCAATATATTCCTTCAGACGTGTTACGGGCTTGCCGTAGGGTACGCCGTGCCAGCCTTCAACCACTTGCGGGCCAGAGGCACCAAGGCCGACGATAAAACGGTTACCCGATAACTGGCTGAGGGACATTGCTGTCATTGCCGCCATAGCGGGGCTACGGGCGGGCATTTGCATGATTGCGGTGCCGACCTTGATTTTGCTGGTGTTGGCTAGTATCCAGGTGGCGGTTGTCACGGCATCAGAGCCATAAGCCTCGGCAGTCCATACCGAGTCGTAGCCAAGCTCCTCGGCAAAGCCTATGGTGTCGAGGGGTATTTTTACTGCGTTGCCGGAATAGCCGGTCATTAAGCCGAGTTTCATAATCTTTGTCCTGCTAATGTGAGTGTTATGTCGAGGGGCTGTTATGTGTAAAACACTAACGATAGCAAATCGCTCTGTTTTGAGCCATGAGTGCGTACGATTGGCTGGTTATAGCGGAAAGATCGTCTGTCATGGGCTGTTTCGTATCGGATGCTGATATTTTGACGGAGCCTGTTGTTTGCAAATACGTTTACAATTGTCAGAAAAATAAAGGAGTAGGACAAATGGCTAGATTTGAAAATAAAACCGTTATTATTACGGGCGGTGCTGGGGGCATTGGCCTGGCAGCAGGGAAGCTGTTTGCCAGAGAGGGTGGCAATGTGATGTTGGTGGACTTGACCGAAGATGCCTTACAGTCTGCCGTGAAAGCAATCGATGGCGGTGATAGAGTGACCTATCAACTTGCCGATGTGTCAAAGCCTGAGCAAGTGCAGGGTTATGTGACAGCAACGTTGAAACACTTTGGTCGCATCGATTATTTTTTGAATAATGCCGGTGTTGAGGGCGTGGTGGCACCCATCGTTGATTCGCCCATTGATGCCTTTGACCAGGTAATGGCGGTTAATATTAAGGGTGTGTGGCTGGGTTTGAAATATGTGATACCGGCAATGCTCGACAATGGTGGTGGCAGTATTGTTATCACGTCATCAATGGCTGGTTTAAAAGGCACGCCGAATATTTCGCCTTATATCACCAGTAAGCACGCGGTGGTGGGCATGATGCGCAGTGTCTCCCAGGAATACGCAACACAGGGTATTCGCATAAACACCGTTAACCCAGCACCTATAGAAACGCGCATGATGCGTTCATTGGAGAGCGGCTTCGCACCGGGCCAGGAAGAGGCTGCCAAAGCACAGCTCAGTCAAATGATGCCCATGGGACGCTATGGCGAGCCGGAAGAAGTCGCTAATATGATGGCCTTTTTGTGCAGCGACGAGGCCTCGTTTTGCTCAGGTGGTGTGTACTCCGTTGATGGCGGTGGCTCGGCTATGTAGCGGTTCGGTTATGAAGTAACGAGTTAATCTCGGAAATTATTAAATTGAAACGCCTGGCCTAGGCCTGCTTGGCGCACCAGGGCCATTGCCGCTTGTAAGTCGTCGCGTTTCTTGCCGGTGACCCGGATTTTTTCACCTTGTATGGCAACCTGTACTTTGGTCTTCGCTGTTTTGATGAGCTTGACGATTTTCTTCGCTGTTGGCTGATCGATTCCCTGTTGAAAATGTATGGCCAGTAAAAAAACTTTACCGCTGTGCGTACAGTCTTCATCGGCATCAATACTACTGGAGTCAATTTTTCGCTTCACAACATGCTTAGTGACGATGTCGAGCATTTGTCGGCATTGAAAGTCCGACTCGGCGGAGACGGTAATCACATCGTCACTAAAAACGATACTGGCCTTGACGCCTCGAAAGTCAAAGCGGGTGGCGAGTTCGCGCTCGGCATTTTCTGCCGCATTGCGTATTTCATTGGATTCGACTTCGGAGACTATATCAAAAGAGGGCATTGGCGCATTCCTGATAATTACGGCGATGTTGATGGGGAGTTAGTTTACAAACGGATGCTCGTTCACAAAATAGATAATTCATATTTGTCAGGGGGATCTGTGACTAGAGGTAGGCAAAATAGTGTGGCACAGATGTTATGAAATTTTCACGATTAAAATCCGTTAGACATTCGATAGAGTCGAGTGGGCGTCTTTTCATTGAGAAATATTAGCTATTGTTTCCACAATAGAGGTGTTAACTGAATCACCCTCTTTGGCCGGGGTTTCGACGATAATCAGCAATCGAGAACCGCTTGTTACTAACAAAATAGAATACGGAATTGTTTGATGGAAGATCAACCTAAAGATTCGGCTACAAAATCGTCCCATGAACAAAATACTAGCAAGGGTGGGCTGGTGCGGATTGAGGTTGGTAGTCTGCAAATGGGTATGTATGTTGCTGAATTGGATCGTCCTTGGCTAGAAACACCGTTTTTAATGCAAGGTTTTGAGTTGAATAATAAGTCTCAGGTAAAGACTCTCGAAGAATACTGTCAGCACGTTTATATACGCAGTCAATTCCTCGCGGCTAAAAAGAAGCCCCAGCACACACCCAGAAAGCTAGCGCCTAATCTGTTCAAAAAACCTGAAAAGGGCACTATGCTTCACCGACCGGGTCAGGGTCAACCATTAAAGAAAAAAAGTATTGTGCGTTCTCTTCCAGCTCATGAAGCCACATTACCGGTGCGTAAAGAGCATGCGGCGGCGGCTCAAGCCTATAGCAAGGGCAAGTCCACTATTAAGAAAATTCTTCACTCTGCTCAGTTTGGGCAAATGTTAGACACTCAGGTAGCGGAGGAGGTTGTTTCAGGTTGCGTTAAGAGCATGCTGCGCAACCCTGATGCCATGATCTGGATGAGTAAAATTAAGCATGAGAGTGAATATACCGCTGAGCATTGTTTAAATGTTTGTATTCTTGCCATTGCCTTTGGGCGCCACCTTAACTTTGGTGAAGCTGAGTTACAGCTGCTGGGCCTTTGTGGGCTGCTACACGATGTGGGCAAGATGCGTACGCCAAAAGAGATCCTCAATAAACGCGGAATGTTAAGTGATGAAGAATATTTAACCATGAAGCAACATACGGCTGAGGGCTACAAGCTACTTAAAAAGGAAGGCTCAGCGCCCAATATAGCCATCGATGTTGCTCTCAACCACCACGAGAGGCCCGATGGCAAAGGCTATCCACGGGGGCTGAAGGAGGGTCAAATATCGGAGTTCGCCAGAGTTATTGCCATTGTTGACGCCTACGATGCGATTACCAGTGACCGCTGCTATTCAAAAGCGGTGTCGCCGGTTGATGCTCAGAAAGAAATTTACCAGGGTCGTGGCAAACAATTTGACGAAGAATACGCCTTGGCATTTATGCAAGCGATTGGCCCCTATCCACCGGGTACCATCGTCGAATTACACAATGGTATGGTCGGTATTGTGCTGGCGGGACGGCGGAAATTTCGCCACTTGCCAACCATTATTATCCTGCGCGACAGTAATAAAGAAATTGTTGACGAGCAAACGGTCGATCTTTATTTGACCGATAGCGAAGAGTTGACTAGGGACTATCTAATCCGCCGCCCCCTACCCGATGGCTCTTTCGGCGTCAAGTTGGAAGATTACAAAGTTCAGTGCAGTGGCGGCCCACTGGAATCAGCCTAATCTTCTCGTTCAATAGCGAATATTAATAATGGAATAATAATGGGTTTGCCCATGCAAGATGAAAGCAATTTCATCATCAAGATATTTACCGATCAACGCTTTAGCGAGCGGTGAATCAACACTGATATAGCCTTTGCTGGTATCGAGTTCATCGGCACCGACGATGCGATAACAGGTTTTATCACCATCATCATTTTCTAAAGTCACCCAGGCCCCAAAATAAACCTTGTTAGTATCTTGCGGAATACGGTCGACGATGGTGACATCTTCAAGCCTGTTGGTGAGGTAACGTACACGGCTATCAATCTCTCGCAATCGACGTTTGCCATAAATGTAATCCCCGTTCTCTGAGCGATCACCATTCTTGGCAGCCTCGTGCACCACGGCTGTAACCTTGGGGCGTTCGACCTTCCAGAGTTGCCGCAATTCATCGCGTAACTGTTTGGCACCTTCACCCGTAATGTAAGGGCTGGAGGGT
>JARGOV010000056.1 GCA_029212965.1 Porticoccaceae bacterium
TTTCGACCTCGCCGTCTACCCAATTGGTCAAGGTTACTTTTAGCGGATTGAGGACGCACATAGCGCGCGGTGCATTATCGTTGAGGTCGTGGCGAATAAAGTGATCGAGCTGGGCCATATCGACCGTGCCGTCAGTTTTTGCCACCGCCAGGCTATCGCAAAAATCGCGTACTGCTGCCGGGGTCACACCGCGACGCCGAAGACCAGAGAGTGTTGGCATACGCGGATCATCCCAACCATCGACGATATTTTCTTCTACTAATTGGCGTAGTTTGCGCTTGCTAGTCACCGTGTAATTTAAATTGAGACGACCGAACTCGAACTGTCGAGGTTTTGCGGGTACAGGCAGGTTGTCGATAAACCACTCATACAGAGGGCGATGGTCGGCAAATTCCAAAGTACAAATGGAGTGGCTCACGCCTTCAATGGCATCCTCCTGACCGTGGGCAAAATCGTAAGAGGGATAAATATTCCACTCACTACCGGTGCGATGATGGGGCACCCGCTTAACGCGATAGAGCACGGGGTCACGCAAATTAATATTTGGCGCGGTCATATCAATTTTGGCGCGAAGGGTCATCAAGCCCTCTTTAATCTCGCCCTTGCGCATTTGTTCCAGCAGGGCGAGACTTTCGCTAATAGGACGATCCCGATAAGGGCTGTTTTTACCGGGTTCAGTGAGCGAACCGCGATACTCGCGGGTTTGTTCCGCTGTCAACTCACAGATATAAGCTTTGCCCTCGTTAACTAATGCCACAGCCCAGTCGTAGAGCTGAGCAAAATAATCGGAGGCATAGCGCACCTCACCCTGCCACTGGAAACCCAGCCAGCGAACATCTTCAATAATCGCCTGTACAAACTCATCGCTTTCTTTGTCGGGATTCGTATCGTCAAAACGTAAGCGACAAACGCCACCAAACTCCTCGGCAAGACCAAAATTTACGCAAATGGCCTTGGCATGACCAATGTGTAAATAACCATTCGGTTCGGGTGGGAAACGGGTGACGACTTCTTTTATCGCTGAAGATTGCAAATCATGCTTTATCACTTGTTGAATAAAGTTGAGCGGCTTGTCGGTGAGGCTAGAATCGTCCATTGTCAGTCATCAGTTGGTGGATAAAGTAAATCGCCCGCAGGCTCAGAAATGCAGCCACAATAACACTACAGGAAGACGGCTGGTTAAATCAGGCGCGAATTATAACGGCCTCAGTCAGCTTTGATAAACTGATTATTCCAATCTTCATACAAAGACCTTATTATCGCCCCCTACGTTGTTTCAACATCATCATTTACACCCACAGTGCAGGTTCACATATGATTACTCTACACACCAACCACGGCGACATCGCCATTGAACTGGATTTTGATAAAGCACCTATCAGTGCCACCAATTTCCTACAGTACTGTCGCGATGAGTTTTACGCCGGCACTATTTTCCATCGAGTGATCCCCGGCTTTATGATTCAAGGCGGTGGTATGAATGAAGACATGAGTGAAAAAGACACTCGCGAGTCGATAAAAAACGAAGCCGATAACGGCCTCAGCAACGACACCGGCACACTGGCCATGGCACGCACCATGGTACCCGACTCAGCCTCTTCTCAGTTCTTTATCAATGTTGCCGACAACCACTTCCTTAACCATACTGCGCCCACCGCTCAGGGTTGGGGTTACGCTGTTTTTGGTAAAGTCGTTGACGGTATGAACGTGGTCAATAAAATCGAAGCTGTAGCCACAGGCAATAATGGTCCTCATCAGGATGTACCAACAGAAACCGTGGTCATTGAAAGAACCTCTATCTCTGACGCCTACGCTGGGCTGTAAAGTGAAAGGGGGCGGTTGTTGCACATTCACGGAGCGGCCTCCCCTTTGACCACCCTTTTTATTTCCGACCTCCACCTTTGCCCCGAAAGGCCCAAGGTTAATCAAGCCTTCTTCAATTTCCTTCAAACCCGAGCAGCCAAAGCGGACAAACTTTATATCCTCGGCGATCTATTCGAAGCCTGGATTGGCGACGACGATCCCGCCCCGCTATCTCAGCAGGTGATTTGCGCCCTGCGTGCCCTCACCGACAGCGGCACCCAACTTTATTTCCTCCATGGCAATCGCGACTTTGTGATTGGCAAACGCTTTGCCAGGGAGACTGGCGCCACCCTGTTAAAAGATCACGTACTCGTTACTATCGGTGACGAACAAGTTTTGGTGCTGCATGGGGACACGCTCTGCACTGATGATATCGCTTACCAGAAATTTCGTCGTCGAGTCCGCAGCCCGTTATTACTTAGCATTTTACGCCACCTACCCCTGAAGACTCGACAGAACATTGGCATTAAAGGGCGTGAAAAAAGCATGGCAAGCAACAGTAATAAAAGCGCTAGCATTATGGATGTCACCCCTGCCACCGTGACAGCAATGATGAGAGAATACAGCGTAACAACCATGATCCACGGCCACACCCATCGACCTTTCTGCCATGAACTGTTACTTGATGATGGTACACCAGCGCGCCGTATTGTACTTGGTGACTGGAGTGACAAAGCCTGGGTGGTCAGCGCAAACGCTCATGAGCTAAGACTCTTTTCGTTCGATATTTAAATAGCCGCAAAACACCCACAACAAGCTACATTATGGGTGGTCCTGAGTGAAAGCGGAATTCCGCGCAGGGCGTTTCAATCAACTGTTTTTCCTTTTTAGCAAAAACGGCAATACGTTGGTCGACGTCAATCGGCTCGCTGCAGGATGCAGCCACTTGGCGAGCCAGAGTGAGATAATCCTTAAAGTGTCGCGCCTCCGATTTCAGCAAAGACAGGTAAAAAGCCGACAGTTCTTCGTCGAGATGGGGCGCGAGTATTGCAAAACGCTCGCAGGAGCGGGCCTCTATCAACGCACCGGCCACCAGAATATCGATCAGCCGCATGGGTTCCCATGTCGAAACCAATTTACGCAGCTCACCGGCATAGTTAGCAGCCGGTAACGAGGCATAAACAATATTTCGCTTTTCCATCAAGGCAATTACTTGCTCAAAATGACGCAGCTCTTCACGAGCCAGACGCGACATTTTATGCAGCAACTGATATTGCTCGATATAGCGAAACATCAAATTGAGCGCAGTACTTGCTGCTTTTTTCTCACAGTTTGCGTGATCAATTAGCAGTAGATTTTGATGCTGAATAGCCGCCTCTATCCAGGCACCCGGAGTAACACAAGGTAAGAAAGCAGCAATTTCATCGAGATCGCTCAACGTCCGAAGTACTCCAGCACCATGAGTAAAAGTCTCATGCGGTCATGGCTTTTAGGGCTTCGTCCCGGTCGGCATTCACCTTCTGCACCAGCGGATTGCCGTCCATCATGGTCAACCAGGCAGCAAGGCCCGGTAATTCGTCGCACAAGTCACGACCGAGAACCTTTTTAGTCGCCATATTGCCCAAGGTTACAGTGTAGTAGAGCATAAAGTCGGCATAGGTCATTTGTTCACCGGCGGCGAAGGGTGAAAAAATAAGGAGGCGATTCAGCGCCGCCACGCCTTTATCAAGCTCTACACTCACTTTCTCATTTAATTGCTCGTCAGCTGGCGCACCAAAGAAAACAACACCCAGCAACTGCCGGGCCACTAACTCCAGGTAGAGCTCAATCGACTTGCTCAATTCCCGCACCTTGGCACGCTGATAAGGATCCTCAGGGTAAAGGGGAACCTCAGAGGAAATGTCTTCAAGAAAATCAAAAATGACATTGGTTTCACTCAACGGTCCTTCTTCAATTTCCAGGCAGGGAATTTTACCCATGGGGCTTTTATTCAAAAAATCATCTTCCTGACTGGGGCGAGTAATAACCTCTTCAAACTCAAAACCCTTTTCGAGTAAAGTCAGTTTGACCATATTGTAGTAGTTGCTCACCGGGAACCCGTAAAGTTTAAACATAGTAGTTTCTCCAAATATTGTCTTAGTTATTTTTGCTGCTTGAATACTTATTTTCCGCCACTATCCCCGGCGCAACATAACGCTGATAATGAGCCTGCGAGAGCTGGTAAAGTTCGTCTTCCAGCTCTTCATAAAAACGCGGCAAAGCGATGTCAGCATAGTCAAAACACAGAAGAAAGCCCCAATCTCCTGGATCAATTCCTTCACCACAAGTTTTTTTCAACAATGCATAAACCCAGCAATGAGGGTCGCTGTGTTGTCGAAAAGCGATGTTTGTGGCGGTTAATTTTTCACTTAGTAAGTCAATGTCAACAAGCTGTATTTTATTAACTAGAATTTGAATTAATAAAGAATCCAACCTTTCAAAAACCACCACACGTTGCTCTTCGGGATAGCCGTTCCAGTTCACCACCTCATGGGCAAAGCGATGACAACCCCGGCACACATCGTCACCCATACTCGATGAACAAATACCAATACAGGGTGTAACGATGGGCTTAGTCACCCGAAAGCCCATAAAACGGGTTCAAAAGTTGGGCTGTAGGCACGACGGTTTCTTCCATATGAAAGTGATGCGTTCCTTCAATGATTTCAACGGAAAGCGTCTTTGCATATTGTTCCATACCGTAAAAACGCTCCATTCTTTGTGGGTCTGAAAGCAGTAGTAAACTCGGACACTGTATGCGATCCACAAAAGCTCGAACAATGGCGGGCGTTAATTTCACTTCTGATGCCACTTTTAATTTTTCATCGGCACGCCAGCGAAAGCCCCCATCCTCGTGGCACAAACCCCGCTCGGCAATAAGGGTAGCCGAAGCCAGTGACAGGCGAGTTTCGCCGCGGCTAGTGCGCGAGACAATCGCTTCATCTCGGGAAGCATAGATACGCGGCTTCCGCCGCAAGCGTAAGTGCTTATCAGTTATCGACAGAGCCAGCTGCTCGGGCACTTCGGCCTCACTTTTAGCTTGGGGCACAAAGCTATCTATTAAACCAAGATGGCTAACACGCTCAGGGTAGGTACCTGTTGTCAATGTAGCAACCATCGCTCCCCTTGAATGGCCGAGCAAGGCAAAGGTGTAGAGGTCCAGTTGTTCTACAACTGCGTGAACATCGGCCACGTCTTGCCAAATATTGTAGCTGTTATCGAGGGAGCGATGGCCGCTCAAACCGTGTCCGGCAAGATCGAGAGCAATCAAACGCACCCCTTTCAACTTCGTTGCTAAAGGCGCAAAACTTGCGGCGTTATCGAGCCAACCGTGTAAAGCAATAACTGGTAGGCCACCAGGGTCACCCCACTCCACAGCCGCAAGGCTGATCCCGTGGTTATCGAAGCGATGTTCAATGGCGTTGCTTAACAGGGTTCTGCTTGTTGAAGTCATTGGCTGAGATTTTCGTCCGTTATTATTACATCTATCGATTGATTAGAAGTTTAGCGAGAAAAGCCTCAGCCGGGAAATTGTGCCCAGCATACATCCGCAAAACCCGGCACTGGCGCTTGCGTCTGCAGAGCCACCAAATTGGCCGTACCGGTAACCAACCAATGATTATCACCGCTCAGCAGACTTAATACATGCCCCACTAATGGCTGATGGGTCACAAGTAATAGAGCCTTAACATCAAGGGTCTCGATAAATTCAAATAGCGCCTGGGCTTGAGCACCCGGTTCTAGTTGTTCTGTGACCAGTAATTCTCCCTCAAAATCCAGGGTCTGAGCCGCTATTTTGGCGGTTTGCATTGCCCGTCGGTAAGGGCTAGTCACGATAAGGTCAACCGCAGCCAGCTCACCTCGGCGCGATTCTATAACTCCCACCACATCGCTCTCCCCTCTGTGAGTCAGGCGACGCTCGGTATCACTAGCAGCATGAGGTTCAGCCTCGCCATGGCGAAGAAAGAACAAATCCATAACGCCCCCTAATAACTCCTGACTTAAAAAGGAAATTCAACGGCTTGCAATATCAGCTTGTGCTCGCTAACGGTTAACCCGAAACTCTACATCATCGAACTGCTCGGAAAGCATCACTCTTAAGAGCACCCGTGGTAGTGAACCGCCCTTAAACATAACATCGTAGAGGCCACTAGCAAGGGGCATATTAATGCCCAGTTGCTCAGCTTTTTCTTTAACGATACGTGTCGTGTTAATACCTTCGGCAATCTGACCCACATTTTCGATGGCCTGCTCAAGACTCTTACCATCACCCAAAGCATAGCCGATACGGTAATTGCGACTTAATTCGGAGGCACAGGTCACAAACAAATCGCCCACCCCGCTTAGGCCGAGGAAGGTCATAGGGTCCGCACCGAGATGCACAGCAAAGCGAGTCATTTCCGCCAGACTGCGGGTAATCAGTACGCCCATTGTGTTTTGTCCAACATTCAGCGCCGCAGCCATACCCGCAGCAATGGCATAAATATTTTTTAGCGCACCGGCCAGCTCAACACCGTAGCGATCACTGTTGGCGTAAACCCTGAAAAAAGCTGTCTCTAAAACATTCTGTACCGTCTGGCATACTGCCTGATCGGCACTGGCAATAACCGTTGCTGTAATTTCCTGGGCGGCAACTTCCTGAGCCAGATTAGGGCCGCTAATAACACCAATGCGTGGCTGATTAAGCTCTTCTGCCAGAATGTCGCTCATTAATTTAAAGCTATCGCCCTCGATGCCCTTCACAGTACTAACAACAATGGTTTGGGCGGCAATCAGGGGCGATACCCGCTGGCAGACCTCACGAAAGGACTTACTGGGAATAGAGAAAAAAACAACGAAAGCCCCAGCAAGGGCAGCTTCAAGGTCAGCACTCACCTGTAATCGTGGATCCAGTTTATAACCCGGCAAATAAGCCATATTCTCGCCAGAGGCCATACAGTGACGCGCATTTTCTTCATCGCGCATCCACAAGGTCACCGGATGGCCATTGCTGGCAATCATATTGGCGATAGCGGTACCAAAACTACCGCCACCCAGCACAGTGATTTTACGATTCGTCAAAATTTCCTCAGGGCAAAACTCAGTAACTATTGATTAACTCTCTAAGCACAGAGAGTATCCAGAAGGGTCGCATGGCACTTCCCTGTGCCACTTATCGTATTAACTAAATA
>JARGOV010000057.1 GCA_029212965.1 Porticoccaceae bacterium
AGTCAGGTTGCCGACCGGCCCGACGCGGCTGTTATTCAGTCGGTTATGTTGCGTTCCATGCGCCAGGCGGTTTATCAGGACGACAACAAAGGTCACTTCGGCCTTAATTATGAGGCCTATTCTCACTTCACTTCGCCAATTCGTCGCTATGCCGACTTGCTGGTACATCGTGCCATTCGTGGTTTATTGCGCAGTAAAAAACGCGTCGCTCACCTCAATCGTGTCGAGGGCGCAGCACTTTGGCCATTAACGCAAAGCTACCCTTACAACGCCGAGCAAATTAGCGAGGCGGGCAGCCACTGTTCAATGACCGAGCGCCGGGCCGATGACGCAACCCGCAGTGTCGATAGCTGGTTGAAGTGTCAGTATTTAGTTGATCAAGTGGGTAACGAATTCTCTGGGGTGGTGACCTCCGTCACCGGTTTTGGTTTGTTCGTGCAGCTCGATGAATTATTTATAGAAGGCTTGGTGCACATTACGGGCCTGCCCCGCGACTACTATAATTTTGAAGCAGCCCACCATCGCTTGGTGGGTGAACGCACGGGGCGGGTATTTCGCCTCGGCGACCGGCTCAATGTTATCGTCACCCGTGTTGATGTTGACGAGCGAAAGATTGATTTCGATTTGCTTGATGGCTCCGCCAATGGCGGTTCGATAAAAAAAAGGCGCGGTAAGCCTGCGGGCAAAGCCTCTGCTGGTGCCCCTGAGAAAGGTGCGAAGCGGGACAATAAAGCCGATAAAAAACCGGCGGCTAAACGCGGTAAAAAGCCAAGAAAAAGATCCGGTGCGTCCGTGTCGAACTCTCAGAAAAAGCCTGAAACAGACGGCAATACTCAGGCAAAGCCAAGAAAGAAGTCAAAAAAAACATCAAAAAGAATAACAGCAAAAACCGCTGTAAAAGGGGCGGCAAAGACTAAGAAAAAACCGCGAACAAAGTCAAAATCGAATGCCAAGCGTAGAGTGGGTACTAGCGATAGTTAAGGTGCTAAATCGCTTTTTAGGTAGCTTGTTAAGTAACTCTTTAATAAATACATCGGCATTTATTGGGCACCAGTGAACCAAAAATAATAAATATAAGGAGCAGACTATGTTGGGGTTAACACTGGTTTTTATTTTTTTATCGATCCTCTATCTCTTACGCTGGCCAGTGGCGATAGAACCCATTGCCTGGCACCCCCCTGTAATACCGCCTTATGAAGGGCGCTTTGCGTTTACTAATTCACTACGCAAAGCGGAAAAACTCTGGCGTGGCAAGTTAGCTGGGCCAGAGTCGACAGCCATTAAAGAGGGTTATCTTTACACCGGTTTAACCGACGGCAATGTGGTGCGTGCGTCCATTGATGGCTCGGGCGAACCTGAGGTGTTAGCCAATACCGGTGGTCATCCTCTGGGTATGAAGTTTGATGCGGCGGGCAATTTGATAATTTGCGATGCTGATAAAGGCTTGGTATGTCTCACGCTCGAAGGCGAGGTGAGTGTGCTCAGCGATGAGGTGGAGGGTCGCCAGCTCAACGTGGCGGACGATCTCGATATTGCCCCCGACGGCAAAATTTATTTTAGCGATATTTCCAGCAAATACACTCTGGCCCAGGCCGACTACGCAATGATGGAAGACAACCCCCTCGGCGAATTGATTTGCTATGACCCCGCCACAAAAAGAAGTAGCGTGGTGCTTGATAAACTTCGTCTAGCCAACGGCGTGGCAATAGGGCCAGAAGGTGACTATGTGCTGGTTAATCAAACCCTTGGTTTTTGCGTGACGCGTTTGTGGTTAAAGGGCCCCAAGGCTGGTCAAAGTGAGCCCTTCGTGCCCAACCTGCCCGGCGGGCCCGACAATATTACTTTCAATGGTAAAGATACTTACTGGGTGGCGTTAGCCTATCCGCGTTTTCCTCGACTTGAGGCCCTGGCCTCTCGACCCTTTAAAAAAAAGCTCATGATGCGTCTGCCGCGTTTTTTCGCGCTTGTGCCGGAGTTCTTTAGTGGCTTGAATTTGCCTACCTTTGGCCTTTTGGTCGGTGTCGATATGGAGGGCAATATTACCCACTTTATGGACGCTAAAGATAACTCCATAGGCATGGTCACCAGTGTGCTCGAGCACGAAGGGTATTTGTATTTGGGGAGTTTGATGTCCGACTACGTCGCTCGCATACCCGTGCCTGACCCCGTTTAGGGAACAAATGCTTGGGTTGTTTATACTAAGCTTGTTATCAATAGACTACATGGCACGGGGTATTTCGCACCGCTGGATAGAACCGGTAAACTAACGTCCCTGTTCAATAGTAAACCGCTATTGGGCCTATTGTGGAGTAAGGCGTTCGTGATGAGTAGACGGTTGTGAGTGGTTCAAGCGGTATGCAGTGGGTTTATGGTCTTCACGCCGTGCAGGCCCTGTTAAAAACCGATGCCGAAAGAGTCAAAGAGTTGCGCCTGCAACGGGGCCGAAAAGACCAGCGGCAACAAAAAATACAGACTCTTGCCGACCGAGAGGACATCCCCTGGTTATGGGCGACGCGCAAAGAACTCGATGCCCTGCTAGCCGATGAAACTGCCGATGGTGAAGAACTTAATCATCAGGGTGTGGCAGCGCTGTGTACCGCCGGGGTGGTGCAAGACGAAGCTTACCTGCTTCAGCTTCTCGGCCAGCTCGATGAGCCAGCGCTGTTGCTGGTACTCGATGAAGTCACCGATCCTCATAACCTGGGTGCTTGTCTGCGTACGGCTGACGCCGCCGGTGTGCATGCTATTGTCACCACCAAAGATCGCTCTGTGGGTATTACGCCGGTGGTGCGTAAGGTGGCATCGGGTGCGGCTGATTCGGTGCCGTTAGTGGTCGTCACGAATCTTTCGCGAATGCTCAATAAACTCAAACAGGAAGGGTTGTGGATCATCGGCACCGATGGAGGGGCCCAGGAGGGCGTCTATCAAACTGATTTCACCCAGTCGGTAGCACTAGTGATGGGTGCCGAGGGTAAGGGCTTACGTCGTTTAACGAAAGAAACTTGCGACAGTTTGGTTAAGCTGCCAATGGCTGGCACAGTCAGTAGTTTGAATGTCTCGGTTGCCGCTGGTGTGTGTTTATTTGAAGTGGTGCGGCAAAGGCAGCAAGGTAAAAAGGGCTAAGAAGCCTGGCATTCATTACTAAAAAGTTATGACAAATTCGATTATTAACATCCCCAATGGCTTAAGTGCCTCCCGTTTGGTAGTGGTGCCGGTGCTACTCTATCTGGCCTATTACGGTTATGGGAATGCCTTTCTTGTTTTATTGGCGGGTTCATTACTCACCGATGGCCTTGACGGTTATTTAGCGCGGCGCTGGAATCAGACCAGCGAGATGGGTGCGCGGCTCGATAGCTGGGGTGATTTGTTCACTTACATGGCGATGCTGTTGGGTTTATATTTACTTTGGCCTGATATATTTCAGCAGCAAAAATGGTTTTTTGTGCTCGGCTGTTTTACGTATTTAGTGCCGACCCTTACTTGTTTGCTAAAGTTTCACGAGTTACCCCGCTACCACACATGGTCGGCAAAAATCGCGGCTATCTTGATGGCTCCCGCCTATTATTCACTGGTGTTGCTCGATACCTCCATTTTTTTTCAGGGCGTTATATTTTTCCATATCTGGGTAGCACTGGAAGAGGTGTTCATCACCTTTACGCTGAATAAAAACTATTACAACGTGGCGACGGTTTTTCATGCGCGGGAAATGATGCGTCGTCAGCGCTATCGCTTTCGTGAACGTCGCGTGAAAATGCAGAAACGTATCGGCTTAAAAGAACGACGCAAAGACTGGAAAAAAAAGCAGCCTAAAGAAGAGGATTCTTAGTCTCTCATGCCGCCGCTTTTAGTGTTGCCCTATTTAGAGTTGTCCAAGAGGCGCGTGTCATACCAGTCTGCCTAATTTGGAACACGAGATTCTGATAGAAAAGGAGATTGTTAGCCTTGGAGGTGCGTCTATTATTGGCGTTATTTTTGTAAGTAGCGCTAAAAGTAGTCAGTGCTCTGATTGGTGCTTCAGCCCCCCTTGGATTTTTCGGGGAGACTTTTACATCAGATTCACTGCTGACTACAGGTGTACGGGCGCTGAATAAAGGTATAGCGCTTGCCAATAGGGCTGGCTGGTCACACTGCATAAGCGGATAAGGGTGGGCAAGAGCAAACAACATGCCTGTCGCCATAGACATTATCAATGCGGTTTAGCGGCGGCCAGTACTTGTCGTCTTTTAACCAACTTGCCGGGCGTGTGGCTTGTTCGCGGCTGTAGGCCCGGTCCCAGGTTTCGCTCAGCACATCGTCTAAGGTGTGGGGGGCGTTCACTAGCGGATTATCGCTGAGGGGCCATTCGCCGTTTTCGACTTTGGCAATTTCTTCACGAATACTCATCATTGCACTAATAAAACGGTCAATTTCCGCTTTCGATTCACTCTCTGTCGGTTCGATCATTAGTGTACCCGCCACCGGAAAAGACATAGTGGGCGCGTGAAATCCATAGTCCATCAGCCGCTTGGCAATGTCTTCTTCACTAATCCCGCTGCTGGCTTTGAGTGGGCGAATATCGATAATGCATTCGTGGGCGACACGACCATTTTGCCCGGTATAAAGTACGGGGTAATGAGGTTGCAATTTTTTGGCGATGTAATTGGCGCTGAGAATAGCGATTTGACTGGCACGTAACAGGCCATCTGCGCCCATCATTTTAAGGTACATCCACGAAACCGGCAGAATGGAAGCAGAGCCCCAGGGGGCGGCAGATACGGTGTAGCCAGCATTTTTGAGCTTGTGGTCAGCTAGCGCCGGATGCGTGGGTAAAAAAGGCTGTAGGTGTTTGCCCACGGCAATGGGTCCCATGCCCGGGCCGCCGCCACCGTGGGGGATGGCAAAGGTTTTATGCAGGTTAATGTGAGACACATCGCCGCCAATTTCGCCCAAAGCGGCGATGCCGATCAGAGCATTGAGATTGGCGCCATCGATATATACTTGCCCACCGTGTTGATGAATGACCTCGCAAAAAGCGCGAATGTTTGCTTCAAAAACACCGTGGGTTGAGGGATAAGTCACCATCAGTGCGGCGAGTTGCAGGCTGTGTTTTTCGGCTTTGGCTTGCAGGTCATCGAAGTCGATATCGCCGGCTTCATCGCACTTAACGACCACCACTGTCATACCCGCCATTTGGGCGCTGGCCGGATTGGTGCCGTGTGCAGAGGCAGGTATCAGGCAAATATTGCGCTGAGCCTCGCCCCGTTGGCGGTGGTATGCGCTAATCGCCAGCAGGCCCGCGTATTCTCCCTGAGAGCCCGCGTTGGGTTGTAGTGACACCGCAGCGTAGCCCGTGCAGGCGGCGAGCATTTGTTCCAGTTCAGCAAATAATTGCTGATAGCCCTTGGTTTGTTCGAGCGGGGCAAAGGGGTGAAGGTTGGCAAACTCGGGCCAGCCAATGGGCTGCATTTCGGCCGTGGCATTAAGCTTCATGGTGCATGAACCGAGGGGGATCATGCTGTTAGTGAGGGAGATGTCTTTGTTTTCGAGGCGCTTTAAATAGCGCAGCATCTCCGTTTCACTGTGGTAGCGGTTAAACACCGGGTGGCTGAGTATTGCGTCCTCTCGCAGTAGCGCTGGAGGAATGCCAGAGTCGGTTAAAGTCTGTGAGACGTTCCCCTCGGCTGCTACGCCAAGAACCCCAACAATTTTGGCGATTAATTCAGTCGTGCTGGTTTCGTTAAGGCTCAGGCACAGAGCATCGTCGCCTAATTGTCGTAGGTTGATGTGTTGTGCTTGCGCCCGTTGAATAAAAGCCTGTTGTTGCTCGCCGACCTCTATGCACAAAGTGTCAAACCAGTGTTGATGCCGTAAGGTAAAGCCGGCCTTGGTGAGTTGTGCGGCCAGAGTATTGGTCAGTTGGTGGATCTTTGTGGCAATACGTTTCAGGCCGTCGGGACCGTGGTACACCGCATAAAAAGCACTCATTAATGCCAGCAGCACCTGGGCCGTACAAATGTTCGAGTTAGCCTTCTCGCGGCGGATATGCTGTTCGCGGGTTTGCAAAGCCATGCGCAGGGCTGGCTTGCCCCGTTGGTCGACAGAGACCCCAATAATGCGCCCTGGTGCCGAACGTTTGTATGTCTCTCGAAAGGCCATGAACCCGGCGTGGGGACCGCCATAACCTAGCGGCACGCCAAAGCGCTGGCTACTGCCAATGACAATATCGGCCCCCTGCTCACCGGGGGAGCGCAACAGCACCAGGCTCATTACATCGGCGGCGACAATAGCCAGTGCCGACTTGCCATGCACGGTGTCGATCAGCGGTTTTAGCTCGACCACGTCGCCCGACGAGCCAGGGTATTGCAAGAGGGCGGCAAAGTAATCCGTCGTGTCAAGCTCAGTGGCAGGCTCGCCAACAAAGACTGTAAAGCCAAAATAAACGGCGCGGGTTTTGACCACCGCCAGGGTTTGCGGATGGCAGTTTTTATCGACAAAAAAAGTCGTGCTTTTATTTTTTTTCTGCAGGAGTTTCGCCATGGCCATGGCTTCTGCAGCGGCTGTGGACTCATCCAGTACTGAGGCATTGGCCATCGTCATGCCTGTTAAATCAATCAGCATTTGCTGAAAATTTAGCAGCCCCTCCAAACGTCCCTGAGCTATCTCTGGCTGGTAGGGCGTGTAGGCCGTGTACCAACTGGGGTTCTCCAGCACATTGCGCTGAATCACACCGGGCACCACCGTGTCGTGATAACCCATGCCCAGTAGTGATTCGAAGCAATGATTTTGCTCAGCGAGATGCTTGAGCTCGCCTAAAGCAACCTGCTCCGATAGGCCTGGCGGTAAATCGAGTGGGGCAGTGCTGAGAATGCTTTGCGGTACAGCGCTAGTGATTAGCTCGTCGAGGCTGGTGAGGCCAAGCTCATCGAGCATCGCGGTACATTGCTCGTGATCAGGCCCGAGGTGGCGTTGGATAAAGTCGCTTTGGTTCA
>JARGOV010000058.1 GCA_029212965.1 Porticoccaceae bacterium
CGGGCTGCTGGTTATAGCGAGATTCGCACACCGCAGTTAGTCGATTACTCCCTTTGGGAGCGCTCGGGCCACGCTGATAAATTTGGCGATGACATGTTTGCACTGCATATCGATGAGCGCGACTTTGCCGTTAAGCCCATGAATTGCCCTTGTCATATCCAAGTTTACAATCAGGGTTTGAAGAGCTACCGCGACTTGCCTCTGCGTCTTGCCGAATTTGGCTCCTGTCATCGCAATGAGCCATCGGGTTCGCTGCATGGCATTATGCGAGTGAGAGGCTTTACGCAAGACGACGCGCATATTTTTTGTACCGATGATCAAGTGCAGTCTGAAGTGTCAGAGTTTATTGACTTTCTGCACAGTATTTATGCTGACTTCGGTTTTAGTGAAGTAATCTATCGCCTCTCGACACGACCTGAAAAGCGCGTCGGTGCCGATGAGGTTTGGGATAAAGCTGAGAAAGCGCTAGCCGATGCTCTCGATGCTAAAGATCTACCCTGGGAACTGTTACCGGGTGAAGGCGCTTTTTATGGGCCGAAGATTGAATTTTCTCTGAAAGACTGTATTGGCCGTATTTGGCAGCTGGGCACTATTCAAGTCGATTTTTCAATGCCGGGCCGTCTTGATGCGCAATATGTCGGCGAAGATGGTTCGCGCCAGACGCCGGTGATGCTACACAGAGCGGTGCTAGGTTCCTTCGAGCGGTTTATCGGCATATTGATCGAGCAATACGAAGGCGCTTTCCCCGCGTGGTTAGCACCTGAGCAGGCCGTGGTGATGAATATTACCGACAAGCAGGGCGATTATGTCCGTTTAGTGACCGAAACCTTGAATAACAAGGGCTTCCGGGTGATAAATGACTTGAGAAATGAAAAGATCGGTTTTAAAATCCGCGAGCACAGTATGCGGCGAACCCCTTATCTTCTCGTTATTGGTGATAAAGAGGTCGCCACTCAAACCGTGGCCGTGCGCACCCGCGAGGGCAAAGACCTTGGCAGCTTGGCAATTGATGCCTTTGCCGAATTGCTCAACGAAGATGTGCAGCGTCGCGGTCGTGTAGTTTGAATTAAATAGGCACATATAAAGTGACTATTCGTTAGTTAGCGAAAAATGGAGAAACACTATTAAGAAAAGTTACGCCAAAAGCTCGAGTAAGCGTTCCAAACTCAATGATGAAATTGAAGCGCAGCAAGTGCGTTTAGTGGGTGCGGAAGGCGAACAGATAGGTGTAGTTAGTTTGGAGGAAGCCAAAGGCCTGGCAGCTGAGAAGTCCCTCGATCTGGTTGAAATTGCCCCCGATGGTCAGCCACCAGTTTGTAAACTAATGGACTACGGCAAAC
The DNA here is from genome assembly GCA_029212965.1 of Porticoccaceae bacterium. Classification (GTDB taxonomy): domain Bacteria; phylum Pseudomonadota; class Gammaproteobacteria; order Pseudomonadales; family Porticoccaceae; genus Reddybacter. The sequence goes on from JARGOV010000058.1 coordinate 1,341, forward strand.
ATGTGTTTGAGGCCAAAAAGCAACAGGCCGCCCAGCGTAAAAAGCAGAAGCAAACACAAGTTAAAGAAATGAAATTTCGTCCGGGTACTGATTCGGGCGACTATGAGATCAAGATGCGCAGCCTAGTGCGTTTCCTTGAGAATGGCGATAAAGCAAAGATTACGCTGCGTTTTCGCGGACGCGAAATGGCCCATCAGGAATTGGGTATGGAGATGCTAAAACGCATCGAAGCGGATCTTGAAGAATTGGGGAATGTCGAGCAATTTCCAAAAATGGAAGGCCGGCAATTGACCATGGTCATTGCCCCCAAAAGCAAGAAAAAGTCTTAAGTAAGCCCTGAGTTTTTCAGCGCTACTTAGCTGATCGCAATTAGCCTTTTGGCAGGCTAACCGACAGTCTTTTTCTTTTATTTAACCTCTATTGAGGAGTATCCAATGCCAAAAGCAAAGACGCACAGTGGTGCGGCGAAAAGGTTTAAAAAAACCAGTTCCGGCTATAAGCATAAACATGCTAACAAAAGCCATATTCTCACCAAGATGACGACGAAGCGTAAACGTCAATTGCGGGGTACCAGCACTTTAGAAGCTGCTGATGTCCCAGCCGTTGACCGTATGCTACGTACTTAATCAGACAGGAGGATAGAAAATGCCCCGAGTAAAACGAGGTGTAACTGCGCACCGCCGTCATAAAAAAGTTCTCAAGCAAGCTAAAGGTTATTATGGTGCTCGTAGTCGCGTTTATCGCGTTGCTACTCAGGCCGTAACCAAAGCCGGCCAGTACGCCTATCGCGACCGTCGCGTCAAGAAGCGTACCTTTCGTTCGCTATGGATTGCCCGTATCAATGCTCAGGCGCGCGTAGAAGGCATGCGCTATAGCCAGTTCATTGCCGGCCTTAAAAAGGCGGGAATTACCCTCGATCGTAAAGTATTGTCAGACTTGGCTATTCACGATAAGCCAGCGTTTGCACAAATTGTTAACCAGGCTAAAGCTGCTTTGGCTTAGTTGAAAGCATTCCGGCCTAGTCGGAATTGTTCGCGATCACAAAAAGGGAAAGGGCCAGCGCTCTTTCCCTTTTTACTTAGCAGCACCGCTACAATAAATTTTAAGCCCCAATCGATACAATGAGCTGAGTTAGGTTAAGCATTCAGCTTAAGGATAAATCATGGACAATCTTCACACCCTCGCCAATGAGGCAGAGTTATCTATACAGGCGGCTGAGACAGTTGCAGACCTGGATCAACTTCGCGTCGAATACTTAGGCAAAAAGGGCAAAATTACGGGAATGCTGAAAACCCTGGGCAAGCTTACCGCTGAAGAGCGGCCCAAGGCTGGGGCGGTGATTAACGAAGTTAAAGTGGCCCTGCAAAATATTATCAATGCCCGCCGCCAAGCACTTGAAGCAGAGTTGCTACAGGCGCAGCTTGAAAGTGAGCGCATTGATGTGACACTACCCGGTCGTAAGAGTGAGGTCGGTAGTTTACACCCCGTGACCCAGACTATGGCGCGCATTGAAGCGTTCTTCACCGCAGTGGGTTATCAGGTAGAGGAGGGGCCCGAGATTGAAGACGACTATCACAACTTTGAAGCTCTGAATATTCCCGCTCACCATCCGGCACGGGCGATGCACGATACTTTTTATATCGACCCGACCACAGTGCTACGTACCCATACCTCCCCGGTACAGGTGCGTACTATGGAGCGTCAGGCGCCTCCCATTCGCATTATCTGTCCGGGTCGTGTCTACCGCTGTGATTCAGACTTAACGCACACGCCGATGTTTCACCAGGTTGAAGGTCTGGTGGTTGACAAAAATGTCAGCTTTGCCGATTTGAAGGGTACTGTCGATCAATTTTTAAAAGCCTTTTTTGAGGATGATCTAGCGGTGCGTTTTCGCCCCTCTTATTTCCCCTTTACTGAGCCCTCGGCAGAGGTCGATATTCAGTGTACCAATTGTCAGGGAAAAGGCTGCCGGGTTTGTAAACAGACTGGCTGGCTGGAGATCATGGGTTGCGGCATGGTACACCCCAACGTCTTCACCCATAGCGGTATTGACCCCGACCAGTATAGCGGCTTTGCCTTTGGTATGGGCGTTGAGCGCTTGGCTATGCTGCGCTATGGAGTCAACGATTTACGTCTCTTCTTTGAAAACGACCTTAGGTTCTTAAAACAGTTTTAATTTTAATGACTTACATAACTATATTTAAGTAAATTCGAGAATTAATTGCGATGAAATTCAGTGAATCATGGCTGCGTGAGCTGGCTAACCCCGACCTGAACTGCGATGAGCTTATTGCTCAACTGACTATGGCAGGCCTTGAAGTCGATGGCGTTGAAGCCGCTGCTAATTTTGACGGTGTTGTGGCTGCCCGCATAGAATCTGTCGCCCCGCACCCTAAAGCTGACAAGCTACAAATTTGTCAGGTAAATTGTGGTGGCGACGCTAACATACAAGTCGTTTGTGGTGCGCCCAATGCCCGCGAGGGCTTAGTCACAGCTTTCGCCCAGGTCGGGGCGATGCTGCCCGGTGGTGTAAAAATAGGCCAGGCGAAGCTGCGTGAGGTGGACTCCTTTGGCATGCTTTGCGGGGGCGATGAGCTGGGTTTGAATGAAGACACCAGTGGCATCATGGAGTTGCCCAATAATGCGCCACTGGGCCAGACACTGACCGCGTTTTTTGGCCTCGATGACAATATCATCGAAGTTGATTTAACCCCTAATCGTGGAGATTGCCTGAGCCTTCAGGGCTTGGCTCGGGAAGTCGGGGTGCTGAATAAACTCACACCGGGATTGGTCAAAACGAAAGCAGCGTTAGTGAGTAGTGAGCAGAGTCTGTCTATTACTATCTCTGCCCCCTCTGCCTGCTCCCACTACGCTGGCCGAGTGGTGAGTAATGTGGATATGACCCAGCCAACGCCGCTGTGGATGCAGGAGAAACTGCGCCGCAGTGGTATTCGCTCCATCGACCCAGTGGTTGATGTTGGCAATTACGTCATGCTTGAGCTTGGCCAGCCCATGCACGCTTTTGATCTCGATACCTTGGCGGGTGATATCGATGTGCGCTTTGCCCAAGACGGTGAAAAGCTCACCTTGCTCGACGCTGCTGAGGTTGAACTTAAAGCGGAAACCCTCTTGATTGCCGATAACAATGGCCCGCTCGCCATAGCCGGTATTATGGGTGGCAAAAATAGTGGTGTTAGTGCTGGCACAAAGTCTATCTTTCTCGAAAGTGCTCACTTTGTACCGTTGGCATTGGCTGGTAAAGCCCGCGAGTATGGGCTGCATACTGATGCCTCTCACCGTTTCGAGCGAGGTGTAGATACGCAGCTGCCTCTTGTCGCACTAGAGCGGGCAACTGAGCTTTTGCTGGATATAGTTGGCGGACAAGCTGGGCCTGTTACAGAAGCTGGTAGTGCGCCGCAAGCAGGTACTGAGCGAACAATCTCCCTGCGTAAAAGTTGTTTAAAACAGCAGTTAACCCTCGATCTTGACAATGATCTCGTCACTGACATGCTGACGCGTCTGGGCCTCGGCGTAAGCCAGCCAGCAGCCGATGAGTGGCTGTGCAGTGTGCCGAGTTGGCGCTTCGACCTGGCTATTGAAGCTGACTTAATTGAAGAGATCGCTCGCATATACGGTTACAACAACTTGCCTGTTGCAACCATCACCATGCCGCTTGACATTCAACCCACCGCCGAGGCAATCACAAGCCTCGCCGATATTCGTCAACTATTGGTCAGCCGCGACTATCAAGAGGCGATCACTTACAGCTTTGTCGACCCCATTGTACAACGCCAGGTTAACCCCGGTATCGCCAGCGTCGATGTCACCAATCCCATCAGCGCCGATATGGCGGTGATGCGTACTAGTTTGCTCACGGGTTTACTCAATACCGTTAAGTACAATTTAAATCGCCAGCAATCACGGGTGCGGTTGTTTGAAAGTGGTTTGCGCTTCGTGACCGATGGCGATCAGTTGAGCCAGCAAAAAATGCTGGCTGGTGCGATTACGGGCACGCGTGCCCGGGAAGGGTGGGCTGATCCCGCCACCGATGTTGATTTTTACGATATTAAAGGCGATGTAGAGGCAATACTAAACCTTTGCGGTACAGAGACTTTGGTGGAGTTTGTCAGTGCCCAGCACCCAGCACTTCACCCGGGGCAAACCCTTGCACTGACCAACCAACAAGGGCGAATCATAGGCCATATTGGCAAGTTGCATCCAACGCTCCAACAGTCCCTGGGCGTCAGTCAACCCGTCTATGTTTTTGAGTTGGTGTTAAGCGAAATCACTCAAGGTCAGATAGCCGCTTTTCATGAGATTAGTAAATACCCAACTGTACGGCGTGATATATCCCTGTCTTTGCACACGAATGAAGTCATTGGTGAACTCGTGTCAACGGCTAAAGCCAGTGCTGGAGATTATCTCGTTGACTTAAAGGTTTTTGATGTCTATGAGGGCAAACACGTTGAAACTAATAGGAAAAGTGTCGCCATCGGCTTGACCTTTCAAGATAAATCACGCACCCTTAATGACGAAGATGTGAACGCGGCTATGGATGCCGTTATAAAGGCCCTAGAAAGCGATCACGACGCGAATTTAAGAGGATAATGATGTCTGCATTAACCAAGGCCGATATTGCCGAAATGCTCTATGAAAAGCTCGGCCTTAATAAGAGGGAGTCAAAGGAAATTGTTGAATGTTTTTTTGAAGAGATTCGACTATCTTTAGCTGAAAATGAACAAGTTAAAATTTCTGGTTTTGGGAATTTTGATCTTCGCGATAAAAGCGTAAGGCCAGGTAGAAACCCCAAAACGGGTGAAGATATCCCCATCGAAGCGCGTCGCGTCGTCACATTCAAGCCAGGACAAAAATTAAAGGTGAGGGTAGAGAATTATGCTGGAAGCGAGTAACAACAGCGAGCTAGCCCCAATCCCCAATAAGCGCTACTTTACCATCGGCGAAGTCAGTGAACTGTGCGAAGTCAAACCCCATGTGCTGCGTTATTGGGAACAAGAATTTCCTAGCCTAAGCCCCCTTAAACGCCGTGGCAATCGACGCTACTACCAGCGTCAGGATGTTATACTAATCCGCCAGATTCGCTCTCTGCTCTATGATCAAGGCTTTACTATTGGTGGTGCTCGCCAGCGCTTAGGTGGCGAAACAGTGAAGGAAGAGGCCACACAAATTCGCCAGATTATCAATCAAACTGTCAGCGAACTCGAAGATGTGCTGAGTATGCTCAAAGCGTAAGTTTTGCACTAATGGCTAGAAACAAGGATAGAGCAAAAACCTTTTTGAAAGCACTTTTTACTTGCTTTCAAAAGGCCATCAGGTAAGATGCTCGCCTTGCCGCAAACGGCAAATATCGGAGCGTAGCGCAGCTTGGTAGCGCACCACACTGGGGGTGTGGTGGTCGTCGGTTCAAATCCGGCCGCTCCGACCAAA
>JARGOV010000013.1:0-2284 GCA_029212965.1 Porticoccaceae bacterium
GCGGCGTTAAGCAAATCAACGACCCTATCAACGATAGCGAGAAGGTATTTAGATACAACGACGAGCAGTTGGGTTGAGCTATACATTGCTACGCTTAAGGCTCTCTCGCCTGATCACTATTTTATTAACGCTGATTCAATTAGAGTCACTCCGACTTACCGTCTATACTCACTTACGGCTTACTCGTGAAAGGCCAATTGTCCTTTCTAAATCACTCAGTACCTACAACAAAAATAACCTTGGAGAAACAGAATGTTAAAAATAATTGGAATGCTGAGTTTAATGTTTTTCGGCCTGGCGACAAATGGCCACGTTTATGCCGCACCTGCTGATGCTGTCAATAACCCTGCCCGTAGCGAGGCTGATCGTGCGCGGGATAAAACCAGCAAGCCTGGTGCAATATTAAACTTTATTGGGCTTAAACCGGGCATGGCGGTGCTCGATTTATTTGCCGGGGGTGGCTATTACACTGAACTGCTGTCTTATGCGGTTGGCCCCGATGGGCAGGTGATTTCACATACCAATGCCGTTTACGAAAGTTCTACGGGTGAGGAAGCCGCTAACCGCCTCAAAGATAATCGCCTACCGAATGTTCGTCGTGTCATTACAGAGATCGATAATCTCGGACTTGAAGAGGCGTCACTGGACGTGGTGTTGATGGTCCTGGTCTACCATGATATTTATTTCACTGCCGATTATTGGCCGGCCGTTAATAGGGATAATTTCTTTCGCCAAATTCGTCGTAGTTTAAAGCCCGGTGGTGTGCTGGTTGTGATTGATCATTCTGCCATGGCCAATACAGGCATGAGTGCTGCACAGAATTTACACCGTATCGATGAGGTCTTTGCGAAACAGGATATTGAAAGTGCAGGTTTTGTTTTTGATGGCGCATCTGAGGTGCTGCGTAATCCCAATGACACGCGAACGCTGAGTGTCTTTGACGAGGCTATTCGTACAAAAACAGATCGCTTTGTTTATCGTTTTATTAAACCTTGAGTTTAGAAAAAAATGCTAGCAGGGAAAAGCCACTAAGAGAGTAGAGTGCGTCTATTTTTGTTGGGATGATAGTCCAACATCTAACCATTCAACAGCGGCGGCACGGCACAGGGTTGTCTTTGTCAGAAAAATTTTTTGCCGGTGGTGATGAAATCAGTGCATCAAGCTTGTGTTGCTGTTAACAGTGGAAATAGCAACGCAAGCGATCAAAAGTTTAAACTTTTTTCGTCAGCCCTTCGTAAGTTTTTGGCCTGTGGCTTCAATAATGAATAATAGCTTCAACCTTCAGTGGAGATGTACTGCGATTTGTTCAGCAAGCGCTGGCTGTTAGCATCATTGCATTAACTGGCTGTTGAGTAGCGTACCCGTGTGCCTTTGTCGACGCTCATAGTGATTTCGGCAGGGGAAAGGTTTTTGGGAAAGTAGCATCCAGAAATTTTGGCGCCTGCAAAGCTGCTACCTTCAAGATTAGTTTGTCGAAAGTCGATGCCGCGCAAATCTGCATTGCGAAAGTGGCTATCGCTTAGATCTAAGCCATCTGCGTCGAGTTTTCTGAGGTCCAAACCCTGATAGCGCTTGCCGGCAAGATTTGATAAATCAAGGCTCTTTTTCTTGAGATTAAAGCCATCAATAGGTTCGCTGAGCAGAAGCTGATAAGCGGGATCATTACTGAGGGTTGGCTGTGCCATGGGGTTGTCTCCAGTTTCTAATTATTATCGAATTTACTGTACTGACTATGACATGCTGTTTCAAATCTTATAAATTAATTACTGATAAAAATAAATAGAGAGAATGTGATGAGTGACAACATTGAAATACACGGTACCTGTGCACCTGTGTTTGCAGCGGTAAGAGAGGCCTTTGCGGCTAATTTTGCTGAGGGCAAGGAGGTCGGCGCATCATTCGTGCTGGTACAAGCAGGGGAGGTGGTGGTCGATTTGTGGGCGGGTTTTGCCGATGCGCAGCGTACCCGGCCCTGGCAGGCTGATACGTTGATTAATACCTATTCAACGACCAAAGGCATGGCGGCGACGGTGGTTGGCGTGCTGGCCGATGAGGGTTTAATTGACTACGAGGCTAAAGTCGCGGATTACTGGCCGGAGTTCGCAGCGGCTGGCAAAGCTCAGGTGACGGTCGCACAGTTGCTCTCTCATCAGGCGGGTATTTGTGGACCCCGCGAGCGCCTTGAGATGGAAGAGCTTTACGATTGGGATGGCTTGTGTGCAACCCTAGCGGCGCAGTGGCCCTTTTGGGAGCCGGGTACGGCTAACGGTTATCACGCCATTGT
>JARGOV010000013.1:2384-3669 GCA_029212965.1 Porticoccaceae bacterium
ACATTGCCAATGATCGAGCCTGGCGCGCCGCCGAGGTGCCAGGTGCCAATGGCCAGGGTAATGCCCGTGGCATCGCCAAAGTGTACGGCGCCCTGGCCAATGGGGGTGAGCTGGGCGGGCAATCCATTATCAGCCAGCGGGGCATAGAGGCAATGACTAAAGAAGAATGCTTCCGTAAAGATCAGGTGATTGGCGTGCGTATGCGTTGGAGCCGTGGTTTTATCTTAAATAAAGCCGAGCTCTATGGCCCCAATCCCGATGCTTTTGGTCACAGTGGCTGGGGCGGCTCTTTTGGTTTTGCCGACAGTAAGGCAAAGCTGGGTGTGGGTTATGCCATGAATCAGATGGACACCAATATATTTGGTGACCCTCGCGGTGTGCGGCTGATTAATGCCGTTTATGAATGTGTGTCGTGAGTTTAGCCCGCAATCTTTAGGGTGGTTTTTTTAAAGACGACCCTGAGACAGTAGTTGAGTAACAACTTTTTCCAATGCGCGCTCAGGAAGAGCATCACTGGCTGATAAAGAACTGCACAAATTTGCTCCAGCCAGTGCTTGGGGCGATTTTTTGAGGAATAAATCCAGGGCTGGCCCGCCACCAGAAATGATGTCATTGATTGTCCAGGGGCTGAGCATGCCAGCGTTTTCCTGCACGGGGCACTGCACCACGTTGTGCAGGGCGGTGAGCAGTTTGGGTCCGATAAATTGCGGTGGCATAGGGCCGTGTATTTTTTCCAACAGACGTTCTGCATGGGTTGTATAAAAATCGAGGAAGCTATTGCGCTGGCCAAACTGGGCGTCAAATAATAAAAAGGCGTTGTGCACTTTTTTGTAAGCCTTAAATTTTGTCGCTTTATTTTTCGCTGGCTCTTGTTCTGCTTTTTGTTCGTCAGGTTTTGGCTGCACCCAAATCTCTCTGCCCAGTGCGTATTTTTCTGTGAGTTGGCTCGACTCGGGGAGCTGGAAGTTATCGGGTGCAAAAACAAGAAAGTCTGCATCGAGCCAAACCACACGTTGGTAACCGGCGGCTAAAAATTGCTGCAGACATTTTAAGCGCGCCAGGTCGGAGGCAATGACTTTTTGTGCTGAGGTTTTTTCTAATACCCACGGGGGAAGCGTGTCGAAAAGCGCATCGCCAATAAATTGGTAATCGTAATTTTGTTGTTTTGCCCAGCTTTGTACGGAGGCTACGCAGGGCGCTAACCAGTCGTAGGGCAGTGGTTGGCGATGGGACTGAATAACCAGTGTGTGGGCGCCGGAACCGCTGTTTGTGGCTTTAAAGGTCA
>JARGOV010000013.1:3769-63053 GCA_029212965.1 Porticoccaceae bacterium
GCATAGTGGCCATTTCTTCAGCGTTGCGGCTGTAGTGCAAATAGCGTTTTTTCTCCAGACCGATACCGTGCTCTGCTGAAATACTGCCGCCCAGGGTTTGCAACGGGGCATAGAGTATTTCTTCAACGCGGTGATAAACCGCGATATCTTCAGTTTCAGTGCCGACGACAATGTGTAAATTGCTATCGCCGAGGTGGCCGAACACCGCGAGTTGGGTCAAGCCAAGTTGGCTCTTCAACGCGGCCTCAATATGTTTGAGGTAGTCTTCCATCGCGCCGATGGGCAGGCCCACATCAAAAATAATGACCGGAGCAATGGCGGTGAGAGAGTCGATGTTGTCACGTATTGCCCATAGAGCATCTTGCTCTTTTTCTGATTTTGCTAGCACAGCATCGTTAATCAAGCCTGCACTCAGGGCGCTTTCAAGAGCGCTGAGAAAGGCTGTTGCATCAGTCTCACCATCGCTCCCCGACGATTCAATAAGGGCGTAATAAGGATGGCGCTGCGCAAGTGGCGGTGCACCAAGGTGTGGGCCTTGAACGGCGAGTTGGTAGTAGTTGTCCCAAATGGCTTCGAAGGCGCTAAGTTTGCCACCGAGAGCACTTTCAATATGGCTAAGCAAGCGTGGCAATTTGTCGAACTCATCAGTAGCGACCAGGGCAGTGTTGCGTGCGGACATTGCCGGGCGCAGGCGTAGTACTGCTTTCGTGACAATGCCTAGGGTGCCTTCTGAGCCGATAAATAAATGTTTTAAGTCGTAGCCCGCATTGTTTTTTAACAGGTGGTTCATCGATGACAAAATGGTGCCATCGGCCATCACCACTTCTAAGCCCAGTACCTGCTCGCGGGCCATTCCGTAGCGAATCACCTGATTGCCGCCCGCGTTAGTAGCGATGTTGCCGCCGATGGTGGCAGAGCCTCGGGCTCCGAGGTCGAGGGCAAAAAACAGCCCTTCGCCAGCGGCTGCCTCTTGCACTGCTTGTAAGCGTACGCCGCTTTCTACGGTCATTGTACGGCCGAGTGTGTCGATGGCTTCTATTTTTTGCAGGCGCTCAAGGCTGAGCGAAATTTCACTCTTGGCGCTGCTGGTGCCGCCCACCATGCCACTGAGGCCACCTTGAATGACCAGTGGCTGGCGGTGCTGATGACAAAGGCGTAACACGTTGGCGACCTGTTCAGTATTTGCTGGGCGCAACAGTAACGGGCTGTTGTAGGGATGGCCGCGCCAATTGCCGACGGCTGAAATACTTGGTGCCTCGACTATACCACTAGGACCAAGCAGGGCTTTTAATCGTTCGTGTATGTTTTCCATGCTTTTATGAAGGCTTTTTTAGTCAATCTTGTCGGGGTCGATGTCACGCTTTTCGACAAAGGCGCCCATAATTTCCCGTGGTGCTTCAGTTTTTAGCAGGCGGGAAAAAATCTTCAGCTCGGCATAGATACGTTCACCAATAGGCTCTCCGGGGCGCTTCATCAAGGCTTTGGTGTGGCGCAAAGCGGTGCGTGATTTGGCGGCGAGTTGCTCGGCTGTCGCCATTGCCTGTGTCAGTGCTTCACCCGGGGCGCAGATTTTATTGACCAATCCCATGGCCTCGGCACTGGGGGCATCGAAAGCTTCGCCTAGCATTAGCAGTTCAGCCGCTTTATGGTAACCGGCCATTTGCACCAGGGTTTGTGATGCACCGGCTTCGGGCACCAACGCAAGGTTAATAAAGGGTAGACTAAACCTTGCGACGGGGTCGGCGTAGACAAAATCACAATGGGCCAGCAGGGTAGTACCAACACCAATAGCCAGGCCATCGACAGCGGCAACAATGGGTACTGTGGTTTCGGCCAGTGTTAACAGAAAATCAGCGGTTGCTGAGTCGCTGTCGGTATCGGGGTTGTTGAGAAAATCGTTGAGGTCGTTGCCCGCCGTGAACTCTCCCCCGGCGCCGGTAATGACCAGAACTCGCAACTCGGGGTCGGTATCAGCCTGGCGGATCAGTTCGCTAATGGCGGCGTACATATTGTGTGTCAGGGCATTTTTTTTATCGGGACGGTTTAAGGTAATGGTGCCGATACCTTGCTTAATGCTGACCAGTGTCTCGTTGTTTGTGTTCATAGGGCTTGTCCGCTTATTTGTTGTTAGAGAGCCTATTGTTAGAAGACTTTTTGCAAGAGGATCTGTCGTCAGGGGGCATATGTTCAAAAGCGCTTGTAGAGAGCTGTGTAAAAGACTGTTGTCATGACAGGTGCTGTGTGTGAGATTGTTACAGCTCCTGGTCCAAAATTGCAAAGCGTAAATATTTAAAGAGTTTGCGGCTCGCCGCCGGGCCTTTATTTTGTTCTCGCTCTTTGCTGGCCTGTCGAATCAATTGACGCAAATGTTGGCGTTCAAGCTCGGGGTACTGTTCGAGAATATTGGTGAGGGTATCGTTGTTACCCTCGACCAGCTCATCGCGTAGTTTTTCCAGGCGTTGAAACTGCAAGCGAAAAGTACGGCTGTTTTCATCAAAAGAAGCCAGCACTTCGGCAATCTTTTCATGGTCTTCGCTGCGCATCAGTTTACCGACGTATTGCATTTGCCGCCTCTTGCCCTCGCGATTTTTCAGGGTGGCGGCCAGTTCCAGAGCTTCACGCAGTAGGTCGCTAATGGGCACTTTGGCAAATTGTTTGGCGGGCAGGGCGAGCAGAGCCTCCCCGGTTTTTTGCAGGGCTGTCATCTCCCGTTTGCGAGCGGATTTACTGATAAATTCTGGTTCATCATTCTGCTCATTGTCGTCGGCACTGTTGGCTTCAAGTTCACTTGAGCGAGGACGCTTGTGAGATTTCTTTGACATAGTAGGGCTACTTAAAGGTCTCGTTGACAACGATTTTATTAAAGGTAAAAACACTGTCTAAAGGTAGAACAGTGTCGCCAGACCGAGAAAGGAGAAAAAGCCGATCACATCGGTAACGGTCGTCAGCATAACACTGCCGGCGAGGGCGGGATCGATGCGAATGGCTTTTAACAATACGGGTAACAGAGCACCTGCCAGAGCAGCAGTGAGCAAATTGATCACCATGGCGGCGCCAATGATGAGACCTATCATCGGCGCAGCAAACCACCACGCGGCAAATGCGCCAATGATCACTGCCCAGAGCATGGCGTTGAGGGCACCGGTGAGCACTTCTTTACTCACTAGCCAGCGTAAGTTGTTGCGGTTAATTTGCCCGAGGGCCATACCGCGAATCACTACTGTCAATGTTTGACTACCTGCAACACCGCCCATACTGGCGACGATGGGCATCAAAATGGCCAGCGCGACCACTTGTTCGATCGTACCTTGAAACACGTTGATTACTGCCGAGGCGAGTACTGCGGTAAAGAGGTTAATACCCAGCCACACGGCCCGGCGGGGGGCAGAACGGCGCACTGAAGAAAAGGTTTCTTCTTCATCACTGAGGCCGGCCATACCTAACAGTGAGTGTTCGGCGTCGTCAATAATGACATCGACCACATCATCAATAGTGATACGGCCAAGTAGATGACCTTCTTCATCGACCACTGGGGCCGACACCCAGTTGTGGCGCTCAAACAAATGGGTGACTTGCGAAGCTCCCATTGTTGCGGGGATGCCCTGAATGTTCGTGTTCATGATTTCCCGCACAGTGGTGCTTGGGCTGGCGGTGAGTAATTTACTCAAGCTCAGCGTGCCAAGAAACATATCGCGACGATTGACGACAAAAATACTATCGGTGATTTCCGGCAACTCATCATGGCGGCGCAAATAACGTAATACGGCGTCGATGCTCAAATCGGGCCGAACGGTGATGGTGTCGGTGTTCATTAATCCACCGGCACTGTTCTCATCGTGAGTGAGGACAGTTTCCACTCGCTGGCGATCCTGTTCTCCCATGGTTTGTAGTACGATGGGAATCAAGTGGTCTGGCAGTTGCTGCAGAATATCGGCGACATCATCGGGGTCCAGCCCAGCAACCAATGCCGCCATTTGTTCGCTATTCATACGCAGCAAGAGTTCTTGCTGTAAATCTTCGCTGAGCTCGCCTAGTACCTCGCCTTCAACATCATCATCGACTAACTCCCAGAATAGGCGACGCACTCGACTCGGTGCCGATTCAATATAGTGAGCAATATCCGCTGGCGTCATATTGTTAAGAAGATGACGCATTTGATGCAGACTGGTGGGGTCGACGATATCCTCGGAGAGTAGTGAGAGCAGGGAAAGCCGGTCGGTGTTGTGGTTGGCCTGCATGCTGGCTGGGCTCCTGTCGAGGGGAGGGCTAGTGGGCTTTGATTAGAGCTTGCTTAGTGTACGCAGGGGGTGCGTCGATTTACAGGAAAAGACACTCACTCTGTGTGAAATAGTGTGAAAGGAGCAGCTTGTGAAGGCGTCTGCTATTGTCCCTCGCCGAAATAGTCAGCGAGTAAGTCTTTGACCTGACTGTGAGCCTTGATTTCGTCGTCACCGTCAAATTCAAAATTTAGCACCGTACCCTGACCCGCGGCCAGTAACATTAAGGACATAACGCTTTTTGAATCGACCAATTTGCCATCGTGGCCCGTTTTAATAGTGCAGGCAAAACGGTTGCAGGTAGTGGCCAGCTTGGCTGCGGCTCTTGCATGCAGGCCGAGTCGATTGATGATTTCAAGCTCGTCTTTAATCATGGGTGAAAAATGCCATGGGCTTGCCCGGCCTGTCAAATATGACTGGCCTCGTTGGCTGTGAAAAAAACCTGCTCTAACTGTCTTGTTCGCGGTGCAGGACGTGAATATTGTCAAACTGTGGGCGGAATTGATCGGCGAGTTGGTTACAGATGTACACTGAACGGTGCTGGCCGCCTGTGCAGCCAATGGCGATTGTTAAGTAGCTGCGATTGGTGGCGAGAAAGCGCGGGATCCAACGCGTGAGAAAACCATTGAGATCGGCGAGCATCGCGGCGACATCGGTTTGGGAATCAAGAAACTCGATCACCGGCTGGTCGCCGCCATTGAAGGGGCGAAGCTCGGTTTTCCAGTAGGGGTTGGGCAGACAGCGGACATCGAAGACGAAGTCGGCATCGCTGGGTACGCCACGTTTAAACCCAAAAGACTGGAAGACCACGGCCATCGCGTCGCCTTTTTCAGGCGCAATCTGTTTTTTGATCAGATCGCGTAATTGGTGCAAGGTCATATTACTGGTGTCGATGTGGCGACTGGCAATGGAGGCAATGGGGTCGAGGAGCTCGCGTTCCAGAGCAATTGCCTCTTTGAGATCGACTGTGGCCGAGCTGAGGGGGTGGCGGCGGCGGGTCTCACTAAATCGGCGGATCAGACTCGGTGTGCGTGCATCGAGGAATAGCACTTCGCTATTAATGCCTGATGCGGTCAGTTTGTCGAGGATGTCGGGTAGTTGTTCTAGCTTGCCGAGCAGGTTGCGGGCGTCGATGCCGACGGCAATTTTCAGTGTCTCTTGCTCGCGGTGTTCGCGTATTTGTTCAAGTAGGTTGACCAGCATACTGGCCGGCAAATTATCGATACAGGTATAGCCGACGTCTTCAAGCACGTGCAGAGCTGTACTCTTGCCGGAGCCTGAACGACCACTGATAACAACAAGTCGGGTGTTGTCTGCACTCGGTGTCGACTCTGGTGAGTTACTCATTTTAGTAGTGAATGGTGCATTTTTAGTGGGCACTGGTTGCTATTTGGTAGAGGTTGTTGCTATTAGAGCAGCTGCGCAGTTGTTGGCGCACCTCGCTGGACTGGAGTAATTCGGCGATGGCAGATAGCGTTTGCAAGTGCTCATCATTTTGCTCGTCAGGTACTACCAGGGCGAAAATCAGATCAACAGGTTCGCCGTCAATAGCATCGAAATCGACAGAGCTGTCTAGTTTAAGCAGTATGCCTGTGATGCGCGGGCAGCTACCGAGACGGCAGTGGGGTACGGCGATACCCTCGCCGATACCCGTACTGCCGAGCCGCTCACGGCTTATCAGCTGATTATAAAGTTCGTTGGCATCGATAAAATCTGTGTGTTCAGAGAAAAAATCGGCAATAAACTCGAGCACCCGTTTCTTGCTGACGCCGGGTGCGTCACAGCAAGTTCTGTCGGCGGAGAGAACGTCTGTAATATTCATGAAAAACGGCTCATAGGTGGTGATTTACCGAAGGTTGTTGGTGCAGCGCGATTAGCGCCCCCTGAGTTTTTCTTTACGCTTGATCAGCTGGCGGTCCAGTTTGTCGGTAAGACCATCGATGGCAGCGTAAAGATCTTCGTCTTCACAATGAGCGAAGAGTTCACCACCATTAGCGTGGATGGTAGCTTCGGCTTTTTGCACTAATTTATCAACTGACAGAATGACGGAAACACTGGTGATTTTATCGTTGTGATGCTCAAGCTTGGTGAGCTTGTTGGTGACGTAGTTGTGAATCGCATCGGTGATGTCGAGGTGGTGTCCACTAATGTTGAGTTGCATACGGTGCTCCTTTTGCTGGGCTTGGAATGAGTGACAGCCTGTTAACGGCTTTGCTTAAAGCGCTTGCGGTCACTGGATGAGGGAATGTTAAGGCTTTCCCTGTATTTGGCAACGGTGCGACGTGCTACTTGAATGCCTTCGCCCTGTAGCAGGGTGGCGAGTTTACTGTCGCTTAAAGGTTTACTAGTGGGCTCGTTGGCTATCATGCGTTTGAGCATAGCGCGAATCGCTGTTGATGAGCACTCCCCACCGGCGGCTGTATTGACATGACTGGAAAAGAAGTATTTCAGCTCGAAGATGCCGCGCGGCGTGTCGAGATATTTTTGTGTGGTGACACGGGAAATGGTGGATTCGTGCAATTCGAGTTGCTCAGCCACATCGGCCAGCACCAGAGGTTTCATGGCCTCTGGGCCTCTTTCGAGAAATTCTTGCTGCATCTCGACAATGCAGCGGCTGACGCGCAGGAGAGTGTCGTTGCGGCTTTCGAGGCTGCGCAAAAACCAGCGGGCTTCCTGAAGATTGTCACGAAGAAAGGTGTTGTCTTTGCTGTTATTAGCGCGTTGTACCATGTCGGCGTATTCTTTATTGATGCACAGACGCGGGGCGATATCGCCATTTAGCGTCACCAGCCAGTGGCCGTGAATTTTTTGCACGCTGGCATCGGGCACTACATAGTCAGCATTGCCGCTGTCAATGCTTTCGCCAGGACGGGGCGAAAGACTTTGGATGAGGGAGATAGCGGCTTCTACAGCCCCTTGCTCGAGGCCAGTCTTGCGGCACAACAGCGGGAGGTTGCGCTCGGCGACTAGATCGAGGTACTGAGCGCTGAGCAGTTTAGCATCATCGAGTGAGGGCGTTTGTGGGCTTAATTGATTGAGCTGAATCAGCAGGCAATCACTGAGGTCTCTGGCGGCAACACCGGGTGGGTCGAATTGCTGGATGCGATGCAGCACGGCGAGTACTTCTTCAAAGGTCAGGCCTGTATCGTTTTCTTCACTGTCTTCAGCTGGGTTATCGAGATCATCAGCAGAGGCAGCTGTTGGTGCGGTCTCTGCAAGGGGTGCATTGGGCAGTGGGTCATCCGTTAGAGACGCGTCTGCATAAGATTGGGCGAGAGGCTGCCAAATTTCTTCCACAGGGGCTTCGAGGAAGCCATTGTCATCAATATTGTCGATCAGTGTTGTGGCAATCAGGCGGTCGAGATCCGACATAGGGGTTAGGTTGAGTTGCCAGAGCAGGTGGTCCTGTAATGACTCGGTAACGCTGTGGTAGCTCTCAAAGTCTCGGTTGTCATTGCTCGTTGCTGCAGCGTTAGCAGTGGGAGCTGCCGGGTAAATGTCGTCCCACTGGGCGTCGAGGGGTAGTTCGTTGGGGATTTCTTTACTCCACTCGTCGGGTGTATCACCGTTGTCGGCTATCTCATTGGCGAGTTGCTCGTTGGAGACTTCTTCAGGCTCGGATTCTATTTCTTCGGCCAGTTCGAGCAGAGGATTTGAGTACAAAGTTTGTTGAATTTCAAGGTGCAAGTCGAGAGATGAAAGTTGGAGTAACTTGATGGCCTGCTGTAATTGTGGGGTCATCGACAATTGTTGACCCATTCGTAGTTGCAGGCTTTGCTTCATATATTCGTTTTGCCGTTTTCAAGTGAGTGATGGCTAGAGTGTAGACTGAGTTTGAGCGTGGATCAATTGACTTGCAAGTAGTGTGCCGTTGATTTGACCCGTGTCACTTTTTGGCTTGATGGCGATGATGGTATTCGACAGCCGATAGCGGGGGTAACAAGCCAGCAGTAAGCATATCTAGCAGGATAGGATTTGCAAAAGAGGGTCTAGAGAGAAAAATTCTCACCCAGATAGACACGGCGAACATCTGGGTTGGAGAGAATATCTTCAGCACTGCCCTGGGCCAGTACATGACCGTCGTTGACGATGTAGGCGTGTTCGCAGATGTCGAGGGTTTCTCTGACATTGTGGTCGGTGATGAGTACGCCAATACCTCGCTCTTTGAGGTGACAAATAATGCCCTTAATGTCATTCACAGAAATAGGGTCGACACCGGCAAAGGGCTCGTCGAGCAGTACAAAGGCAGGCTCCATTGCCAGAGCGCGCGCAATTTCGACACGCCGCCGCTCACCACCTGACAAACTCATCCCCTGGCTGCTGCGGATGTGGGTGATGTGGAATTCCTGTAGCAGTTCCTCCAGTTTTTCTTGGCGTTGCCCTGTACTGAGCTCAGGACGTGTTTCGAGGATGGCCATAATATTTTTTTCCACGGTCAATCTGCGAAAAACTGAGGCTTCCTGGGGGAGGTAACCAATGCCCCGGCGAGCACGGTGATGCATGGGCAGTTGAGTGATGTCTTCAGCATTAATCAAAATGCGCCCAGCATCTTGCTTTACCAGGCCGACAATCATGTAAAAGCAGGTGGTTTTCCCAGCGCCATTGGGGCCGAGCAGGCCAACAATCTGGCCACTGGCCACATGCATAGAAACATCGCTAACCACGGGACGCTTTTTGTAACTCTTGGCCAGATTCAAAGCCTGTAGTTGGGCCATTAATTGCTGTCCTTTTTTGGGCTGGTCGCTGATTCGTTAACGGCTTTTTTGTCAGTGGCAAGCTGATCGTCTGTTGATGGTTTACTGGCCGGGATGACCATATGCACCCGCTGTTGATTGTTGTCGCTGCCCCTAGCTTCGACTAATTCGGCTTTTAAGTCGTAATTAATATGATCGCCTCTGAGGGTGGAGCCTTGTTGTTCAAGGCTGGCATTTTTGATCAGCGTGATTGTTTCAGTGTCCAGATAGTATTCAATGGTATTTCCGTAAGCATTGACTAGGCCATCTTCCGCGTTGGGCTGCTGCTGATAGTGGGCCGGCTGGCCGATGCAGGTAATCTTATTAACCTGACCCTTATTGGAGTAGATGGTGACTCGGTCGGCCTCAATCAACAGGCTGCCCTGTTTAATAACAACAGAGCCCTGGTAATCCGTGATGCCGGTTTTTTCATTGAGTTGCGCGCGGTCGGCGTCGACAGTAATGGCAGCTTGTCGATCTGAAGGCAAGGCGAACACGGCGGTAGCGAAAAGCACGCTGAGTAGGCAGAGCAGTATGGGGAGAAGCTTAATGGTTTGCATTGTGTCGACCCTTGACCCGGGAGAGAACTTGATACGTTTGTGCCGCAAAATTGCCTTTGAAACCTGTGCCATCAATCATGTGTCCCGGTGTTTTGAGGGAGATAGACTGATCGGTATCGGCTAGCTGGCTGTCGGGATAGTAGCTGAGAAAGGGCGTTGTAATTTCAGTTTTCAGCTCTGATATTACGGGGCCCACCTGTTGCCAAGCATAGACTTGGCCTTGCATATCTATGCGCTGGCCGTTATTGAGGATAATGCTTTGTTGAGCGCTCAGATGCCAGGGCTGGTCGCCTTCGATACCGGCATGGGCGAGGATCTGGGGTGCAGTCATAACAAACCGGTTTTGTGCCTGAAAGTACTCGCCCTCTGCCGAAGTCAGTAAAAAAGTAGGTTTCCCCTGTTCGTTGAATTTATGGGTTGATGTGTTTTTCATGTAGCTATCGGCACTAGATAAAGCAGAAACGGGAGGTTGTTTATTACCCATAAAAATTTCCGGTTTGGCATCCCAGAAAATAATAAAGGCCGCCAGTGCAATAACGAGCAGGCCGGCCAAAATGGCATTTTTTATGGATAGCACGTCTTAGAGCTCGGCATCAGAGAGTGGTAAATGGGCATATCAAAGAAAGGGCTCGATGGCTTGTGCAAACTTATTCTGGGCTTTGAGAATAAATTCAGCGGCTTCGCGCACCGCGCCACAGCCTCCGTCTCTACTCGACTGCCAGCAGGCATGCTCGGCAACGGTGGGGCTTGCGTTGGCCACGGTCATGCCGAGGCCAACACGGCGGATGACGGCTAAATCGGGCAAATCATCCCCCATGTAGGCAATCTCATCAAGTTCATAAGCCTGGTCTGCCAATAGCTCATTGAGGGCAGTAAGTTTGTCTTCCCTGCCCTGGATCACCCTGTCGATGCCAAGTTCTTTGGTGCGACGCGACAAAAGACTCGAGCTGCGGCCGGTGATAATGGCGACTTCAATATCGGCTACTTGCAGTAGTTTGATGCCGAGGCCATCTTGAATGTTGAAGGCCTTGAGTTCGTCGCCACTGTTGCTGTAGTAAATGCTGCCATCAGTGAGTACACCATCGACATCGAGTACCAACAAACGGATTTTTTCGGCGGCAATTTTGCTGTGCGTAAGGTTCATCGTTGTTTTCCGTTGAAGAATCTCTTCACTAGATCACCCCAGCCCGTAGTATGTCATGCATATGAAGTACGCCGAGGGGGTGGTGGGCTTCGTCTTCGACCACCAAGGCCGTTATTTTTTTATTCTCCATAATATTCAGTGCTTGTGCGGCGAGGATATTGGCGTCAATGGCATTGCCGCCCCGGGTCATTACCTGACCGACAGTGGCGCTGTTAATGTCGACTTGATTGTCGACCACACGGCGCAAATCACCATCGGTAAAGACGCCAATCAGCGTATTTTGTGCATCGACAACCGTGGTTAGGCCGAAACCTTTGGCAGTCATTTCCAACAGGGCATCTTTCAACAGAGTGCTTTCTTGAACGCGGGGCACTTCCTCACCGCTGTGCATAATGTCGCACACGCGTAATAAGAGTTTGCGCCCCAATGCCCCACCGGGGTGGGAGAAGGCGAAGTCTTCTGCGGTAAAGCCCCGGGCTTCGAGCAGGGCTATGGCCAGAGCGTCGCCCATGACCAATGTGACGGTGGTGCTGGTCGTTGGGGCAAGGTTGAGAGGACAGGCTTCCGCATCGACACTGACGTCGAGATTAATGTTCGCCGCTTCGGCTAGCAGAGATTGCCGATCGCCAGTCATGCTGATCATAGGAATGTCGAGGCGTTTAATGAGGGGGAGTAAGGTGACAATTTCTGCAGTGTTGCCCGAGTTGGAGATGGCGATAACGACATCGTCTCGTGTGATCATGCCCAGGTCGCCGTGGCTGGCCTCTCCCGGATGGACAAAGAAAGCTGGGGAGCCGGTGCTGGCAAGTGTCGCGGCAATCTTATTGCCAATGTGTCCCGATTTACCCATGCCGGTAACAATAATGCGGCCCTTACACTGCATGATTAACTGACAAGCCTGTGTGAATTCGTCATCAATGCGCCCAGCCATGGCGGCAACAGCCTCAGTTTCGAGCGCAATAGTGCGTAGGGCTGAGGTGTTAAAGTCGAATTCGCTCATCGAGACGGTGTCCTAATTTATTCCTATGGTGTGGGAGTATAACGGCCGATCACACGAAGATCAGCTGGTCGGAAGAAGAACGACGAAATACAGAACATAGAGCAGCAGCATAACGCCGCCAAATTTTCTGGAGAGGTGAATGGTGGCGGCTTTATCTTCAGTATTTCTTTGTTTGAGATAGCGCAGGGCAATGGCGCCAAGCAATAACAGGGTTAGAGCCGTGACAGCCAAATAGTCGCGATAAAATACCACGCTGTCCAGTTCTAGCGGCGCAATGGCACCGGCAATGGGCACTACAGCTAGGAAATTAAAGAGATTAGAGCCAAATACATTGCCAATGGCAATATCGTGATGGCCACGCAGAGCACTGGTCACTGAAGCGGCGAGTTCAGGTAGGCTGGTGCCAATAGCGACCACAGTTAAGCCGATGACCAGTTCGCTAACGCCCATTTCTGCAGCGGTTGTGATAGCCCCCCAAACGAGGATTTTGGAGCTCAGCAGCATCACCAACAGGCCGATGATAAACCATATCGTCGCCGCAGCATTGGAGGTGGTGGTAAGGCTTTCGACCTCAGCAACCTCTTCGGGGTCGGGGTGTTGCACTTTGTATTTTACTGTGATCCAAAGAAGAAGAGGGACTAACGCCAGCATTATCAGGCTTTCGGTACGCCCCAATATTTGATCGAAGAGGCAATAGCCTACCAGAGCAGTGACAAATAACAGTACCGGCCCTTCCTGAAAAACCAGATGGCGCTGGGCAGGCAGGGGGGCAATCAATGCGGTGATGCCGAGTACCAGGCCGATATTGGCCAAATTGCTGCCCAGGGCATTACCGACAGCGAGAGCACCGGAACCTTCCAGTGCGGCGTTGATGGAGACAATAATTTCCGGTGCTGAAGTGCCAATAGAAACGATAGTTAGGCCAATGACCATGGGAGAAATACCAAAGTTCTTCGCGGCACTGGCAGCACCAATCACAAAGCGGTCGGCACCCCATACCAGACCGATAAGGCCGGCAATGATTGCCATATAGGCGGGCAGTAGCTCATTCATTGCTGAGGGGTTCCTTTTTTCAATGGCTCAAGGTGGTATTACAGTGTTAAAGCCGGCGATGTGTTTCGTTGTTTTGGTACTGGGCGCAAGTCGCAAAAGCAGGTTGGGGATGGTATAGTGCGCGGCCGAAAAAGTCAGTCAGTTTGAGACTTTTTGACTGTAAAAGAGTGGCACTTATGTCGATAAAAGCGGTCTTTTGGTAGAGATTGTTTTTACATCGCAGTGCCCTGTCTGCTCAGGCTTGCTTTGAAGTTTGAGTGTGTTGACAGAGCGGGATAAAAAAGCGCATAGAATTAAGTGCTCACAAAAAGGAAAGCGAGATGATGTTAGCGAAATTATTACACACGAAATTAACGGTGTTAGCCCTTTGCTGGATTGGCGTTATATTCGCAGGACAGACGCAGGCTAGCTGTATTGTCTCCAAAGCGACAATAGAAGAGACCGCGCTTTCACCCTATCAGCTTATTGATACAGCGACTAAGAAAGTATTGGCTGAGATCAAACGTCATCGCGCAGAACTCGATACCAGTACTGAAGAGGCGGTAAGGCAACAGCAGTTTGCTTGTTTTGTCGGCGAGGTCGACAGAATTCTTGGTCAAATTGTCGATTTTGACTGGATCGCCCTTAAAGTGATGGGTAGTGATGGCAAAGTTGCTAGCGCCGAGCAAAAAGCAGAATTTGCCGAAACCTTTCGCGCTGGGCTGGTTGAGACTTATGGTCGGGGGCTGTTGAATTATAGTAGTGAGAGAATCGTCCTTCTGCCAGCAGAGGATATTGAGGATAAGCGCAAAGTCACTGTGCATCAGCAGATTGTCGGTGTTGAGGCGACCTATCCTCTTGACTACACGATGGGCTTGAAAGATGGTCAGTGGAAAGTGATTAACGTCATTATTAACGGTATTAATTTAGGTAAAACGTTCCGCGGACAATTCGCTCAATCGTCACAAAAGAACAAGGGTGACATTGATAAAGTCATCGCTAGTTGGGACAGCGGCATAACTAACGGATAAAACATGGATATTGAAGAGATAAAGCGTTTATTGCAGGCTGTTCTGGTCGATTGCGACATTAGTGTTGAGAGTGAAGGCTCTCACCTGAATGTCACCGTTGTAGGTGAGATATTTGAAGGTAAGCGTGCGGTGCAGCGCCAACAGCTCGTCTATGGCGCCCTGAATGAGCAAATTGCCTCTGGTGCCGTGCACGCTGTAAATATGAAGCTCTGCACACCGGCTGAATGGCAGGCTGCTTAATCGTTAGCGTGCTGACTAGAGTGGCGGTGAATGGCGCTCGCTCAAACCTAAGTATTAGCAAAATCAAGCCCGAGACTGGCAGTGTAAATACTGCTCTTCTTCGGGCTGTCATTGGTGGGCATAGATATGGATAAACTGCTTATTTCGGGGGGCAAGCCGCTCTCGGGTGAAATTCGAATATCTGGTGCAAAGAATTCAGCCCTGCCTATCTTGGCGGCGACCTTGCTAGCCGATGGTCCCGTGACGGTTTCCAACCTGCCTCACCTACATGATATTACCACCATGATCGAGCTGCTTGGCTGTATGGGGGTTGGGGTTGTACTGGACGAAAAAATGCGGGTTGAAGTTGATGCCAGTACTTTGCACACACGAACGGCACCCTACGAACTAGTGAAAACCATGCGTGCCTCGATACTGGTTTTGGGCCCTTTGTTGAGTCGTTTTGGCGAAGCCCAAGTCTCCTTTCCGGGGGGGTGTGCCATTGGTAGTCGCCCGGTTGACCTTCATTTGCACGGGCTCGAATTGATGGGTGCCAACATCACTATTGACGGCGGATATATTAAGGCCAAAGTTGATGGGCGATTGCAAGGTGCCCACATCTTTATGGACACAGTGTCGGTAGGTGCTACAGAAAACTTAATGATGGCGGCAAGCCTGGCAGAGGGTAAAACGGTGATTGAAAATGCCGCTCGTGAGCCCGAAATCGTCGATTTAGCCAACTGCCTCAATGCCCTTGGAGCGGATGTGCAGGGCGCGGGTAGTGATAGCCTTACAATAAACGGCGTGCCAAGCTTGTCTGGTGGCAGTTACAGCATTATGCCCGACAGAATTGAAACCGGCACCTATTTAGCCGCTGTTGCAGCTACACGGGGGAAGGTTAAACTACTCGATACTGACCCCCATATTCTCGAGTCCGTGTTGCTTAAACTGGAAGAAGCGGGTGCCAAAATTACCAGCGGTGAGGACTGGATTGAACTCGACATGGAAGGTCGTCGTCCTAAGCCTGTGCAATTGCGCACCGCGCCCTATCCCGGCTTCCCGACGGATATGCAAGCCCAACTCACGGCTGTTAATGCAGTTGCTGACGGTGTCGGCACGGTGACGGAGACAATTTTTGAAAACCGCTTGATTCAAACCCACGAGCTAAACCGAATGGGCGCCCACATTGTTCTCGAGGGTAATACTGCGATTGTTACTGGCGTTGAGCAGTTGACCGGCGCACCCGTAATGGCCTCTGATTTAAGAGCTTCGGCGAGTCTGGTCATTGCCGGTTTGGTGGCCGAGGGTGAAACAGTCGTCGACCGTATCTATCACATTGACCGCGGCTACGAATGTATTGAGGAAAAACTTCAGCAACTGGGTGCGAATATTCGTCGCGTGCCGAATTAATGCCGCGTTGTCTCAGTGTTGAGCTTATTAATTAAAGTGATTGAATCATGAGTCAGTTGACCATTGCCCTCACCAAGGGACGCATTCTTAAAGAAACGCTGCCACTACTGGCCGAGGTGGGCATTGTGCCTAGTGAAGACATTGCCAGCAGCCGCAAGTTGATGTTCGCCACTAATCGGGACGATATTCGCTTACTCGTACTGCGCGGCACTGATGTACCGACTTACGTGCAATTTGGTGCTGCCGACCTCGGTATTGCGGGTAAAGATACTCTTCTGGAGAATGGTGACGATGGTTATTACGAGCCCATTGATTTGGGTATTTCCCGCTGTCGTTTAATGACCGCCGGTATGGTGGATGCTCCCCCAGTGACGGGACGTATTCGTGTGGCGACCAAATATATCAATGTGGCACGGCGCTACTATGCAGAAAAAGGAGTGCAGGCGGACATCATTAAGCTCTACGGGGCGATGGAGCTGGCGCCACTCATTGAGCTCTGCGATGAGATTGTCGATATCGTTGATACTGGAAATACTTTGAAGGCGAATGGCCTTGAACCGCGTGAGTTGATTGATGTTGTTAGCTCACGTTTGATCGTCAATAAGGGAGCGCTGAAAATCAAGCACAAGCTGATCCAACCCTTACTTGATGGCTTTTCATCCCTTGTTGCAGCCCGGGTGCAACGTGAAAGCGAGGCCGCCAGCGCGTGAGCGAACTGAAGCCATTAATGTTAGATGCTGGCGAGCAAGCTTTCGATGCTCGCCTTGATCAATTACTTGCCTGGCAGCCGGAGCTTGAGGGCGATGTAGTTGCTGTTGTCGGTGAGATTATCGCTGCTGTGCGTAGCGAGGGTGACAAAGCCGTGCTGGAATACACGCGCCGCTTTGATCGACGCGAGATCGTCTCTGTCGCCGAACTGGAGGTTGGCAAGGGCACGTTAGAGCAAGCATTAAACAGTTTACCCACTGAACAGCGCGAGGCTTTAGAAGCGGCTGCGCAACGCATTCGCAGTTATCATCAGCACCAGACACAACAATCCTGGCAATACACGGAGTCTGACGGCACCGTGCTCGGGCAAAAAATTACCCCACTGCAACGAGTCGGTATTTATGTGCCCGGTGGTAAGGCGAGTTACCCTTCGTCGGTTTTAATGAATGCCCTGCCGGCAAAAGTGGCTGGTGTCGATGAAATTATTATGGTGGTGCCGGCCCCCGGAGGTGACTTGAACCCGGCTGTGCTGGCCGCTGCCGCCATCGCTGGTGTCGATCGGGTCTTCACTGTGGGTGGTGCTCAGGCTGTTGCCGCTCTAGCCTACGGCACAGCGTCTATTCCCAAGGTCGATAAGGTGGTTGGCCCCGGCAATATTTATGTCGCTACTGCAAAGAAAGCCGTGTTTGGTGAAGTGGGCCTCGATATGGTTGCCGGGCCTTCGGAGATCTTGGTGGTTTGTGATGGACAAACATCGCCCGACTGGATCGCTATGGATCTGTTTTCTCAGGCCGAGCACGATGAGCAGGCTCAGTCGATTTTAATTAGCCCCGATGCTGAATTTTTGCAGGCCGTATTGGCGAGCATGGAGAAGCTACTGGCCGAAATGCCTCGGCGTGAGATTATTAAAGCGTCAATTAATGGCCGCGGCGCTTTAATTAAGGTCGTCAATCTCGATGAGGCAGTGCGTGTTATCAACCGCATTGCACCGGAACATTTGGAGCTATCAGTAGCCGACCCCGAGGCCATGCTCGACGGTATTCGCCATGCCGGCGCAGTCTTTTTGGGGCGGCACACCCCCGAGGCCCTGGGTGACTACTGTGCGGGGCCCAATCATGTATTACCGACCTCAGCCACGGCGCGCTTTTCATCGCCGCTGGGGGTGTACGATTTCCAGAAACGCACATCAATTATTGGCTGTTCGCCAGAGGGCGCAGCAAAGCTGGCCGACACTGCCGGCGTATTGGCTCGCTGTGAATCTCTCGAAGCCCATGCACGCTCCGCCGACTACCGGCGTTAAATGTCTGGCTTGTTAGCCGTGTTAGGGCTGTGTGTTTAATCAAGCAAACTCGTTAAATTAAGTGGTGAAACGATGACCCGGCGTCTGTGGAGTGATTTTGTCAGCGAGCTCGAGCCCTATGTGCCGGGTGAGCAGCCGCGTATCGACAATCTGGTTAAACTCAATACCAATGAAAATCCCTATGGACCCTCGCCCCGGGTTGGGGAAGCGATAAAGGCCGAGCTGGGTGACGGGCTGCGACTTTATCCGCCACCCAATGCCGACCGTTTAAAGCAGGCCATTGCCGACTATCACAACGTTGATGTTAAACAGGTCTTTGTCGGCAATGGCTCAGATGAGGTGCTGGCCCACGCCTTTAATGGCCTGTTTCGCCACGGCAAGGCCCTGTTGTTTCCCGATATTACCTATAGTTTTTATCCGGTTTATTGTGGTTTATATGAAATTGAAGGGCGTGAAATTCCTCTCACTGACAATTTTCAAATCGAGGTGGATGATTATCTTGTGCCCAATGGCGGGATTATCTTCCCCAACCCCAATGCGCCGACCGGCCGTCTGTTGTCTCTCGATAGCATCGCCTCATTACTGCGTCGCAACCGTGATTCCGTTGTTTGTGTGGACGAAGCT
The DNA here is from genome assembly GCA_029212965.1 of Porticoccaceae bacterium. Taxonomy (GTDB): domain Bacteria; phylum Pseudomonadota; class Gammaproteobacteria; order Pseudomonadales; family Porticoccaceae; genus Reddybacter. The sequence continues at coordinate 21,808 of JARGOV010000013.1, forward strand.
TATATCGATTTTGGTGGTGACAGTGCCATTGCGTTGGTTGAAGAATTTGATAATTTGTTGGTGATTCAAACGCTATCGAAGTCGCGCTCGCTGGCGGGTTTGAGGCTGGGCTTTGCCATTGGCCACCCAGAGTTAATCGAAGCCCTTGAGCGCATTAAAAATAGCTTTAACTCCTACCCGGTGAGCCGGTTAGCCATTGCCGGCGGCGTTGCTGCGTATGCCGATGAAGACTATTTCAAGCAGACCTGTGAAGCCGTGATTGCCAGTCGTGTGGCGTTGGTCAAAGCGCTTGAAACGTTGGGTTTTGAGGTGATTCCCTCGGCCGCGAATTTCGTCCTGGCACGCCACCCCAACCACAGTGGTGAGTCTTTAATGTCGGCTCTACGAGAGCGCAATATAATTGTGCGTCACTTTGGTGCTAAGCGTATCGAGAAATTTCTGCGTATTACCGTCGGTACGCCGCAACAAATGACTTTTCTACGCGCAGCGCTGGAAGAGATTATTCTCTAAATCTGGTGGGGTGACGTGTTGATCCCCTGTTAGCTTTCTGGACGAATCCCCGCGATTGCTTTAATGGTCAGCCAGATGTTTTTGCGAATAATGCGCAGCTCTATGGGGTCGCCCGGTGATAAGTCAGCGATTAAATTGATTTCGCTGGAGCCATCACTGACCGCCTGGCCGTTGATATGGGTGATGATATCGCCGGGTTGCAGGCCGCTGTTATAGGCCGGGCCGTAGATGGGTACAGCGGTAATAATGAGTGCCGAAGGAGGCGAGAGCTCAAGTTGCTCGGCGATTCGAGGTGCTAAGCGCTGCACTTCGACACCTAGCCAGCCACGAATCACTCGGCCGTGGGTAATGATGTCATTGAGTACTTTCACCGCCATTTGAGTGGGGATAGCAAAGCCGATGCCAACAAAAGAAGTTTCATTTAATGTCGCAGAATTGATGCCGACTAGGTTGCCATTGGCATCGATCAGTGCGCCACCGGAATTTCCCGGGTTGATGGCGGCATCAGTTTGCAGATAATTTTCGTAGCGGTTTAAGCTCAGGCCGCTGCGTCCAGTAGCGCTGATAATACCTTGGGAAACCGACTGGCCGATGCCAAAAGGGTTGCCAATGGCGAGTACAACGTCGCCGACCTCCGCTCGGATTTGGTTGTCCTGATGGGTGCGAGGAATGGCGCTGAGTTGGTCGAGGTCAATTTTAAGTACCGCCAGATCGGAGTCCTTGTCTGTGCCGACGATAGTGGCTCGTGCCTCGCGACCATCGTAAAGCAGGGCGACGATTTCTTCAGCTTCAGCGATCACGTGGTTGTTGGTGAGGATGAAACCACGCTCGTCGACAATCACACCTGAGCCGAGGGACGACTCCATGCGCTGTCTTTGCGGCATATTACTACCACCAATAAAGCGCTGAAAAACGGGGTCGTCAGCTAGAGGGTGACTGAACCGAGTACGGGTATAAATATTCACCACAGAGGGGGCAGCCCTTTGTACGGCGGTTGCGTAGGAGCTTGTCGGGTTCGCTGCGGGTCGCGTAACCGCGGTTTGCGAAGCTATACTTTTCGCTATAGAGGGGCCGTTGCCAACAAATTGCGGAAAGAGTGTTGTAACGATAGCCGCGATGATGAGGCCAAACAGGGCTGGCCAGCCGAAATATCGTAATAGTCGCAAGGTCTAAGATCCACTAATAGTTTCTCAATTGTTAGTGGTATTATGGCACACCTCGTAACGGCCCTGCCTGTGAACCCCGAAAGTTGATGAGTAGTAATTTCTATGTCTGGATAGGGTAGGTGGTGCGGCGCAAAAAATACAGTTGTTAGTTTCTAATGGAGTATAAATATGAGTGGTCTTGTAAAACCCCATGGTAGTGATGTCTTGCTACCGCTATTGTTGGAAGGAGAGGCGCTGGCAACGGCGAAGGCGCGGGCGCAAACCTTACCTAAAGTCATATTGGCCTCCCGCGAAGTGGGTGATTTGATAATGTTAGGCATTGGCGGTTTCACACCACTCGACGGTTTTATGGGTCAGGCTGACTGGCAAGGCGTTTGCGATAATATGCACATGGCCAACGGTTTGTTTTGGCCTATCCCCATTACTTTGTCCGTTGATCAGGCTCAAGCTGATGAGTTGGCCGTGGGTGCTGAGGTGGCTTTGGTCGACGGTGAAACCGATGAGTTGATGGGTGTGCTGACCCTCTCTGAAAAATACAGTATTGATAAAGCCCATGAGTGCCAACAAGTATTTACCACCACCGACCCCGCCCATCCAGGTGTGGCGATGGTAATGAATCAGGGTGATGTGAACTTGGCGGGCAAGGTTGAGGTTTTCTCACAGGGCGACTTCCCGAGCAAATATGATGGGGTGTATATGACGCCGACGCAAACTCGCGAATTATTTGCAGCTAAAGGCTGGTCGACTATTGCCGCGTTCCAAACGCGCAACCCCATGCACCGCTCTCACGAATACCTCGCAAAAATTGCCATCGAAATTTGTGATGGCGTGATGGTGCATTCGCTGCTGGGTAAGTTAAAACCAGGAGACATTCCCGCTGAAGTGCGCCAGGAGGCGATCGGTACTTTGATCGATGAATACTTTGTCGATAATACGGTTGTGCAGTCAGGTTACCCTCTGGATATGCGCTATGCAGGTCCTCGTGAGGCGTTATTGCACGCCCTGTTCCGCCAAAATTACGGCTGCACACATTTGATTGTTGGTCGTGATCACGCCGGAGTTGGCGACTACTATGGGCCTTTTGATGCCCATCATATTTTTGACAATATTCCTAAAGACGCGATGGAAACTGTGCCGTTGAAAATCGACTGGACCTTTTGGTGTAATCGCTGCGAGACAATGGCGTCGATGCGCACTTGCCCTCACGGTGCAGATGATCGAGTGCTAGTGTCGGGTACTAAATTGCGTAAGGCTTTGTCGGAAGGTGGAGAGGTAGAAGAAAACTTCTCTCGCCCTGAAGTGCTGGATGTGTTGCGCAGGTACTACGCAGGTTTGAGTGATGAGGACAACGTTGAGGTGAAGTTGTCGGGGCACTCTGCGGCTTAATTTCTATCCACACATAAAAAAGCCGGGACAATACCCGGCTTTTTTATGTGTGTCACCCGAATCTGTATTAGACGACCTTGGTTGTCGGATCTTCTTCATTGCCGTCTGCATCTTCTGCGGATTTGGGTGTGGCGAGGGTCTTGTCTTTCTCAAGGCCGTAGCTTTCGTCCAATATGCCGTTGATGTCCGGGGTGTAGTCTTTTGGGGGCTTTGAGCTGTCTATAGTTGTATTACTGGTGGTGTGGGCAGTGCCGAGATTACCTGAGCCAGCCTCAAGTAATTTATTACTGATTTCTGGGTTGGTCAGTGTCATGGCGCTATCCGCCAGATGCTGGTGCACTTCTTTATAGCTGTGAGTCAGGTTGTTGACCAGCTCGGAGGTGGTTATGAAGTGTTCCGTGACCTTGTGCTGATAGGTTTTGAGCTCATTGTCTTTTTTACGTAGCTCTTCGGTGAGTGTCTGGCGCTGTTTGGTAGCGTTAGAGAAAGTGCGACCGATGAGAATGCCAATGACGAGACCGATGATGAGGCTAGTCAATGCAATAATGATGGGGTCTGTAGGCACGCTGGTACTTCCTTTAGTGAGTCAGGGTGGAACGAGATTCTATCTTGAACAGCCGGCAGGTTGAATAGCTGGGCGATGAATATTTATTATTGTCCAACTGGAAGGAGTAAAAGACTGTTGTTTAATTAAACAGATAAGGCTGAGTTGAAAATAATGAGCAAACAAACGCAAGTCACCATTGACGGAACGGCGGGTAAAATTGAAGCTCAGCTTGAAGAAGGAAAGGCGGATGCCCCTTTTAGCGCCAGTTCATATGTGGCAGTGATCTGCCATCCTCACCCATTGTATGGCGGGACGATGGACAATAAAGTAGTGTCGACACTAGTGAGAATCTATCGTGAGCTGGGCATTATCACGCTACGGTTTAATTTTCGTGGCGTGGGTGCCAGCGAGGGGGAGCACGATGAGGCGCGTGGCGAGGTGGATGATCTTTGTTGTGTCAGTGAATGGCTACAGGCTAAGTATCCCCAGAGTCAGCTATTACTGGCAGGTTTTTCCTTTGGTTCTGCAATTGTTGCTGCTGCCAGCGAGCGTATATCCGTGGAGCATATGATTCTAATTGCGCCACCCGTGACACGGTACAGCTATGCGTCTCAAGGCGCCTTTGCTTGTCCGGTAACAGTGGTGCTCGGTGGGCAGGATGAGTTGGTGGGTACAAATGAGGTCCTCGCTTGGCTGGAATCTATCAATTGTCCCGTAGAGCTCATTGTTATTCCCGAAGCGAGTCATTTCTTTCATGGGCAGTTAAATAATTTACGTGAAAGACTGGGCGCGCAGTTGAATACTTTCTTAATTAAAGCCGTAGATGGGTGAATCTCTTGCGCACGTTATGCTGCGCGAGTAGAGTGGCCGCGCTTAAAGTATATTACAGTTCGATCCTATCACCCTTAACTATAGTCAGCAGTTAACCAATGTCTTCTTCACCCGTACAACGCTATGAAAAAGATTTGCAGAAGGACGGTTTTGTTGCCGATACGGCGCAGCGAATTGCCGTGGAGAAGCTTCAGTCTCTCTATGAGCATTTAACTGCCACAGATCGGCAAAAGGTCGGATTGCTTGATCGCCTACGGGGGCGTCAGCTGCGCCAAGTGGCGATTAAAGGCCTCTATTTTTGGGGCGGTGTAGGTAGGGGTAAAACCTACCTGATGGACAATTTTTACGAAAGCCTGCCCTTTGCACAGAAAATGCGTGTGCACTTTCATCGTTTTATGCGCCGTGTGCATCGCGATTTAGTGAAATACGGCGGCGTGAAAAACCCGCTGGAAAAAGTGGCGGCGGGCATTGCCAGAGAGGCACGGGTGATATGCTTTGATGAATTTTTTGTTTCTGACATTACGGATGCGATGATACTCGGCGGTTTAATGGAGCTGCTGTTTGCCGAAGGCGTCACATTAGTTGCGACATCTAATATCGTGCCCGATAATCTTTACGCTAATGGTCTACAGCGCCAGCGTTTTTTGCCGGCCATTGCCTTGGTTAAGCAGCACTGTGAAGTGGTGAATGTCGATAGCGGCACTGATTACCGACTGCGGGCTTTGGAGCAGGCTGAGCTTTATCATTCGCCACTGGATGAGCAGGCTGAGGTATCGCTGCACAGGACCTTTGACAGCCTGGTGCCAGCGCGGGATGAGGTGCGTGAAGCCGTCGCTCTGGAAGTAGAGGGGCGCGATATTCCCTGTCGCTTTGTCGGTGAGGATGTAGTCTGGTTTGATTTTCTGGCGCTGTGTGATGGGCCGCGCAGTCAAAATGATTATATTGAACTGGCGCGGGAATTCCATGCCGTGCTAATTAGTGATGTGCCGCAATTGGGGCGCGATAGCGAAGATCAGGCACGACGCTTTATTAGCTTGATTGATGAATTTTACGATCGTAATGTGAAATTGGCCATGTCGGTGGCAGTGCCCCTCGAGGCTTTATATGCGGGTGGAAGTTTGGCCTTCGAATTTGAGCGCACACTGAGCCGTTTGTTGGAAATGCAATCTCACGACTATCTGGCCCGGGCCCATCAACCATGAGCGCGAATAAATTTAACAAAGGTTTCTCAGTTAAACAGGTAATCTCTGCTTGAACTTCCTTGCGGTCATCGGTAGAATTCGCGCTCTTTTCTGGGAGCCACCTGATTTCAGGTAACGATTCAATGAAAACATTTAGCGCCAAACCCGAAACAGTTCAGCATGATTGGTATGTCGTCGACGCAGCCGACAAAACGTTGGGCCGACTGGCTAGTGACATTGCGATGCGCCTGCGCGGCAAGCACAAACCTGAATATACGCCTCATGTTGATACGGGCGATTACATCGTCGTTGTCAATGCCGAAAAAGTACGTGTTACGGGTAAAAAAGCGACTGACAAAAAGTATTACCATCACACTGGCTTTCCCGGTGGTATAAAATCAATTAGCTTCGAGAAGTTGATCGACAAAGCACCTGAGCGTGCGCTTGAGAAAGCGGTGAAGGGTATGTTGCCCAAAGGGCCGCTGGGTCGGGCGATGTACAGCAAGCTGAAAGTGTACGCCGGGGATGCCCATCCTCATGCAGCACAACAACCGCAAGCACTCAATATTTAACGGGACGCATGACAATGGCTGAAACTTATTACGGTACAGGTCGGCGTAAAACGTCGGCGGCTCGAGTTTTTATTACTAGCGGTAGCGGTAATGTAACAGTGAATGACCGCACTCTAGAGCAGTATTTTGGTCGCGAAGTGGCTCGTATGATCGTGCGCCAACCTCTCGAGTTGGTCGAAGCAGTCGATAAATTCGATTTGAAAATCACGGTGAGCGGTGGAGGCAGCTTCGGTCAGGCTGGTGCCATTCGTCACGGCTTATCTCGCGCCCTACTTGCTTACGACGAAACGCTGCGTGCACCCCTGCGTCAGGCCGGTTTTTTGACCCGAGATGCTAGAGCGGTAGAGCGGAAGAAAGTGGGTCTACACAAAGCACGTAAGCGCCCACAATTCTCGAAACGTTAATTGCTGGTCGTTTTGTAAAAAAGCCCGACTTTATGTTGGGTTTTTTTTGTTCTAAAACATGAGGTTAGCCGGGTAGAGTGTGGTCTCGGCTTGTAAACCCTCATGCTTTTCATTACTATTACCCGCCATTTTTGCCTGTGCGTGAGTACAGATTTCATCAGCTGCAATGAATGCGGCCAATCTTTATTATTCTGCCTTTATAAGGGGAGCTCATATGAGCAATGAGGGTGTCAATCATGGGCGTCGTCGCTTTTTGACTGCAACTACCTGTGCTGTTGGTGCGGTGGGAGTAGTGGGTGCTGCGGTGCCATTTGTCGGCTCTTGGTTTCCAAGTGCGAAAGCAAAAGCGGCCGGTGCACCGGTGCGAATCAATATTAGTAGAATTGAACCTGGCCAAATGGTCGTTGAAGAATGGCGTGGGCAGCCGGTCTATATTATTCGTCGTACTCAGCAAGCACTCGATTCTTTGGCTAAATTGACTGATAAACTACGTGACCCAAAATCAGAGAAGTCGGAACAGCCCACTTATGTCGACCCGGTTACGAGGGCATCGAATCCTGAATACCTGATTATGGTCGGTTTATGTACCCACTTGGGGTGTGCGCCGATGTATCGACCCGATGTCGGTGCTACCGATCTTGGCGGTGACGAATGGTTAGGTGGTTTTTTCTGTCCCTGCCACGGTTCCAAGTTTGATCTCGCTGGCCGTGTCTATCAGGGCGTGCCCGCCCCCCTCAACCTTAAAGTACCGCCCCATAGTTATGAAAGTGAAAATGTCGTGGTGATAGGTGTTGACGAGGAGAACGCATAATGAAATTGCTCTCATTTTTGTGGAACTGGCTGGATGAGCGTTTGCCAGTGCAGCGTGCCTGGAACACCCATATGGGTAAGTACTATGCACCGAAAAACTTTAATTTTTGGTATTTTTTTGGTGTGCTGTCTCTACTCGTACTCGTTAACCAGCTACTCACCGGCATTTGGTTGACGATGAGTTTTGAGCCATCATCTGATGGCGCTTTTGCCTCTGTTGAATACATCATGCGCGATGTTGATTATGGCTGGATTCTGCGTTATATGCATTCCACTGGTGCCTCTGCCTTCTTTGTCGTTGTCTACCTGCATATGTTCCGTGGTTTGCTCTACGGCTCCTATAAGGCGCCACGGGAGCTGGTGTGGCTATTTGGTATGGCAATTTATCTGGCGCTAATGGCCGAGGCCTTCCTCGGTTATGTCCTACCCTGGGGGCAAATGTCCTATTGGGGTGCACAGGTAATTATCTCTTTGTTTGGTGCCATTCCCTACATTGGTGATTCAATCGTTGAATGGGTGCGTGGTGATTATCTAATTTCAGGGATTACTCTCAATCGGTTCTTTGCTTTGCACGTCGTTGCAGTACCTATCGTGCTGCTTGGCTTAGTGGTCTTGCATCTCTTGGCTCTGCACGAAGTGGGTTCCAATAACCCAGATGGTATTGAAATTAAGAAGAATAAAGATGAGAACGGCATACCTCTGGACGGGATTCCTTTCCACCCCTACTACACCGTGCACGACTTGGTGCCGATAGTGGTGTTCCTCTTTATCTTCTGCTTCATTCTGTTCTTTATGCCAGAAATGGGCGGCTATTTTATTGAGCACGCTAACTTTGAGATTGCCAATCCTTTGAAAACCCCTGAACACATTGCTCCGGTCTGGTATTTCACGCCTTACTATTCGATGTTGCGTGCTGTCCCTGATAAGTTTATGGGCTTTTTAGTAATGGCTGCAGCAGTCGCGATTCTTTTTGTGTTGCCGTGGCTGGATCGCAGCCCAGTTAAGTCAATTCGTTATAAAGGCAAAATTAGTCGTGTTGCCGTGGTTTTGTTTGCAGTGGTCTTTATCATCCTTGGGGTATTGGGGATGAAGGCACCAACACCTGCTCGTACCGCATTGGCTCAGGTCTGTACCGTTATGTACTTCCTCTACTTTTTGGCAATGCCGTTTTGGACAGTGCGGGAAAAAACCAAGCCGGAACCTGTCAGAGTGACAATGGATGGTGGTATGGGGCTGTGGCGCTCACTGGGTGTGCTGCTGATTGTTATTGGTTTGGTGGTCATTCCTCTCAAGGCGGTAGGTGCTTCGTCCAATTTTGATTGTGGCACTATTCAATGTGATGCGTTTGAGGCTGACCCTAAGGATAAGGCATCTCTGCAAAACGGAGCCCAACTTTTTGTCAATTACTGCATGGGTTGTCACTCGGCGAAATACCAGCGTTGGGAGCGTGCGGCTGACGACATGGGTGTGCCTCACGGTATGATGATGGAAAACTTGGTGTTCAGTGGTCAGAAAATTGGTGGCTTGATGGGTATTTCCATGTCAGAGCAGTCAGCCAAAGCTTGGTTCGGTGCTTTACCTCCCGATTTGACTATGGCCACCCGAGCGCGATCAGCAAAGTGGGTTTACACGTATTTGCGTAATTTCTATGCCGATAGTAGCCGCCCCGTCGGCATTAATAATAAAGTTTTTGCTGATGTCGGTATGCCTCATGCCCTAATGGACTTACAAGGTCTGCAAGGTTGTGCCCCTGGTCCCGTGCTGGCTTCTAACGGGGGTATTAAAGTTGACCCTTTGACGAGTGAGCCATTGCTCGACGACCCTTGTGGATCCTATGAGTTGCTTAGTGAAGGCACTATGTCTCCAGAGGAATTCGATGGTGCAGTATATGACTTAGTGAATTTTATGGCTTATATGGCTAATCCAGTAGAGGAAGAAAGCAAACGTATCGGTGTTTATGTGCTTTTATTTCTCGCCTTCTTATTGATCTGGGTATGGCTGCTAAACCGTGAATATTGGAAAGACGTTCACTGATAACGTCACCGTTTAAGCAGGTTTTTATCTATCCTCTGAGGTTTATGTAATGGGTGTTGTTTCAAAACGAACGTCGATGACATTTTTTTCTGATCCGGCAAGTCATTATTGCCATAGAATAAGAATAGTTCTTGCCGAAAAAGGTGTGACTGTCGACATAGAAGAAGTCGATCCCATCGCTATCCCGGAAGAGTTGGCCGAGCTCAATCCTTACGGTTCACTACCGACTCTCGTTGATAGAGATTTGTCTCTGTACGAATCGAAAGTGATGATGGAATACCTTGACGAGCGTTTCCCCCATCCTCCACTGCTACCGGTCTATCCTGTTGCTAGAGCCCTAAGCCGCCAATATATGCATCGCATTGAGAAAGACTGGTGTGAAAAGGTGGATGTGATTCTTGCAAATAAAGACGGTAAGGTGGTAGATCAAGCTCGCAAAGAGCTTCGAGATAGCTTGTTAGGTATAGCCCCTATTTTTACTGATAAACCCTTTTTTATGTACGAAGAATTTACCCTGGTTGATTGTTGCCTAGCACCACTGCTGTGGCGGCTTGAAAGCCTGGGCATTGATATGCCAAATACCCGACAAGCTAAACCGCTACACGACTACATGCGACGCTTGTTCGAGCGCCCAGCGTTTCTGTCCAGTTTGACGGAGCCTGAGCGAGACATGAATAGCTAATCGGGGTCTCGATGTTTCAGGCTAGGGACCATGGGTAAAACGAATGGCAATGACATCCAATAAGCCCTATTTGGTGAGGGCTTTTTACGACTGGATAGTAGATAACGACTGCACCCCTCATGTGGTAGTTAATGCCATGGGGGTGGGTGTAGAAGTGCCTCAAGTTTATGTGAGCGATGGACAAATTGTCCTCAACCTAGCCCCGCGTGCAGTGACCGCCTTCCACCTTGACAACGAGGCCATCAGTTTTAATACGCGTTTTGGTGGTGTCCCAACCGATATTTATGTGCCAATCGCAGCAGTTATCGGTATTTATGCTCGAGAAAATGGTGAGGGTATGGCTTTTGAATCATCGCGACCAGTTGCGAGTGAATTGCAAGGTGTTGATGATGGGCCTGACGACGAACCACCGACGGGCTCTGGTCCCTCGGGGGGGAAGCGGCCGGGGTCTAAACCTAGTGGGGCAAAATCGGCTGGCCCCACACTCAGAGTCGTCAAGTGATTCTTGTTAATATGTAGCTGCCTAAACAGGCTAACCCGATAGAGAGGAATTGATAATGAACGATCCAATCGTGATTTGTGGATATGCACGTACGCCGATGGGCGGCATGATGGGTGTGTTGGCTGATGTGCCCTCACCACAACTGGGTGCAACGGCAATTGCTGCCGCTATGGAACGTGCCGGTGTTGATAACAGCGAAGTTGATGAAGCGTTGATTGGCTGTGTCTTACCCGCTGGCGTGGGGCAATCTCCTGCACGTCAGGCCGCATTGGGTGCAGGCCTGCCTATTGGCACTGGTACAACAACTGTTAATAAAATGTGTGGTTCGGGCATGAAAACTGTGATGATGGCCTGCGATACACTACTTGCTGGCCAGGCTGACATAGTCGTGGCCGGGGGCATGGAAAATATGAGCAGTGCGCCCTACGTACTAAAGAAAGCCCGAGGTGGTTATCGATTGGGTCATGGTGAATTACTCGACCACATGTACGTCGATGGCTTGCAAGATGCCTATACGGGTGGTTTGATGGGTGTCTTCGCTGAAAGCTGTGCTGGCAAATATACCTTCACCCGTGAAGATCAGGATGCCTACGCTATTGAGTCTCTGCGTCGTGCTAATGCTGCAATTGATGAGGGTAAATTCAATCGTGAGATTGCACCGGTTATTATTAAGACACGCAAAGGTGAAACAGTGGTCGATACCGATGAGCAGCCCGGTAACGCTCGTCTCGATAAAATTCCCAACTTGAAACCCGCATTCAAGAAAGATGGTTCTGTTACAGCGGCTAACGCTAGCTCAATTTCAGATGGTGCTGCGGCGGTGGTTTTGATGCGACAGAGTGAAGCAGAGAAGCGCGGGCTGAAGCCTGTTGCTGCGATCCGTGGTTACACTCAGTTTGCTCAGGAGCCCGAGTGGTTCACGACTGCTCCTGTGGGCGCGATGAATGCCCTCTTTGAGCGAACCGGTTGGTCGTCGGCTGATGTTGACTTGTTTGAAGTTAATGAGGCTTTTGCTGTCGTCGCCATGGCGGCGATGAAAGAGCTGGATATTCCCCATGAAAAAATTAATGTCCATGGTGGTGCCTGTGCATTAGGCCATCCTCTGGGGGCAAGTGGGGCTCGCATTATTGTCACTTTACTATCAGCCATGGAGACCTATGGAAAATCAAAGGGTATCGCTAGTCTCTGCATTGGTGGTGGCGAGGCAACAGCTGTGGCTGTCGAGCTCCTCTAAGCAAATATTTTAAAAATGTTGCACAAAAAAGCCCCGCACTGTCGGGGCTTTTTTGTTGTTGTGGGGGTGGTCATTATTCATTGGCCTGTTTTCCTACTGAGCCCCTCCCAACGCTGTACCAGGTTGGGGGCTTCAATTCCAAGTGAATCAAGCGTGCGTCCAACAGTTTGATTGACAATGTCCTCAATATTCACGGGGTGCTGATAAAAAGAAGGTACTGGGGGAGAGATAATACCGCCCATCTCGGTCACAATGGTCATATTGCGCAAATGTACGAGGTGGAGGGGAGTTTCTCTGGGTAATAAGACCAGTGTTCTGCGCTCTTTAAGCGTCACACTGGCAGCACGGGATATCAAATTGTTGTCAAGCCCGTGAGCGATAGAGCCCAGCGTATTCATCGAGCAGGGTGCTACCACCATAGAATGTATGGGAAATGAGCCGCTGGAGATACTGGCGCCAAAATCTTTGTGTCGGTGACACACATCTGCCAGTACTGAAATTGCTTTTTTGTCAAAACCGGTTTCATGTTCTGCGGTGATGACACCGGCGGGCGATAAAATCAAGTGAGTTTCCACTTCGGGTAGCTCGGCGAGTACCTGAAGTAGGCGAACACCATAGATACAACCCGTGGCGCCGGTAATGGCAATAATTACTCGTTTGAGCATAACTTCTCCGATTACAAGCCTTATTTTAAGGACATTGTAGTCGCTTTGTTTGTTGTGTGTGGCTTGGCTTTATTTATGAATAAAACCTGTCTGGGGGAAGGGGCTAACTTTTAGATAATATTGGGTTGTAAAAGTTAGTTTGTAAAAAGGAACTGTAGAGCGAAGCCATAAAAAAGGGCAAAACCTTTCGGTATTGCCCCTTCTCGTCTTTTGTCTGTCTCGCGATTATTAGGTTTAACTAATAAAGTAAAACAGACAGCCTTCCTCTACATAAAAGCAGAATTAGATGGCTACGATGTTCTCTGCTTGAGGACCTTTTTGGCCTTGAGTCACAGTGAACTCAACTTTTTGGCCTTCGATCAAAGTCTTGAAGCCAGAACCAGAAATTGCGCTAAAGTGAGCAAAAACGTCTGGGCCAGATTCTTGCTCGATAAAGCCAAAACCTTTAGCTTCATTAAACCATTTAACAGTACCGGTAGTAGTAGACATAAATATTTCCTAATAATTCGAGAGTAATTAAAGCCCTTTAAATAAGGCAGTTTTGCTGGAAGTGTTGCTATTACTTATGAAAAACAGGACGAGTGTACTACTGAGGAACATCGAAATGGTGTGCATAAATATAGGACGTACTTTCAAGCTGTTAAGATTATATACCGCTTTATAGTCGAGTCAATGGCTAAACCCCGATAAAGATAGCTTATTTGTTCGCAATAAGTGCATGGAAAGAAGTCTGCGTGATTCGATCCCTAAGCTACCTTTTCATAACAAAGGTGTCTCGCTTATATTAAAGTTCTACTGATGAGGTTGTAATAGCCGCCGCATGCCGGCCGTGACTAGCATGCCGCATATATCGATAAGCAGTGACAGGATCAAACCGCCTGTAAGCCCGCTAATAATTGCTGAAGGGTTTAGGATAATACTGTAAGTATAACTGCGCCAAACCTCCTTTTTAATTTCTGTCAGGGGGGCCAACAATACGTGGGTGTAAGCGCTGTAGGAGCTTGTAGTGAAGCTTTTCCAGGCCTGTGCCAGCACTTGGTTTCTAATATAAATTGCGTTAATACTATTGCCCCCGTCTCGAATCACCGGGTCGCCGTGCTTTTGATAGTGAGCGATAAGCTGAGCTAGGTCGCCATCGAAATAGCGCTCGGCATCCTTCTCGAATTCTCTGAGGGCCGCTGTTGATTCAAGCAAGTGTGCTTCAAGACTTTTCCCGTATTGATCGATAAAGGCAGGTACCTGCACACCAATCAGTAATCCGCTGGTGAAAAAGAGTAATCGGAGATAGTCTGAAATTGGATGCATAGATTCTCGCGGTACTTAGCACCTACTAGAATGGACGTTAGAAGTGTTTTGTTAATGTGCTTAACTATATTGTGATGTGTAGTGAATAATAGCGGTGTGCGAAGTAATAGGAAATACACCCAATTCTAAGTGTAGTGTTAACTTGCGGTGGGCAGTATAAAGAATGGTGGGCCCTCCCAGACTTGAACTGGGGACCTGCCGATTATGAGTCGGATGCTCTAACCAACTGAGCTAAGGGCCCTTCTTAAACTGTACTTATATGCTGAGGCTGAAAGCTGATTAGCCTCTAGGTGCCCTCTCAACTTATCGATAGTGTTTGAGAGGGCCGCATTATAAAAGGCTTTGTCGTTATCTGCCAGATAAGATCTGTTGCTTGAGGTTATCTATTCGTCGAGAAAGCTACGCATGTGATCGGAGCGGGTAGGGTGGCGTAATTTACGCAGAGCTTTGGCTTCGATTTGGCGAATACGTTCGCGGGTTACGTCAAACTGTTTGCCCACCTCCTCAAGAGTATGGTCGGTATTCATATCGATGCCAAAGCGCATACGCAGTACTTTGGCTTCGCGAGCTGTCAGGCCGTTGAGTACTTCACGAGTCGCTTCGGTGAGGCTCTCAGCTGTTGCTGAGTGAATTGGCGAATCGACGTTGACGTCTTCAATGAAGTCGCCGAGGTGAGAGTCTTCATCGTCTCCAATCGGTGTTTCGAGGGAAATAGGCTCTTTGGCAATTTTCAGGACTTTGCGAATTTTGTCCTCGGGTAGCTCCATGCGTTCGCCGAGCTCTTCTGGTGTCGGTTCGCGACCCATTTCCTGCAGCATTTGTCGAGAGACACGGTTTAATTTGTTAATCGTTTCAATCATGTGCACTGGAATACGAATGGTGCGCGCCTGATCGGCAATGGAGCGTGTAATCGCCTGTCGAATCCACCAGGTCGCGTAGGTCGAAAATTTGTAACCGCGTCGGTATTCAAATTTGTCGACCGCTTTCATAAGGCCAATATTACCTTCCTGAATCAAATCGAGGAATTGCAGGCCACGGTTGGTGTATTTTTTGGCAATAGAGATGACCAGGCGTAAGTTGGCCTCAACCATTTCTTTCTTGGCGCGGCGTGCCTTGGCCTCGCCAATAGACATACGGCGGTTGATATCCTTGATTTGAGTAATGGTTAAACCGGATTCTTCTTCAATGCTGGCCAACTTTTTCTGTACGCGGATGATGTCGTCCAGCAAGTTTTTAATGCCGGGGGCGTACGCTTGCTTGCGGCGTGAAAGGTTTACGGCCCACTTGTCATTGGTTTCATTGCCGGGGAAGCTTTCTACAAATTCTTTGCGGGGCATTTTGGCTTCGCGAATGCACAACCTCATAATGCTGCGCTCGTGCTTCCTCACTTCGTGAAGAGCCATACGAACTCGGGCGACCAGCGGATCGTATTGTTTGGGTATCAGTTTTAGGTATTTAAACAATTCACCCAGTTCGGCAAGGTTCTTTTCAGCGCTGTCTGCGTTGCGTCCATAGCGAGCTATTGATCGCTTGGTCTTTTCATTTTGTTTTTGAATGGCGCCAAAGCGCATGGCGGCTTCTTCGGGGCAGAGCCCGCCCTCGTGTTGCTCTTCCTCCTCCTCTTCCTCTTTTTCACCTGCCAGTATGGCGGCAGCGTCCTTCTTGCTTTGTTCCAGTGCAGAGGGTACGTGTTCAACGGGATTGAGGTAGCCGGCAATAATTTCGACTAGGCGGCGTTCGCCTTTCTGCACAAGTTCATACTGGGCTACGATGTCATCGACAGTTTCGGGCCACTCAGACATAGCAGACATTACGTCGCGTATGCCTTCTTCGATACGCTTGGCAATCTCAATTTCGCCTTCGCGAGTCAGTAGCTCGACGGTGCCCATTTCACGCATGTACATGCGTACGGGATCAGTGGTACGGTGCTTTTCAGTTTCGACGGCGGCTAGTGCGGCGGCGGCTTCGGCAGCGGCAATTTCGTCAGCGCTATTATTCCCTTCGTCATTAATCAGAAGGGTATCGGCGTCGGGGGCGGTTTCGAAGACATTGATACCCATATCGTTGATCATTTGAATAATGTCTTCAACCTGATCGGGATCAGAAATATCCTCAGGAAGGTGGTCGTTAACCTCTGCGTAGGTTAAGTAGCCCTGTTCGCGGCCCTTGGCAATCAGTTCTTTGATGCGTGACTGTTGTTGGCTGACGTCGCTCATAGAGTATCCGTGGTTGATGAATGGCTGAAAACAAACGCGCGATTATAGCCTATAAATGGGGTTTTGTCTCGTTATTACAAGGCCCTCATGTCAGCTATTAAGTTGTTTCATCTTTGCGCTCAAGTAATTGTTTTATCTTGTTTATTAATTCAGGGCTACGCTCTGCAGCGGGTAGTTCTAGCCAGATCGCGAACACGGAATTTCGGTCGTGGTCATCGAGCTGGCTTTTGGCACTTAAGTACGCGATGCGCTGCTCAATAGTTTGATCATTTACAGCTGTGAGAAGCAGTGAGTCAATGATGTCCTGAGCTTGCTTGGCATAACTTTCAGTTGCTTGTCCGGGAATATTGACCAGATCGTTAGCGGAGATTCCCGCTAACATTTCGCCCTGTTCCTGACCATAAACACCACGCCAATAACCCAGAATATGGTTAAGAGTATAGTCTGGATTTCTCTCTAGCAAAGTGAATAAATCTCGGAGTATCTCAATGTCAACGAGTTCAAGCTTGAGTAGTTCTTCTGTGTGCTCAAGTTCCCGGGCCAGTGCTGGGTGGTTAATAAGTAGTCCGATCAACCAGTGCAGGGGTGTTAAATGTAGTTTTTTTTGTGCAATGGGTACACGTTTTTTGGCGGTTTTAACTGTTGCCGGGAGGCCTCTATCTGGCTGCCCGTAATCCTCAGGTAGTGGATAGTTGTTCTCTGGCGGGTGGTGCTCAGGGCTTTCATGCGCGTTACTTTGATACTCGGTGTTATCATAGTTGCTTGCGTAATCTTCATAGTTATCTTTAGTCGATGGTATTTCTCTCCCTTGTACAATGCCTTCATCTGCTGACGGGAGAAACCCTGTTAATGTCTCGGTGGTGAGGCCGGTTTTTTTTGCCAGTTGGTCGAGGAGCAATTGCCGGAAAATACCTGTGGGTAGTTGGTTGATCATGGGTGCGGCAAGGGTCGCAAAGCGGGCGCAGTCATCGGCTAATGCTAAGTCAAGCCCCTCTCCACACAACATAAAGAGAAAGGTTGAGAGTGGCATGGCAGTGCTGATGAGATGGTGAAAACGCTCGTTGCCGATTTTCCGCACCAGAGTATCTGGGTCTTCGCCTTCGTCGAGAAAGAGGAATTTGGCGCTACGTCCATCGGTCATTAGCGCCAGACTGGTTTCTAGTGCGCGTCTGCCCGCTTGGCGTCCAGCGTTATCACCGTCAAAGCAAAACACCACTTCACTGGTGTAGCGGAAGAGTTTTTCAAGGTGGGCTTGTGAAATCGAAGTGCCGAGGGTGGCGACGGCATTTTCTATGCCGTGTTGGGCCAGGGCGACGACATCCATATAGCCTTCAACGACCAGTAGATTGTCATTGCTCTGGCGGCTGCGGTTGGCTTCGTAGAGGCCGTATAGCTCTCGGCCTTTATGGAATACTGTGGTCTCTGGTGAGTTGAGGTATTTGGGTTTGTCATCGCCGAGTACCCGCCCACCAAAGGCGATTGTGCGCCCACGGGTATCCCTAATAGGGAAAATAATACGCTCGCGAAAGCGGTCGTAGCGCTTGTTTTCCTCTTCGCGATTAATCAGCAGCCCGGTATCGGTGAGCAGGGCGATGGTTTCGTCTTCGAGTGTGTCGTTGCTCTTTATTTCGTCGTCATTGCTTTGCAGGCGACGTTCAGTGATGGCGAGCAGTAAATTATCCCAGCCGGGAGGGGCGTAGCCAATTTCGAAGCTACCAGCGATTTCACCGCTCAGCCCTCGCTGTTTGAGATAGTCGATAGCCTGAGATGAGGTGTTGTGCTGGCGTAGCTGCTGCTGATAAAAACGTTTTGCCTGTTCGAGAATATCGTACAGCGCTTTGCGGCGTTTGTCTTGCGGGTTGTCTTGCCGAGAATCGCGGGGTACTTCCATGCCAACCAGTGCGCTGAGGTTTTCCACCGCTTGTGGAAAGTCAACATGGTCGTAGTCCATAACAAAGCCGATAGCATTGCCCCCAACGCCACAACCAAAGCAGTAGTAAAACTGTTTTTCGGGGTTGACCGAAAAGGAAGGAGTTTTTTCGTCGTGAAAGGGACAGCGGGCAGAGTGATTTTTGCCGGTTTTTCGCAGCTCAAGGCGTGCGCCGATAACATCGACGATATCTACTCGGTCGAGCAGGTCATCGATAAAGCGTTGTGGGATTAATCCGGCCATTGGGTTTTTATTGGCAGGAGGGACGAATGCTCAAAAGACCCTCCCTCCTGCGGTGTCGTTACTGGGAGAGTCGCGCTTTAATATGCTTGCTAACAACACCCATATCGGCACGGCCCTGAACCTGGGGTTTGAGGATGCCCATAACCTTGCCCATGTCGGACATTGCCTGAGCGCCGCTATTGGCTACGGCCTGATCAATCAGCACCTGTAATTCCTCCTCGGTCAGCGCAGCAGGCAAAAATTCGGCGATAACATCCAGTTCGCTTTGTTCCTGTGCCGCGAGGTCATCTCGGCCGGCATCTTTGAACTGACTTAGTGAGTCGCGGCGCTGTTTGCTCATTTTGTCGAGAATGGCCAGAACGCGGCTATCGTCTAGTTCAATACGCTCGTCGACTTCAATGCGTTTAATTTCTGATTGAATTAGGCGAATGGTACTTAGGCGGGGTTTGTCTTTGGCGCGCATCGCAGTTTTCATTTCAGCGGTGATGCGTGCTTTTAGTGTTTCTTCACTCATGACTATATGTCCGACTTGTAGAGGTGACGTTTGAGTAATTTATTTCTGTAAAAGTGTGGCCTCAAGGAAGCGCTTCGTTATATTGAGTGGTGACAACCGCTGAGTAAAGGCTTGCCAAAGTATATGTAATCGTCGGAAACGAAAAAAGCGTCGATATACGACGCTTTTTCTATCTGCCTTAGTTAAGTAGTCAGTACGCGCTATATGCCTCTTGCCTAGGTTTTTAATACATTGACCCAGTTACGGTGCGTCTAAGTATTGCCGGGTGAGGTGGACAGAATAGTACGGCAGAAAATCTTTGACCTGAAAGAGGCTGCTTTAGTACATCCGTTGCAGTTTGCGCGACTCGCGTTGTACTTTCTTCGCGTGACGCTTAACAGCAGCTGCGGCTTTACGCTTGCGGCACCAAGTGGGTTTTTCGTAAAATTCGCGACGGCGAACTTCGGCGAGAATGCCTGCTTTTTCGCAAGAGCGTTTAAAGCGGCGTAGAGCGATATCGAATGGTTCGTTTTCTTTTAGACGTACTGAAGGCATTTATCCTCTTTCCCGTTTCTTGGCTATCTGTTAATTATCGAAGTTCCGGACTTAGGCTGTTTCGTGCAGCATAAGCCACATAAATTTGGCTACAGCCCCTGTTGGGGCCGCGTATTCTATACACTTGTCACCCTTGGTGCAAAATTTTTTGTCGTTGGGTTATTCACCAAGGCTATTGAGCCGGTGGTTTTCACCTCCGTTGCGCATTATTATGCGCTCGGACAAATTTTGCGCTCGCGTTTATTGCTTGATTTAGCGCGGCTATTGAGGAAAGAGATGCGAGTACTGGGCATAGAAACATCCTGTGATGAAACCGGTGTGGCAATCTATGACAGTGATACGGGCCTGTTAGCTGATGCCTTATATAGCCAGGTTGAGGTGCACGCCGACTATGGTGGTGTGGTGCCTGAGTTGGCTTCGCGTGACCACGTGCGCAAATTACTGCCGATGATTCGCCAAATTCTCGCTGACACGGCACTACAAGCTGGCGATATTGACGGCATTGCCTATACCGCTGGCCCCGGCCTGATTGGTGCACTGATGGTGGGCGGCTCGGTGGCTCGCTCGCTGGGTTATGCTTGGGGTGTGCCGACCCTCGGCGTGCACCACATGGAGGGGCACTTACTAGCACCGATGCTTGAAGATAACCCCCCGCAATACCCCTTTATCGCCCTGCTGGTTTCCGGTGGACACACCCAATTGGTCAGTGTAAAGGCTATTGGTGAGTATGAAATTCTTGGTGAATCTCTCGATGATGCCGCTGGTGAGGCGTTTGATAAAGCGGCAAAAATGCTCGATATGGATTACCCCGGTGGCCCCCGTATTGCTAAATTAGCAGAGAAAGGTGAGGCGGGACGCTTTCGTTTCCCGCGCCCTATGTGTGATCGCCCTGGGCTCGATTTCAGTTTTTCAGGTTTGAAAACCTTTACCTTAAATACCGTGGCTAAAGAACGGGGTGCCAGTGTACTGCCCGATGAACAAACCCAGGCCGATATTGCCTGGGCCTTCCAAGATGCTGTGGTCGATACGTTAATGATTAAATGCCGACGGGCGATTAAAGAAACTGGCCTTAAAACGCTGGTTATTGCCGGTGGTGTTTCTGCCAACATCTGCTTGCGTGAGCGACTTGAAAAAGCCCTCGCCAAGCTTGATGCCAAAGTTTTCTATGCCCGCAACGCCTTTTGCACCGACAATGGCGCGATGATCGCCTACGCCGGTTGCCAGCGCTTGATGGCGGGGCAGCACGACGATCTGACAATTCGCGCAGTGCCGCGCTGGCCTCTCGATACCTTACCGCCCCTGCAGAGCAATCAGTCGGCGCTCGCGTCGGCTATAGAGGAATAAACCATGGATATTGTCTATATCCGCGATTTACAGATTGAAACTATTATTGGTATCTATGATTGGGAGCGTGAAGTGCGCCAAACTATTTCTCTCGACCTGGAAATGGCTGCCGACATACGCCGAGCTGCCGCGACAGATGATATTTTACACACGCTTAATTACAAAGCGGTGGCCAAGCGTTTAATTGCTTTTGTCGAAGAATCCCAGTGTTTATTGGTTGAGCGGTTGGCGGAAGAGATTGCGAATATCGTGCGCAATGAATTTGATGTGCCGTGGTTGAAATTGCGCCTCAGCAAGCCGGGTGCCCTACGTGGTTCGAAAGATGTGGGCATTATTATTGAGCGAGGTAAAAAACCAGCATGACGTCTTCAGTTTCACAGCGGGTTTACCTTAGCGTCGGCAGTAATATTGATCGTGAAAAAAACATTCTCGCGTGCCTCGATGCCCTTGCCCACCACTTTGGTGAATTAATTATTTCACCTGTTTATGAAAGTGAGTCCGTAGGTTTTACTGGCGATAGTTTCTATAATTTGGTGGTCGGTATCGACAGCGCGCTGAGTGTCGGTGAACTCGCCGTGATCATGCGTGATATTGAAA
Source organism: Porticoccaceae bacterium (assembly GCA_029212965.1). GTDB lineage: Bacteria > Pseudomonadota > Gammaproteobacteria > Pseudomonadales > Porticoccaceae > Reddybacter. Next base: position 43,015 of record JARGOV010000013.1, read on the forward strand.
CGGCCAATAAGCGCAGCCGTGCAGGGCCAAAATTCGGCCCGCGTACTCTGGATATTGATATTCTCACTTACGGTGACGTAACCGGTGTGGTCGACGGCGTTACCTTGCCGAGGGATGAAGTGACCGAAAATGCGTTTGTCCTTTTGCCTCTCGTTGATATTGCCCCGCATGAAAAACACCCGGTGAGCTGCACAGCGTATAGCGATATTGCAAAAAGTTTTGCGGGTCGCGAGCAAAAACTGTGGCGTATTGATTTTAGCTGGCAGGGACGTACTATCTCTAGAAAAAACAAGAATTAATCCCCTGTCAATTAATCTCAATGCGTTGCGTAATTAACAATGGGGTTTGTGGCAAACTATTTAATAAATGAGATGTTTTCCGCCGTCAACGGCAATAGTTTGTCCTGTTATATAGCTGGCGTCGGCCACAAAAAATTCGGCTAAGCGAGTAATGTCTTCGCTGTTGCCCATGCGCTGTAGTGGAATGGTTTTGATCAGTGATTCTTGTGCGTCATTTTCTTGTGCGTCGTTTTCAGGCCACAGAATAACACCGGGGGCAATGCCGTTAACCCTGACGTTTGGGGCGAGGTCTTTAGCCAGTGTTTTTGTCAGCATTTTATTGCCCGCTTTGGCAATGCAATAAATACTGTGATTACTTAGGGGTTGATGGGCGTGAATGTCGGCAATATTGACGATACTACCGCTGCGTTTTTTTAGCTCGCTTGCCAATGCCTGGCAAAGAAAAAATGGGCCCTTTAAATTACTGCCAATAAGGTCATCCCATTGGGTATTTGTCGCGGTCGCTAACGGGGTGGGGTAAAAGCTTGAGGCGTTATTAACCAGTGCGTCGAGTTGACCCCAGTGGGCAATACTGGTTTCGGCGAGTTGCGCGATACTGTCGATATCAAGCAAGTTGGCCTGAAGCGTGTGAGCGGAGTCAGGGCGCGTGGCGTTGAGCGTTGCGCAGAGTTTTTCAGCATCAGCGGCAGAATGTTGGTAGTGAATAATGACCCTATAGCCGCGCCCGTGCATTCGCAGGGCAGTGGCCGCCCCAATACGTCGGGCGGCACCGGTGATTAATACCACCGGAGATTGTTCAGGCATTGTCTTCTATCTTAGCTTGGTTGCGTTTATAGGTAGAGATGCACTCAAGACGTTTGTTGTCTAATGCTTCGCCAATAGCAGCACCTTTAAGACCTGCGTTAACAAATGGTTCGCTGGTAATACCCGTTACCTTGTCGGCCAGGTTTTGCAACCATGGCGCCGAGGGATAGTCGGCAGTTTCATAACCGGTGCGGCCACGTGCATCGGCAATGCAGGCGAGCAGAAAGCAGGGCAGTGCCTCGGGTTGGCGGAACACGTCCAGACCTTTTAGTACTTTTAATACCGTGGCGGGGCGTAGAGTCTCAATTTTGTGGCACAGCAGGTGATAGCGGGTGACCATCACAGCCAGCTTGCGGAATCGATTGGGTACACGCAGGCGCTGGCAAAAGGCTTCTACCAGAGGGACGCCAGCCTCTTCGTGGCCCATGTGGCGGGGCAATATATGCTCGGGGGTAATGCCTTTGCCCAGATCGTGCATCATAACGGCAAAACGCACGCGCGGGTCTTGGCTCAGTTGCGTGGCTTGGTCCAGGGCCATCAGCAAATGAATGCCCGTGTCGACCTCGGGGTGAAAGTCAGCCCGCTGGGGGACTCCAAAGAGTTGTTCGAGTTCGGGGAAGAGTATTTTCAGTGCGCCGCATTCGCGCAGCACTTCAATATAGGTGCGGGCGGAGTCCTCCGACAGCGCTTTGAGCGTTTCGCTCCAAACTCTCTCGGGTGTTAAATATTCCAGCTCGCCGCTAGCGGTAATGGTTTTCATTAGTGCCAGTGTTTCGTCTGCCACGCTAAAGCCGAGGTGATGAAAGCGGGCGGCAAAGCGAGCGACGCGCAGTACCCGTAAAGGGTCTTCCACAAAGGCAGCGGACACGTGGCGCAGTTTGCGATTGATGATGTCTTGCTGGCCACCGTAGGGGTCGAGCAATTGACCATCGCTATTTTCGGCAATGGCATTTATTGTGAGGTCGCGGCGCGAGAGATCTTGGTCGAGGGTTACGTTCGTGTCGGTATGAAACACAAAGCCGCCATAGCCGTGGCCGTTCTTGCGCTCGGTGCGGGCGAGGGCGTATTCCTCGCCGGTGTCGGGGTGTAGGAAGACTGGGAAATCACTACCGACGGTGCGAAAGCCTAGTTGCTCTAGCTCCTGAGGCTGGGCGCCGACCACCACCCAATCGCGATCCTTAACGGCGAGACCAAGGAGTTTGTCGCGTACTGCGCCACCAACCTGATAAATATCCATAAGCTAACTTTAGCTGTTTTAGGCCCGTTTAGCAGCTTGCCTTGCTGGTTTTTGTGGTTTGAGCAGCGCTTTCAAAAAGTGTCCGGTATAGGAGCCCTCTGCCGCGGCCACTTGTTCGGGGGTGCCCGTGGCGATAATTCGGCCGCCGCCACTGCCGCCCTCTGGCCCTAGATCAATCACCCAGTCCGCCGTTTTAACCACGTCCAGATTGTGTTCAATCACTACCACTGTATTGCCATGGTCGCGAAAGCGGTGCAATACGGTGAGTAACTGCTGGATGTCGTGAAAGTGCAGGCCGGTGGTGGGTTCATCGAGTATGTACAGGGTTTTACCCGTGTCGCGTTTTGATAGTTCGCGGGATAGTTTCACCCGCTGAGCTTCGCCGCCCGACAGTGTCGTCGCGGCCTGTCCCAGCTTAATATAGGACAAGCCGACATCGCTCAACGTTTGCAGCTTGGTGGCGATGCTGGGGACGGGGCTAAAAAAATCGAGGGCATCTTCAATGGTCATTTCCAGCACCTCGTGAATGGTCTTGCCCTTGTAGCGAATTTCCAGGGTTTCACGGTTGTAGCGAGCACCTTTGCAGGTATCGCAGGTGACGTAAACATCGGGCAAAAAGTGCATTTCGACTTTTTTAACGCCATCGCCCTGACAGGCCTCACAGCGTCCGCCTTTAACATTAAAGCTGAAGCGCCCGGCTTTATAGCCCCGTGATCTGGCCTCTTGCGTACCGGCGAACAATTCCCGCACCGGAGTGAATATACCCGTATAAGTTGCCGGATTAGAGCGCGGTGTGCGGCCGATGGGGCTTTGATCAATATCGACACATTTGTCGAATTGCTCCAAGCCTTTGACGCTGGCGTGGGGTGCGGCGCTCAGGGTGGTCGCTTTGTTGAGCGCCGTCGCCGCAAGGGGGTAGAGGGTTTCGTTAATCAGCGTTGACTTGCCCGAACCGGAGACCCCGGTAATGCAGGTCAGCAGGCCGACGGGAATGTCGATATCCACCGCCTGTAGATTGTTGCCGTCGACACCACGCAAGCTGAGCTGTTTGTCGGCATTATTGGGTGTGCGCTCGGCGGGAATGGCAATCACTTTTTTTCCTGATAAATAATCCCCTGTCAGTGAGCGTTCCGCGGCGAGAATGTCCGCAACTTGACCGCAGGCGATTACCTCACCACCGTGTACACCGGCACCGGGGCCGATATCGACCACATAGTCGGCGGCGCGTATCGCCTCTTCGTCGTGCTCGACAACAATCACGGTATTGCCGAGATCGCGCAGGCGCACCAGCGTGCTGAGCAGGCGCGTATTGTCGCGTTGATGCAGGCCGATGGAGGGTTCGTCGAGAATGTACATGACCCCAACCAGTCCGGCACCGATCTGGCTGGCCAGGCGAATGCGCTGGGCCTCGCCGCCGGACAGAGTGTCGGCACTGCGCTCGAGTGTCAGATAGTTGAGACCCACATCGACGAGAAAATGCAGGCGGTCGCGAATTTCCTTCAAGATTTGTTCGGCAATTTGTGCCTGTTGGCCGTCGAGTGAGAGTTGCCGATAATAGTCGGCCAAATCGCCGATCGATAAGGCGGTGACTTCGGGCAAGCTTTTATCGTCGATAAAGACATGTCGCGCCGCTTTATTTAACCGCTGGCCAGCGCACTCGGGGCAGGACTGGGTGTTTTGGAACTTGGCCAAATCCTCTCGCACGGTTTGTGACTCGGTCTCCCGGTAGCGCCGCTCCATATTGGGAATAATTCCCTCGAAGGTGTGGGTGCGTTTATAAACGCTGCCTCGGTCATTGACATAGTTAAAGGCAATCTCTTCAGTGCCGCTGCCAAATAGCACCTTCTGCTGTTGGGCTGAGCTGAGCGCCTCAAAGGGTGTGTCGATGTCAAAGCCGTAGTGGCTGGCCAGCGAGGTGAGCATGTTGAAGTAAAACAGGTTGCGCCGATCCCAGCCGCGAATGGCACCCTCTGAAATTGTCGCCTCGGGATGTTGCACCACCCGGTCAACGTCGAAAAACTGCTTGATGCCCAGGCCATCACAACTCGGGCAGGCGCCGGAGGGGTTATTAAAAGAAAACACCCGGGGTTCCAGCTCATTAATGCTGTAGTTGCACACCGGGCAGGCAAAGCGGGCGGAAAAAATATGATCGGGCTTGCCTGCGTCTTCTTTATCCATATAGGCAGCGAGTACCAGACCTTCCGACAGGGCGAGTGAGGTCTCGATAGACTCCGACAAGCGCAGGGCGATGTCGTCACGCACCTTGATGCGATCCACTACCACCTCAATCGTGTGTTTCTTGTTTTTTTCTAAATCGGGTAACTCGTCGAGTTCATAAACCCGGCCGTCGACCCGGGCGCGAATAAAGCCCTGGGCGCGCAATTGCTCAAACACATGCAAGTGCTCACCCTTTCGCTCGCGAATTAGCGGGGCAATAATCATCAACTTAGTGCCTTCACCCAGCCCTAAAATCTGGTCGACCATCTGGCTGACGGTTTGCGCCGCCAAGGGCTCATTGTGCTCCGGGCAGCGAGGCTCACCGGTGCGCGCGTAGAGTAAGCGCAGATAATCGTAGATTTCAGTAATCGTGCCCACAGTCGAGCGAGGGTTGTGGGAGGTGGACTTCTGCTCGATAGAAATGGCCGGCGACAAACCCTCAATATGATCGATGTCTGGCTTTTCCATCATCGACAAAAACTGCCGGGCGTAGGCCGACAGTGACTCAACATAGCGTCGCTGGCCCTCGGCGTAGAGAGTGTCGAAGGCGAGGGAAGATTTGCCTGAACCCGATAACCCTGTGATCACCACCAACTTGTCGCGGGGTATATCAATGTCAATGTTCTTCAGATTGTGTGTTCGAGCACCGCGCAGTTTGATCGATTTCATGGATTGGTTTGACTGTTTGACTAACAGGCAATTATAAAACTAATCGCGTAGCAGGATATAGGCTTGTGAGAGAATGTTTGTTTTTTCTCTAAGGTCATTGCATGGCCTCATTTATGATGTTTGTCTATATCAATTGTGTTAATGTGCCTCGCTAAATTTTTTAGGCGCCATTGGTTCGTTGTTTGCTATGCGCGGGAAGCTCGATCTATACATATGAATTTAAATAGCAAGACTAAATCTGATCTCGAAGATGCTTTGTATCAATGCCGGCATTCGTTTATTTCTGCGGCGATTTTTAGCATGTGCATTAATTTTTTAATGTTGGTGCCCGTGGTTTATATGCTGCAGCTCTATGACCGGGTCATTCCCAGTGGCAGCATGTCTACCTTAATCATGCTGACCATAATTGCGATGTTTTTGTTTCTGACTATGGGTGGTTTGGAATGGGTGCGTTCGATTATTCTAGTAAAGGTTAGTACACGGCTGGAAACGCTACTTAATACGCGGCTGCACGATATATCTTTCAAGCAGTCGCTGTATACCGGCGGAAAAAAAGCGTCATCTCAGCCTTTGGATGATCTAACGGGTTTACGCCAGTTTTTAACGGGTAATGGCCTGTTTGCCTTTTTTGACGCGCCGTGGATACCAGTATACATCGCCGTCATGTTTATGTTTCATGCATGGATTGGCTGGATGGCAATTATTACGGCATGTGTGCTAATTCTTGTCGCAATCGTCAATGAGAAGCTGACGCGCACTGCTCTGACTGAGGCGAATAACATTGCGATGGCCAATCGTGCACAGTTGAATAAAAATTTGGTCAACGCTGAAGTCATCGAGTCGATGGGCATGCTTGGTAGCATGCGTGCTCGATGGCTGGCCCGCAATGACGAAGTTCTCCAGTATCAATCTAATGCCAGTTCTAAGGCAGGCTTGCTGGCTGCCTTATCAAAAGTGCTGCGCCTGGCATCTCAGTCACTCATCCTAGGTTTAGGGGCGTACTTGGCGATTGAGCGGGAAATCTCTCCAGGTTCTATGATCGCTGGCTCGATACTTTTGGGGCGAGCCTTGGCGCCGATTGATCAAATGATCGGGGGCTGGAAGGGCTTTATTGGTGCGCGTGATCAATATGCCCGTATCAAAGAGTTGTTTTTGGGCGTACCTAAGGATGAGGAGCGAATGTCTTTGCCTGAACCCCAGGGCGAACTAACAGCAGAATCGGCGGTAATTACTCCGCCCGGAACTAAATTGCCAGCGGTCAAAGGTGTGAGTTTTACCATTAAAAAAGGCATGTTGGTTGGTATTCTCGGCCCAAGTGGTGCAGGTAAATCTACCCTGGTAAGAGGGTTGTTGGGAATATGGCCAACGTCAAGCGGTAAAATTCGACTGGACGGTGCTGATGTTTTTACCTGGAACAGAGAGGAACTAGGTTCATCGATTGGCTATTTGCCTCAAGATGTTGAGTTATTTGAGGGGACGGTTAGTGAAAATATCTCGCGCTTTGGAGAGCTGGATTCAGAGGCTGTAATAAGAGCCAGTAAGGCAGCTGACGTGCATGAAATGATTCTGCGCTTTCAAGATGGGTACGATACGGTTATTGGTCCAGCTGGTGGAACTTTGTCAGGGGGACAGCGTCAGAGAATTGGTTTGGCCAGAGCCCTATACGGTGATCCGGCTCTTATTGTGCTTGATGAGCCAAATGCCAATCTCGATGAAGCGGGTGAGACGGCCTTAACAAAGGCAATGACCGGTCTGCGGCATGCAAACGTGACAGTGTTAGTCGTCACACACCGGCCAAATATCCTCGCTGCTATGGATAACATAATGATATTAAATGATGGTCAGATCATTGCTTTTGATCAACGCGATAAGATTTTAACCCAATTGCAGTCACAGCAAGCTGCGCTACCAGCTCGCCCTAGTACTGTTGTCCCAGGGTGATTTTATGAATCAGGGCTTGGGTGATATTAATGAGTGATGCAGTTGTTTTGGAGATGCCACGGGAATCTAAAGCTGTAGTGGAAGGCGCAGAGCTTGATTTTGATGACCGCGGTATTAGACATATCGGCGCTTTAATTGTGCTGCTGACATTTGTTGTTTTTGGGTTTTGGGCTTTCTTGGCACCTATTGATGGGGCGGCACTGGCGCCCGGTGTGGTGGTAGTGCAATCGCACAGTAAAACAATCCAGCATCTGGAGGGCGGCATAGTAAAACGTTTAGCCGTTAGAGAGGGTGATAGTGTTCGTCGCGGAGATGTTTTGCTGGAACTGGATAGCACGCAAAGTGCGGGCGAGTTGGGGATCGTTGAAGGCCAGTCAATTACGCTTCATGCCGAAGAGGCTAGATTGTTGGCGGAGAGAGATGGTCTCTCCTCCGTAGCTTATCCCAATAACTGGTCATCTCTTGTTGATGAGCGGATCGTTGAAGCGATGCAGGGGCAGAATCAAATTTTCTTAGCGCGTAAAAATGCTCAACTTGGTCAAAAAACAGTGCTTAAACAGCGTGTTGATCAATTGCGTTCTCAGTCTGTGGGGTTAGAACAACTAAAAAACAGTAAACAGGCTCTAGTGGAGTCATATAAAGAAGAAATCGCAGACTTAAAAGATTTGTTAAAAGATGGCTTTGCCGATAAAAAGCGACTGCGTGAGTTTGAGCGAAATCTTGCCCAAACTAACGGCGATATTGCGGACATAATTTCCAGAATTGCAGGTATCAAAATTAAAATAGGTGAAACTCAGCTCGAGATTTTGCAAGTTGACATGGAATTTCAGGAGGAGGTGGCAGATCGTTTAGGTAAAGTTCAAAGCGATCTGTTTGAATTGGGGGAACGCGCTCGTGTGCTGACAGACCGGGTGCGTCGTGTCTCAGTTCTGGCTCCGGTTGACGGTATGGTTGTCGGGCTTTCTGTGCATACCGAGGGCGGTGTTATATCCCCCGGCAGTGCGCTTATGGAAATCATCCCTCTAGGTGAGAGCTTAATGGTCGAAGCTCAAGTGCAACCCATTGATATTGACCGGGTCAAAACGGGTATGGTTGCGGAAGTGCGATTCAGCGCTTTTAGCAGTAATACGCTTCCCGTCCTTGAAGGTAAGGTGCTCACGCTGTCAGCTGACCGCTTGGTTGATGAACAAACGGGTATGCCTTATTTTTTGGCTCGAATTACGTTAACACCTGAAAGCCTACACGATCTTGAGAAACTTGATAATGTCGTTTTACTACCTGGAATGCCTGCTGAGGTTTTGATCAAAACAGGTGATCGAACTCTATTCCAGTACTTAACGAAACCCTTGCGTAATATGTTTGCACGATCATTTATTGAGGACTAAAGGGCAATGCTATTGCGCAACTATTTGCTTACGGCTATTTTTTTACTGCCTGCTTCTCTTGTCAGTAGTGAGGACTTGTTGTCTGTCTATTCTGACGCAGTAGAGGGCGATCCTCGGTTAAAGATGGCCGAATCAAAGGTGGGTATTGGTAAAGCGCTTCAGCAACAGGCTGTGGGTAGCATGCTGCCTCAGTTACGCGGTACGGGTTCATTTTCCGAGAACCGTCAAGACTTGGAGGAGGGCGACTTAAGCAACGGGGGTCGAGATAGCTTTGCCGGTGAGAAATACAGCTTGGTTTTGAGTCAAACCTTGTTCGACATGCCGAAGTATTTCTACTGGAAGAGCCAAAAACAGTTGAGCTCACAGTATGCGGCGGAACAAATCGAAGTAGAACAGCAGTTAATGCTTGATGTGGTGATCGGTTATTTTGCAGTACTAGAGGCACAGGACTCTTTGACTCTTATCGGCCATGAAATTTCAGCGACCGAAAGTTTATTGCAACAAGTTGAGAGCCTTTATGAAAAAAAATTGACTCAAATAACGGAAGTGCTAGATGTGCGAGCCAGTTACGACGCTTTATTTGCAGATCAGGTCTCGGCAGAAAGTCAGGTGGCTATTGAGCGGCAAAAACTGCAAGAATTGACAGGTATGGGACTTGGTGAGTTGAGTCCGCTGCGTAACGATATTGAGTTTTTACCGGTGGAGGCCTCTCATGATGAATGGGTTGAAAAACTACTCGCACAAAATCCGACTTTAGTCAGTCTGCAGCGGGCTGTGATGGCGGAAGAATATAGCCTGAAAGAAAAGAAAGCGAGCCGTTTACCTGTTGTCGATTTACAGCTGAGCCATCAGAAAAGTGATATTGGCTACGAAAACTCGTCTAGACCTAAAACAACTACCGACTATATTGGTGTGAATGTCGTGGTTCCTTTATTTACCAGTGGCGTTACCTCGGGGCGAATTAATGAAGTAGCACAGCGCCTTAATATGGCGCGTTACAATTATGAAACAGAATACCGAGCACTCGTTAAGGAAGTGCGGGATGCCTTATTACAGGTCAATGCTAATGTCCGGCGTATAAGCGCTGCAGAGAAAGCTCTCGAATCCTCAAAAAGAGCGCATCAGGCTATGTTGAAAGGTTTTACACTGGGCGCCGTGACAAGTGCCGATGTGCTTGATGCTCAACGTAATGTTTTTCGTACACGCCGTGATTTGGATCAAGCACGTTACGGTTATGTGTTGAATCGTACGCGTTTGTTAAAAGCGAGCGGGATGGTTTCGGCTAACGAGTTAACACAAATTAATAAGTGGTTAATTGCGCAACCAGGTCAGCCTATTCAACAGCCCTAAAAACATTGGCATATTTGAGTCTAGGCTGTTTCTGGACATTAATTGGCGTAGGGATATTTTGTGAATTTTAAGCATCAACAATCACTGAGTTTGTTGGTCGATGTCTCATCCCTGCGAGCCCCGCTGACCGGGGTCGGGCGTTATGTGCTGGAGATTCTGACGCAACTCCCAGAGCAAGTTGAATTACGTGGCTTTAATGATTATCGATGCTACGAGCCGCCAGCCTTGAACGGCTTTTTAAGATCATTTGATGAGCCGGAAAGCGATTCTGTTTGTCATCAGCCTCCCTCCCAGTCAAGGCTTCGACCGCTCGCAAAGCAGGCCTTGAAGCGTGTTCCTGGTTCGAGGCAGTTAAGAACTCGATTACTGGATAAGCGTATTAGGGATTGCCTGGCTCTGAATGGGGAGAGCGTTTATTGGCAACCGAACTTTATTCTCGGTAAATCAAAAGCGCCATCCATAGTGACAGCCTATGACCTGTCCCATGTGCGTTTTCCCGATTTTCACCCTTCCGAGCGTCTTATCTGGTTGCAGAGGGAGCTTGCCCAAAGCCTTGATAGGTCGGATCACATTATGACTGTGTCGGCGTTCAGTAAGGCAGAAATTATGAATGTTTATGGGGTTCCTGCTGAGAAAATTAGCGTCGTCTATCCTGGTGTCTCGAATGATTTTCATCAGACATACAGCGTTGACAAGTTAGCGGTGCTTAAAAAGAAGTACGGGTTGCCCGCTCAGTATTTGTTGTCATTAGGCACTTTTGAACCTCGAAAAAACTTGAAAAACCTAGTCCGAGCTTACGCAAGGTTACCGCCTTGCTTGCGTAAATGTTACCCACTAGTGCTGGCGGGAGGACAAGGGTGGAAGCATAGAGAGACTGATAGGCTGATTAGGCAGCTGCAGAGCAGAGGTGAGTTAATAAGGTTGGGATATGTTGATCAGTGGGACTTGCCATTGCTATATCAGAGTGCAAGTGCATTTGCTTATGTCTCGTTTTACGAAGGTTTTGGTATGCCAGTAGCAGAAGCGATGGCCAGTGGTACACCTGTCATTACTTCAGTAAATAGTAGCATGGAAGAGGTTGCCTTAGGATGTGCGCAGTTAGTGGAAGCAGACGAGGTGGACAGTATTACGGCGGGTCTGTCCTACGTGTTAGAAAATGCCAGCTCTCTGCATGCGCGTTGCGACAAAGCTCGGAAGCTAAGCACGAAGTACAGTTGGGTACTATCTGCAGAAAAACTGGTCAATATTGTGCGTAAAATTAATGTGAAATAAAGGCTGTTTTTCGTATTAAGCACAGCAACGAAAACGGTATGATTTAATTTGGGATGGAAATAGCAATAGTGAAAAAAGCAATTATTACCGGTATTACAGGTCAGGATGGTGCGTATTTGACTGAGCTCCTACTGGCGAAAGGCTACAAAGTTTTTGGTACATATCGGCGCACAAGTTCTGTCAATCTATGGCGTTTAGAGTGGCTGGGTATTGATCAGCATCCAAATTTGGAACTTATTGAGCATGATCTGACGGATCTTGGCAATAGCATACGTCTGTTGGAATACGCCGAGCCGGACGAGTTATATAATCTTGCGGCACAAAGTTTTGTCGGTGTTTCTTTCGAGCAACCACAAACAACGGCGCAAATATCAGGCATCGGTGTTTTAAACTTGCTTGAGGCGGTGAGGATTGTCGATAAATCGATAAAGTTCTATCAGGCGAGCACGTCGGAGCAATACGGGAAAGTTCAGGCGATACCCCAGGATGAAAACACGCCTTTTTATCCACGCAGCCCCTACGCTGTGGCAAAGCTGTTCGCACATTGGTCGGTGATTAATTATCGCGAGTCATACGATATGTTTGCCAGCAACGGTATTTTATTTAATCATGAGTCGCCTTTGCGGGGGCGTGAGTTTGTTACACGAAAAATAACCCATAAAGTCGCAGCTATAGCCAATGGTGACACTGCGCCATTAGAACTGGGTAATCTTGATGCTAAGCGCGACTGGGGATACGCCCGGGAATATGTTGAGGGCATTCACAAAATCATTCAGCACGATAGACCCGATACTTTTGTTCTTTCATCTAACCAATTGCACAGTGTGCGAGAGTTTGTTGAATTATCGTTTGCGGCTACCGATACCTCTATTGAATGGCGCGGTACTGATGCGTCTGAAAGAGGCTATGATACTGCTTCAGGTCAATTACTGGTTCAGGTGAATCCAAAGTTTTACCGCCCCGCAGAAGTAGAGCTACTGATTGGTGACTACTCAAAAGCTGAGCGAGTACTTAATTGGCGACCGGAAACCAGCTTGAAAGCATTGTCAGCGATGATGGTTGCCAGTGACCTGGAAGACCTGCAAGCAGGGCAGCCTAAAAAATGGTAGCGAACGAAAATAAGGTATGGGTTGTTGGTGCGAATAGCTTTACAGGCGCCTATCTGGTCGCCGCATTGCAGCAGTCGGGCTATTTAGTTGATACCACTAAGGTGGATATTACCTGTGCTTCTCAAGTGGCTGAAACTGTTCGCAGTATTTGCCCTGATTATGTCATCAATCTCGCCGCGATTAGTTTTGTGCCTGAGGGGGAAAATGCATCAGTGTACGGGGTAAACACGTTTGGCCCTCAGTATATTCTCGATGCGTGTTTGGCCTTGCAGTCTCGACCTCGTAAGATAGTTCTTGCCAGTAGTGCGAGTATTTATGGCGTACAGGCTAACGATAAAATCAGCGAGACGTGCCGGCCTAACCCCGTTGATCACTATGGTTGCAGTAAATGGGCGATGGAGCAAATAGCCAATACCTATAAAGATGAACTCAATATTTTGATCACGCGCCCCTTTAACTATACTGGCTTAGGTCAGGATGAGAAATTTCTTATTCCCAAAATAGTCCGGCATTATAAAAATAAAGCGGCTACATTGCAGCTTGGCAATCTTAATGTTTCCAGAGATTTTTCAAATGTTCGTTGGATTGCTCAGGTTTACGTGGCGTTGCTAGCGCTAGAGAATGAAGAGCAGCACATCGTTAACCTCTGTTCAGGTGAAATGAGTAGCATCGATGAGGTCTTGGAGGTTGTGCGTCGCTTAACGGGCGTCAACCTTCGTATTCAATCCAGTAAAGCCCACGTTCGCGCGGCAGATATCGTTCGCCAGTGCGGTAATAATGAGCGCTTATACCAAATGCTCCCGACCTTACCGCGCCCTATTACTATTAGCGATACATTAAAAGAAATGGTGTTGGGCTAATGGAGGAGGGGCATTTAAAGAGGATTTGGCATTACCGCGAATTTATCGTTAGCAGTGTCAAGCGTGAATATCAGTCTAAGTATCAGGGTTCGTTATTGGGGTCGACTTGGGCCGTACTTAATCCGCTGGCAATGATTTTTGTGTATGCAGTGGTGTTTTCAAAAATCATGCAAGCGCGATTGCCCGATAGCAGCTCGACATTTTCTTACAGTATTTACCTCTGTGCAGGTATGCTAACCTGGAGTTTGTTTGCTGAAATTATAGGGCGTGGGCAAACAATTTATCTTGAAAATGCGAACATTATTAAAAAACTAAAATTTCCTATCGGTGCTCTTCCCGTTATTATGCTGCTGAATGCGGCATTGAATTTCTCAATTATATTTACCATTTTCATTGCTTTTCTTTTGGTCAGTGGCAATTTTCCTGGCTGGATGATTCTTTTTTTCTTTCCCGTGTTGCTTGTGCAGTTGATTTTTGCGATGGGTCTGGGTTTAACCTTGGGCGTATTAAATGTTTTTTTTCGCGATGTTGGTCAGCTGTTTGTTATTGTTTTACAGTTTTGGTTTTGGTTGACCCCCATCGTTTACCCGGCTGAAATATTGCCCGCCTCAATCGCAACCTACCTGCTCGAATTAAACCCTATGGCCGCGATAATTCGGTCTTATCAGGGTATTTTTGTCTATAGTGCAAGCCCCGATTGGCAGGGTTTAATGACGCCCCTTTTTCTTGGGTTTCTCCTCTGTTTGCTGGCGATGAGGTTGTTCACGAAGTACGGTGATGAAATTGTGGACGAACTGTAATGAGCGTTATCAAGGTTGAAGCCATCGGCAAAGCCTACAAACAATATTCGAATCGCTGGGGTCGACTGCTGGAATGGCTGCCCTTTTCCTCAGCGGTACACCACCAGCTCAAATGGGCGTTGCGCGATGTGAGCTTTAGCGTTGGTGCCGGGGAGGCTGTCGGCATTGTCGGTTTGAATGGCGCTGGTAAAAGCACACTGCTTAAGATCTTGAGTGGTACAACTCGTCCTAGCACGGGTGAAATGAGCGTTGCTGGTAGAGTTTCAGCGTTACTTGAGCTGGGTATGGGTTTTCATCCCGATTTTACCGGTCGACAAAATGTGCTCATGTCGGGCCTATTGTCGGGAATAGCTCAGGAAGAGCTTTACCGCTTAATGCCAGCGATTGAGGCCTTCGCTGAGATTGGCGATTATTTTGATCGACCATTGCGTGTTTATTCAAGCGGTATGCAAATGCGGTTGGCCTTTAGTGTGGCAACGATTAAACGGCCAGATGTCCTTATTATCGATGAAGCTCTATCGGTAGGCGACGCGTATTTTCAACATAAAAGTTTTGATCGTATACGCGAGCTTCGTACACAAGGTACAACCCTCTTGTTTGTTTCTCACGACAAAGGAGCTATACAGTCTATCTGCGATCGCGTCCTATTACTTGAGCAGGGAGCGGTTGCTATGGTCGGCGGACCTGAGCAAGTCATGGATTTTTACAATGCACGTATTGCTGAACGTGAAAATCAGACAGTCCGTCAGGAAAGAAATGAGCAGGGCCAGGTACAAACAATATCCGGCACTGGCGAAGCGCGGCTGGTGGACTTTTCGTTATTGAATGAAGCGGGTGAAAGAATTGAAGTTGCCCATGTTGGTCAGCGTCTGGTGCTTTCTGTCACGGCTGAAGTGTTTCAGGACTTGCCTGAATTAGTATTGGGGTATGTCATTAAAGACCGACTAGGTCAATCGATTTTTGGCACCAATACCCACCGCTTAAAGGAAGACTTAAAGGACCTTCGCAAAGGAGAGACAGTCCAGTTTACTTTTGATTTTATCCTGAATCTTGGTGAAGGCAATTATTCGATTGCGTTAGCGCTACATACCGCAGATACCCATCTGGCCAATAATTTTGAATGGCGCGATTTGGCTTTAGTTTTCAATGTAGTCAACTTGCACCAACAGCCCTTTGTCGGCGTGGCTTGGTTGCCCCCCACTTTGAGATGTCAGCGTAATGGATGATTTTTACCAGGCTTTCGAAAATAAATTTAGGGGTGATCGTGAGCTTATTAAAAACCGCCTTTCTGTTTATCTTCACTTTATTCAACCCCTAAAAAGTCTCTATCCGGATAGCCCGGTTATTGACTTGGGTTGTGGACGAGGTGAATGGCTTGAATTACTCGGTGAATATGGAGGATTTACGCCCCGCGGTGTTGACCTTAGTGCGGCAATGCTCAACAACGCCAAAGTGCAGGGTTTATTGGTTGAGCAGCAAGATGCCCTGGTTTGCCTAAAAGCATTGCCTGACGGTAGTCAAAGTATCGTTAGTGGCTTTCACATTGCAGAACATCTCGAATTTATTGAGTTACAAACGCTTGTAGGTGAGGCTCATAGGGTATTAAAGCCGGGTGGTTTGCTAATTCTTGAGACGCCAAACCCAGAAAACATCATAGTCGGTACTACCAGTTTTTACATGGACCCCACCCACCTGCAACCACTGCCGCCCGACTTATTAGAATTTCTTGCGGCTTATGCCGGTTTTTGTCGTGTCAAAATAATTCGTTTACAAGAGCCCTACAATTTAGACCGTCATGGACAGGTAACACTGTTGAACGTTCTGGATGGTGTGAGTCCTGACTACGCAGTCGTTGCACAGAAGCAGGCTGACTCCACTTCCTTGGCGTTATTTGATCAGCCTTTTGACGATGATTATGGTTTGACGCTATCAGCCCTTGCCACTAGGTTTAACTTGGAACAAAGTAGTAGGTCGGCGCAGGCTGATGAGCGTTATCAGGAAATAAGTCATACCAATCGAGAGCTTGCTGAAGGCCACAGTCACTTAGCTGAAAATTACAGCCACTTAGTTGAGCAGCTTCATCGGCTTGACGAAAGTCATCAGGGTCTCATGCGGAGATTGCAGTACTTAGAAAATCAAACAGTCGCCGCACTGACACGAGAAGCAGATTTGCTATCGAGTAAATCCTGGCGTTACACCCAGATTTTACGGCGTATAGCTAATTGGTTTAGAACCGAGGATAAGTAGTAATGAAATTGCTGCTATTGTGTACTTATCCTTACTCTAATGGTCGTCATGGTGGCCAAATTAGAGTGGCTAATTTAGTCGATTGCTATCGCAGCGCTGGCTTCCTTGTCGAAGTTGCCGGGGTATTAGGCAGTGCTAATTATCCAAAGTCAGAGGGTTTTGTTGCTTTCCCGGGGCTGCAAGCCCTGTCTGGGGTACTTGAAAACCCTTTTTTAATGGAAGATGCTGCCCTTGCACAGCTGTTTGTAGATAACGATAGCTACTATTGCCAGTTGGCCGAAAAAATTCAGTCGGAGCCCGATGTGATTCACGTTGAGCAGCCTTGGTTGTTTGGTTTCGTGCGGCGCTTAGTGGTGGACAAGGGCTGGCGAAAAACCAAAATACTCTACGGTTCACAAAATATTGAATACCAGCTAAAGGCTAAAATCCTGGCCCCGCATTTACCTCCTGCTAAGCTCGAAAAGCACGTAGACAAAGTCAAACAATTAGAGTCTGAGGCAACGCTTCAGGCTGATGCTGTTGTCTGTGTTTCTGAACACGACCTGCAATGGACTCGGCAAAGAACACAGGCCCCATCTATAGTGGCGGCTAACGGTGTAAGCCCCTGGACGGTAACCAGCAAGGGTATTGATGCTGCTAATAAAATTTCAGGATGTCGAAAGTTCGCTCTGTTTTGCGCCAGTGCTCATCCGCCGAATATGGAAGGTTTTTTTGAATTACTGAGTAATGGTTTTGGGAGCTTGTCGCAAGACCAGAGTCTTGTTATCGCGGGTAGTGCTGGGCCAGCTATAACGAATGACGCCCGTTTGGCGACCTCTGCTCGGCTTGCAGAGCGGGTCGTGAGTGCCGGTATTGTCGAGAATGATTGTCTCGGTGGGTTGCTGGAAACAACGCACTGCACAGTTCTTCCGGTTACCCAGGGTGGAGGCACCAATCTTAAAACGGCAGAAGCGTTGTGGGCGGGGCGATTTATCGTCTCGACAACGACGGCTATGCGAGGTTTTGAACAGTTTATCGGTAGTCCGGGTGTGTTTGTGTCAGACAAGCCAGCAGGGTTTAAACAGAATTTACGTCTGGCGATGGCCGCGCCGCCGCTGCGTTTAAGTTGTGAAGACCTCAAAAAGAGGGAGGTTGTTTTATGGTCACATACCCTCCAAAACTTGCCTCAGTTTATTATGGAGAGCTTCAAGTGTTAGAGGCGGTTAATGGATAGCCAACCAACAGTTTGGATGAATGTCACCACCAGTAGCCAGTGGAGTCGTGCCGTCGTCGGTGTTGTCAGGGTTGAGAAAGAGTTATCCCGGGGTCTGGAAAAACTATACCCCAAGGGGAGCTATAAGTGCTGTGTTTGGCAAACTGACAGGTTTGTAGAATATATCCCTGCGTTTGGGGAGGTGTTGCCAGAGGCCTCCGTTGTTGGTGATCACCCTGTGGTGCAGCCAGCCCCACCCTCGCTTCCTCTATTATTCCCTATATTGTCAAGGCGAGACGCCGCCAAGTCCATAGCTCAGGGGGTTTTATCACTAGCGCCGTCTCGTTTGCGGCCTGCAATCAATCGCGTTATTGCTTGCTGTAAGAACCGACTAGCCCCTCTAGTATACAGTCCGCGTTATCGTCAGTTTAAGCGATATTTTCAACGATCCAACATAGTGAAAGCAGAAGTAGCCGAGGCGTTTGGTAAAACAGCACAAAGCATTTTTAACCCTGGCGATGTTCTTTTATCAGTGGGCTTAGACTGGGATTACCCTTACGCAAAAGAGTTTATGCGCTTACGTAAGGCAGAATCCGTTAAAATTGTGCGTTGCTGTTATGACCTCATACCGGTGCTTTACCCTCAATACTGCGTAGCAGACGTGGCAGCACATTTTACCCGTTACTTTCTTGATGTGGCCGACAGTAGTGATCGTGTGCTGTGTATTTCAAAGCAAAGTGAAAGCGACCTCAAGGACCTTCTTAGCCGGACAGGTGGTAGCCCAGTGAATACGCGGGTCTTTACCCTCGGTGACAATGTGATTAAGGGGCGGGTAGAGAATATTGGTAACGAGGTGCGTGATATTGTTGCCGCGCCGTTTATTCTCTATGTATCGACAATAGAGCGGAGAAAAAACCACCAAGTACTCTACCAAGCCTATCATCAGCTTTGTAAAGAGGGAAAAAAAGACCGACTCCCGAAACTGGTATTTGTTGGCATGCGCGGTTGGGGCGTAGACGAATTGCTCAAAGACATTGAACTCGACCCGGTGATAAAAGACACTATCGTGCTGTGCAATCATGTCAACGATGCTGAACTACAGCTGCTCTACCAGAAATCAGTCTGCTGCGTATTTCCGTCGTTATATGAGGGCTGGGGCTTGCCCGTTGCCGAAGCGCTGGCTTTAGGTAAGGTCGTACTTAGCTCTGATCGCGGTTCTTTAAAAGAAGTTGGTGGTGATCTCGTGACCTATATTGACCCTTGGCATTCGGGTGCATGGGCTACAGAAATAGAGCGAATAGCCAATGATCACGACTACCGCACAAGGCTTGGTCAGCGAGTAAGCGCATCTTATCGGCCGCGCCAGTGGCGCGATACAGCGGTATCTGTCAAATCAGTACTGGATGAGCTACTGGTTTTGCCACCTGAGGCGCAAACATATTATTGTGGTTATGACTTGACGACAGGCGTTGGTCAGCCCGTTGGCCCTTTGATTAAAAGTCGAGGTCAACATGGTGTGTTGTTTAGTGGGCCACACAACGCATTGCCGTCAGGTCGCTATGTGCTCGAGATTTGGGATTTGCCGGCACAGCGCACACCGGGTTGCTGTTCGGTATCAGTATACGGCGATGGTGTTGTTATTGCGGCGCAAAATGCAATTGATTTCAGCCCTGCTAGTGATCAGCAGGCGCTGTTATGTTTGTCCTTTGAGTTGTCTGCACCGGTCACCAATTTTGATGTGCAATGTCGACTTATTGCTGGTGAGGTAAGTGTTGAGCGGTTGGTTTTGATGTCACAATGATGGGCGAAATACCGTTGTTAGCCTGCATTCGATTGACTTTTTGCTAGGGGAAGGGTGGGGTAGTGTTAGGTTATATTCGTCTGTTGTTGGCTACCGTTGTGTTGTTGTCCCATGTCGATGTTAGGATTTACAGCCTCAACCCCGGGGTGATTGCCGTTGTTATGTTTTACATGCTGGCGGGTGTTGTGGTAACTCACCTTTGGCATGAAGTTATTGCTGATGGTTCGGGTAAGCTGTGGCGTTTTTACCGAGACCGTTTACTGAGAATTACCCCTCTATACTTCTTCGCAGCCCTACTGGCGTTATTGTTTTTGCTGGGCACCGGTTATGGTGATCCGCATTACACGCCACTTGCCTTGCTGAATAACCTCCTAATCGTTCCGCTAAATTATTATATGTACATTGACAGCACCATAATGTCAGCGCCTGCATGGAACTTAATTCCTCAGGCCTGGTCTTTGGGTGCAGAGTTGCAAGCTTATTTGTTATTACCGCTTGCACTCATTTACCCTCGGATACGAATAGTGCTTTTTGGTTTGAGCTTTGCTGTATACATAGCTGCTAACCTTACCTATTTGAATGCCGACCACTACGGCTATCGTTTGCTGCCAGGAGTGTTTTTTATTTTTTTGATAGGTAGCTACCTAAAAGAAAGTCAAAATGGTGCGTACAGGATAGTGGTTCCTTCAATATTTTTTGCAGCCATGGTATTGGTTTATCTGCTTTTTCAGTGGCGAGGCTTGTTTCCCGCTGCGTATATGAAGGAAACACTGATAGGCTTGATAATAGGAATCCCCTTAATCACCTATGCTTACCTCTCGTCGCAAGCGTGGCTTGGTAATCGCTTGATGGGGTC
>JARGOV010000014.1:0-28633 GCA_029212965.1 Porticoccaceae bacterium
AATATGGTAGCTATGGGCGGACTTGAACCGCCGACCCCAGCATTATGAATGCTGTGCTCTAACCAGCTGAGCTACATAGCCACAAAATAGGTCGATCTTTGAAGGCGGGGGATTTTGGCGATTTCAGTGCGTGTTGTCAAGTTGGCGAGCTAATTTACTGTAGCTATAGATTGGCTCACGTGACCCTGAAGAGGAGGTGTGTTTTATGACGTTAGCATAGATTGCACGTCTAGGGCTTGGGAGTACTCTTCAGAGCAACCATCAAGGCGCCGAAGACCACTAGCGCGGCACCAGATAGGGTCAGGTTTGTCAGAGGCTCTGGCGTAATGGTAAAGCTGGGAATGAAGCTTAGACACCACATAAATAAAATCGTAAAAATTGGCAGGGTGGCGAGCATTGCGCTGGCTTTGGAGGCTTCGATGTGGGCCATGGCTTCAGAAAAGCTGCCGGAGCCAATCAGAGTGCTGGTGCCACAAAAAAGCAGTAGTAACAGGCCTGGGGTAGAGAGTTCAATAATGCTCATTGGCTGGGCCAGGGGAAGAAATACCAGTGAGCCGAGGAGATAAACTACCAACATTATTTGTGAGGAAGTGAAGTGCAGTAACAGTTGTTTTTGCAGTATGGCATACCCCGTCCAGCAAGTTGCAGCTAGAGAGATTAGGCCCATGCCCAGGGCATAGTCATTGAAACCGTCGACCATAGCGATAATGCGAGGATAGAAAAAAACCACCAGCCCCGTTAAAAATACTAAGCAACCGAGCCATTGACGGCGGGAGAGGCGTTCACCAAAAAAGAAGACGCCCGCGAGTAGTAGCATCACAGTGGAGAATTGAATGAGTATTTGCGTGGCACTAGGGGTGATGTGCTGCACGCCGATGATGTAGAAAAAATAGTTAATAATTAGTAGCAGCGCGCAAATGACGAGGCGTAGATTGTGCCGAGTGCTGCTTTTGCCGATGAGCTGCGGCAGTGAGCCTCGGGCGATCAAAACCGGCAATAGCATGAGCCCTGCGATGGCGAAGCGGTAGAAATTGATGGTGTGGGCATCGAGCTGGTGGGTGATGCCCTTAGCGGCAATGGGGAAAAAGCCCCATGTCACACAAGCCAGTAGTACCAAGCCAAAGCCGTAGGCACCGCGCCCAGAGGTGGTGTGAATACCACTTTTTGCTATCTTATTTGCTGAGCTGCTGGCCGGGTTGTTTTCGCCAGACTTAGCTGTTGCTTTCTTTTGGGCTGCGGGATTAAGGCTCACACATTAAACCGGAAGTGAATGACATCTCCATCCTGCACGATATAGTCCTTGCCCTCAAGCCGCCATTTACCGGCATCTTTGGCGCCTTGCTCGCCATTGCCAGCAATATAGTCGTCATAGCTAACAATTTCGGCGCGGATAAAGCCCTTTTCAAAGTCAGTGTGAATCTTACCCGCAGCCTGGGGTGCGGTGGCGCCAACGGGAATGGTCCAGGCGCGGACTTCTTTCACACCAGCGGTAAAATAGGTTTGCAGGTCGAGCAGTTGGTAACCAGCGCGAATCACGCGGTTGAGCCCGGGTTCATCCATGCCCAGGTCGGCGAGAAACTCAGCTTTATCATCATCGTCCAGCTCGGAGATTTCCGCTTCGAGCTTATTGCAAATAGGTACCACTTGGGCACCTTCGGTAGCGGCGAGCTCTTCAACTGCCGTGAGCAGGGGGTTGTTCTCAAAGCCATCTTCGGCAATGTTGGCAATGTACAGGGTGGGTTTGAGTGTCATTAGGCTGACTTCACCCAGTTTTTCAATGTCATCTTGTGTTAATGCAAGACTGCGCAGAGGCTTGGCTTCGTTGAGGTGGGGCAGCAGGCGCTCCAGCACTGCCTGCAAAGCAATCGCGTCTTTATCTTTACCTTTTGCGGCGCGAGCAGTTTTTTGCAGGGCTTTTTCCACGGCATCGAGGTCGGCCAGTGCGAGCTCGGTATTAATGATTTCAATATCGGCAAGAGGGTTGATTTGATTGGCGACGTGAATGACATTCTCATCTTCAAAGCAGCGCACGACATGGGCGATGGCATCGGTTTCACGAATATTGGCCAAAAACTGATTGCCCAAGCCTTCTCCCTTAGAGGCGCCCTCGACCAGACCGGCAATATCAACAAACTCCATGGTAGTAGGCAGGATGCGTTCAGGGTTAACGATGGCGGCGAGAGCGTCCTGGCGCGGGTCGGGTACGGGCACCACGCCGGTGTTGGGCTCGATGGTACAGAAGGGAAAGTTTTCCGCATCAATGCCGGCCTTGGTGAGCGCGTTAAATAGGGTAGATTTACCCACGTTGGGCAAGCCGACAATACCGCATTTGAAACCCATGGTGATCCTCTGTCTTTGCTGAATGGGGGCGCCTGTTACTAGGCTCGCGCAAATAATTGGTTAAATAATGTACCCGTTTGAGTGTCTGCTTATTTTGTGTGCAGGGCTTTCATCGCCTTGTTCCACTGTCCCTCGGCGAGCTCAGGTGCGATCTGAAGGGCAGCTTTAATACTATCTTCAATTAACTGTTGCTCGGATTGCGGTGCACGGCGCAGGACATAGCTGACCACTTCACTAGCGTGGCCGGGGTGGCCAACACCAATGCGCAGACGGGCAAAGTTCTTGTTGTTGCCTAGGGCTTTGATAATGTCTTTCAGGCCATTGTGTCCACCGTGACCACCACCAATCTTGAGGCGGGCTTGGCCTGGCTCGATGTCGAGTTCATCGTGGGCGACGAGTATGGCTTCGGGGGGAATGTTATAAAACTTGGCCATTGGCCCAAGGGCTTGTCCGCTGAGGTTCATATAGGTCAGTGGCCTCAGTAGGCGAATGTCCTGGCCGTTTAAGGTAATGCGGGCTGTTTCACCGGAAAATTTATTTTCTTTTTTGAAACGGGTTCCGTGGTGCTCAGCTAGAGAGGTAACAAAGTCGGCCCCGGCATTATGGCGGGTGTGCTCGTATTGAGGGCCGGGGTTACCCAGCCCAACAACGAGCTTCACTTGCGCGTCCAATGTCGGGGCCTGAAAGCAGAGAAACGAGTGAGCCCTTAGGCTTCTTCGTCCCCTTCTTCGTCTCCAGCTTCTTCGCTTTCTTCTGTGCCATCGACTTCGTCGTCTTCTTCAATGGCTTTGGACTTAACAACGGCAGCGACGGGTAGATCGTGATCTTCACCGTGAGCAAGAGCAACACTGACGACGCCTTCGGATAGTGAGATATCTGAAATGTGCAGGGTTTGACCCAGTGTGATTTCACTCATGTCAACTTCGATGTACTCGGGAATATCGCCGGGTAGACATTCAACTTCCAGCTCATTCATGCTGTGTGAAATTTGCCCGCCTTCCATCTTAACACCGTGACATTCTTCTTCATTAATGAAGTGTAGAGGCACACGAATAGTGAGTTTCTGTGTGAGGTCAACACGAAGGAAATCGGCGTGCAGTATTTCAACTTTTGACGGATGACGTTGCACATCTTTAAGAATTACGTTCTGCTTGTTGCTATCAACGCTCAGTTCAATGATGTGAGAATAAAAGGCTTCATTCTCTAGTGCGTGGCTCAGCTCATTACTGGCCAGAGAAATATTCTCAGGCGTTTTACCCAGACCATAAATAATGGCGGGTACTTGGTTGTCCAAGCGACGTAGGCGGCGGCTCGCACCTTTCCCTATATCGCTACGGGCTTTGGCATTGAGGACGAAATCGACCATTTGCCTTTACTCCTATGTTGTACCGCTACAGCTGTTGCGACCCAGATTATAGCGGGTGAGTTAATCCCCACCGACAAATGTGGTGGGGGGTATCCGTGCAAAGTTGACAGGTGTTTAATCAAACATTGCGCTGATGGATTCTTCGTTGCTGACCCTGCGAATGGCCTCGGCTAGCATGTGGCCCAATGACAGCTGGCGTATTTGCTGACAGGAACTAGCTTCCGTAGTCAGGGGAATGCTGTTAGTTACCACCAAACTGTCGAGCTGGGAGTTGTGAATGTTTTCTATTGCCTTGCCGGACAACACTGGGTGCGTGCAATAGGCAACGACGCGTTTGGCGCCTTGTGCTTTGAGGGCATCAGCAGCTTTGCACAAAGTGCCAGCTGTATCGACAATATCATCAACCAGCAAACAGGTGCGGTCTGCGACGTCGCCGATAATATTCATGACCTGAGCCTGATTGGCCTCGGGTCGGCGTTTGTCGATAATTGCAAGGTCGGTGTTGAGCTGTTTCGCTATGGCGCGGGCCCGTACGACGCCGCCGATGTCGGGAGAAACCACGAGCAGATCTTCGTAATTTTGCTTTTCGATATCGTCGAGTAATACCGGCGAGCCATAGACATTATCCACTGCGCAATCGAAAAACCCCTGAATTTGCTCGGCGTGCAGGTCAACGGTCAAGACACGATTAACACCAACGTTGTTGATCATGTCGGCGACGACTTTGGCGCTGATGGGGACTCGGGCTGAGCGCACGCGTCTATCCTGACGGGCGTAGCCGAAGTAGGGCACTACCGCTGTAATGCGACCCGCTGAAGAGCGGCGCATGGCATCGACAATAAATATCAGTTCCATCAAGTTCTTATTGGTCGGCGCACAGGTTGGTTGAATGATAAAGACGTCGCGGCCGCGCACATTATCGTCAATCTGTACGCTGATTTCGCCGTCAGAAAAATGCGAGACCTGAGCATTGCCAATATTGAGGCCGAGATGAGTGGCTATTTCCTTTGCCAACTGCGGATTAGAATTTCCTGAGAACAACATTAAGTTGGGCATGGGGGGATCCTGGTATCACGAACAGCGCAGAGGAATGGAGAAATGGCTGGGGCGGGAGGATTCGAACCTCCGAGTGACGGGATCAAAACCCGTTGCCTTAACCACTTGGCCACGCCCCAATAAAGCTTGTTTTAACTATTTCATGATGAGCCGCTTGGATAGGCTGGTGAGTGGTTAACTCCCCGGGCGACAAAGGCCTGCCATCGTTGCGGAACATCGACCAGTACCTGGCGTGCTTGTGCTTCATCCTCAAAGGAGGCAAAAACACAGGCACCGGTGCCAGTCATTCGAGCATTCGCGTATTGCTCCAGCCATTTGCGGGCTGTTTTTACCTCAGGGTAGAGCTTTTCCGCTATGGGTTGGCAAGCATTTTTGCCACCCTGCTCGAGAAAGGCGCGTATTGTGATAGCGCGTGCGTCCCTTGTCAATTGCTGGTGCGAGAATATTGTTGCGGTTGAGACTTCAACGTTGGGCGCGAGGACGAGATACCAGTACTCAGGCATGTCGACCGGAGTCAGAATGTCGCCAATTCCCTCTGCCCATGCCGTGCTACCGTGGATGAAAACAGGCACATCGGCACCGAGCTTAAGGCCAATAGTGGTGAGTTGTTCGCGACTGAAACCCAACTCCCATAGCTGATTAAGAGCGATTAAAGTGGTTGCTGCATCGCTGCTGCCGCCCCCCAGTCCACCGCCGAGAGGCAGGTGTTTCGTCAACTGAATATCGGCGCCGTACTGGCATAGAGGATTTTTTTGCACTGCCTGATGCTGTAGGGCTGTGGCTGCACGATATACAAGATTGTCCTTTTCTGCGATCGTTGGGTGAGAGGGAGTAATCCTAAGTGTTGCATCATCGCGTCGCAGAATATCGAGTTGGTCACCGTAGTCGAGTAGTTGAAATAGAGTTTGCAGCTGGTGGTAACCGTCAGGACGGCGTCCGGTAATGTGCAAAAAAAGATTGATCTTCGCCGGTGCTGGCAGGCTGATTCGGTCTAGTTTCACGGGTAGCTTATTTGTCCGGTGGCTGGTTTGAATAAATAGTAAGGTGTTTAGGTTTGAGGCATTTGGGTGAGAGGCACTTGGACTCGAGGTGTGTTGTCACGGGCCATGCTCTGGAAAAGACCATTCTTTTAAAAGCAAGGTAAAAGTCAGCTTGTCGCTACGGCCTTTTATTTTAACCGGCAATGGGCCGAGGAGTCCGGTCTGATAACGGCTGATACTTATTTGCCAGTTATCTTCTTGCAGATAGTCGAGTAAGCCCTCAGCGTTGAACCTTTTTATAACGTCAACATCGTTTGAAGAACTGGCGGGAATGCCCCTGACCCAATAACGTATTTGCTCCACGGGTAGTTGCCAGCCAAAGAGTTGTTGGGTTAATTCACTCGAGGAGTGCGAGCTTATATCGGCCTTTCCCGGCTGGCTGAGCGTGATTGTCTGTGCGTTGCCTCTGATTATTACCGTGCCGACACCAAAGGGGCCACTTAAATAAATAGTGAATTTGTCCCCTTGTTGGCTCCAGTCAAACCATGCGCTGCCCGAATCTGTGTCATTGCGATAGGCCAGCTTGCCTTTTATTTGCCAGCTATCAATGGCCATCCTGGCCATTCGGTGTGCTGGCCAGGATGGAGGTGGGGATAGGGTAGATGGCTCTGTTTGTTGTTGCAGTGGCGCGCAGGCGCTCATTAACAAGATAAGCAGGGCGCTAATGCTAAACGCGGGTAAAGGGGGCGCGAAGTTGGGTGTTGGGCGGGTCGGCGCAAGCGGGATGGACATTGAAGGTCGGTGCTGATTATTCAGAGAGGATTAGACTAAAGCATAACATTCAAAGTTGGATATTTAACCGTTGCAATGTTTTGAGTAAAAACTCGCTAGTGGGATTGTTCTTTATCGCTTCTTGCCAAATGGAGCGTGCTTCGTCCTCTGCGCCAGTTGCCCACAGTACTTCGCCTAGATGAGCGGCGACTTCGGGGTCTGGCATGGTGCTCATTGCTGCGCGCAGATGACTCAGTGCAGCGTCGTATTCGCCCCGTTTATAGAGTACCCAGCCTAGACTGTCGAGAATTGCCGGGTCATTGGGCTTAATGGCCCGTGCGCGTTGAATGAGCTCGAGAGCTTCATCGTAACGGTCAGTACGATTAGCCAGTGTGTAGCCGAGGGCATTGAGGGCTGAGGCGTTATTAGTGTCGCGCGCAATAATGGCGCGTAGATCTTTTTCTGTAGCAGCAAGGTTGCCAAGCTTTTCGTTAACCAACGAGCGGGTATACAGTAGTTCAATATTGCCCGGGTTCTCGGCAAGTCCTTCGTCAAGTAGTGCCTGGGCGCTTTGGTGGCCCTGTTGTTGAATCAGCAGCTGACTCTCTATTTGGTAGAAAGTACTGGCATGATCGGGGTAGTCGAGGCGCAATTTATGTAAATAGAGTCGCGCATCGTTAAGCTGGTCGCGGCTGGCAAGTATTTGAGCAATACGTACCGTTGCCTGTAAGAAAAGATCATTGTTACTGACATTGCGGTAGTGTCGCAAGGCAGTGTCAGATTGCTGGTTTTGTTCGGCCATGATGGCAAGCTGGTAGTGAGCCTGTGAAGTCATCCGGCCGCTATCGATGAGGTTTTCGTAAATGGCTTTGGCAGGTACGGGGTCACTATTTTTACGGTGGAGAAGTGCAAGTGCCAGTTTGAACTTGTCATTGGCCGGCTCTTGTGTGGCCAGGGCTATCATGTTTTCAATGGCCCGAGGGAGGTCTGTGGCGGCTACAAAGCGAATCAATTGCAATTGCAATTGTTGGCTTTTTGGCGAGTGTTTGAGCCCTTTTTCTAGCTCCGTAATAGCGGCTTTGTAACGCCCATCTTTATGCTGGATTTGTGCCGCGACTAGCCGGGCTGGCTCATCAGCGGGGTGTTTATCAAGGATTCGATGGACTGTGTTTAGGGCTTCGTCGATGTGGGCAAGTTGGGCTAGTAAGAGGGTTTTGCCGAGCAGAAGATCGCGGTTGCCCGGGTGGTTTTGCTCTCCAGCAGTATATTGCTGGAGCAGCAGCAGTCGATGTTCTTCATCAAGCTCGGCGGTATAGCTGGGCAGTAGAACAAGGTATTTGCCATTATTATGGCTGAGTAAATATTGAGCATGCTCAAAGGCGAGGTCGAAATGAGCCTGCTGCGCTCGGGCATAAAAAGCCATATTGCGGGCCTGTAAATTATCTGGCTCGACTTCGGCCCATAAAATACCCAGTTCTTGTAATGCTTTATTGTCCTTTTGATAGGTGGCCGTGCTCACAGCTCTGGCGATAACCCCAGGGTCTCGGGTGATAAGGGCCTGATTGCGGTAGTTAGCCAGTGCCAAAGCTAGATCCCCGCGGGTGCCAGCAACTTCGGCGACAAGCAAATCGTAAAAAGTTTGTGTTGGGAAGGGCCGAACGGGATAATCGCGCTCCAGAAATTCTTGATCGGCTGTTGTGTCGACACTTGAGACGGTCGTAACGGCAGAGTTGCCAGCATTTGGCTGAAGCTGGGGTGAGGTGCAGGCTGTTAACAGCCATAGAATACTGGTCGATAAGAGAGCTTGCAGGCCTCGTCTCGCGAGACCTTGTTTAGCGATAAGTTGAGGCTTGTCGACCATAGTTGGATGATTCCGGGCTGTTGCCGTAGAGAGTAGTAAGTATAATTGTGACAGCTATGACACTTTAAGTTCATGGTTGCGATTGTGAAACACATCCATATTGGCCCTTTATGCCCCTGATTGCCCTAGGAATCAACCACCGCACAGCAAGCCTCGATGTTCGTGAGCGGGTTGCCTTTGCGCCTGATGAAATGGTTCTAAGCCTGCAGCAGGGGCGTGAGGCCAGTGGCGCAGACAGTTTGGCGGTACTCTCGACCTGTAATCGTACCGAGCTTTACGCCTGCGGTAATGTTGATTCCGACGCGTTATTGTCCTGGTTGGTGGCACACCATGATTTGCCTGCGAATGCGCTGGATAGTAGTTGTTACGTGCTGAAGAATGATAAAGCCGTGGAACACATGATGAAAGTTGCTAGTGGCCTCGACTCCATGGTGCTAGGTGAGCCACAAATTCTTGGCCAAATGAAATCCAGTTATGCTGTCGCTCAAAAAGCGGGCACCGCCGGTGGACTTTTGTCTCAGGTGTTTCAGGATGTGTTTGCCACCGCTAAGCGAGTGCGCAGTGAAACGGCAATTGGCCAAAACCCCGTATCAGTGGCCTATGCCGCTGTCAGTCTGGCGCAGCGCATTTTTAGCTCGATGCGAGAAGTCAGTGCGTTATTGATTGGCGCGGGAGAAACGGTCGAGTTATTGGCCCGGCATCTGCGTGAACAGGGGGTCGGCGATATTGTGGTGGCCAATCGCACCTTGGCTCGAGCCCAGGAAATGGCAGAGCAATTTTCTGCTGAGGCGATTTTGCTATCGGATATCCCCGAGCACTTGCACCAAGCGGATATTGTTATTTCATCGACCGCCAGCCAGTTACCCATTTTAGGCAAGGGCGCGGTGGAGTCGGCGTTAAAGCGGCGTAAACACCGGCCAATATTTATGGTCGATATTGCGGTGCCGCGCGATATTGAGCCCCAGGTTGCCCAGCTCGATGACGTCTATTTGTACACCGTTGATGATTTAAAAGAAGTGATTGAAGCCAATTTGCGTCACCGTGAAGATGCCGCTGGACAGGCCGAGGCCTTTATTGAACAGGGTGTGATTAACTGGCAAAACCAATTGCGCGGCCAGCAAGCGGTGGGTACGATTCGCGCTTTTCGCGACAACTTCGCCGCGTTGCGCGATGTGGAACTCGACAAAGCTCTGGCATCGATTGCCCAGGGCCAGGCAGCGGAACAAGTGCTGCGCCAATTGGCCCATGGGCTCACCAATAAGTTTTTACATGTGCCGACGACGCGCCTGAAGAAGGCTGGAGAACAGGGTGACGGCGACTATGTTCGTTGGGCTCACGATTTATTTGATCTGCCAGCACTGGGTGAAAGAGCCCCCGCTGACAATCAGCCACGGCACGATCGACAAATAGATATCAATGCCGGTGCTGCCAATACAGAAAATACCGCTGTTAATAAAAGGGACGAACCATGAAAGCCTCGCTACTAGAAAAACTGGATCGTCTTGTCGAGCGTTTTGACGAGGTCGGTCACTTGCTGAGTGATGCGCAAGTGATCGGCGACCAAAACCGTTTTCGCGGCCTGTCAATGGAATACGCCGAGCTGGAGCCGGTGAGCAAGGCCTATCAGCAGTTTATGCAGGTATCTGAGAGTATTGACGAGGCTCGATCCATGCTCAAAGACAGCGACCCGGATATGCGTGAGCTGGCACAAGAGGAAATGCGTGCGGGTGAGACAGAACTGGCGGGTTTAGAGAAAGAGTTGCAAACGCTTCTGTTGCCGAAAGACCCGAACGATAAACACAATGTGTTTCTTGAAATCCGAGCCGGCACCGGTGGTGATGAAGCGGCGATATTTTCCGGTGATTTGTACCGCATGTATTCGCGCTATGCCGAATCGCGGGGCTGGAAGGTAGAGATCGTCAGCGAACGTCACGGTGATCACGGTGGTTATAAAGAAGTGATTGTGCGCATTATCGGCAAGGATGTGTTTTCGCAATTTAAATTTGAGTCGGGGGCTCATCGCGTGCAGCGCGTACCCGAGACAGAATCCCAGGGCCGTGTGCATACCTCGGCTTGCACCGTGGCTATTTTGCCAGAGGCCGATGAAGTTGAAGCGGTGGAAATTAATAAAGCTGACCTGCGCGTCGACACCTTTCGGGCCTCGGGCGCGGGTGGTCAGCACGTCAACAAAACGGATTCGGCTATTCGCTTAACCCACCTGCCGACCGGCATCGTGGTTGAATGTCAGGATGAACGCTCTCAGCACAAGAACAAAGCGCGGGCCATGTCCCTGTTACAGGCTCGCATTATGGATGGCATGCAACAGCAACAATCCCAGGAAGAATCAGATTTGCGCCGTAGCCTGGTCGGCAGTGGCGATCGCTCTGAGCGAATTCGCACCTATAATTTTCCCCAGGGTCGCGTGACAGATCACCGCATTAATCTGACGTTGTATAAAATTGACGAAATTATGCAAGGTGATTTGGGGCAGGTTATTCAGCCTTTAATTGCGGAATACCAGACCGAACAACTGGCGGCGTTGGCCGAATAAAAAAGCAGCTGAAAAAAGGCTGACGAAAAAATGCCAGTAGAAAAAGCTAGCATCGCTGAGTTGCTGCGTCTGGCTTCGATGCTCGAAGGTGTCAGTGATAGCCCGCGTCTCGATCTCGAAGTGCTGCTTTGTCATGTGCTCGATAAACCGCGCAGCTATCTTTTTACCTGGCCAGAAAAAGCACTTGATGCAACATCGAGCCAACAATTTTATAACCTCCTAAAGCGCCGGGCTGAAGGCGAACCCATAGCCTATTTAACGGGCGAAAAAGAGTTTTGGTCACTTCCTCTGGTGGTTAATAAGGCGACCCTAATCCCCCGGCCCGATACAGAAGTCTTAGTTGAAACTGCGCTTAGTGTCATTGATAAGCCCGATGCGCGGGTTCTCGATTTGGGCACGGGCACGGGCGCTATTGCACTGGCACTGGCGAGTGAGCGCTCAGGCTGGCAAATAATGGCGGTCGATATCGTGCCCGAAGCTGTCGCTCTCGCCGAAGCAAACCGTCAACGTTTAGGTCTGAATAATGTCAATGTGATACTCAGCAACTGGCTTGAGAGTGTTGCGCCACAGGCCTTCGACCTTATCGTCACTAATCCTCCCTATATCGATGTTAATGATCAGCATTTAACAGAGGGTGATGTCCGTTTTGAACCAGAGTCAGCTCTGGTATCTGGCGATAAGGGGCTGGCCGACATTCGTATTATTATTGCTGAGGCGAAGTGTTATTTAGAGCAAGGCGGCTGTTTATTGATTGAACATGGCTATCAACAGGCTGGCGCTGTGTGTCATGTACTCCGTAATGCAGGGTATAGGCAAGTATCAACTCGGCAAGATTTGGCAGGGCGCGAACGACTGAGCCTTGGCTATTTTTAAAATAATGCACTGGCTTTTTAATTGAGAAAATGCTGAGTCATTGAGCAGGTGCTGAACAAAAAAACCGGGGATATTCCCGGTTTTTTGTCACCTTACTGCCTTCAGGTTTAAGCGATAATAGAGCGCTTAGAAATTTCTTCCAGCATCACCTCGGTGGCACCGCCGCCAATACTTTGCACGCGGGCATCGCGCACCATGCGCTCAATGGTGCTCTCGCGGATGTAACCAAAACCACCGTGGAATTGCTGACAGGTGTACATAGTTTCGTTCACCAATTCGCAGCAGAACGCTTTTGCCATAGAGACTTCTTTGACGCAATCCTGACCCATGGCGTCGAGCCAGGCGGCGTGATAAGTGAGCTGGCGACCCGCTTCGACCTTGGCCTGTAGCATGGCTAGACGTTGACGAATAGCTTGCTTGTCCCACAGGGTTTCACCAAAGGCCTTGCGCTCCTGTACGTATTGCAGGGTGATTTCCAGTGCCTTGGCCGCTTCACCAATCGATTGGGCGGCCAGTACCGTGCGCTCGTTCTGGAAGTTGCGCATGATGGAGTAAAAGCCTTTATTCAGCTCGCCGAGAATGTTTTCTTTGGGTACTCGACAGTTATCGAAAACCAGTTCGGCGGTATCGGAACTGCGCCAGCCCTGCTTGTCGAGAGCGCGGCTAACAGTGAAACCGGGCACCCCTTTTTCAACAATAAAAATGGTGATGCCACGTGACGACTTGACCGTGGTGTCAGTTTTGGCAGCGACAAAGTAAACATCCCCTTTAACGCCGTTGGTGATAAACATTTTGCTGCCATTGAGCACATAGCTGTCGCCATCTTCCACCGCTGTGGTGCGCATACCGGCAACGTCTGAGCCGGCATCGGGTTCAGTCACGCCCACGGCGCAAATTTTCTTGCCACTGATAAGGTCGGGCATGTATTTGTCTTTCTGGGCTTTGTTGCCGAAGTTCTCCAGGTGGGGGGAGGCCATGTCGGTGTGTACCATGACGGTAACCGCAAAACCGCCAAAGCTGGAACGGCCCAGCTCTTCAGCGAGTATCACGCTGCCCAAGGTGTTCATATTGCTACCGCCGTACTCTTCACCGTAGCGAATACCCAAAAAGCCGAGGTCGCCCATTTTGCGCAGTACCTCGCGGGGTACAAAACCGTCCTCTTCCCAGCCATCACCATTGGGTACGATTTCTTGCTCGACAAAGCGGCGGATTTGCTCACGTAGCATGTTTTGTTCTTCAGAAAAATACAGTTGGTTCATGGTTGTCCTCAGCTTGTCTGGGTTGGGTTGGAGGTTAGGGATTAGCCTGGCGGTACAAAGGCTTACTCAACGGGCCTAATTTCAAGCAGCAGGGCACCGCCTTCAACACTGTCGCCAACACTACAAAAAATTTCGCCGACCACGCCGTCGGTCGCGGCGGTGAGATTATGCAGCAGTTTCATTGAATCGAGTACCACCAGCGTGTCGCCACTCTTGACGCTTGCGCCGCTGGCAACGTTGATTTCGACCACTTGGCCGGGTAGCGTGGCGGTAATATTGCTATCGCCGCCATCGGCATTCTGTCCTTTGCCCAGTGCGAGATCTTGCTCGCTGAGGTAGAGGTAGCGCTGGCTGGCGCCTTTATCGGTGAGGGTGATGGCATGGTCCGTGTTGTCGATATCAAAACTCTGGCTATGGCCGTCAATTTCAACTTGCAGGCGTTGTTCGCCTATCCAGCCAGCGAGAATAGTGTGCGCACTGGTGGCGTCGTCTTCACCGATGATTTGCGCGTTGAGCTGGTAATTACCCTGAGAACCACTGATTGTGAGAAGGTGAATACTGCCCGTGTCATCAAGTTCGTTTTTTAAAATGATGCGGCTCTGCCCCGCCAGGCCAGCCCTGTTGAGCACACGGAAGGCACCGAGTGTCTTGAAGGGAGAGTGATGCGCCTGCGTATTTCGTTTTTCAAGCAACATAATGCGTGCAATGGCCGCGCAAATAACGCTTTTGTTGTCGCTGCTTTTGGCTTGCCAGCCGCCAGCAAAAGAGGCATCCAAAAACTGTGTTGTCAGGGCTTTGTCGACAAAGTTGGGGTGGCGCAGAATGTCGGCCAAAAAACGGAGATTAGTACCGACACCACTCAGGGTGTAGGTGCTGAGGCCGCGCAGCAAGGCACTGCGCGCCTGTTCGCGATTGTTGCCCCTGCCGATCACTTTGGCCAGCATGGGGTCGTAATAGGGCCCGAGCACAGAGCCGGCCTGCACGCCACTATCGACACGCACATCGCCGTCGTCGGGTTCACTGTAGAGAGTGATGGTGCCGGTTTGGGGGCGATAATTATTGGCCGGGTCTTCGGCATTGACGCGGGCTTCAATGGCCCAGCCGGTGGAGGTGATTTCACCTTGCGCGCAGGGCAGGTTTTCACCGGCGGCGATGCGTATCTGCCACTCGACTAAATCAAAGCCGGTAATGGCTTCAGTGACGGGGTGTTCAACTTGCAGGCGAGTGTTCATTTCGAGGAAGTACACCTCACCATTGCTTTGGTCGAGCAAGAACTCGACGGTGCCGAGGGAGTCGTAATTAACGGCCTGCCCGAGGGTGATGGCGCTGGAGAACAGCAGCTGGCGCTGTTCGTCACTGAGAAAGCCAGCGGGAGCCTCTTCGATCACTTTTTGGTGGTTGCGTTGAATCGAACATTCGCGCTCGAACAAGTGCACGGTATTGCCGTGGTGGTCGGCGGCCAGTTGCACTTCAATATGGCGAGGCTCTTCAATCAATTTTTCGAGTAAGACCTTGTCGTCGCCGAACCCGGATAGCGCTTCCTGTTTGGCCTGTGGCAGTTCCCGCGCCAGTTGTTCGCTGTTGTCGACCCGGCGCATACCCTTACCGCCGCCCCCAGCGCTGGCTTTAATCATCAGCGGATAACCGATGTTGTCGCCTGCGTTTAATAGTGTGGCTTCAGATTGGTCAGCACCGTGATAACCGGGGATGGTCGGTACGCCGGCACTTTGCGCCAGGGCTTTGGACTCTATCTTTGAGCCCATTAGCCGTATGGCCTCGCGATTGGGGCCGACAAAAACAATGCCCTCTCGCTCGCACAGGCTGATCAGGGCCTCGCTTTCAGAGAGAAAACCATAGCCGGGGTGAATGGCGTCGACGCCGGTTTGTTGGGCTGCGGCAATAATGTTTTCCGCTTTTAGGTAAGACTGGGCGCTCTCGGCGGGGCCAATCAGTACGGCCTCATCAGCCTGGGCGACGTGGCGGGCGTAGCGGTCGGCCTCGGAATAAACGGCAACGGCGCGGATGCCGAGTTTTTGGCACGTGCGCATGATACGCACAGCAATTTCGCCACGGTTGGCAACGAGCAGTGATTTAATCATAGAGGCAGACACACTTTGAATAAGGGCAAGAGGGAAGCGTTTTTAGTGAGTAGACGATGTGTCATCACATGCGGTAAACCGGTGATGGCCCAGCTTCAGGCTCTTTAGCGGCGGCCAATGCCAAACACAGGCCTAGTACATCGCGCGTGTCAGCGGGTTCAATAATGCCGTCATCCCAAAGGCGCGATGTGGCGTAGTAGGGGTCGCTCTGTTCGCCGTACTGGGCGCGTACACCGTCTTCAATGCCCTGCAATTCTTCGCCTGTGGCGGCACCGCCTTTAATGCTGGAGCGGCGTAATTCGGTCATTACGTTGCTGGCGATATCGGCGCTCATGGTGGCGCAATTGGCCGAGGGCCAGGTGAATAAAAAGTGTGGCCAGAAACCGCGACCAGCCATGCCGTAATTGCCGGCACCGTAGGAACCGCCGACGATCACAGAAAATTTGGCGACGCGAGATGTGGCTTGCGCATAAACAAACTTGGCGCTGTTTTTGGCGATGCCGCCGCGCTCCGCTTCACTCCCCACCATAAAGCCGGTGATGTTGTGCAGGAATAACAAGGGCGTATTGCGCTGATTA
This sequence comes from Porticoccaceae bacterium, assembly GCA_029212965.1. Taxonomy (GTDB): domain Bacteria; phylum Pseudomonadota; class Gammaproteobacteria; order Pseudomonadales; family Porticoccaceae; genus Reddybacter. The sequence continues at coordinate 15,735 of JARGOV010000014.1, forward strand.
CACAGCTCAATAAAGTGGGCACCTTTTAAAGAAGACTCTGAAAACAGTGCGCCGTTATTACCGATTAAGCCCACTGGGTAGCCGTGAATATAGGCGGTGCCGCAGACCAGGGTGTCGCCATAGAGGGGTTTGTATTCGTGGAAATCACTGTCGTCCACGAGTCGCGCGATAATCTCGCGCACATCGTAGGGCATTTTCGGGTTGGCACTGACCACACCGGGTAGCTCTTCCGGGCTGTAACGTGGTGGTAGCGCCGGGCGAGTATCGGCGTAACACTTGGTTGGCCAGTTGAGCTTGGCCATGATTTCGCGAATCCGCGCCAGGGCTTCGCTCTCATCGTCGGCGAGATAGTCACTCACTCCCGACACTTTACTGTGCATTTCAGCACCGCCAAGGGTTTCGCCGTCGATTTCTTCATTAATGGCGACCTTGACGATGGATGGTCCACCGAGATGAATCCGCGCATTGCCACGCACCATAATATTTTCGTCGGACAGAGCGGGAATATAGGCGCCGCCTGCCGTGCAGCCACCAAATACCGCCGAGATTTGCGGCAGACCTTTGGCCGACATCTGGCACTGACGATAAAAGGTATTGCCAAAATGCTCTTTGTCGGGAAACACGCGGTCTTGTTCGGGTAGGTAAGCACCGCCACAGTCGACCAGATAAATGCAGGGCAAGTTGTTTTGATCGGCAATTTCCTGGGCGCGGACGTGTTTTTTGACCGTTTCGTGGAAAAAGGAGCCGCCTTTTACCGTCGCATCGTTGGCGATAACCATGCAAGTCACGCCGCAGATTTGCCCAATGCCGGTCACAATGCCCGCCGAGGGTACCTCGTTTTTGTACTGCCCGTAGGCGGCGAGGGGGGAGAGTTCAAGAAAAGCCGTGTGGCTGTCGAGCAATTGGTCAATGCGCTCACGGGCGAGCATTTTGCCGCGCTGGCGGTGGCGCTCGATAAGCTTTTCTCGAATGCCAGTGGCAGCTTCGCTATGGCGTGCTCGCAACTGCTCGAGCAGTTTTGCGTAGTGTTCGGCGTTCTCTTTGTAAGTGGCAGATTGCGGGTTGATTGATGATTGAATACGGCTCATAGGGCGTCTCTTTGAGAGGGCCTGTATTGCCCCGAGGAGTCTCGAACAAAGGGTAGTGCTAATTCAGTGTTTCATTATTCTAATATTATGTTATTTCGTTAACGTTAACGTCAACATTTCGTGAATCTAGCAAATGGGCCGAGTTAATTCAACATTAGTCGCTAGGCATACCTGTTAATGCCTAGCGACTAATGTTGAATATGCCTTAAAAAATGACGCTAAGGGTGGCACAAATCAAGAGTAATATATTCGCTAAAAAACCCATTATCATGCCGGTTGTTCGTGTGCCCGGGTCGGCGATATAGGCTTTACGGTAGAGAACGCGGCCTGTGAAAAACACCAGCCCCATGATGCCCGCAAAACTGGCACTGAAATAATGGGCGCAAAGCCACATTGCGGGCAGGGTGACTAACAACTGCTCTAGCGTGTTGAGCTGTACGCGTAGCGTACGTTCGAAAATATCATTGCCAGTGGTAGCAGGCGCTTTAATGTCAAATTCCTCGCGAGCCTTGCCGGTCATGGCGCAAAAATACAAGTATTGGGCAAGTAAAAGTAGGGTGACAAAGGCAACAAAATCCATGGTGTTTTCCTTTTGGTGTTGAGTGAGTAAGTTATGGGCTGGCAGCGAGGCAAGTTTCCTGCCTCGCACTTAACCTATCCCAGTGTGTTGTTATATTGCCACACAACCGCCGTCGACGGGCATGGCGTGACCGGTGACAAAAGAGGCGTCGTCGGAACATAAAAAGACCACGACCTTGCCCACCTCAGCCGGGTCGCCGAGACGACCGATGGGCTGAAGCTTAAGTAATTGTTTTTCTACCCAGGGTTTTTCGTCAAGGGCGCGTTGCAGCATTTCAGTGCGAATACCGCCAGGGCACACCGCGTTAACACGAATGCCTTTCTTGGCGAATTCAATGGCTGCCGTTTTGGTCAGGCCAACGACGCCGTGTTTAGCGGCAACGTAGGCAGGTACACCTTTGGCGGCAACCAGTCCGGCCACCGAGGCGGTGTTAACAATAGCGCCACCGTCGCCCTGGGCGAGAAACTGATTGATCTGGTATTTCATGCACATAAACACGCCTTTCAAATTGACGTCGATGTTCAGGTCGAAATTCTCAATACTGCAATTGGGTGTGGTGGCCGCTTCGCCTTCAACGCCGGCGTTGTTAAAGGCAATATCAAGTCGCCCGTAGGTGTCTACCGCTTTCTTTACCAGAGCTATTACATCGGCCTCAATAGCGACGTTGCAAGGCTGAAACACCGCTTCACCACCGGCTGCAATAATACGTTCGACGGTTGCCTGACCTCCCTGCGCATTGATATCGGAGACCACCACTTTGGCGCCTTTTTGAGCAAATATTTCTGCCGCAGCAGCGCCGATACCGCTGGCCGCACCGGTAACGAGGGCGGTTTTTCCTTTAATGGATTCAGACATAATTTTTCCTATTTAAGTTAATAAGTTGGGTTTGAAAATGGGTCGCTCATTCAACACCAAAATATAATCCAGCTCAATGACCGATATCTGTTTGCTTTTCCAGAGCCTTGCTGAATTGTGTCGTGTTAACATGTTGTTTTATCTTGATGAGTAAAGATTTATGTCGGACAAATTTACCACTGTTGAACAACAAGTTAGCTATGGCATTGGCCGCCAAATGGGCGATCAGTTGGCCGGTAGTCCCTTTGATGAGCTCGTTCTGGATGCTGTCATTGAGGGCATTAGTGACTCCTTTACGGGTCAGCCCATTCAGGTGGATACAGAGGTGATGAAGGCTGCATTTGAAGAGGTGAATGGTCGAGTGCAGAAAAAACAGGCGGAAGAGGCAGGTAAGTTGTCTGCCGAAGGTGTCAAGTTTCTCGCTGAAAATGCCAAACGCGACGGTATTACGGTCACTGAATCGGGACTGCAGTACGAAGTGTTAAATGAAGGTAAGGGCGCTACGCCCAGTAGCACGGCCAAAGTTCGCACCCACTACCACGGTACCTTGATTGACGGCACTGTGTTTGACAGTTCTTACGATCGTGGGGAGCCTGCAGAATTCCCCGTGAACGGTGTTATTGCCGGCTGGACAGAAGCGCTGCAACTGATGCAAGAAGGCGCGAAATGGCGTTTGTACGTACCCTCTGCTCTGGCCTATGGTGAGAAAGGGGCGGGTGGTGCTATTGGCCCCCACGCGACATTAGTTTTTGATGTTGAGCTGTTGGCGATCGTTGGCTAAATCACTGCTATTTTAAAAGCGAGAGTAAATTAAGGTCGGTCACATGACTTGCCTAAAGATGTACTGCGCCATATGTCTGAAATAAAAGGTACTTCTTTACTTCAGCTTGTCGATCGCGTGCGATGCATTTAGGGCACCACACACTTTTCTCAACGTTTTTTTATCGTTGATTAGTTCTAGTGCCAAACAGTTTCTGCCTGCTTGGCTCAGTGGGTTTTAATTTCCTGAAAGGGTGACGGTTATAATTCGACCACGCCTGAAAAATTATTCATGCGTGGTCGTTTGGTTCAAGCTTTTTCCAATAATCGCGCCAACTCAGAGGCAGAGAGGAAGCCCACTCCGCCAATTAAGTTCATCATTGCATCGAGGTGGGTTTTTTTGGCGTGGGCAATGCGCAGGCTGGTGCAGGAGATCGATGTCATCTTGTAATAGGTGAAAATGTCATACCACTTGAGCCGCTCCATATCGACAGTGAAGCCGGTATAGGCTTCGTACTTTTCTACAAACTCGTCAAAGTACAGCAGGCCGCTACAGCGAAAACCGCCCTTGTCATCGGGGGTGCCAAGCATTTTGCAGCGGTTGTAGGCCAGGTCTTCGTGAAAATCGCCGATGTGGCAGAGTTCCCAGTCGAGAATGGCGTTGATTTGCCCATTGTCGTCGTACATGAAATTGCCGCTGCGATAATCGCCGTGCTGAATTACCGGGTTTTCGACCACTGGCATATTGTCTTTCAGCCAGATGGCGGCCTGCTCCATAATGGGGTGGGCCTCCATGGTGTCTTCCTGCCAAATGCGCTCCCAGGCGCCGACAGACCATTCATTAGCTTGGGTGGTACCCGCTTCGGGGGCATCGAACGCACTGAGGTCTTTACTGCGCCAATCGAGGGTGTGAATGGTGGCGAGATGGCGTACGAACTGGTCACGTAGTGTGGCGCGCAATTCGGGCTCGAAAGACATGCCCAACCCGGTTACCTTGCCACCGTCTTCGGGCTGTACGGTGCCGACCACAAAGGCGGCAATTAAAAAGGGGTGGCCGAGAAATTCGTCGCTGTGCTCGACCCAGAATACCTCGGGCACTGGCACTTCGCCCCACATGGCGCGCAGCACCTGTGCTTCGCGCAAGCGGTGAGTCTCCACGACTGATTCGGAAGGGTCCATACGTAGCATTAACTTGCGGGTGGCGCGCTCGCCCGAGGCTTGATTCCAGGTCAGCATAAAGGTGAACTGTTCTTTTGATGCGCCACCGGTGAGCCTTTTTAGGTCGCTGAGTTGCAGGTCGTTTTGCCCGGTACGGTTCTTCAGGTATGTGACTAGGTGGGATTCAAGGTGTTCGAAGTTGGTTTGGTGGGCAGTTGTTTGTGTGCGGTTGCGCAGCTTGCGGGTCAGCACATTGTCGATGGCTGCCTCGACCGGATAGCGCGCTCTGATTGCCGCTATCCACTCGGCGGTGGGTTGGGCGCGTAAGCGTAGGGTTTCTGTATTTATCATAATTATTATTTGATTTATGGTTTCGCTTGATTATTTGGCCCGCTGTTGTTGCGCGCTATTGCGAGGGAGTTGCCACCCTGCAAATGGAGGCTCTCCCTGCAAAAATGGCGCTTACATGCTGACGTCCTGCACCTCGCCCCAACCGGTAACGCCGTCGAGATTCCAGCGCAGGAAGGAGTGGGTGCAGTAGACGAAAGGCCAGGGTTGCCAGGGGTTCGAGGTAAAAGCCGTTCCGGTAAAAGTATGAGTTTTACCCCGCTCGTCTTCGACTTGAAGCTTCATAAATTGATGTAGCCGGCCATCGCGTAGAAGGCGACCCGAGCCTTTGGTCAGGCCGTAGACCTGGTCACCCTCGCGCACGTAGCCGTGGGCAATGGCCTGGTAGTGGTTGGGATCGTCAGGGTCGATGCCCCAAATGCAGTGAATACTGACGTCGTTGTCAAAATTGGCATTGAGCCAGCAAAAGTTCTTGAACTGGTCTTCTTTGCGCTCGCCCCAGCTGTGATCCATGCTCGACACACAATTGACGTCATAGGTTTTGCCATCGATGGTGAAGGTGCCGGTAACGCGGCCAGTTTGATCCCAGTGCCCAGCATAGGCAGTGGCCGAGACATGATCGTCGGCGGTGGCTGCGAGGGGGTCTTGCTCCGGGTCGTGGATATCGTAGGGGGCCATCAGTGCTTTGTACTGCACATCAATTTTAACGCCGCGCTGGTCGTCGAATTTAATATCGTAATCCATCACCGGCTTGGTACATTTAATCGACAGGCCATTGCCCAGGGTGAAATCGTCAAGGTCTGACTTTGGAAAGGGCAAGTGCACCTGGTTATTGCTATAGCGTACCAAGTGGGGTGAGTTGGAAAAACCATCGGTCACGGTAATGCTGGATAACACGACACCAGCGTTCTGGCGCGTCAAAACATAGACGTTAACGTGCATGGCTTCTTCGGGAATATAAAAGCCAAAATAATTAGTTTCCGCCCAGTAGTGGTCATCGGAAGTTGGGGTGTGAAAATACATGTCTTTTTCGGTAATCATTATTATTTCCTTATTTAAACCAGAAGAAAAACCTTATTTATTTTTTTAGTGATTCTAACGTTACTGTACTTAGGGTGTGAATCCAAGCCCGTATTGAACCAGCAAATGTATGGCCTGATATTTTATTTAGGCTGCATCCTGGGCTGGTCGCTTTATGTGGCGCTGCCAAATTGTGCCGCTGCCAGTCTGGCGTAGAGTTCACTGTCGGTGAGTAATTGCTGGTGAGTACCACTGGCAACGACACTACCCTGATCCATGACCACGATATGGTCTGCGTGGAGGATGGTCGATAGACGGTGGGCAATAATCAGTGTGGTGCGGTTTTCCATCAGTTTTTCAAGGGCCAACTGCACCTGTTGTTCACTATGGGTATCGAGGGCACTGGTGGCCTCGTCCAATAAAAGCAGACGCGGATTTTTCAAAATAGCACGGGCGATGGCAATGCGTTGTTTTTGCCCGCCCGATAGTCGCACGCCCTGCTCGCCGAGGAAGCTGGCGTAGCCCTCGGGCAACTGTGCAATAAAGTCATGGGCATAGGCGGCACGGGCGGCGGCTTGTACCTCGTCGTCACTGGCGTCGGGTTTGCCGTAGCGAATATTGTGGCTAACATCGGCACTGAACAGAGCGGGGTGCTGAGAAACCACACCCAATTGCTGGCGCAGATCGGCCGGTGATAGCTCGCGAATATCGGTGTTGCCGAGCAGTACTGCGCCGGCTTGGGGGTCGTAAAAGCGCTGCATTAATTCAAATACGGTGGACTTGCCCGCGCCCGATGGGCCGACCAGTGCAACCACTTTGCCCTCGGGAATATGGATGGAGAAATCTTCAAGGGCTTTTTGCCCAGGGCGCGAGGGATAGCTGAAACTGACTCGCTGAAAACTGACCTCGGCCGCGAGTTCGCTCGCGGCAATACCTTTGGCAGGGGGCAGAATAGTGGTTTTGGCCGTCATTAAATCCACCAGTCTGTCGGTGGCGCCCACGGCGCGTTGCAGATCGCCGTAGACCTCTGACATCGTCGCCACGCCCATTGCCACCAGCATGGCGTAGAACACAAAGGCGCCGAGGTCACCGGCACTCATGGTGCCATTGAGTACATCATTGCCTCCCACCCAGAGCATGCCGCTCAGGGCACCAAAAACGAGAACAATGACTGCTGCCATTAAAACTGCCCGTTGCTTGACCCGACGGCGGGCGATGGCAAAGGCACTTTCTACCTCTTCACGAAAAGCGTTCCGTTCGTAGTTTTCGCGGGTGTAGCTTTGCACCGTTTTTAGCTGGGTGATAATTTCGCCAGCGTAGGTGCCGACATTGGCGATTGAGTCCTGGCTTTGTCGTGAAAGGGTACGCACCCGGCGGCCGAAAATTAAAATAGGCAGCAGTACTAGAGGGACACAACCGAGAATCACCAGGGTCAACTTAAGGTTGGTGATAATTAAAATAATCAGGGCCCCAATGGTCGAAATAGAACTGCGCAGGGCGAGGGAAAAAGAGCTGCCAATAATGCTTTGTAGCAAGGTGGTGTCAGTGGTGAGGCGAGACATAATTTCGCCGCTGCGGTTGTTGTCAAAATAGCCGGGGCTGAGACCAATGATATTATTAAACACCGCACTACGAATATCGGCGCTGACCCGTTCGCCGAGCCACGACACCAGATAAAAACGTACAAAGGTGCCTGCCGCCATTAATAGGGATAATCCTAGTAATAAATAAATACCCTGCTGTAATTGCGAAACTGAACCAGCAACAAAGCCGTCGTCTATTACCATGCGCACGCCCTGGCCAATGGTCAGGGTAATCCCCGCCGTAAAGAGCAGGGCGATAATCGCGCACACCCAACGCCAGCGATAGGGCGCAACGAGGCGCATGAGTTGGGCAATAGATGAAAGCTTGGTGGCGGCGGGACGTTCTGAATTTGTTGACATGGTCTAAAGTATGCTCGGTAAATAAGGCGGGTAGTTGAGGTTTGCTGTGCCAGTTAAGGGCTAGCAGTTTACGGTAATGGGTCATAGAAGGGCATCGCCCTGTGGCGAGGTGCTATTAATGAGGACTAAGGGTGATACAGTGACAGTGATTTTACAGTGCGGCTATTTAAAATGATGAGCCGGGTTGTTGTAGAAAAGCCACTTCTTCAGCGGTCGACGTGCGGCCCAGTATTTTGTTGCGATGAGGGAAACGACCGAAGCGCTCGATGATGTTGCGGTGACGATAGGCGGATGAGGAATGGGCCTCAAGGTCGGGTTGGCTGAAGAGTTGTAGGGATTGTTTTTGTATCTCCCGTGATTCACTGTGCATGTACGGCATGTAGAAAAAGCCCCGTTGCTTTGCGCTGACACTTTGGTCGCTGCCATCGGCGACGGCTTGCTGAGCCAGTACCAGTGCCAGTCTGTCGTGGGCAAAGGCCTCAGCCTGATAGCGAAATAGATTGCGAGAAAATTGATCGAGAACAATAATTTCTGCCAGTCGCCCAAGGGGATGACGTCGCCATGTAAAAAGCTCGCACCGGGTGGCAGCTTGATGAAGGTTGGTAAATTTTTCGCCGATTAGCGCGTCCAGACGATCATCTTTTTGCCACCACTGGGCGGGGGTGAGTTCCTCAAACCAAAATTCAATGACAGATAAATATGGCATGCTCAATCTTTTTATTAGGTGTTGCTGGGGTTATAACGCATGACTTTGATGGTGATTATAAGATTAAGGCGGTACGAATTTAACGCTTTAACCACTCGCTAATAGACGCCACCATCCTGTCGGGTTGTATCTCCCAGTTGTAAGACTCAACAAGTCTATCATCTGGGGTCATTAAATAGAGCACGGAGCTGTGGCTCATTGAATAATCTTCTGCTGCTTCGCTTTCTTCTGCGGCAATTTTGGCACGACTCGCCTTCCAGCTTTTTAAGACCCTGGCGATCTCATCGGATGAACCGGTTAAGTAAATAATGCGCGGGTCGAAGGCTTTGGCGTACTCCTTGAGTCGTGCTGGGGTGTCTCGTTCAGGGTCAACGGTAATGTAAAGAGGGTAAAGCTTATCGTTGAGAGGCCCCAGTTGATTCAGCGCCTCGGTCATACGACTAAGGGTCGTCGGGCAAACATCAAGGCAATTAGTAAAGCCAAAGAAAATCAATTTATACCGGTCAGCAAAACTTTGATTGGTAACGGGTTCGTTAAATTGATTGACTAGTGAAAACTCACCATGAACATCCTCCTTAGCACCCGGTAGCTCGATGTCCTCAATATGATTCGTTTGATCCAAATAATTGACAAGACTAAAGCCGCCAATAACAACGACTGAAAAGATGAGCGTGAGTAGTCCACGTTTAAGGGGTTGGATTTTCATAGCGGCGGTTTACTGTATCGATTGGGGTGAATGCGGAGCTTGTTAAAACACTTATCAGGACTTAATAATACGCTGATGACACAATATCGACAAAATAAACTAATCTGACTGTGCCCCTCGACTTTCTTTACTTTCTTTGCGCTAAAAAGTAGGCGCTGTGCATTTATATGATTGGATACAAGTTTTTGTAGCCTTTGTTTCGCAAGTGGAGTGGATATTGGGGCCTTGTGTTTTTAACGTGAAAAAGTGCCGAGTGTAGCAAAGGCCCGAAAAGTGATTAGCTGTACAACCTGTTTTATGCGGCACGCATGTTTAATAGCCTTTTCTTGAAGATGTCTTTGAGGACAGTGTCGAAGGTGCATTGAATAGTAGCAGACTCGACGTTTGGTAAACCGTTTTTAGATAAGGCTGTAGGTATAATTAGTTTTAAAAAATATGTTTCAAGGTGTTACATTAGTTCGGCAAAAATGAACGTCGCCAACTATCTGCGAATAACAAGAGTTTAACGAATAACGGAGAATGAAAATGATCAGTTACGTAACCATTGGTACCAATGACCTTGAAAGAGCGGCTAAATTTTATGACGCCGTGCTTGCACCCTTAGGTTGCAAACGTGGTCCTGAGACGGAGCGTTATAAGTCCTGGCTTGGTCCAACCAGAGGCCCCATGTTGATGGTCATGAAGCCTTTTGATGGTAAGCCTGCAACTGTCGGCAATGGTGTGATGGTCGCTCTCGGTGCTGAGTCGCCTGAAGTTGTTGATGCGGTGTACAACGCTGCAATTGAAGCTGGTGGGGCCTGTGAAGGTGCGCCGGGTGAGCGCAGCCCAGGGCTATATGTGGGTTATTTTAGAGATTTAGATGGCAACAAACTAGATGCGATTTGCATGTAATTCAGTACGATCACCCATAAAACACAGACTGTTTGTGGGTGATTTCGATATCTTCTATCAAGACCCAAGACCCAAGACCCACTGAATAGTGCTTTAAAGTACATTGAATAATTCCTGGGTGCAGTTATGTGTTCAACCAAGTTGTATTTTTAACTTGGTTGAACACGCGATACCCCGCCTAACTCTTCTTTGACAGCAATCGCTGTATTTTGGCTTACGCCAAGCTGACCTTCTAGTTAGTACATATGCAAATTTTAGCGCAGTAAAAAATTCAACGAGATTTATGTTGAACCGGTTGATCTCTTTCTGGCTTCTATTTTGCATCGAAAATAAATAGTTGGTTTGGATGGAAAGACTCAATCGTGAGAATTTTTCACAGCTCATTTTGTGGACAGTGTTACTTTTTTAAGCGACAGAGTCTTGTGTGCTATTGCTACTGGAAAAGGACATAAGGTTATTTATGAAAGCTACTGATCTGCTGGTCGCTTGCCTTGAAGAGGAAGGGATTGAATACATTTTCGGAGTGCCGGGGGAGGAAAATGCCGATTTTATGCTGTCTCTGGCAGAGAGTAATAAAATTCGTTTTATTCTCACGCGCCATGAGCAGGGTGCGGCATTTATGGCCGAAGTGTACGGCCGCCTCACCGGCAATCCAGCGGGTTGTCTCGGTACCCTTGGACCGGGCGCTTCAAATTTAATTACCGGTGTTGCCAATGCCAATATGGACAGGGTGCCGATGCTGGTGTTGACAGGGCAGGGCTCAACCTCGCGCTTGCACAAAGAGTCTCACCAGATAATGGATGTGGTCGGTATGTTTGAACCGGTTACCAAGTGGGCTATTTCAATTCGTCACCCTGGGACTATTCCTGAAATTGTGCGTAAGGCGGTACGCTTATCACGCATGGAAAAACCGGGGGCTGTACATATCGAGTTGCCGGAGGATATCGCAAAAGAAAATGCCGATGAGCGCGCTATGTTGCCGCGACGTTTTTTTCGCTCTCAGCCAACGCCGGCAGTTATTAGCCAGGCCTTTGAATTATTAATGCGTGCGCGAAAACCGGTCATTCTTGCCGGTAATGGCTGTATTCGAGGGCGTGCCAGTGAAGCGTTGAGACACTTTTGTGAGCAAACCGGGATTGGCGTTATTAGTACCTTTATGGCCAAGGGTTGCGTCGATCAAGATGCCCCGTATTGTTTATACACGGTGGGGCTTGGCTCTAAAGATCATTCGAACCTGGCTTTGGACGATGCGGATCTGGTGTTCACTCTTGGCTTTGATATGGTCGAATATCATCCCTCCCTATGGAATGCCCAGCGCGATAAGCACATTGTTCACGCCGACTTCCTGGCGGCTGAAATTGATCAGTGTTATCACCCGGAGATCGAGTTGGTCGGCGATTTAACAGCGACCTTGACGGAGTTTAGTCGCTTGCTTAAGACCCGTGACTATCTGCCTTTCGATCTTTCGGTACAGCAAGAAGTACGCACTGCAATGTGTGCTGAGCTGAGTGAATATGCGGAGGATGACACTGCCGGTAGTATTCGCCCGCAAAAAATTCTCTGGGACGCGCGCGAGGTCATGGGGGCTGGCGATATTGTGTTATCAGATGTCGGTGCCCACAAAATGTGGATTGCCCGCCACTACCATTGTCATCAACCCAATACCTGCCTAATTCCCAATGGCTATTGTTCAATGGGCTTTGCGTTGCCGGGGGCTATTGCCGGTAGTTTGGTTTACCCCGATCGTCGTATTTTGGCGATAGTGGGCGATGGCGGTTTTTTGATGAATGTTCAAGAGATGGAAACCGCACGCCGCCTGCGCAGTAATATCGTGGTGATGGTTTGGGAAGACAACTCTTATGGACTGATCGAATGGAAGCAGGATACCGAATTTAAACGACATACCGATCTTAGTTTTGGTAATCCTGACTGGCTGAAACTGGCGGAGTCATTTGGCTGGCAAGGGCATTTATGCACTCAAAGCAGACAGTTGAAAACCATCTTGGCGCAGGCGCTTGAGGAGTCTGGTCCTAGCCTGGTCGTGGTTCCTGTCGACTACCGAGAGAATGCGCTATTAACCGAACGGCTGGGTAGAATTGGTAAGCGGATGTAAATCTGGTGCAGGTTGAAATATCCGCTCTAATGTAGAGAGCGGATGTTAGTAGCCCCGTAATAGTGCGGGGCTACCAGACGTGCAGTAGAGGGTAGTGGCTTAGAGGACAATCACTTGACGAATTGCCTGTCCGGATGCCAAGCGGTCAAAGCCCAGGTTGATTTCGTCGAGAGCCAGGGTGTGAGTCAGCAAGCGGTCGACTGGCAATTTGCCTTGTTCATACAGCGACATATATCGAGGTAGGTCAACACTGGGTACGGAGGTGCCAATGTAGCTGCCTTTCAGCGTGCGCTCCTCAGCAACAATGGACACAGCTTGTATTGAAAGCTTTCGGTCCGGGTGTGGCAGGCCGGAGGTGACCGTGGTACCGCCACGCGCGGTAATGCTATAGGCAAGCTCCAGGGCGGGTACTGAGCCCGCCATTTCAAAGGCGTATTCAACACCGCCGCCGGTTAAGTCTTTTATTTTTTCGACCGCATTGGCCTCGCCTGCATTGACGGTATGTGTTGCGCCAAGTTCGCGGGCAAAAGCGAGTTTTTCGTCAGATAGGTCAACGGCTAGAATTTGTCGTGCGCCAGCCAGTTGCGCACCTAACAGGGCGCACAGGCCAACGCCTCCCAGGCCGATAACGGCGGCTGATGAACCGGGCGGCATATCGGCCGTGTTAACCACAGCTCCTACACCGGTGAGTACTGCGCAACCAAATAGTGCTGCGGTGGTTAAGTCAAACTT
>JARGOV010000014.1:28733-57227 GCA_029212965.1 Porticoccaceae bacterium
TTGGCACGACGAATAGCATCGTCTATATCGTCAAAGCTGTAGACGCAAATGACGGGGCCAAACACCTCGGTGCAACTCACGTCGGCATCTGTGGGTGGATTTAAGAGCACCGTTGGCGGATAACAACTCGCGGATATTTTCTCGCCACCGCCCAGTAATATGGCCCCGTTATCAACCGCGTCCATAACGCTCTGATGTACCCTTTCAAGCTCTTGGTGGCGAATCATCGGGCCGATGTCGGTGCTTTCCAGATTTGGGTCTCCTACCGTCATGCCCGCACCTGCGCTAGCGAGCGCCGTTGCTACCCTGTGGGCGATAGAGCTATGTGCAAAGACACGTTGTACCGATATACAAACCTGCCCCGCGTGGTAGAAGCCCCCTTTTGCGAGCAGGGGAATGGCGGCGTCAAGGTCGGCGTCTTCAGCGAGCAAAACGGGTGCAATACCGCCGTGTTCCAGTGCGCAGCGGGTGCCCGGCGCGAGCTTTGAGCGCAACATCCAGCCGACTTCTGCACTGCCAATAAAGCTAAAGAATCCGACTCGGGGATCTCTGGCGAGCGCTTCAGATACATCGTGTCCGGTGGTGGAAAGCACCTGGCACCACTGTGGGGGCAAGCCCGCCTCGTGGAACAGTTGTATCAGTTCGTAACAGGACATCGGTGTGTCATTGGCGGGTTTGACAATAACCGGGCATCCGGCGGCGATGGCCGGAGCAATTTGGTGCACGATGAGGTTAATGGGGTGATTAAATGCGCTAAATGCCACCACTACGCCAATCGGTTCATGTTGAGTGAAGGCGAGGCGATTCGTCGATGCGGCATTGAGCCCCATGGGGATTTCCGTGCCATGGGTGGTGCGAATGCACTGTATGCAAAGGTTTATGCCGTCAATGGCGCGGGCCATTTCAACTCGCGAGTCAATCAGTGGTTTGCCCCCCTCTCGCGTCGCAATGTCGGTCAAGCGGGTTGCTTCACGCGCCATTAGATCTGCCGTAGTCTGCAATATTTGAATGCGTTGTTCCGCCGTTAGCCAGTTAGCGCGGTCTGCAAACAAGTGCTGTGCCGTGCTCAGTGCCGTGTCGACACCAGTCCAGTCGACGGTGTCGACCTCAGCGAGTAGTTGCCCGTCATAGGGCGCAAGGACACGCAGTGGTGGCCCCACAGCATCCGCACCGGGAACCATTAAGCCGTAGTGTTTGCTCATAAGTTTCTCTCCTTGGCTGGATTTGCAGTATGTGGCCTGAATAGCAGGCAGATGCACTTAGTTGTCGTGGGTCCAACGTGTATTGCTGATTGGATGATGCTTAAAAACCAAGCAAATTATGCGCCATTCAGGAAAGCGTTGAGGTGTGTGGCGTTAAAGGGTTAGGTTAAAGAAGTGAAAGGGCCGCGACGTTTACAAAGCGCTAAATAAGAGCCGCTGCCCTTTATCGCATCGGGCGGACTGTGTTGTCTTTCGCTGCATAACCGCCGCAAATGACAGCGTAATGTGTCTGATAAGCTGACGAAAGAAATGGCAGTACTGGCTTCAGGCTATGAAGTGAGAATCTTTCAATGTCTGCTAAGCAGGTGAGTGTTGCGCATTAATAAACTCACAGGCTTTAACGATGACCGGCTCAGGTGTTTCTAGATGTGGGTAGTGGGCAGCTTTTTCAATTTTAAATATTTCTAAAGGGCTGCTAACCCGTGCTGTAATCAGGTCAAGATTGGGTTGATAGCCGTAGTTGTCCTGTTCGCCAAAGATGGCGAGCACAGGGCAAGTAATTTCTTCCAGTGAGGTCGTGTAAGGTTTTTTCGGTACGGTTTTTTTCAGGGCCATACTGGCCCAGTTTTTAAAAAGAGTATCGGTTTTATCACCGTGAAATGGCTGTAACTTTTCACGTAGTCGGCCCTTATAAAAAGCCTCTTCCGCCTTTTTGAGGCCGTCTATTGCACCGGAGTGCATGATTAATTGCGGTACGATGGAAATAATGCCGCAAATATTATCTGGGTGCTTACTGGCGGCAATTAAGGCGACAGCGCCGCCAAAACTGTGGCCAACTAAAATGACTTTATTCAAGGCAAAGTGTTTGATGATGTCGGCGATAGGCTGGCCAGCTTCGTCTTCTCTGGGGTCACCGGGGCGAGGAAGTATTAGGGGGGCGGATTTACCGTGCCCCCAGCGGTCATAGACAATCCCGGCAAGTCCGCTGGCTTCGCACAATTGCTGGGGAAACTCGCGCCACATGCCAATGCAGTCGAGACCACCGTGGAGAAAAATGAGGGTAGGCTTATCTTTTTCTGGCTCACCTAGCAGCAGAGTGGTGATACGGTGGCCCGCTGCGATTACGTCTTGTTCGTGTGAGTACATACGGTGTTTGTCGTCCGAGTTGATGGCATTAAAAGCCGGGATCCAAGTTCGCCTCTCAGCAAAATGCGGCTCGCTGAATACTGAAAGCCGGCACGGAGGGTGTCAATGGCACCAACAATAACATGAAAATTATGCAAAGCGCTCTAGAGGGTGACCTTGCATAAAGGCGCCTTGGGTAGCTTTATCACGGGTTTGCCGAATACGATTAGGCCAAGATTATTGGTCAGAAAACAGGACGAGTAAACTTCGATTTAAGGTGTTAACGCGACTAAAAGTAAAGTGACTGCTGAGGGTAAATTATGGGAATTAGTAGAGCCAAAAAAACCGAAGGTCACTTAGAGTAACCTCGGAAATTCATGGACTTTATGGCATTGAAACTACTTAAAGACGCCTGCTGATGATACGAGCCAAAAGCAGGCCTATGATCATTGTTGCTACAAATAGTAAAGTTGTTGGGTAGGCGTAGCTTAAGCCCGCAATTGCCGGGCCGGGGCAGTAACCGACCAGACCCCAGCCAGCACCGAAAAGCACGGCACCGATCAACAATGTTTTGTCGATATCGGTTTTCGTTGGCAGATGGAAGGTCTCGCCAAAAATGGGAGCCGGTTTTTTGAGCACGAATTTATAGCCGATGAAGGTAACGATAAGCCCGCCACCCATTACAAAGGCCAGGGTGGGATCCCAGGCACCGGCGAGATCGAGAAAGCCTTGCACGCGCTCGGTGTTGGTCATGCCCGATATCGCCATACCTATGCCAAAAACCAGGCCTGATACGAGGGCGGATAATTGCTGCCCAATCTTTTGCGTTGGCATTTTATACGCCTCCAAATACGTGCTTGAGTAGATAGACGCCAATAAAGCCTGCGGCCATAAATGTACAGGTGGCGATTATCGAACGTTGAGATAAGCGTGCGATGCCACAAATACCGTGACCACTGGTACAACCGCTACCTAAACCGGTGCCAATACCCACAGCGAGACCGCCAATAATGGTTAGCAGGGTGCCGCTTTGGGGTATCGGTGGCTTGAAGTCACTGGAGAGCATGACGGGAATAGCACCACCGACAATAACGCCTGCTATAAAGAGGATGCGCCAGATACGTTCGCCGCCGCTTTCAGCAAGCGAGCCGGTTAAAATACCACTGACACCGGCGATGCGCCCCTTCAGGGCCATCATCATAACGGCGGCCAGGCCTACAAGCCCGCCCCCAATCAATGCTAGTACAAATGGATGCATATTTTATTACCTGTCTTTCAATTGAGGAGCTTGCCTGATGTTGTTGATTAGAGAACCGGCAGCACGAGCTCCTGTGCGTCCCGAGCAGTACCGAAGCCCGATAGGAGCAGTCTCATTGGATGATACCCCAGGCCATGCGGGACAAGGTTGATGTGTCCTGATCGAAATAGGTTTTTACTGCTAAAGTAAAGACACCGCACTTTAACGGGATTATATTAGTATTTATTATATTAGCAACATGTTAATTATATCGCTATGTTATATTTGGTGTACCTAATATAATCCTTTGGGACTGGTATTATGAGAATGGGCGGATGTCACTTATCAAGATTCAGCGCGCCATAAAACGGTTCGCCCTGTTGAGATAATAATTACTGGGTATAAACCTCCGCGCATAAATCTATAACTCCGCGCTGGCTAAATTTAATTGGTCGATAATATTCTCGAGTATCGGTTGGTCTTTACTCTTGGCGTCAAAGCAGCCTTCGGGGATATAAACATTGGCATAGTCCATCTCTACCCGGGTTGCAGCCGTAAGAGCAGAACGACCATCCTTACTTACGATAGACGCGGATGGCTGCATTATTTTCTGTAAAGGCACAGTTGTCTTCTATGCGCATTTCGAACACTCCACAGAAGATGTTTTCTGAATCTTTGATTTACAAGGTGGAATGATTTTTCAAACGATAGTATAGCCTGCTAACAGATGTGATAGCTTTACACGACACTCTCCAAATTTAGGAGACTACTTCCTGAAAGGTATTTTTCATTACGAAGTTGATGTGGCTTTGCATTTTTGCGGTCAGGGACTCAGCGGCTGAGTCGGTTTTACATGGATTGACTGCTAGCTAACCCAGCTGTTTATGTATATATCACAGGCTAATATAGATTTATTGCATTAGCGTAGTTTATTTTAGCAATACATAATGTAGGAGGGATTGATACCAGCATAAAACTTTGGGTGAGATTTCTGGAGGCAGATAGAGTGGAAATTGATGGGGATTTGGCTGACTTAGCCGTCCATGCCAGTGAGGCAGAAAGCTTGTTAAAAGCACTTGCAAACAGAAATCGCTTGATGATTCTCTGTGCGTTAAGCGAGGGTGAGTTATCAGTCACTTCTCTGAATGAGTGCGTTCCCCTTAGCCAGTCAGCGCTGTCGCAACATTTAGCGACCCTGCGTCGCAGTGCTATGGTGGCAACTCGACGCGAATCACAAACAATTTATTACCGGCTGCACGACCCTAAGGTAAGTGTGATTATTGCAACTTTATACGGCATGTTTTGCGGCGCTCAAGCCTAGCTGACGCGGTGGGCCAAAGGCTCGCGCTGAAAGAAGTTTGCAGTCGCTGCCAACGTTTATTTAAAGCCATGCTCAGCCTGGGGGAAATCACCACTGCGCACCGCGTTAGCATAGGCTTGCAGTGCTAATTGTACGCTGTTCGTTTCAGCGAGGAAGTTTTTGGTGAATTTTGGAATGCGTGGTGAAAAGCCGAGCATATCATAGAGCACGAGTACCTGGGCGTCGGTATTGGGACCCGCACCAATGCCAACTACGGGGATATCTAGAGCTTTCGTAATTGTTGTTGCTAGCTCAGTGGGTACACATTCTAGTACTAGCATATCTGCACCGGCCTCCTGTAAGGCCTTGGCGTCGCGGAGAATTAATTCGGCGCCTTCTTCATCTCGCCCCTGCACCTTATAACCGCCGAGTTTATTGAAAGATTGTGGTGTCAGGCCGAGATGGCCGCAGACTGGCACTCCGCGTTGACTGAGGCTAAAGACAGATTCCTCAAGCCATGAGCCGCCCTCGACTTTGACCATTTGCGCGCCAGCTTGCATCAGTCGTGCTGAATTGGCTAGGGTGTCTTCTTTGGTGGCGTAGGACATATAGGGCATGTCGGCAACAATCAATGACTTGTTGTTGCCGCGGCTCACTGCGCCGGTGTGGTGCAACATGTCGTCCATGGTGACGGGCACAGTGCTGGTGTAACCGAGAATGACGTTGCCTAAAGAGTCGCCAACCAGAATAACATCAATACTCGCGAGCTCAATCTGGCGCGCAAAGGCACTGTCGTAGGCGGTAATGACGGGGAATTTTTCACCGGCAATTTTGTAACTGTTAAGTGTATTGATGGTGACAGTTTTCATCGCTGGGTCTCTTTTAATACGTTATACATAACTGGTTGTATACTTTAAAAATGTGTTTGCGGGTTGTAGTAGTGTCGCCCGCTTTTGATATCGAGTAGGTAGTTCACTAAATTTCGATAGTCATCTTCATTGTTTATGGGGTCAATATCTGCAGCGTTAATAATTAACAGTGGTGCTGTTTCGTAGTAATGAAAAAACTCCATGTAGGCTTCATTGAGTTCAGTTAGATAGGCGAGGTCGATATTGCGTTCACTGGCTACGCCACGGGCGTTGATGCGCTCCATGAGTACTGTGGCTGGTGCTTGCAAGTAAATCACTAGATCGGGTTTGGGTTTGTTAAGGGTCAGCTGCTGGTACACCGCCTGATAAATCTTTAACTCGTCAGCGTCAAGCGTGACGCGAGCAAAGAGAGGGTCTTTGTCCATGAGAAAGTCGGCAATGCGCAGTGGCTGGAACATGTCCTCCTGGCGTAAATCTTCTATTTGCTCAGCTCTTTGCAACAAAAAATGTAGCTGAGTTGGCAGTGCGGCAGCTTTTCTGTCTTGATAAAAGCGTGTTAGGAAGGGGTTGCCGGCGGTATTTTCCAGCAAGGTTTCATAATTGAAAGTCTCGGCCAAACGCTTTGCGAGGGAAGTTTTACCAACACCAACGGGTCCTTCTACCGCAATGAAGCGAGGCAACGTACCGATATTTAGGTTGATATTAAGAGTTTTAGCCAGTACGTCCACCACTTCCTCCAGTGCTGAGGCGGACAATACCTTTTGGTGGGCAGTTTGCCAATAGTTTAGCTAGCGGGGTGCCGTCGGGCAGATCCAAATTGGGAGCGATATCGGCCAGGGGGTAGAGGACAAAGCTGCGTTCATTGAGCCGGGGGTGGGGGATTGTTAGCTGCCGCGTATGCAAAGTCTGTTTGGCGTAGAGTAGAATATCGATATCCAGTGTGCGAGGCCCCCAGTGCACAATGCGTTTTCTACCCTGACGCAGTTCTATCTGCTGTAGTGTTCGCAGTAGAGGGCGGGGCTTGAGTACGGTTTCAATAGCTACCACTGTATTGATATATCGGGGCTGACTACCGGGGCCAATGGCGATGCTTTGATACCAAGGTGCGTAGCTCATTAGCTGAGTGCCAGGTAGTTTAGCGATGGCTTTGAGGGCTGTTCTGATCTGCCGAGCTGGTGAATTGAGATTGCTACCCAGGCCGAGATAGACCTTAGCTGGCATGATCTACCTTAGGTTTACGGCGGGGTCGACGTCGCCTTTTGTTGCCAGATTTTTGTTTTGGCAAGGCGGCGACCATGGTTTCGCGTTCATCGTCATCTACCTCTTGATAAAGCGTCCACCACTCACCCAGCCCGTGGGTTTGTTCACCGGCTTGCTCTCGTAGCAGTAAAAAATCGTAGGCGGCACGAAAGCGTGGGTGGCTGAACAGGCGGGCGGCGTTTTGTCCGTTGCGCTTGTTGAGGCGGCCCTGTAGATCCCAGATCTCTTTCATCATTGTGGTGAAACGTCGAGGGATGGCGGTACGTTTTATTTGTTGCTGAATAACGTCACTACCGGCTTGTTGCAGAGCGTAGAGAGGAGAATCTCCTTTGGCGGTGTACGCTTTGCGCTGTTCCACTAAAGCTGGCCACAACAGAGCAGCATAAATGAAGGCTGGTGTTACACGCTGGCGGTTATTGATTCTTGTGTCGGTGTTACGCATCGCCTGGCTGATCAATTTTTGATAAAAATCATCATCAATAAGGCGGTTTGTTTGAGGGAAGAGTTCTGCAAACAACGCTAACTGGCGTAGTTGTTCGTAGGTTGCAAAGGCCGCGCCGCTCATAAACAGCTTTAAACTTTCATCAAATAAGCGGGCTGAGGAAATATCACTGAGTAAAGAGGCGTATTCAGCAATGGGTGCGAGGGTATTATCGTCGAGATCAAAATTTAATTTAGCGGCAAAGCGGGCAGCGCGCAGCATACGCACGGGATCTTCCCGGTAACGTGTGGCGGCATCACCAATGATACGTAAGGTTTTTTGCTCGAGGTCAGCTAGGCCGTCAGCATAGTCGTAAATGGTGTTGTCGGTAGGGTGGTAGTACATGGCGTTGATGCTGAAATCACGTCGGCTGGCGTCTTCATCTATCGAACCAAAGACATTGTCACGCAATAGCATGCCTTCTTTAGACTGGCGGGAGAGGTTTTTATCCTTGCCTGGATTGTTTGTGTGGTGGGCACGGAAAGTGGTGACCTCTATCACTTCGCGGCCAAAACGCACATGGACGATACGAAAACGGCGCCCAATGATTTGAGCACGTCTAAAAATAGTTTTGACTTGCTCGGGGGTTGCGTCCGTGGCGACATCAAAGTCTTTTGGTTTGAGACCGAGTAATAGATCGCGAACACAACCGCCCACCACATAGGCTTTATAACCCGCTTCTTCCAGACCGATGACAACCTCAGAAGCTGCACGGCTGATATCCGTGGGTTCTATGGGATGAGAGCCTGGCGGCACGATATGTGGTCCAGAGCTTTTACGCTTCTTTTTGAAGCCTAATGTTTCGGCAATGCGTTTTAGCATGGAATGGGGTTACAACCTTCTGGGGCAAAGAAAACGGGACGTGAGTCTAGCATATAGGCTGCAGCAGATGCTGAAGCTGGGTAAATCTGTTTGAGGACGGGATTTCGCTGGGAAGGAAAAATGTGATGCTGGAAAGCTAGCATAGGTTCCATGAAATCGGGTTTCTAGGTAATAGTTGCGACTTAATATGAATGTTCTCTACGGCGAAAGTAATGTCTATTATTAGGGCTTCAATCCTATAAAGTGAAAATTCAAGCCGGGAAATCAGAGTACATTGGAAAAGAAGCTGGCAGAGAAAAGGGAAGCCTGAGGGCTTCCCTTTTCAAAAGGCCATGTGTTTACGGATCTAACCCACCCTAAAACGTATAGCAACTCATCTGTTTATTCTTATTATTTATTGTTATTCTTTTTAGTCATTTGTTGAATGACTTAGGGTTATATTAATGAGGCTCGCAGAATTATGCAAATATTTTTTCAGATTTTTTACAGAGTTTTGCTGGCACATAGGTCTGCAGAAGAAGGTCAATGCGCATTAAGGTTGGCTATCTCAGATGGATGACTTGCCGGCGATAAAATCTAGGCCTTAAAAAAGGGAAGCTCGAAAGCTTCCCTTTTTTAAATATGCCATGTATTTATGGATCTAACCCACCCTTAAAACGCATAGCAAATCATCAAATATTATTATTATTTTCTATTGTTATTGTTATTGTCATTCTGGATATTTATTATTGTTATAAGTGGAAATTATATTACTCAGAAAGGAGAGGCCGTGCAAAGCTTTTCTTAGATAAAAACAACCTTAGCGACAAGCATTGTTATAGCTAAATGTATCTGAAAGTGACAGCTATTTACAGGCTGTCACTTTTTATCAGCATGCTGAGGGGCGAATGTGGCTAAATCGCCAATGTTCAATAGCCCAAGCAAGTATTTGCTGTATAGAAGCTGTGTTCAACTCTGTGGAGGGAGAGAGTCCTAGTAGCTTCAGGCAATCAAGAAGGTTGGTTTGCACGTTACTTGAATCGAGCCGAGGAGCATGATTTTGTTTGCTAAGCTTTTGGCCTTGGGCATTTTTGAGTACAGGGATGTGAGCGTATTGCGGGGCGGCAAGGCCTAAACAGCTTAATAGGTGGAGTTGCCGTGGTGTTGAATCGAGTAAGTCAGAGCCCCTAATAACGCGTGTGACACGCTGAAAACCGTCATCCAGGCTACAGGCCAGCTGATAAGCGGGGAGGTGGTCGCGGCGCCAAAGAATAAAGTCCCCGGTCTTGTGCAAATCAAAAGCGAGTGGCCCTTGAATTAAATCGTTGAAGGCGATGATGCTTTTTTCCGGTAAGTGCAAGCGAATAGCATAGGGCTTATCGGAGATATGTGAATGGAGTTTGTTGCTGCGACAAGCGCCATCGTAGCAGCCCCCAAGAGTGCGTAAGCGCGAGCGACTGCAGTAGCAGGTGTACAACAGACCAACTTCGCTGAGTTGTTGTAGAGCATCTTTATAGGCGGGTAGGCGTGAGCTTTGGTAGAGCACTGGGCCATCCCAGTGCAAACCGTGTTCATCCAGTTGCTGTAGGATGAGGTCGGCGGCACCGGCGGGTTCTCGTGGGGGGTCGATGTCTTCAATGCGCAACAGCCACTGCCCACCGTTAGCTCGGGCGTCCAGAAAGCTCGCTAGGGCGGCGAGGAGTGAACCTTTATGGAGAGGGCCGGTGGGCGAAGGTGCAAACCGGCCAATATAAGAACTGACAGCCATCAGTAGGCGGTCGGACAGACTTTAGTTACCGCTAACCTGCTTTTCTTTAATTTCATCGAGAGTTTTGCAGTCGACACACAGCGTCGCGGTGGGGCGAGCTTCAAGCCGGCGAATGCCAATATCAACACCGCACTGGTCACAATAACCATAGTCGTCGGTATCGAGCAACTCGATAGTTGCATCAATTTTTTTGATCAGCTTACGCTCTCTGTCGCGAGTGCGTAATTCGAGGCTGAACTCTTCTTCCTGTGTTGCTCGGTCTGCGGGGTCGGGGAAGTTAGCTGCCTCGTCTTTCATATGACTGACTGTGCGATCGACCTCTTCCATTAATTCCTGTTTCCAGCCCATGAGCAGCGCCTTGAAGTGCTTACGCTGGTTTTCATTCATGTATTCTTCGCCCTTTTTCTCCTTATAAGGAGCCTGTCCATGAAGGGTAAGAGTGGGTGCTTTGGCCGCTTTTTTCTTGGGCATGGATGTGTTCCGTTTTAATGCTGTCGCGAAGCAGGACGTTATAGAGCCACTGAAGAAATTTTTCAAGTCTATTTTTGCATTACCGACACTGAATCTTCGCCTACAATGCTTTATTTTTTCGCAAGCAATTAGGAACCTGCTATGGTCGATGGAATTCAGCGCCAATATGCCACAAGAATTGAGGGTATGACGTCGTTTAAGGTCGTCGATTTTCTTGAAGCTGCGGTGAAAATGGAGGCTCAGGGCCGGGATGTTGTACGCATGGAGGCCGGTGAACCCGCTTTCCCGACAGCGCCGGCTATTGTCGAGGCGGCAAATGCGGCTTTGCGTGATGAAAAAACCTTTTATACGCCTTCGCTGGGTATTATTGAGTTACGCGAGGCCATTGCTGCTTTTTATGCTACCCGCTATGGTTTGCAGATACCGGCCCGGCGCATTGTCGTCACCACGGGCAGCAGTGCTGCATTGGGTTTGATTTGCGACCTTATTATTAATCCAGGAGACGGTCTGCAGTTAACCGATCCCGGTTATCCTTGCAATGCCAATTTTGTGCG
The DNA here is from genome assembly GCA_029212965.1 of Porticoccaceae bacterium. GTDB lineage: Bacteria > Pseudomonadota > Gammaproteobacteria > Pseudomonadales > Porticoccaceae > Reddybacter. The sequence continues at coordinate 39,802 of JARGOV010000014.1, forward strand.
TCGTGGCGGTGGTGAACCGCAGTTGATCCCAGTCGATGCGCACAATGCCTACCAATTAACGCCTGAGCTTGTTGCCGAACACTGGCGCGATAACACCGTGGGCGTACTTGTGGCTTCGCCGAGTAATCCGACGGGCGAGATGTTATCTCTCGATAATCAGCGAGGCATTAACGCGGTGGTGGCGAGCCACAATGGCGTGATGATTATGGATGAGCTCTACCACGGCCTGGTTTACGACCAGCCCGAAAGCTCGATTCTCGAAATCAATAATGACGCGATGGTGATTAACAGTTTTTCAAAATACTTCGGTATGACCGGTTGGCGGCTCGGCTGGATGGTGGTGCCGGAAGATGCTCTCGAGGCCGTCAACATCATGGCTCAGAATTTCTATATCTCGCCCCCCAGTATTGCGCAATATGCCGCCCTAGGTGCCTTTGAGCCGACGACGCTTGATCTTATGGAGGCCCGCCGCGCTGAATTTCGTCAGCGTCGGGACTATCTTGTTCCGGCCCTGCGGGAACTAGGTTTTACTATTCCTCATACGCCTGCAGGTGCCTTTTATGTTTATGCGGGTATCGAAAAGTTGGCGGGTGATAGCGAAGCTTTTTGCTGGGATATGCTCGAGCGGGCCGGAGTGGCCTTCACACCGGGCACGGATTTCGGTGAGCATCTGGCACACCAGCACGTGCGCTTTTCTTACACTCAGCCGCTTCACAGGCTCGAGCTGGCGGTTGAACGTCTGGGTGAAGCGCTAGCCAAATAAGACTTTTACCCTGAATGATAAAGACGAGTTGTCGATGAAAATTTCCCCGGCCTTTGAAGAAGCTATTTTTATCAAACGCTATAAGCGTTTTTTTGCTGATATTAAACTGGACGATGGCAGTGAGCTAACGATTCATTGCCCCAATACGGGTTCAATGAAGAATTGTCTGAATCCGGGCCAGCCCTGCTGGTTTTCCCGCTCCGATAATCCGAAGCGCAAACTGCCCGGCACACTTGAGATCATTACCACTACGGGTGGGCGACTGGCGGGGGTGAATACCGCAAGGCCCAATCAGCTGGTCGTTGAAGCGATTGAGAGTGGCCTTATTAGCGAGTTACAAGGTTACAATACGTTGCGTACCGAGGTGCGTTATGGCGAGGAAAAGAGCCGCATTGATATCTTGCTCGAACAGGGCAAGGATCAATGCTTTATCGAAGTGAAGAGTGTCACTCTGGAAACGGAGGGCAAACAGGCGCGTTTTCCAGACGCCGTCACATCTCGGGGAGCAAAACATTTGCGTGAATTAATGCACGTGGTTGAACAGGGCCAGCGGGGGGTGCTGGTTTTTTGTGTGCAGTTAACTGAAATTGAAGAAGTCGGTGCCGCAGAGGATATTGACCCGTTTTACACCCAGGCTCTGGTAGAGGCCATTGCTGCAGGTGTGGAGGTGCTGGTTTATGGTTGTCGCTTGAGTGCGGATGAAATTGTGATTGATAGAAAACTGACATTTTTAGCGCCGGTTAGTGCTTAGCATGCCGATAAAAAAGCCCTGTCTCTTGAAAGAAGCAGGGCTTTTTTGAGCGTTGCTTGTACAAGCTTGAGCGAGTAGGGCTAAATTAGCCCTACTCGTTAACTTTTATCATCAATGTCTACCACACGTTGCTTGAATTTCCACTGGCCATTCACTTTCACCACGGCGTCGATATAGCGGCCAGAATTAACAACGCTAACTTTATCACCACAGTCGACCAAAATCAGGTAGGCATCGTGTGTGCCTGTGTCACCGTCAACCTCAACGATGGCATCAGTGGTGCAGTGTTTCACTTTCATTGAAGGGATCATTTTTTTAGCAAAAGCGAGTAAATCGGTGCTGCCGGCAGCTAGCTTTTTACTACCCATTTCGAAACTGCCATCCTCTGTAAAGCACTCGACCCAGGCTTCGGGGTTGCCGTAGTCGAAAGCGCGGTTGTAGCGGGCAGCTAGTTCACGAATGGCGATATGATCTTCTACTTTACTCATGGGGAATTTCCTTTGTTAGTGGTAAGGGTGGATGTTTTCTAAGTCGGGGATTGTAGGGCATAGGGTTTCAATTCGACAATAATGATTGGTCTAAGTCCTGTCCTTGCTAGGGTCTTCATTCAAGTAAAGCTGACCATCGACAATAGTGTGCGCAACCGGGCTTAGCTGGGTGCCGGGACAGGGCCCCGATATGCACTTTCCACTGTCGATTTGAAATAAGGCACCGTGGGCTGCGCACATAATATAGTCACGACTTCTGTCGAGAAAGCGGTCGGGCATCCAGTTCAGCTCAAGGCGAGCGTGGGGGCAGCGGTTGCGATAGAGATAGAGTTCGCCCTCTTTGCGCACCGCGAAAATACTGTTGAATTTGTCGAGCTGAAAGCCCTTTGCACCGCCAGTGGGAATATCGTCGACGGCGCAAAGTCGCTGTGGATAGCTCTTCTCCTGGGGGTTCTCTGGAGTTGAGTTAGCAGACAAAATTTAGACGCCTCGACGCAGAGCTTCGATGCGCTCTTCCAGCGGCGGATGTGTCATAAATAGTTTGCTAGCGTGCTCTTTCCAGCCACCCGAGATACCCAGCGCTGTCATTGTGTCGGGCATTTCATTAGGCACGTGGGCCTGAGTTTCAGCCTGTAATTTTTGCAAAGCAGCAATCATCGCTGCCCGTGTCGTTAAATGGGCGCCAGCGGCGTCGGCGCGGTATTCGCGCCAGCGCGAAAAGGCCATAACAATGGTCGAGGCAAGAATGCCCAGCACTACCTGTAACACCATGACGGTGACGAAATATCCAATGCCGGGGCGGTCATTTTTGAACACCGCCTTGTCGATAATGGAGCCGATGATGCGTGCAAAAAACATCACGAAGGTGTTCACAACACCCTGAATCAGCGTCAAGGTGATCATGTCGCCATTGGCAACGTGGCCAATTTCGTGGGCCAGTACAGCTTTTATTTCGTCTTTATTGAAACGGCTAAACAGCCCTGTGCTAACGGCGACCAAGGCATTGTTTTTGTTCCAGCCTGTTGCAAAAGCGTTGGATTGCCGGGCCTGGAAAACCCCGACTTCAGGCATACCGATATCCGCTTTGCGTGCCAGCTCGGCAACGGTGTCGAGTAACCAACGCTCGTCGGCGTTAGAAGGCTCGGTAATGATTTGCGTGCCGGTGCTGCGCTTGGCCATCCACTTTGACATCAATAGGGAAATAAAAGAGCCAGCGAAACCAAAAACTCCACACATAATAAGCAGTGCCGTGGTGTTGGTATGCACTCCCTGAGTAGATAAATATTGCTGGAGTCCAAAAAATTCAAAAATAATAGTGACCAGCATGAGTACGGCGATGTTAGTCGCGAGAAATAGACCGATGCGTAACACGTAAAAACTCCTTTTGGTGATGGCATGATAAGCCTTGAGTCTATTAAGATGCGTCCTGTTGTCAATAATTCAATGGTATAAGGTGTTATGTCTCAGGGAGCGGATTCGCTTAAAAGTGTTTTTTACGCATTATTTGCCAATGGTGCTGTCGCCATTGCTAAGGGCGTCGCCGCATGGATTACCGGTTCTGGGGCCATGCTAGCCGAAGCTATTCATTCCCTCGCCGACTGCAGTAACCAGTTGCTATTGTTGATTGGCCTTAAAAAAGCCAAACGTCCACCTTCATCCGACTACCCTTTGGGTTATGGCAAGGAAATCTATTTCTGGTCATTTTTGGTGGCTTTGGTGCTATTTACGCTGGGTGGTGTGTTTTCAATTTATGAGGGTTGGCATAAGTTACATCAACCCGAGGCGCTAAAATCCCCTTGGTTGGCTATTGGTGTGTTGGTTTTTGCCATGGTGGCGGAGGGTTTGGCGTTGCTCGGTTGTATCCGTGAAATTAATAAAATTCGCCCCGCAGAGCAAAATTATTGGCGCTGGTTTCGTGATACGCGTCGCAGTGAGTTAATGGTCGTATTTGGTGAGGACCTGGCGGCATTGCTGGGGCTGAGTCTGGCTTTATGTGCTCTGTTGGCGGCCATTGCTACTGGCAATCCGGTTTATGATGCCTGGGGTAGTATGGCTATCGGCTTATTATTGATTGTGGTTGCCCTTATGATTGGGGTAGAGATCAAAGCCCTGTTGGTTGGCCAGGGGGTTGAGGCCCATACGCGGGCTGAAATGGTTGCTTTTCTTGAAAGTGAGCCCGCGGTCGACGAGGTGTTTAACGTATTAACGCTACAACTGGGCAGGGATGTGATGGTGGCTGTTAAAGCCAGGATGCACGAGAAAACCGAGGCTAAAAAATTGATGGCGGACATCAATCTCATTGAATCGCTGTTCCGTCAACGTTTTCCCCATGTGCAGTGGCTTTTCTTTGAGCCCGATGTTAAGGATTAACTGGATGAGTTGCTCTGTAGGGGCTTTTGACAGAAGTGCTATTCGTTTAAGCGTGGTTACATTATTAGTGACCCTGCTGTCTTCCTGTGCTCTGTTTGATCCAGCGTATGAAAAGCCAGCGGTGCATTTGGTGCGGTTAGAACCTTTGTCTTCCAGTGGTTTTGAGCAGCGTTTTAAAGTCGACCTTAAAATTATCAATCCTAATAGTACTACGCTGAATGTCTCAGGTATGTCCTATACATTGAAGCTCAATGGCGAAAAGGTAATCACAGGTGTGGCTGGACAAATAGCGGAGATTTCTCCCTATTCTGAAACTATTTTTCAGGTTGAGGCTTCGACAAACATACTGGCAGGTCTACGTTTAATTTCATCTTTATTCGATAAGCCAGGTCGCGAATTGCGCTATGAGTTGGAGACAAAGTTGCGTTCTGGCTGGTGGCCGGTGCCTGTTCATGTTGTTGAAAGTGGTGAAATTACTCTGCCGTAGTGATCCCTTTATCTAGGCACTTTTTTTCAATGAATAGCCTTTATCAACGACAGCCTTTGGACGAATGAGTAAGTTATGAGTGATCAACGCTGTACTGAGCTGGAAATTAAACTTGCCTATCAAGAGGATATTGTCAAAGCTCTTAATGATGTGGTGTGTAATCAGCAAGAGAGTATCGACAGACTTGAGCAGACCTGTCGGTATCTTATGCAACGGCTACAGGAGGTTACTCAGGGGCCTATAGCTGATATATCTGATCAAGAAAAACCGCCCCATTATTAAAAAACGGAATAAGTAAGATAAAGCGGAGCCTTTTTCAGGCTGTTCAGGGCGTTTATTTGTCCAGAGCATAATATCTACAATAAGATAATCTGGAAGTATTCTGGTTCAGACCTTCTGGGTAGTTGAACAGCGGAGTAATGTGTGCGGACCTCGTCCTGGTCGAGGCGGCTCACGCCTCCTTGTTCTGTTCTGTGACTTAAAGTAGACATACCTACTTGTACGCCACTGCGATCAAATAAAAGAACTTTTAGTGCTGGCTGCAAAGCGGCCTCATGATTTTCAAGTACCACTTTATACTCATATAAATGGGCACCTTTCTTACCCGTGCGTGTGAAAACAATATTTTTGACATATTGTTTATCCACTTTAATAACTTCGTCTAAATTCAGGCTGATCAGACCAGGTAGTCGCTTTTGGGTTAATGCCTGAATTTCACTTTCAAGTGTTTTTATGCGGCTTGTTTTGAGTTCAGATTGCTCGGTGATATTCGCAAGGTCGAGGCGTAAATCGCCGTTGATACCTGATAAAAGGTTCGCTTTACGGGCGTAGCTTGCCAGTGCAATAGCCATAATCAGATTAATTAGTAGAGATAGAACAAGCGCCATGCCTAATATCTGGAGTAAGCGAGTTCTTCTTCGATGTGAGCCTGACCCCCTCGATGACGAGCTGCGACGCGACGAACGCCTAGTTTCTGAGACTGTATTGTTATTCATAGTGATCAAGAAAGTTGTTTTTCGAGCGAATTATCTTGGTTAGAATTTAATAGGCGTATTTCACGTTGCGGAAAGGGTATTTCAATACCAGCAAGACGTAAGGCCCTAAAGAGTTCGTTGTTAACACGAAAACGTAGTTGGTGGTATTTGTCGGTTGGCACCCAAAACCGGATGCCAAAATTAATGCTGTTGTCGCCAAATTCATCGATGCCGATCTGTGGCGGCCGGTTTGTGTCGACGCCAAGTTCGTGAAGCACGCCTTTAATTGTGTGGGTGACCTGGCTAACATCACTACTATAGGCGACCCCTAATGAGCTCTCGACAACTTTAAAATCGTTTGAGTTATGGATAATTTCACCAACGATATGGCGGTTGGGAATCAATATTATGGCTTCGTCTTCGTCGGTGAGGATGGTTTGGGCTAAGTGCACTTCTTTAACGATACCTGTAACACCCTGCACCGTAATTGTGTCGCCGACGACGAAGGGACGGGTAATAATAATATTCAAACCGGCTCCGTAGTTGGATAGTAGGCCTTGCATTGCCAGGCCGGCACCTAAAGAGAGCGCACCGATAGCGGCGACAAAAGGGGTGATGCTGATACCAATCTTGCCGAGACAAATAACAGAAACCGCGGCAATAATAATGATTTTCGTACAACTGGCTAGAAAGCGGCTCAGTGTGACATCGAGCCCGTGTTTGTCACAGGTGCGGCTGACTAGCCGCGCTACCCGGCTAGAAACTAGTAAGCCGATTATCAATATAATCAATGCGCCAACTAACTGGAAACTGTAGGTAACGAAAAACGTGACAACGATGTCGTATATGGCTTTGAACTGATCGATTTCTTCTTTCATAATATTTTTCGTATCGTGAGTTTCTGCTGGCTAGTATAAAGCTAATTACGCGTTGAGGCCTACGCCACTTTTGCTAGTGTAGCGTTGGTGTGCGGCTAATGTTATCAGTCCCGCCATTTATGTGCTTTTACAAATAGCGGGTAATTTTCGGATGATAACGACTTAATATAAATGTTGATTTGTCTGAGGTGTTTTGTAAACCAGTCTGGTGGGGACGGTATATTAAATAGCCTCTGTTCTTTATGTTCTGTCCATCAAAAGTTTAGGCTTCAATTGGCAAGTTATTGCTGATAGATTTTATTGCATCGCAGTTCAACGGTGCTTGGTTGTTATTTGAATCGAGCGATAGCAGGGATAGTGCGCTATTCTCTTGTGTGAGTCTTAAGCAGTTGTGAGCACCAACATTGTGAGTACCAACATTGTGAGTACTAATGAAGCCTGTGTCGCCAGAACTTGAGCCTCCAAAGCCTGAGTCTTTGAGGCTCGCAGCGCTAAGTAGCGAGCAAATAACCGGCCAGTCCCAAAGCCACTTGCAGGAGGTTTTCCCCGGTCATTTTTTGCATCGTGATGTGGTGGCAGCCTATTTGGGCCTGGTTGGACAGGCGGCTGAGCACGGCATTACGTTACGTCTGGCTAGTGGTTTCCGCTCTTTCGAACGGCAGTTGGCCATTTGGAATGCCAAGGCGCGGGGTGAGCGAGGGGTTGTGGGCAGTGGTGGAGAATTGGTGGCTATGGCTGAATTGAGTGAGCGAGATAAAGTGTTCGCGATACTGCGCTGGACAGCTTTGCCGGGAGCATCGCGTCATCATTGGGGCAGTGATATGGATATCTGGGACAGTGCTGCTGTGGCTGGCGATTATCAACTGCAATTAACGCTAGAGGAGTATGCTGAGGGTGGGCCTTTTGCGGCATGTTCCCATTGGCTAGATACCTTGATCAGCCGTGGCAAAACAGAGTTCTTTCGTCCCTATACTGGGAGCGGTGAAGGGGCTAGTGGCGAAGGTGTGGCGGCAGAACCCTGGCATTTAAGTTTCCGCCCCCTTGCGACAATGTGTGAACAGGCATTGAGCCTGGATGTCATCTCCAGGGTGATCGAAAACGCGGATATTTGCCTAAAGAAGACCATTCTTGAAAACCTCGATGAGATTTATTCGCGCTTTATTGGTTCCTAGTATTGAATCTGCAGCGCCTTTCGGCCATATTCGCTCCCTGTCATTACAGCTACTGATGCCTCGGGCATCATCTACTTATGTCTCCCAAGCCCAATATTCTCTGGCAAGAAATCCGTGACGAAGTCCATGGCTTTTCAAAAAATGAGCCAGTGTTGGCGAGTTTTTTTCATTCGGCAATACTCAGCCACGACTCCCTCGAAATAGCCTTAGGTTATAACCTGGCTGAAATGCTTGGCAATATGGCGCTGTCGAAACTGGCCATTCGCCAGGTCTTTGCTGAAGCTCTCGCACAAGATGCTAGCATCGGCGAAAAAATGCATCGTGACCTGCTTGCTTATCACGAGCGCGACCCTGCCTGTGACAAATACGCAATGCCAATTTTGTATTTCAAGGGTTTTCACGCCCTTCAGGTACACCGTGTCGCCCATTATCTTTGGCGCAATAATCGACAGGTTTTGGCGACTCACCTTCAAAGTCTTTGCTCGGAGGTGTTCTGTGTCGATATCCACCCCGGTGCTCAAATTGGCGGTGGGATCATGGTCGATCATGCCACGGGTCTGGTTATTGGTGAGACTGCGGTTGTCGAAGATGATGTATCGATGCTTCACTCGGTCACACTCGGTGGTACCGGCAAAGAGAGTGGAGATCGTCACCCCAAAATCCGCAGCGGCGTATTGATCGCAGCGGGGGCAAAAATTCTCGGTAATATTGACATTGGCGAGGGAGCAAAAATTGGCGCCGGTTCCTTGGTGCTTGAGTCAGTGAGTCCGCACACCACCGTGGCAGGTGTACCGGCGCGAGTGGTCGGCCGGCCGCGAGAAGCCTTGCCCGCGCTGGAAATGGATCAACTTATCAACTCAGTACTCTAGCTTATTTAGGTGGGTTTTTACGCAATACATACGTGAGTCAGTACTTATGCATAAAACTGAAGGCGGGCTTATGTCTTTGTTATACCGACGTTTAGTGGGCGCAACAGGCTTCTCGCTGCAGGGCTTAAAGTCCTGTTTTCGTTATGAAGAAGCTTTCCGGGTTGAGGTGTTTCTGGTGGTTGTCCTGTCACCGCTGGGCCTTTACATCGCCGCTTCGGCGTTGGATCTGGTTCTCTTATTTGGGGTTATGTTTATCGTATTGATAGTGGAGTTACTCAATTCTGCAATTGAAGCCGTGGTCGACCTGGCGTCCCCTGAAATGGCTGAGCTGGCAGGGCGTGCCAAAGATCAGGCATCGGCGGCGGTAATGCTCAGTATGTTGTTGTTTGTCGTGGTTTGGGCTGTACTGGCCTGGCAAAATATTACCGGTGTAGCCGGAAATTGAGAACCGAGTGACTGAAATACCCCTTGCGCTCATCAATAATATGAAGCTTGTTGGCTTGGTTGTGGAGTAGATGAAAATGAGTGCTCAACAGTTTGATGTTTTTTTTCGGGGTGACATTGTTGCCGGGCAGACTATCGTTGAAGTAAAAGAACGTCTGGCGAGCCTGTTTAAGCTTGAATTGGCACAGGTTGAACCGTTGTTTTCGGGGCGCCCGACCGCCATTCGTCGCAATCTGGATGAAGCAACTGCTAAAAAGTACGAGCAAGCTCTGTTGAAAATTGGCGCGGTTGTTGAACTGCGCCCAGTTAAAATAGAAGAGGCCTCAGCTATTCAGGCGGCGGAAACCTCGGTAGCGAACTCTCCTGGCGATTCCTCCGCTCCAGTAGATAGCGACGACGGTCTGTCGTTGGCTCCGGTAGGTAGTGATGTGTTGCGCCCCGATGAGCGTGCAAATGTAGAAGCCGCAGAGGTTGATATCAGTGCGTTGGCCCTCGAGCCCGGTGGTGGTGAAATTTTGCACGATGAAGAAAAGCGCTCCGTCGAAAAAGCACAGGTCGATACCTCCCATCTCGAGATACTACCACCACGTTAGCCCGCTTTTTACTCAAGCCGCTGGTCAAGTCCTGCACTATTCAGAGCATAGGATGCTACTCCTTCACTCTATTGCCAAGTGTTGCCTTTTCGGCCAATGGTTTATCGCCTTCACAATCGTAAGACGTTGTAAGCGCAAGATCATGTAAGTCACTTGCTATACTTGTTCCTTTTATCATTTCATCAATAACCGCTTATTGAGCATCTGTGCTGACACTTTGCTACTGTAAATACCAGTTGATGATAAAAGTAATAGGAGATCGCAATTTTGGCCGTATCGCTAGATGACAAATATACCTGCAGCACGGGCAGGGCCTATCTAACCGGTATTGAAGCGCTAGTGCGTTTGCCAATACTGCAAAGTCAGAGGGATAAGGCTAATGGGCTGGCTACGGCGGGATTTATTTCCGGTTATCGCGGTTCGCCCATTGGCGGTTACGACAATGCCCTTTGGCGGGCTGATGCTTTCCTTAAACAATACAACATTCATTTTCAGCCCGGCGTTAATGAGGAATTGGCCGCCACCGCACTGATGGGTAGCCAGCAGGTTAACCTCTTTCCTGAGGCTAAATACGACGGTGTATTTGGCCTTTGGTACGGCAAGGGGCCGGGCCTTGACCGGGCGATGGATGCCATCAAGCACGCGAATAATACGGGGGCCAGTCAGTTCGGCGGCGTGCTGGCGGTGGTGGGTGATGACCACATGGCCAAGTCATCAACCCTGGCCTATCAGAGTGAACCGATGTTTATTGGCGCCTCGATACCGGTCTTGAATCCTACAGGCGTGCAGGATGTGCTCGATTTCGGCTTGATGGGTTGGGCTATGTCCCGTTACAGCGGCTGCTGGGTGGGCATGAAAGTCACCGCTGAAAATATGGATGCCGCTATTGCTGCGGATATGAACCCCGAGCGCCTGCAGTTGGTTGAGCCGGACGATTTCGTGATGCCAGAAAGTGGCGTGCACAGTCGTTGGCCAGATCCCTTTCTGGAACAGGAAGAACGCCTGCAACAGCATAAAATTCGTGCGGCTCTGGCCTTTGCCCGTGCTAATCGCATCGACAAAGTGACGCACGCTTGCAGTCAGCCGCGCTTTGGCATCGTCGCCACCGGCAAGGCCTATTTTGAGGTCTTACACGCCCTTACTGACTTAGGCATCGATAAAGCTAAACGCGAAGCCATTGGTCTGCAAGTTTATAAAGTCGCCATGAGCTGGCCCCTTGAACCCCAGGGCATTACTGAATTTGCAGCGGGGCTGGAAGAAATTCTCGTGGTGGAGGAAAAGCGGCCACTGGTGGAAGATCAGTTGAAAAGTCTGCTCTACTCCCTGCCTGATGATCAGCGCCCACGGGTCGTTGGCAAGCAGGACGAGTCTGGAGCCGCGCTGCTGAGTGCTATCGCCGAGCTGAGTGCCAGTGATGTCGCCCAGGCGATTGCCTTGCGGCTAGAAAAGCTCGGGCTAGCGACAGCTTTGGTTCCCCCTAACGCTGCTTTACCATCCCACTCTTTAACCGCAGAGCCTACAGCCAGTTTGCCTCAACGTAAGCCCTGGTTTTGCGCAGGTTGTCCCCATAATACGTCGACCAAAGTACCCGAAGGCAGTCGTGCTCTGGCCGGTATTGGTTGCCATTTTATGGTCACCTGGATGGACCGCGATACCGAGACTTTCACCCAAATGGGCGGAGAAGGCGCATCGTGGATAGGTCAGGCACCCTTCACCCATACCCGGCATGTTTTCCAGAATATTGGCGATGGCACTTATTTTCACTCCGGTATTCTTGCCATCCGTGCAGCTATCGCTTCTAGTGCGAATATTACCTATAAAATTCTCTACAACGATGCGGTGGCAATGACCGGTGGCCAGCATGTCGATGGTAGTTTAACTGTTGAACAGATGGTCTATCAGCTCAAGGGCGAAGGTGTTAAGCGTATTGCAGTGGTCAGTGATCTACCGGAAAAGTACGCTAGTGATTTTCCTCAGTTCGAAGGGCTGAGTGTCGACCATCGCGACCGTTTTACGTCGATACAAAAAGCCCTGCGTGAACTCGATGGCACCAGTGTCATTATTTATGAGCAAACCTGTGCCACCGAAAAGCGCCGCCGTCGCAAGCGCGGCATGCTGGAAGACCCCGATAAGCGTGTCTTTATTAACTCAGGCGTCTGTGAGGGTTGCGGCGATTGCGGCGTACAGTCGAACTGTCTGGCCGTGACGCCGAAAGAAACGGCCCTTGGTCGCAAGCGGGAGATCGATCAAACCGCCTGTAATAAAGACTACTCCTGTTTGAAGGGCTTTTGCCCGAGCTTTGTAACGGTGACCGGCGCGACCTTGCATAAAGCGCTGGGTGTGTCGACCGAGCAAAACTTCCCCGAACTGCCAATACCGCAAGGCTGTGGCGATGAACTGAGCGAGCCCTACAATATTTTGCTCACTGGTGTCGGCGGCATGGGGGTGCTTACCATCGGCTCTATTATTGGTATGGCGGCGCATATCGAAGGCAAGGGCGTGGCCGTCTTGACCCAAACGGGTTTGGCGCAAAAGTTCGGAGCGGTGAGCAGTCATGTGCGTATCGCTAACAAACAGGATGACATTCATGGCGTGAGAGTGCCCGCCGGTAAGGGGCAATTGTTGCTCGGAGCCGATATGGTGGTATCTTCGGCTCAGGCATCGCTGGCTTGTCTCGATAGTTCGGCAGCGGTGGCGATTGTAAATAATCATGGTTCGCCCACGGCAGATTTTACGCAGGATCCCGACGCGCCTTTTCCCGAACAGGCTATGGAGCGAGTAATTAATAATGCGACCCATGCAGCCCACTTTTTTGATGCCTCGGTACTGGGTACGGCGTTGCTGGGGGATACTATGACTAGCAATCTAATTCTGCTTGGCTTTGCCTGGCAGAAAGGCTTGCTGCCCCTTGGTAAAGAGGCCCTGGAGCAGGCAATTACTTTGAATGGTGTTGCCGTCGAAGCGAATCTACAGGCCTTTTTATGGGGGCGACGCTTGGCCGAACAGCCCGGCAAAGTGAAAGACCTTGCTGGCCTTGAGACGTTGACAGGGGAGGAACAAAATACGGCTACTGAATCGCTGGAAGACATGGTTACCTTTCGTTCCAACGAGCTGCGTAAATATCAAAGTCGGGCCTATGCGCGGCGTTATCAGACTCTGGTCGATAAAGTGAAGACGCTAGAAGAAAAACTCGGTGCCGCAGAGTTGTCACTGACAAAAAATGTGGCGCGCAATTACCACAAGTTGCTGGCCTACAAAGATGAGTACGAAGTGGCGCGCCTCTATACCGATGGCGTATTTGCCAAAGCGCTAAAAGAGCAGTTTGATGGCGACTATAAGCTGACCTTTCATTTGGCACCGCCACTCTTCTCAAAGCGCGATCCTGAAACTGGGCACCTGATGAAGAAAGAGTTTGGCCCCTGGATGTTACCGGCCTTTCGCGTGCTGGCTAAATTCAAGTTTTTGCGGGGTACGGCACTGGATGTTTTTGGTCGCAGTGAGGAGCGTAGACTAGAACGCTCTTTGATTAGTGATTACGAACAGCAGGTCGAACAGCTATTGACCATATTATCTGGACAAAATGGGTCGCCTGAAAGCTTGAAAGAAGCCCTGGCTATCGCTGCTGAAATAGCGGGTTTACCGCATTTTATACGCGGTTTCGGCCATGTTAAAGAAGCCAATATTGCTGCGGTAGAGCGTCGAAGGGTGGTTTTAATGCAGCAATTGAAAGGGGAGCAAGTCGATAGGGAGCAAGTCCAGGTGGTGAATATTCTGGAGCCTGAACTGTTTGAAAAATAGCCACTTGGGTGTGGATTTTCGTCAATTGTGTGCACTTGTCATGAGCGTTCAAGGCCATGAATAACGGTGTTGAAAATCTATCGCTGGTTAGTTTGTCACTGGCATTTATTCCTGTTGTTGTAGTTCTAGTGATGATGTGCCGCTGGTCGCTGGGGGCTGGTAATGCTGCCTATGCCGTTATCCGCATGCTCGTGCAATTGCTATTGGTCGGTTACTTTCTGAGCTTTATTTTTGAATCCGATAGCAGCTGGGTAGTACTGTTGGTATTGATCGTAATGGTTTTTGCCTCAAGCTGGATAGGCTTGGGTAGTGTCAAAGAGAGCCGGCCATTACTTTATAGGCGAGCTTTGTTGGCTATTAGTCTGGGCGGCGGTTTAGTGCTTATACTCGTTACCCAGGGGGTACTCAGGCTTGAGCCCTGGTATAGCGCGCGTTATTTGATTCCGCTGGCGGGCATGATATTTGCGAGTGCGATGAATGCGATCAGTCTTGCCGCCGAACGCCTGTATGCCGAAACTGAGCGTGGTGTCGAGTGGCTGGAGGCACGTAGTATCGCCTGTCGGGCGGCCTTTATTCCCATTGTTAACGCCATGTTCGCCGTCGGACTTGTCTCATTGCCAGGCATGATGACCGGGCAAATACTGTCGGGGGTTTCACCGCTGGTGGCGGCGCGCTATCAAATACTGGTGATGTGTATGATTTTCGGTGCCACGGGCATCGCCACCCTCTGTTTTATTGGGTGGTCACGGCCGACACATGGGAAAAATCAACTCTCTTAAAGTCGCTATCAGTGTTTAACAGAACGGGATCTGCTTTTATTCTTGTCGGTGTCAGTAAGCATGATTGTCGGATATGAAGCGGGTTGCTACACTGGGCGAACTATTTCTTTCACTCTGCTAGGGCATCATTATGCTGAAAAAATGCGCTTTACAGTGCTTGTTTTCAGTCCACTACTTTTTATGATCTCAGCATTCAAACTTATTGGAGAATACTTATGCAAGGCTTTCTTACCCTCGGTAAATACCTCACTCTCGGTTTTTGGGCTCTGCCTTTATTGGCCTTATTTGGCGCGCTGGGCGAGCCGTGGAGTCAATATATGTTGTGGGCAGGCGTCTTTATTTTCTTCGCCCATCTCGGTGAGTTGTTACTGGTAAAGGGTAGGTTACGCGCTTGCGGCAAGGCGGGAATCATGGATGCAGTAATGGTAATCTTGGTGGGCTTTTTCTATTGGCTGCCAATCTTTCAGCAAGAAAAACGCTAACCCAGTGCATGCCGGAGTTGGTATGCAACCCGGCATATTTACCACTAATGTTAGTAAAGGACGCCACTTTGCAGGATGCGCAATAATGATAATTCAGGGCGCATATAACAATGAAGATAAATACCAGCGAGCTATCTACGGCAATTGATGAAATCAAGGGTCAGGGCTATACGGTCATCTCTGATTTTTTAAAAGCGGAACAACTACAGGCCGTCAAAGCGATGTTGGCTCGTATCAATGGTCAATATTTGGGCCGCAATAATTTTGAGGGCGATAAGACCGAACGCATTTATGCGCTGGTGGCCTACGATAAAGTGATTCAGGATATTGCCGAAGACCCACGCATAATGGCTCTGTGTGACGAATTTCTCGAACCTAATTACTTGCTAACGAGTAGTCAGTCTATTTGTATTAATCCTGGAGAAACCCCTCAGCCCTGGCACTGCGATGACGTGTTTTATTCTATCCCTCGCCCACGGCCCATGGTTGCCTTGTCGACGGTTGTTGCTATTGATGCCTTTACGGAACAAAACGGTGGTACAGGTATTATCCCCGGTAGTCACCTTTGGGATGATGCGCAAATTAACGGTGAGTATCGCGACGGTGGTAGTGAGAATGATCCGGCGTTTAGCCAGCGCATGGAAGGTATGTCTATTGCGCAGGAGATGCCCGCTGGTGCTTGTTTGGTTTTTGCAGGCAGTACCTTGCACCGTGGTGGTGGCAATACCAGTGCCACGCCGCGACAAGCATTGTCTAATCAATATTGTCAGCCCTGGGCGCGAACGATAGAAAACTTCTTCTTGGCGGTGCCTCGGGAGGTGGTTCGCGAAATGAGTCCAAGGTTGCAGGCACTGTTGGGTTATTCAGTTCACCCTCCATTTATTGGTCAAGTTTCGGGTTCTCATCCTCTAAAAGCACTTACACCCGATTATCTACCCCCCGTGTCGCGTATAAATTCGCATTCATAATAATTAAATAAAAAAAGGGACAATGTTCTTCCGATTTTCCGGGCAGCAAGATTGTCAAAAAAACATGCTCTTTAAATATAAACGGCTCTATAGAGGTAGGTTTACTCTGTGTTTGGTGATATTACTTGCAGGTGCGTGTTTGCCGCTTAGCGCAGATATATACCATGGTGATAATTTACATATTGACGGCGATGCTCGCGTTAAACTGATTGTTATTGACGAATTACCCCTTGATACGGGTACGAAATTGCCGGAGTTGAATTATGCTGAGACAGTCTTAGCTCTTTGGGGAACCTGGCAGCAGTCTGAGAATGTTCGTTACAAAGCCTGGTTGAAAACAGGATTTCGCAATTATGCGACCAATAAGCAGGTTAATAATTATCGCTTTGTCGATGAATTTATTTTCCATGAGCTTTCAGTGGAGTACAGCAATTTATTTGATGGTTTTGTCGATATTACCGTGGGTCGATTTCCTTTGCATTACGGTCATGGTTTGTTAATTCTAGAAAGCAGTCCGCTCGACGCAGAGCGCAGCTACGGGTTTAATGGCGTAAAAACACGCTTTAAATTTGATAGTTTTCATGTCGATTTAATTGGTATTTATTCGCCTGACGATGATCCGCTATTGATCAATAACAAGCATAAAAAATTAAAATTACTCGAGAGTGATGAAGAAGGTTTCGTCGCTTATATGACAAATCAATCACACGCGTGGCTGCCAAAAGATTTGTACTACATGTATAAGCATGAAGAACCGCGATTCGGTAGAGGTGATGTTTACTTTCATACCCTGGGATTTATTGTTGAAGAATCAATTAATGATGCCTTGACCGGTTATTGGGAGCTAGCAGGTCAAAAGGGGCATCGCAGGGGAGGGGGTGATACTAAAGGTTGGTTGAGCGATATTATTTTTACCTATACTTGGCGGGAATTCACTTGGCGCCCTGAGGTTTTTGCTAATAATTATTATTTGTCGGGTGATGATCCTTCGACTCAAACAGAGGAAGGCTGGCATGGCCTGTGGTCACGCTGGCCACAGTATTCCTATTTGCTGGTCTGGTCATTTATTCCTAAAATCGGCGAGTGGAGCAATCTCAACTGGTCGCGTATTGGGGCAAGGGTTTATCCAGATACTAATAGCAGTTTTGAAATGAGCTTTGGCTCGGTTAAAGCGCCAGAGAAAGGCCCCGGCGGTGGCAATGATAGAGGTGACTTGTTGATTTTGCTGTACAAGCACAAGTTTGACGAAAAACTCTCTGTAGCACTGCGCGGCGAATTTCTTGAATCTGGGGATTACTACCCTGAAACGGGTAACCTCTCTTGGGAAACGCGAATCGATTTCAAATTCAATTTTTAGGAATATTGGATAATAATGTAGGTTCGGGTAGACCAGTGGCACTACTTAATTATGGCTTGGCTGTTAAAATGCCGCTTTGAATCGCTAGCCTCTCCATTATGTCTGCTGTTACTCCGCTCTTTTCCTACACTAAATACTGGGCCGAATGCTTCGGCACAGCGCCGTTTCTACCCACCAGCCGTGAAGAAATGGATCAACTTGGCTGGGATAGCTGCGACGTAGTCATCGTCACTGGTGATGCCTATGTCGACCA
>JARGOV010000015.1:0-37433 GCA_029212965.1 Porticoccaceae bacterium
CCGTGTTACGACCCTGATCCATCACAAGCCTATCGGGATATCGCCGCAAATATTTCTGACTGGATTGACCACGCTATTAAGAACAAACGGAATTGAATATGAGTGAAGATCCGCTCCAAATCGACCCCGAAGCAGCCTCGATTCAGACGCACCTTGGAATAATCCAAAACGTCATCCAGCGCATGTCAACAAATAGCACCAATTGCAAAGCTTGGTGCGTGACCTTAGTGGCTGCTGTCCTTGTGATAGTAGCTGATAAAGGTAAACCAGAATATGCTTGGATTGCACTTTTACCAACAGTGGTATTTTTGGCTCTTGATGCCTATTACTTGGCTCTAGAAAAGGGCTTTCGCAATTCTTATAACCAGTTTGTTTCCAAGCTTCGAGCTGGAAGCCTTACCGAGCAAGACCTTTATTCCGTCATGCCCGTTGGTAATATGTCGAAACTACAGTTCGAAGCCGCCAAATCCTTTTCAGTTTGGGGGTTCTACATTTCTCTTGGTATCTTAATTGGCGTGACTAAATGGATAGCATTGGGGTGAAACCACCTAACAAAACGCTGCTGTCGGACAATTTTTCCGCTGCGCTCCAAAATTGCCGCAGAGCGCGGCGTTAGGGTTACAAAAAATGAAATTGGGACTCACATTGGCATCATTAGTAAGCTTGGCCATCGCTTTAGTTGGTGGCTGGAATGAATTACATGGTGTTCTAACAATAGGTTTTCTCGCATTTGTTTCACTATTGTTTACAGCACATCTTGATCAAATTGCAGAATTTACGGCTTCTGGAACTGGGATTACAGCAAAAACCAGAGAGGTTCTGTCAAAGGCAGAAAATACGGTTACTGAACTTCAATCACTTGCAAAAATATTTGCTGGTACAACGCTCTCCTCAGTTAAACGCTCTGGGCGTTTTGGTGGTTATGAAGATGATGAAGAAGAGCAAATAAAAGAATCAGTGCTCGAAGTCTTAAAAGACATTGGGTTAAAAGAAACTGAATTCAATTCTGTCTTAGTTGACTGGCATAGGTTTACAAAGTTTGATTATGTTATGGCAATTCTTGGTGGCAATACTATTCCACAGGGCTTTGAGGATCAGTCTATTCAAACAGAATGGAAGCAACTGAGAGATTTTAAAAAAATACCTACCAGTAATGACATTAAAGAATTCCTAAGTAAATGGCAGCTTTTAGATAAAGCACGCTCAGAGTATCTCAGTGATTATGAGTATTATATTGTTAATCTTAAACACCGTCGGCCAGAGGTGTGGAAAGAAAGAGAGTCATGGGAACCACTAAAAAAACCCTAACAAAAAAATCAAGTCGTTCGCTACCGCTCACTGGGACGCGCAAAAAGCTGCGCGCCCCTTATTTAGGCGTTATGAAACTTAAAGAATTTCGTGAAATGTGATGAACGACTTAGCTCAAATCATTGTATTAACGCTAATCGCAGGGCTCGCAATACCAATGGGTGCGTCGATTGCGGCGGTCGAGCGAATCCGTCCTCGCTGGCTTGAAATTGAAGTGCGCCATAGTGTTATCGCCTTTGGTGGAGGTGCGCTTTTAGCTGCGGTTGCACTGGTCCTCGTGCCTGAGGGCGTGAGTAATTTGTCGTCGCTTCTGGTTTTTGTTTGTTTTTTTGGCGGCGGTCTCATCTTTATGATGCTCGATATACGTTTGGCTGCGAGCGATACGCCACTTAGCCAGCTAACTGCTATGTTATCGGATTTTGTGCCAGAGGCCTTAGCACTTGGCGCTACTTTCGCTTTTTCCAGAGATGCTGGAGTTCTTCTTGCTGGAATTATTGCGCTGCAGAATGTACCTGAAGGCTTCAACGCATTTCGAGAAATTAAAGACTCCACTCATTATAGCCGACTACAAATTATTGGCGCGTTTACTCTAATGGCCTTGTTGGGCCCAATTGCAGGCGCTACTGGTTACTTTATATTATCGGGGTATCCGCAAGTCATTTCTTGCATCATGCTATTTGCAGCCGGTGGTATCTTGTACATTATTTTTCAAGACATTGCGCCACAGTCCAAACTGAAAAATCACTGGGCGCCTCCATTGGGTGCTGTTGCAGGATTTTTACTGGGTGTGTTGGGCCAAGAGTGGGCTGGGGTATAACAATGGGCTGGTGTAAGATAAATTCTTCACGTTAGTAAAAAATACATAATTAGTTTGACTCATTCTCATAAGGAAAAAAATATATCCACTCCAGGGCTGCTAAACTGATTGCTTTTGTATTGGCTAATCATCACGGGAATTCAAAGTGAAGATTTCTTACGAAGCTTTAAGCTTGATACTTGATTCGATCACTGAACATATTGTGGTTGTTAATGAAACAGGCGAAATTCAATATGCCAATAAGAGTTGGTCAAAATTTGGAGATAACAATGCTTGCAATATTGGCGCTGACTGGATTGGTGTTAATTATTTAGACGAGTGTGATAAAGCGGCGGCCATGGGAGATGAATTCGGGCAGAAGGCGGGTAATGGAATTCGAAATGTTATAAATAAAGCCCAATCACTTTTTTATTTTGAATACCCTTGCCATAGCCCTGCTGAAAAGCGTTGGTTTATGATGCGTGTCACTCCTTTACAGGTCGCGGGGAAGGACTACTTCGTTGTTTCCCATCAAAATATTACCGAAAGAAAATTAGCCGAAGAAGAAGTAAGCAATTTGGCTAGAATAGATGGACTGACTAACATCCCTAACCGCCGTGCTTTTAATGAATTCCTTCGTAGTGAATGGCAGCGATGTTTTAGGCTAAAAAAACCAATGTGCCTTGCACTACTTGATTTAGATCACTTCAAATTACTCAATGATACCTATGGGCATCAGTCTGGTGACGAATGTTTGGTGAGAGTGGGCGCCTTACTCAAACAGTTTTGTAACAGGCCTGGTGATATTTCTGCAAGGTATGGAGGGGAGGAGTTCGCTCTGATATGGGGAGATACATGGCTAGTGCAGGCTCAGCAGTTAGCAAATAAGTTGCTAAATAAAATTGCCAATTTAAATATTGCTAATAGTCAGTCGCCAGTAGAGAATTATTTGACTGCTAGCATTGGTTTAGCTGAGATGTTTCCAGGTAATAGCAGCAGTGAAAGCGAATTAATCAGTCAGGCAGATACTATGCTTTATAAAGCAAAGGACAGTGGAAGAAATAGAGTTATCTGCTAGAAATTCTGATTAGTAAATGCTGATTGTGACTGTTTGTTCGACGATTATTCTAAAGCAAAGACACCGCGCCATGACCTTTTCATAACAAAAAACTTCACTGACAAAACGTTGTTATCAGCTATACCCTTTTTTCCAGCAGGGCGATGGTATCTAACCGGGCTTTTTCATCAGGGCAATAAAGCCAAGACTGATGATAAAGGCAGCACCCATAAAATAGAAACAGTCGTTGTAGGCCATGATAAAGCTCTCGCGCCGGGCGATAGCGTCAACAGCGCGAAGTGCTTGCTCCTGTGCCATCATCGGGTCGGCTCCGAGGTTGCCAAAATAATTGCTAAAACCCTGCAGGCGTTCCGTAGTGAAGGGGTTGTAGGCGCTCACCTTTTCAACGATATGGCTAGAGTGAAATTGTTGGCGTAGTGACAAAAAGGTCGCCAACGTGGCGATACCAACGGCGCCACCTAAATTTCTTAGCACGTTGAACAAACCCGAGGCCGAGCCGACCTGTTCTTTTTCAATGCCTGCGGTGGCGATGACATTGAGCGGCACCATAATAAAAGGCATACCCAGGCCGCGGATAATATTTGGCCAGACCAAATGGTCGTGACCGTAGTCGGCTGTCATGTGAATATTTGACAGGCAGCTTAAGCCAAAAATGAAAGCCCCAAAGGCCAGTAGTATGCGGATGTCGACGTGGGGCATTAGTCGCAGCACTATCGGTACAACGATAAGTTGAGGCAGGCCAACCCACATCATTACCAAGCCTATCTGCATGGCGTTAAAACCGTGCACCTGAGCAAGAAACATGGGCAGTATAAAAACTGAGCCGTAGAGGCCAAGTCCGAGAACAATGCCCACTAGATTAGAGAGCAAAAAGTTGCGCCGTTGGAGCAGGCGTAGGTTAATAAAGGGATTTTTGCGTTTCAGCTCTATGACGACAAAGGTGAGCAGGCAGGTGGCAGCGAGTAGGGTGCCGTTGAAAATAAAGTCAGATTCCAGCCAGTCTTTACGGTTACCTTCTTCCAGTACGATAATCATTGCACCCAGACCTACTGCCATTGAGAGGATGCCAAACCAATCGCCATCTTTTAGGAGTTCGAACTGGGGCTTGGTTTTTTTCAGGCCTTGAAAAAGGATCAAAAACATAATGCCAGTGGGCACAATTTGCAGGAAAAAAACCGATTGCCAGCCAAAGGCTTCAGTTAAGTAACCACCGAGGGTGGGGCCAATGGAGGGGGCCTGAGTGGCAGTGAGAGCAAACATGCCCATGCCAATAGCTTGTTTACTAGGAGGCAGTAAAGTGAGAATCAGTGTGAAAGAAAGGGGGATAAGCGTGCCACCAGCAAGACCTGCCAGGGTTCTGAAAACCAGCATTGATTCGAGATTCCATGCCCAGGCACAAAGTAGGGTGGCCAGGGCAAAAAGCACGGTATTAAAGAGCATGTAAGGGCGCAGGCCAAAGACCATCGTTAACCAGCCGGTAACGGGAATTACGACCACTTCAGCAGTGAGGTAGGCGGTGGAAATAAAAGAACCTTCTTCTAGCGTTGCCGAGAGCGCACCTTGAATATCTTTCAGTGAGGCATTGGTAATGTGAATGTTGAGAACGGCGATAAATGCACCGAGTACACCGCCAAACACGGTGAGCCAGGTGCCGAAGCTGACGGTTTCTTCTGGCTCGCTGGTTTGGGGGGCATCCTCAATAGCAGGACTTGTCAAGTTGCTCATGATGATCGTCCGTATTTGCCTTACTTGGCTGCAGGCACACTATTGATAGAGTTTATCTGCTGACTAGTCAGTAAGCGCGACTTTGGAATTGCTTTTTATAGTGGGGTTTTTGCCGGTCTGGTTTTTTGTATTGGCGTTGTCGCGGGTATCAATTTTAGCGAGTACAGACATGCCAGGGCGCAGTTGTTTGACTATGGGGTTGTCCTGGTCGAGAAGAATTTTTACCGGTACGCGCTGGACAATTTTGGTGAAATTGCCGGTAGCGTTATCGGGCGGTAGTAGACTGAACTGGGCGCCACTGGCTGGCGATAAACTTTCGACGACTCCTTCAATAAGTTCGTCTGGGAAAGCATCGATTTCAACAAGGGCTCTTTGTCCCGGCACCATGCCGTTGAGCTGGGTTTCTTTAAAATTGGCGTTAACCCATACGTGGTCGAGAGAGACAATGGCCATTTTACGTGCCCCCACATGGATATATTCGCCGTTTTCCACATGCTTGGCACCAACGACGCCATCGCGAGGGGCGCGAATGTCAGATAAATACAGGGCAATCTTGGCTAGGTTGAGCTCGGCTTTCGCATGAGCCTGTTCGGCGCTAATTTCAGCCTTTTCGGCGGTAAGAACATCCAGCTGAGCTTTAGCCGCGCTGACATTGGCCTTGGTACGTGCTAGCTCGGCTTCTGCACTGCTGACGTCAGTGAGGGCGTGGTCATAATGCTGTTTCTCTGCATAGCCTTTGTCTTTTAACGTTTTCGAGCGCTGTAGATCAAGGTTGGCGCGTTTTACCTGTGCTTCGGCGGCTTTAACTTCAGCACGGTTGGCGGCAATAATCGCCTGCTGTAAAGTGGTTTGAGTGTCTACACGGGCAAGGCTGGCTTCTGCTTCGACAACTTCAGCTTCAGCACGGGCTATTTTGGCATCAAAGGTGGGCTTATACATAGAGATAAGAATATCGCCCGCTTTAACTTTTTCGTTTTCACTGACGTTGACACTACCGACTATACCGGCGACTTTTGCGCTGATGACGGTAATGTCACTCTTGGTGTAGGCATTGTCGGTCGACTCCCAATAGCGCCCTTCAAACCACCATTCTTTGGCCCAAAGCCCCCCAAAAATAATGCCGACTATAAGAATCCCGAGAAATAAAAATTTACGCATTGTGTTTACCGTTTGATCTATTGGGGCAAATGTTGTCCTAGCGGCCTCTATTTCTTATTGCGCTCTGTGCGGCCGGTTGGTTAGGGGGCAGTATCGCAGTATGTGGTTTCAACGCTTAAAATATAAAGCTTGATCTTATCTGGTACTGGTCCGTACCCTAGCACTGGGCTTGATTTGATGCAAGCTGTTGACACAGATTTATAGCTCCAGAATGGGTACGCTCGACCGTGTTGCGATAGAATATTGTCTTTTAGCTAGATCAGCATTTACTGTACTGGGACTGCTGTTAGTGATAATTGGGAAATTTTTTAGTCATGCCTAAAACGGAAAGAACGGCTGAACAGGTGCGTCGCAATGCGATTTTACAGGCAGGTATTCAGGTCTTTCTTGAATATGGCTACGTCAACGCCAGTGTGGACGAAATTGTGCGCAGAGCTGGTGGTTCAAAACGTACGGTTTACAAGTATTTCGGCAACAAAGAAGACTTGTTCGCGGCCATTATCGAAAACCTTGCAGGACAAATGCTGTCGCCTTTAAGTACCGCAATAGATGACGATAGCTCCTTGCAAACAACTCTTGAGAAATTGGGTAAAGCGTATTTGGATGTGCTTTTGCGAGAGGGTAGTTTGGCAATTTTTCGAACGGTCGTTTCTGAGGGGCAGCGTTTTCCCGAGTTGGCAAAGACTTTTTTTCGCAATGGCCCCCATGCGGCAGTTATGCGGCTATCGAGCTATCTTGATCAACAGGTCGCGAACGGCAGCCTCAAGCTTGATGATACCTGCGCAGCCGCACGGCAATATTTCGGCATGATTCGCTCTGATTTACATATGCGTGCGGCGCTGGGTGTGGAGCCACCGACAAGAGATGAAATAAACCGGGAAGTCGGTACGGCCGTGGCTATGTTTGTGCGTGAATACAGCGTTTAGACGTTGTTCACACCTTGATTGACAGCATAAGGTCGATGACAACTGTTGTTTTTAGCCATTAGCCATTAGCCATTAGCCATTAGCCATTAGCCATTAGCCATTAGCCATTAGGCATTAGGCATTGAGTTCAAACTCGACGATAATCGGGAGGTGATCACTGGCGACACGAGCAGCTTGATGACGGCAGGGAATGGCGGAGATCGTCCGCAAATTACCCCGGTAATAAATTCTGTCGAGGCCACCGCGAGGTGCAAACGAGGGGTACGTTTTGATGGGCCGGGTCCGTAAGCGAGTTTCTTTATCGGTCGCACAATGCAATGACATGCCTTCAACGAAAAGTGCTCTTAAGCGCGATAGCCAGTCATTAAAGTCACCACCGACAATGCAGGCCGCTTCGGGGGCAATATCGGTAAATTCTTTACAGCGCATCAACATCCCTGCCTGGCGTTGCCGTTCTAACGGTGAAAGCCCCAAATGCAAATTGAAAACGTCGAGGTGAGACGTTCGTTCGTTATTGTCGGGTATTTCTATAGCCGTATGTTGGCAACCTCGTCGCTTATGGTCGCCGATAGTTAAATCGATATTGCGCTCACGCGTGATGGGGTAGCGGCTTAAAGTGGCATTGCCATAGCGACCTTTGCGCAGGCTGACATTGTGCCCAGCGGCGTAGTGGGCGTAACCCAACTCTCTGGCAATGTCCCGGGCCATGTCTTGCTCTCTTGAGCGTGGTGCGCCTTCGTCAACTTCCTGTAATAACACAATATCAGCGTCGTGATCAGCGAGTATTTTAATAATTCGTTCGGGCTGATAGCGGCGATCGAGACCAATCGCGCGATGGATATTATAGGTGATAACACGCAGTTTCACTGAGCTACATCCGTGAAGAATCGTCTTGCTGATAGGGAGGTTTTATCACTTGTCAGAGAGTCATCCTACTAAATAACATCCTGGAAGTTGTGGGGCGACGTCGATTATCTTGAACGAGGCTATCTTCAGGACAATCCGGAAGTGGTTAAACCCCATTTTATCCAGCTGAATAGCCTGCATCAATGACCAGCTCAGAGCCCGTCATATATTTTGATTCGTCGGAGGCTAAAAATAGCACGCCATTGGCAATATCGGTGGGCTCACCTAGCTCACCGAGAGGTGACATGGCCTCGAAGCGTTGTTTGACTTTCTCCGAACCACCGTACTTTTTGATGGTCGCTTCGACTCCTGGGGTGCGTATGACACCGGGGTGTACCGAGTTAATGCGTACCTTGTTTTTTAACTGTGCAAACTCCACCGCTGCTGCTTTGGTGAGTAATTTTACGCCACCTTTAGCGGCACAATAAGCGGCGGATTTGTCGAGACCAATGATGCCTGCAATGGAAGAAATATTAATAATCGAGCCACCGCCTGACTGTTCCATGGCGTCAGCGCCGTATTTAACACCGAGAAATACACCATCGAGGGCAATGCTGTTTTGCCATTGCCAATCTTTTAACGTGGTGTCTTTTATCGATTTGGCAATAATTACAGCTGCGTTATTGACCAGTACATCGAGTTGGCCGTAGGTGGCAGCAGTGTTGGCGATAACCGCTTGCCACTCTCCATCGCTAGACACATCGTGGTGCTGATAACTTGCTTCACCTCCCGCTTGTTTGATCAGCTCAACGGTTTCGTTGCCACCCCTATCCTCCCAGTCTGTGACCATGACTTTGGCGCCTTCCTCAGCAAGGCGCAGTGCTGTCGCTCGCCCAAGGCCCGATGCTGCACCAGTAATTAGTGCCACCTTTCCATCAACTCTGCCCATGTTTATTCCCTTTATATATTCAGTTTTAATTTTATTGGCCAGAGAAATTTGGCGCGCGTTTTTGAAGAAAGTGGGATACACCTTCTTTAAAATCGTCACTCGCGATACTGGCTTTCATCTCGGTGTGCGCCATATCCAGGGCGGTATCGAGGTCTTGAAACAGCGATTCCCAGAGCTGCTGCTTAATCACACGCATGGAGCGGGGCGAATTGTTATTGGCCATATCATGGGCGATTGCCATGGCGTTTTCGATGAAATTTTCCTGAGGGAGTACTCGATTGACAACGCCCAGTGCTTTGGCTTCGGTGCCATCGAAAACACGGCCCGTCAGCCAGACATCCATCGCGTTGCCAAAACCGGCGATGCGGGGCAGTAACCAGGCACCACCATATTCGGTGATCAAACCACGTTTCACAAAGGCCGAGGTAAACTTGGCCTCGGCAGCGGCAATGCGCATATCACAAAACAAGGTAAGAACCAGACTGATACCGGCGCAGGGGCCATTAATGGCGGCGATAATGGGTTTCGGAACAGCGGGGAAATAGGAGTAGGCGTGTTTGAAATCGGGGCGCACGTCTTGGGGTGTGGGCCTGGGCTGCTCAGCTTTGCCAGCCTTTTGACCGCCGCCGTCACCCAAATCTTGCAGTACACTCATATCAGCGCCGGCAGAAAACCCACGGCCCGCACCGGTGATGACAATTACATTTACAGCGTCATCGGCGGCGGCAGTCATTACCGCATCTTGAATTTCTTCAGCCATGCGCGTGGTCCAGGCGTTGAGTTTGTCGGGCCGATTGAGTGTAATGACAGCAACTTTTTCGTCGACACGATAAAGTGTTTCGCGGTATTCCATTGCTTGACTCCTACATTTACCCCCGCAGGGGTTTATTATTTTTAGTGTTAGTTTTTAGCAGTTTTTGCTGGGCTTCAATCCATTTCGGCAAAGGCTTTGATCAATTGAAAACCAATAGCCATAGGCGGGGGCAATAGCACACCTTGGTCGGTGGCGCCGTTGAGTACATCGCGCAGAACACTGCGTGACACCCAACGGGCCTCTTCCAGCTCGAGGCCATCAATGGTGATTTCTTCACTTTCTGCTTCGGCAAAGCAACCGATCATTAACGACGAGGGCCAGGGCCAGGGTTGGGTTGAGTGGTAGCTCACGTCGCCGACTTTTATCCCTGCTTCTTCCATAATTTCACGGCGCACGGCCTCTTCGATATTTTCCCCGGGTTCAACAAAACCGGCGAGGCAGGAGTACATGTGCTGGGGGAACATAGCCTGACGGCCGACCAGACACTGATCCCCGCGCACGGCGAGCATAATTACTACGGGATCGGTTCGGGGAAAGTGCTCCGCATTACAGGTGTCACTGCTGCACTTACGCATATAACCGGCATCGCGCATGTCGGTTTTTTGGCCACAGACGGCACAAAACCCGTGGCGTGCATTCCAGTCGAGAATGGCTTTGGCAGTGCCGAGTGTGGAGGGGTCGCCGAGGGGCAGTTGCAGGGCAATTGAACGCAGGTCCATAAACCGACCTACCTGAATAAAAGGCTCACTTTTGTTGGCGTCTTCAAACACAGTGATATCAATGGCGAAGTGGGCGACACCCTCGGCGTCGTTACCGAGGAAAATTGTTGGCACACCGCTGGCTATATAGTCCGCGAGATCGACTGGCGATAGCCAGCCAATACCGTCGCGTCGGCGGGTGACCAGGGGCTGTAGTTTCCACAGGGGGACGATGCGGCTGGCAGGGTCTGCTAACTGGGTGCTCAACCATTCGCTGTTGGTGCGTAAATGACTGGCTCTATCAAGTGGGCCGCCAGCAAAAGTGTGGACATCAGACATGGGGTTTCCTTCTTATAAATCAGTTAAGCGTTCTACGTAAGGTCAGGTGTGTTCAAGCGTAAGAGCTTTACATGCGGTCAGAGACAAAGCCGTTGGTCTGGCGTTCCTGGCCGAACGTTGACATCGGACCGTGGCCGGGAATAAAGCTCACATCATTACCCAGGGGCCAGAGCTTGTTACGAATGGAACTAATCAGAGTGTCAAAGTCACCTTTGGGGAAATCGGTGCGGCCGATAGAACCTTGAAATAACACGTCGCCGACAATTGCCAGGCGCTCTTTGGGATCGAAAAAAACCAGGTGCCCAGGGGTGTGCCCCGGACAGTGAATGACCTCGAGGGTTTGATTGCCTACAGAGAGGGTGTCGCCATCGTCGAGCCAGCGGTCGGGGATGAAAGTCCGGTAGGTTTGAGCGTCGCCCAAGCCAAACATTCTGCCCTGTTCAGGAAGATTGTCGATCCAGAATTTCTCTTCTTTATGAGGACCCTCAATGGGGATATTTTTTTGCTCCGCCAGATCGGCCACACTACCGGCATGGTCCATGTGGGCGTGAGTAACAAGTATTTTTTCTAGAGTGACGCCATTGCTTGTAACGGCTTGTTCGATACGCTCAAGGTCACCACCGGGGTCGACAACAGCACCGCGTAGAGTCTCTTCACACCACATTAAGGTGCAGTTTTGTTGGAAGGGCGTGACGGGAATTATGACGAACTTCATTAGTTTTTCCGTGTGATAAAAAGAGTTAGTTAGGCCGATTTACACTGGCTTTTCGCGAACATAATGCCTCTACCGTTCAAGTTTCACTCACACAATAGCGGGACATTTTCCAGGCTGTATTGTGTGGTGATGTTGAATAGATCAGCGCCAAGCTCGTTAAGATTTAGGGGCAAAAGCTTGCAGAGCAAGAGGATCGTAGCCGGGTTCTCCATCGGGACGTAAAGCCTGAATACAGACATGGTCGGCACCATTTTGCCAGTGGGCTTCAAGGCGTTTTAAAATTGTCGCTTCGTCACCCCAAGCGACAATGGCATCGACCAATCTGTCGCTGCCGCCGTGCTCAAAATCATCGGTGCTAAAACCTAGTGTTAACAAGTTGTTACGATAATTATCAAGGCTCAGGTACATTTCCATAAACTTCCGCGCGATGGAACGGGCTTCGCCAGGGTCTTTTACGAGTAATACTTTTTGTTCAGGGGCGAGAAATTTATTGGGGCCGATAATATCTCGGGCGCGAGCGGTGTGTTCGGGGGTAACAAAGTAGGGGTGGGCACCATCGCTGGCACTGCCTGCCAGGCCGAGCATTTTTTCTCGTAGTGCCGCTAGCACTATCATTCCCTGTTTTGCCGGTGGTGGCGCGGTGTACATGGCAGCGTTCAAGGCGTCAAGATAGGCGCGCATGGTGCTGACAGGCTTGCCGTAGTCGTGGCTACGAATAGCGCTAACTAACTCTCGGTGAGAGACGCCGAGGCCGAGAATCAAACGCCCGCCACTAAGTTCGTCAATGGCATTGCGCGCCGATGCCATTGCCATGGGGTCGCGGGCGTAGACATTAGCGATACCCGTGGCGAGGTAGAGCTTTTCGGTTTCGCCAGCCAGCAGGGTGATGGTGACAAATGGGTCCCGACCAAAGGCCTCGGGTACCCATAGCGTTGAATAGCCTAATTGTTCGACAGTTTGTGCGAGTTCGATGCATTGTTTGTAGTTGCAGGCATCGAGGAAGCCCCAGACGCCGAGTTTGCCTATATCAGATGCTTTCATGGTTAGATGGTTTCTCTGTGATTTTTTATTTGGCACCCAGTCTACCCTTTGCCAATTGTCGATTTCAACGGCTCAGAGTTTTGCTGTGCAGACAATGAAAGACAGAAAAGGGGTATTGACTTTCGTGTGACGCACTGGAGTAGACTAAGTAAACGACAACCACCACTACTCTCGAGACTATCGTAATGATAAATATAAAGACCGCCAGCTCTGAGCAAATGGGCAAACTGCTACCTTATCTTAAAGTCTTCTCTTCATTGAACGAGAAGGTTTATCGCCTGACTAATGGGCGTATTCTCGGCAAATTGAATGGCTATGACGTTTGTCTGGTGACCATGACTGGCGCAAAATCAGGTAAGCAGAGAGTGATTCCCCTGATGTACGTACCCTATAAAGATGGGGTGATTATAGTTGCATCGCAGGGTGGTGCGCCGAAAAACCCGGTTTGGTTTAATAACCTTGTTGCAAACCCCGATATTGAAGTGCAGTACAAAGCTAAGAAAATGAAATTACGGGCGCGTCGCGTTGATGCCGAAGAAAAGGCTACGGTATGGCCTGTTTGTTGTGAGTACTACCCCGATTACGATATTTATCAGAAACGAACCGGGCGCGATATTCCGGTGTTTGTTTGCGAACCGCGTTAGCGAATTGCTAAACCCTAATAAACTTTAGCCCTGCTGGAGTAGGAGAGGGTACCGGCGAGTCGTAGCTTTATGGGCACAAACTTTTTGTACTGTTTGTAAGAACTTCAGTAATCGTCGCTGCTCAGTAGAGATTCCGGCTCGATATCTCTGAGGGGGTCATCCATGGGCGTCATGGTAAAGGTTTTGTCAGGATCAGCACTGTCCTCATTGGTCAGCTCGTAGGGCGCACTCCAGTCCTCAGGAGGCTGGGCGGGTAGTACCAGCATTTGGTACCAGGTGTCGTAGTCAAATTCACCAATTTCACCGTCTGCGTATTGAATGTCTATGCAGTCGCCTTCCTCGTCCAGAGCCACAACCTCAAAGATTTGATTTTCTTCGATGTCCTGATACCAAGCGCCAATAACCGGTAGTTTCTTGCTCATTTGTTCTCTCCTTTTATGCGCGTTGAGTCCAAGATAGCACTGCCAAAACTTCATGGCACCCGTATTTCAATAGTCACAAACACTATTATTTCAGAGTGGAATGCACATATAAGTTGATGCCTCGTATGTAACTCGCTGATATGTATGAACATGTTTGAAATCAAATGCTAACCATTAATCGCTACTGGGAATATCAGCAAAACTGTACATGCGCTATTTGTCTAATATTCTCTGTTTGGGGAAAGCCATTGACAATGATTGGCAGCGTTTCTATTGTCCAAGCCATCAATTAGCAATGGATGATGATGATGGCCCCAGGCCCCTTAATGCTCGATTTGGAAGGTACTGCTCTCAGTGATGCTGAACGTGATTTACTGACACAAAGCCCTGTTGGTGGCGTGATTTTTTTTGCGCGTAATATCAAATCCAAGGCGCAATTTATGGCTTTGACGGCGGAGGTGTCTGCTCTGCGGCCCGAATTACTACTGGCGATAGATCAGGAGGGTGGTCGTGTGCAACGTTTGCGTGAGGGCTACACCCTATTGCCTGCGATGCAGCAGTTAGGTTCTCTGCTTGCTGATGACAGTGCGCGGGGAGCCGAGTTGTTGAAAAATACGGGCTGGTTACTGGCTGTAGAGATGATCGCGAGTGGCCTCGATTTTAGTTTTGCCCCAGTGCTTGATCTCGACAGTAACCACTGCGATGTGATTGCCAATCGCTCCTTTTCCCTCAATCCCGATATAGCCAGTGCTGCGGCGGGTTATTTTATCGACGGCATGGCCGAGGCGGGGATGGCGGCTACGGGTAAGCACTTCCCGGGCCACGGTGGCGTAACGGCAGATAGCCATTTGGAGATACCCTATGACTTGCGCTCTATGGCTCAACTTCAGGCTCGGGATCTGCTTCCTTTCAAAGCGCTAAGTCCTAAACTGCAGGGGGTTATGCCGGCCCATATTGTCTTTCCCGAAATTGATAGCAAAGCCGTCGGCTTTTCGTCGTATTGGTTGCAGAGCATATTGCGCGAAGAACTTTCGTTTGATGGTGTTATTTTTAGTGACGATTTGTCGATGAAAGGCGCCGATCAATTGGGTAGTTATGCTGAAAAAGCAGAAGCTGCACTGCGTGCGGGCTGCGATATGGTACTGGTATGCAATAATCGTCACGGTGCATTAGAGGTGCTCGACTTCCTTAAAGGCGGGGCAGAGAGCGTCACGTCGCGGCGTTTGCCTTTAATGAAGGCGCACAAACAATGGCGCTGGGCTGAACTACTGGGTAATCCACGCTGGTTGGCAACACAAAAAGCACTGGCTGCATTGCAGTAATTTGGAAATAGTAAATCCACCTTGATTTAAAAGGTGTGGTTGATGGCTGATATATTGAGGTAATAAATGTTTCAAAAGTTTGAAGGTTGGTTGATAGAAGTGACAGGTACGGAATCAACCTGGTGGTTTCAAGTTTTTCTAGTGGTCTTTTTATCACTTGTGTTGGGTTACATTGCCAGTCGGTTTTTTAATCGACTTTCATCCCATGCCGTTGCAACAAAAACCCTATGGGATGACGCTTTAATTGAGGCTGCCCGAAAACCGTTTGTGTGGTTGATTTGGGTGTTGGGGGTCAATATCGCAGCGGGGATAGCGGCGAGGGCGGTTGACTCAGATTGGGTGGAGTTAATCGAGCCAGTAAATCGCGTAGCGGTTATTTTACTGCTGGCACAATTCTTATTAAATTTTGTGAAACGTGCAGAAAGTAATTTGGTCGATCCTTCTTACTTAAATGAGCCCTTAGATACCACTACAGTCAGGGCAATAGGTAAGTTGCTGCGGGCTTCCATTATTATCTCCGCCGTTTTAATTGCCATGCAGATGTTTGGCCTTAGCGTTTCTGGTGTGCTGGCTTTTGGTGGTATTGGTGGTTTAGCTGTTGGTTTTGCGGCCAAAGATTTACTCTCAAATTTCTTTGGTGGTTTGATGATTTATCTCGACCGCCCCTTTTCAGTCGGCGACTGGGTTCGTTCCCCCGATAAAGAGATCGAAGGCACGGTTGAAGATATCGGTTGGCGTTTAACGCGCATTCGCACCTTTGACAAGCGACCTCTCTATATCCCCAATGGCATTTTTGCAACGCTTTCCGTTGAAAACCCCTCGCGTATGCTCAACCGCCGAATCTACGAGACCATTGGTTTACGCTATGGAGATATCGACAAGATGGGAGCCATTGTTAATGACGTTGAGTCGATGCTAAAAAATCACCCTGAAATTGATACTACGCAAACGTTGATGGTTAATTTTAATAGTTTTGCTGCAAGTTCGATTGATTTTTTTATTTACACAATGACTAAAACCACCGACTGGGCAAAGTATCACGCAATTAAACAAGAAATACTTTTGAAGATAGCGGATATTATTGCCAGCCACAAAGCAGAGATTGCCTTCCCTACGTCAACGTTACACATCGCCGATGATCAGGACGGTTTTGTTGTGCCTCGTATCAATAAAGAATAAATAGTATGACTATTCAGGCGCGCAAAACAGAGGCAAGTGGGGAGTAATGTGAATATAAAGCCAGCCATCATTGCCGGCAGCGGTTTACTGACTATGCCGGGCCTGACTGTTGATGAAACACTAACTGTGGATACGCCCTGGGGGCAGCCTTCTGGGCCTGTCTATAAGGGGCGTTTACAGGATGTCGACGTGCTATTTTTGGCGCGTCACGGTGATGCCCATACCATTCCGCCACATAAAGTGAATTACCGGGCCAATATTGCGGCACTCAAGCAAGAGGGTGCAACGCATCTGCTGGCCTATAACGCGGTAGGTGGCATTTGTGCGGATTGTGAAACGGGCAGCCTGGTCGTCGCCGATCAAGTTATTGACTACACATGGGGGCGTGACCACACCTACTACGATGGCATAGAAGAGGGTCTTGAGCATATAGAATTTACCTCGCCCTATGATGAAGCTTTGCGACAAGTGCTGATTAGCGCAGCTGATGGCGCCAGCGTGACTATTCTTCGTCAGGGTGTTTATGGGGCGACACAGGGGCCGAGGCTGGAGTCTGGCGCCGAGATAATAAGAATGGAGCGCGATGGCTGCGATATTGTGGGCATGACAGGTATGCCCGAAGTGGCTCTGGCACGAGAAAAAGGGTTGTCTTATGCCAGCCTGTCGCTGGTGGTAAATGCTGCGGCAGGTAAGCACAGTGGGCCAATTACTATGGCGGACATCGAGCAAGTTTTGGCTGAGCGCATTCCCGTTGTCTGTGACATTCTCAGCCGTGCCTGTGCGTTGGTTAGCGAACAAGTTCACGTCAGTTGATAGATTTTTTTTCGGCCCTATTTAGTCAAGAGGGTGGTTTGCTAGGGCTAGCCGTCAGCGCCTTTCTGTCTTCAACTTTATTGCCAGGTGGTTCAGAATTATTACTGCTGTGGCTGGTGGAGCAGGACGGAAGTCGCTTGCTGCTTTTGCTCGCTGTTGCCAGTGTTGCTAATACAGCTGGTGGTTTTCTTACCTATTGGATGGGCCGCTGGGCAGAAAAAGGGGCTGAGCGACTCCGACATCGTCCGCGACCCTCCAGTGCTGTTAATCACTACGTGAGGCGCTGGGGTTACCCAGTGTTATTAATGAGCTGGTTACCCGTAGTTGGTGATGGTTTATGCTTGGCAGCAGGGTGGCTGCAACTGCGGTGGTTGCCGAGTCTGCTTTTTATTTTCGTTGGCAAAGTATTACGCTACTGGTTGCTAATTTATGCTGTCGACTTTTTAAAATAAATTAATGTGGCAAAAATAAAGTTTTAAAAGAGAAATAGAATGCAAAGTATTCATCGGCATCAACAGGGTATTTCTCTACTCTCTAAAATTTATTGTGTGTTGATTATTGTCATTGGTGTCACGCTTTTATACTTATACGATAGCTACACCTTTGGTGTTGAATACACCACGCCGGGTGCTTTTGTTTATCCTGAAGGCTATGCTCCAGCCTGTACTAATAAGCAAAGCGCAGTGGCGGATCATCTTAGGCATAAAGATGACAACAATATGCGCTTTACTGTTACCACACCGACTAATTATCGTAGTGATTATGCCCACCCTTTGGTGATGGTTTGGGCGCCCTCGGGCATGAGTGAAGGTTTGTCAGAGCGCTTTACCGGCCTGACTCGCCAGGCTACCGAGGCGGGTTATGTGATCGTGTATACACGCAGTATTCCCCTGGGTATGAAATCCTTAACGGCTTTAAGTACGATACCGGCGACAGTGATTGACAGTTGGTGCATAGACCCTGAATTCGTGTTTTATACCGGCCACTCCGATGGCGGCACGGTGTCTAATGCACTGTCAATTATGCCTGAGTCTGCTTTTCATCCTAGGGCATTGGCGCCCAGCGCTATGGGCATGCAGGGCAAAGATATGGCGACTTATACTTGTCCCAATCCAACCAGTGTGATGGTGATGCACAATAAGGGTGATGGTCATTTCCCCGGCTATGGTAGTCAGGTCGCTAACTGGTGGGCTGACTGTAATCAATGTTCGGGGCAAACAGTGCCTTCTGACTTTAAAGGTTGTGTCGAGTTCAAGGCGTGTGCCGACGGTATAAAAACTTTATTTTGCGAAACTGAAGGTAATCACGCCCATTGGCCGGGGCCTGAACACGATCCTGTTCGTTTCTTTTCAAAGATTATCGACATCTATAGTAATGCAACTATCGAGGAATAACCCGTTAAAATCTGCGGTTAATTGATTTCTGTCAATGCCACGTTAAGCGTATTTTTTTAGGCTTCTACCTCTAATCTATACTGAGCGGGTGACTAAGGTGGAAGAGACTATTACAGATAAACAGGTGTGGGCACGCATTGCCATAACTATTGGCAGTTTAGTTGGGGTAATGGTCATTGCTATCATCGCCTCCAATATGATCGGCTAAACAGTGGTTAACATTACCTTTAGGGCTACTTGGTTTGAATTTCTAAAGTAGCGTTTATTACACATCTTCTCTGGCACAATAAGCTTACTTTTAATGATGGGGAGTAGGCTAAGTGTCTGGAGGAAATACCGAAACTACGCTGACCAGGACAGTAATCACTGTCGAGCCTGATTGGGTTGATTACAACGGCCATATGAATCTGGCTTTTTATGTCCTAGCCTTCGATAAGGCCACTGACAATTTTTACGATCAGCTGGGTATCGGTCTCGACTACCGTACTCAGCAAGACAGTTCAATGTTTACTCTGGGTATTAATGTTGACTATTTGCGTGAAGTTTTTCAGGGCGATGAACTCCTCATCACCACGCAATTACTTGCTGTCGACAGAAAACGCTTGCGCTATATTCACCAAATGTATCAAGGGGGTGATGGTAGCCCAGTTGCAGTGAATGAGTGTCTCGCCATTCACGTTGATATGAATAGCCGCAAAAGCGAGCCTTTTCCTGTCACTATTCAGGCCCGCATTGATGAAGCCATGGTTTTCCATCAGGGTTTGGCGCACCCTGTGAGCGCGGGGCGACGTTTAGGTGAAAAACTATAGGCCGGTTATTTGATCTTTTCGTGTTACTCAATCGTTATTCGAGGCATCTGAAATGATCGAATCAGGTGTAGGCTTAAATGACTTGGTTTGAATTACTTGCTATAAATTCACTGGGATTACAGGGATAGTGTCGTTAAAATGCTCTATTCGCAACAGCCTCGGCACTATTGATGAGTTTATTACCTTGTGAAATCGTTGAAACAAAAGCAACAAATATTGATGCTTGTGTGATTTGGCTCCATGGTTTGGGTGCTAGCGGTCACGATTTTGTGCCCGTCGTTCCTGAATTGCACTTACCCGATACTATGGGCGTGCGCTTTGTCTTTCCCCACGCACCACTCATTCCAGTGACCATTAATAACGGTATGGTGATGCCTGCCTGGTACGATATTTTGACGTTGGCCGGGGCCGAACGCCAGCTCGATATTGCCCAGCTTATGGCCAGTGTTGATGCCGTCGCCGCGCTGATAGCCGATCAATGTGAACAAGGTATTGCCAGTGAGCGCATTGTGCTTGCCGGCTTTTCTCAGGGCGGTGCTGTGGCCTACCAGCTGGCACTGTCTTACCCAGAAACCCTCGCGGGTTTGATGACGATGTCGACTTATTTTCCCACCAGCGAAACCCTAGTTCCCAGTGTTGCTAACGCGGCATTACCAGTTCACGTTTTTCATGGCAGCCGCGACTTGATGGTGCCTGAGAGTATGGGGCTTGATGCTGTGTCAACCTTACAAAAACTCGGTTTTTCACCTAAATATAAAAGCTATGCAATGGGGCATGAGCTCTGTGTTGCGCAAATACAGGATATTTCGCAGTGGTTGCAAGGTGTGCTTAGTGCTCATTAAGCATTTTTTGCATTCGGCCAGATAAGAAGTATTTCCAGTGTGATATCTGATCAAAATACACGTATCAATCAATTTTACTTCTTTATTTTATTATAATTTTAAAAGAGCTTTAGTCATGACAAATTCTACTAATACAACTTCTAAAACTGATTACGATGTCATTATCGTAGGGGCAGGATTCGCCGGTTTAACAGCCGTTCATCGTATGCGTGAATTGGGCTTTAGCGTGCGTTTGTTTGAGGCAGGCAGCGATGTCGGCGGTACTTGGTACTGGAATCAGTATCCGGGCCTCAAAGTCGATGTGGAGAGTGTTGAATACTCTTTGTCATTTTCTTATGTGATCGAGCAAGAGTGGACCTGGTCTGAGCGTTACGCTGGCCCACAGGAGCTATGCCGTTATGCTAATTTCGTTGCTGATCGTCTTGATTTACGTCGCGATATCCAGACGGGTACACGCATCGATGCTGCCGAATTCGATGAAGGTTGTGGTATCTGGGCTCTCACTACTAACAGTGGGGAGCAATTACGCTCGCGTTTTGTGATTATGTGTACTGGCATGCTCAATCAGCCTGTTAAACCACCCTTTAAAGGTCTCGATAGCTTTGAAGGCAAGCAGTATCACAGTGCTCGGTGGCCCAAAGAAGGCGTTGATTTGAGTGAACAGCGCGTTGGAGTCATTGGCACCGGTTCTTCCGGCGTACAGATTATTTCAGCTATTGCCAGTCAAGTGGGTCACCTGCATGTATTTCACCGCACACCGGGTTATTGTTTACCACTGCGCAACTGTGTGATGCCTGAGGAATACTCGACGCGTGTTAAAGCCAACTATGGTGAATGGCGCGCCGCTGAACGCTATAACTCTTTTGGCGGCTGGGTAGCGCTGAATTATCAAATTGGCAAGCCCGTCACCGGTTCTGCCCTCGACGCAACGCCCGAAGAACGACAGGCGCTTTTCGATGAACGCTGGGAGAGCGGCGGCCTGAGTTTTTATAATGTCTATCCTGATGTCTATACCGACCTTAAAGCAAATGCAGTGCTTAGCAAATATCTACAGGATAAAATTCGGGAGCGTGTTAAAGACCCCAAGCTAGCAGAGATTCTTACGCCTAAGTATCCTGCCCTGACGAAGCGGTTAATTGCCGAGACTAACTACTACGAAGTTTATGAGCAGGAAAATGTTGAGCTAGTTGATCTGAGTAAACAGGGTATTGATGAAATTACGCCAAAAGGCGTACGAGTTGGCGATACCGAGTACGCGCTTGACTGCATTGTTTTTGCCACTGGTTTTGATGCCATGATCGGCTCGCTTAAAGCGATGGATGTACGCGGTCGTAACGGTCTTACCTTTGCCGAGCACTGGGATGATGGCGCTCGTACTCATATGGGTTTGATGAGCGCGGGTTTCCCTAATCTGTTTATCATTAACGCGGCGGGTAGCCCTGCACCGTTGTTTCAACCGATCATACTAGGTCAAGAGCAAGTGCAATGGGTAGGCAGGTTGATGATTAAATTAGCTGAACGCAACATTAACTGCATAGAAACCACATCTAAGGCGGAAGACGATTGGGGCCGTCTGTGTGACGAAACGCTGTCTGCGACATTATTTCCGCTTACAGATAGCTGGTATATTGGTAAGAATGTACCCGGGAAGTCCCACACTGGACTGGCTTATTTCGGCGGAATGGAGAGTTACCGTCAGGCGATGACCGATGCTGAAGTGAGTGCTTATGCGGATGATTTTATTTTGACGACCTTCGAAGGTTAATTCCAGCGCCAAAGATGGGAAGCTGTTAACCGGCTTAATGTGTTCTTATATGTGCATTAAGTCGGAGTTCGATATTCGTTATTTGCACAAGATTTTATGACCGGTAAAAATAAAGTTTACACGGTTTTTTAAAATGCCTGAACAAACGAAGCCTCAAATACCGCAATATTTTATTGCTCATCTTAAATACTTGAGTAGAACAAATCTTTGCCTATGATTATGTCCAAGTAATGAATTGTCTGATTTTCTGTCGGATTTTATTTTGGCTCGTGGTGAGGCACTTCAGGATATCGTGCTTTGATAAAGCAGGTTCGTGTTATTGACTTATTTAGGGTAACTGATAATTAATTCTATTTGAAAAATAAACAATTGTTTCCCCATTAATCTGATACTTTTAGTAGAAAGCTAGTAGCACAATGGGTGAAAATTGTTGATCAACTGGTCTTTCCCTGTCACCTTTAATTCAGAAAAAAATTATTAATTCAAGAGAAATTTTTCCATTTAATTAGGCTAATCATTAGGAGTAAAGACCATGACATTATTTGATCTCAGCGGCAAAGTTGCCGTTATTACCGGTTCCACCAAGGGTATCGGTAAAGCAATTGCCGAACAAATGGCCCTGCATGGTGCCCGTGTTGTGGTGTCGAGTCGTAAGGCCGATGCCTGCGCCCAGGTGAGTGCCGATATTAATGCGTTGGTTGAAGGGCAGAGTGGGGAAGCCATTGGCATTCCAGCCAATATTTCACGCAAAGCTGATCTTGAAGATTTAGTTGCGCAAACTGAAAAGGCCTATGGCAGGATTGATATTCTGGTTTGTAATGCTGCAGCCAACCCCTATTACGGGTCTATGCTTGGTATTAACGATGAGCAATTTGATAAAATTATGGACAATAATATCAAGTCAAACCATTGGTTGAGCTCAATGGTGATACCTCAAATGCAGGCCCGAAAAGACGGAGTAATTATTATTATTTCTTCGATTGGTGGAGTGGTTGGTCACACTACCCTAGGATCTTACGGTCTATCAAAAGCGGCGGATATGGCGCTTGCCCGTAATATTGGTGCTGAGTTTGGTGGTGATAATATTCGTGCTAATGCCATCGCGCCCGGGCTAATTAAAACTGACTTTGCCAAGGCGTTATGGGACAACCCTGAGTATCTTAAAAAAGCTACTGCCAGTTGTCCTTTGGCGCGTATCGGTGAACCGAATGAAATTGCTGGGGCCACAATTTTTCTAGCATCAGCCGCTGGTGCTTTTATGAATGGTCAAACTTTAATTATTGATGGTGGTCGCACGATGTCGAATTAGGCACCGACGCTGACTTTCTAAATATTTACCACGTCTTTAATCAGGCGCAGTTTATGTGTGAAAATGTACTATCGCCCTGGTTTAGATGAGCTTGACCGTTAAAGGGGTGTTTTTTAAAGATGACTAAAGGCTTTATCGTTGCGACCGTGATGCCTTTGTTGCAAACTAACAGCGACGCGACATTACTAGCAATGCAAGTTAGATGAACGATTAATCGGTAAAAGGAGATAAGCAATGGCGAGTTTACGCAGCCAGATAATAGCCCCCATCATGCGTATGACGATGAAGAAAAAACTCGGTCAAAGTGGTGATCCCGCTAAAGAGCGAGAATTTCTCGACAAAATGTCCGGTATGACCTCACGCCGACCACAGGGCAAGTACGATGTGATTGGCGGTGTGTCTGGTGAGTGGCAGCAAGCCAACTTGGGCAGCGCAGACAATGTCATTTTATATTTACACGGTGGTGCTTTTGTCATCGGCTCTCCGACAAGCCACAGAGACATGGTTGGT
Source organism: Porticoccaceae bacterium (assembly GCA_029212965.1). Taxonomy (GTDB): domain Bacteria; phylum Pseudomonadota; class Gammaproteobacteria; order Pseudomonadales; family Porticoccaceae; genus Reddybacter. The sequence continues at coordinate 23,403 of JARGOV010000015.1, forward strand.
GCGATTGCTGATGTTGCCCAGGCGCGAGCTTTTATTGTCGATTATCGTCTTGCTCCTGAAACCCCATTCCCAGGGGCCGTCGATGACGCTGTTGCTGCCTACAAGGGTCTATTAGCCAATGGTGAAAAAGCTGAAAAGATTATTATCGTTGGCGACTCTGCCGGTGGTGGTCTGACCATGTCGACCCTGGTTGCCCTGCGTGAAGAAGGTATAGAGCTGCCCGCAGGCGCTGTTTGTATCTCCCCCTGGGCTGATCTCACCTTTACCGGCGACTCAATGATAGTCAAAGATAAGGTTGATGCTATGCTCGGTCGTGGCAGCCTGTCGTGGTTTGCCGATCAATATCTGGCAGGACAGGATGCAGCTCAACCTTTGGCCTCGCCAATTTTTGCCGACCTTGAAGGTATGCCACCCATACTCATTCAAGTGGGTAGTAACGAGGTGTTACTCGATGATGCCGTTCGCCTCAATAAAGCACTTAAGAAAGCCGGCAGTGATGTCACTCTCGAAGTATGGGATGGGCAAATGCACGTTTGGCACCTGATGTCGATGGTTGTGCCTGAAGGTAAACACGCGATTAATGTGATTGGTACTTTTGTTAAAACTCATACTTAAAATTCATTGATTGGGAAGACCCCTCCGTTCTATTAAATAGAGAGGTCTATTGGTTATTTGAAAATGTATATTTATAGCTCAGTTGTCTAAATTGACTAAGGGTGGATTACATGAGTTCTGTGCAATACTTAATAGTCCTCTGTCTCTCCACTCTGTTTTATCTTGTTGTTTTCGCCAGCTCAATTTATGTTTGGCGCCTATCTAATTTACGTTGGGTGTGGGTGGGCGTTGGTGGCGCGACGCTATTAATTGCCCTGCAGCGTTTTGTAACCCTTTCCACAGTCTGGTCAACACTTGGTGTAACGACAACCTACCCCTGGATTAATCTCCTTGATTTAATTATTCCTGTCTTACTAATGGTTGCAGCGGCACTCACACTGCCCGCCATTAATCAATTCAATACTCGGTTAGAAAAAACTGAAGAAACTCAGCGGGCATTGGTTGAAAGTGAGGCCAAATATCGTGCACTAATCGAAAGCACTAACTCGGGTTATGTTATTACCAATGACGAGGGTATCGTTCTTGAGTGTAATGATACCTATGTGAAGCTTACTGGACGTAGTCGCAGTGACGAAGTGATTGGCCACAATCTAGCGGAATGGGCAATACGTGGTGGTGAGGCTAATTTCGTCAAGGCAGCGCTCCTTACACATTATGACGAAGAGCTAAAACAATACGACAGGTTAGTTTTTCGCCATCCCGATGGATCTCAAATCCCCATTGAGCTGTTTAGTCGCGGTTTGAAAACCGCAGAAGGCTTTCGTATTGTGGGTCTGCTGCGAGATGTATCCGAGCGCGAGACCGTACGGAAACAGCTTGAAGCTAGTGAGAAACAAGCTAATCTATTATTTGAAAACTCACCGATTTCAACGGCCATTTTTAGGCCTGATGGCCAATTTGTTCGAGCTAATAAAGCCCACGATGAACTATGGGGTGTGGTGCTGCGCGAGGTTGACCCCAATTTTAATATTCTTAAAGACGATCAGGCGAATGCTCAAATCGGTACAGACACGCTGGCCGCTATTTTTCGGGGTCAGCAAATAGCACTGCAACCTTTTGTTTATCGGGGTAGTGAATTTCTCCCTCAGACTGAGAATGTGATGGTCCAGGCGCGTGATAACACGGTCTTGCCTATGTTCTTTCCCCTTAAAGATGAACAAGGCGAATTAATAAGCATTGTGCAAATGCACATTGATTTGAGTGAACGGGTGGCGGCAGAAGAGCAATTGAAAGAGCGTGAAGCGTTTTACCGTGCTTTGGTCGACAGTACCAATGATGGTTACGCCCTGCTCAAGCCTGATGAGACAGTGGTTGATGCCAATGCGGAATACGTACGGCTTACAGGCCATACAGATTTAGCAGAAATTAAGGGTCAGGTTTCTCGCCAGTGGGTGAGTGGTGACATGGGTCTGGCTGAGCTTCAGCAGCTGCTCGAGCAAGGTGGCAATGCCCATGGTGTCCGATGTGACTATCGTCACCCCGATGGCACGCTTATTCCGGCAGAAGTCAGCGCATGTTTAGTCGAGTCCGCTGCGGGTCCTCAGGTAGTGGTGCTGGCTCGTGATATTAGCGAGCGACTAGATACCGAAAATAGATTGCGTCAGGCTCAAAAAATGGATGCTATTGGTAAGTTGACCGGTGGTGTGGCCCACGATTTTAATAATTTACTGGGTGTTGTTCTTGGTAATGCTGAACTGGCCTTGGCAAATGGAATGGCACAAGGGCCTATTCAGCGCTATTTACAGGCTATTCTCGATGCTGCCGAGCGCGGTGCAGATCTCACCCATCGTTTGCTCGCCTTTTCACGTCAAACCCCGTTGTCACCAAAAGTAGTTGATATTAATGTTTCGCTGGGTAGTGCCTGTGCACTTTTACAGCGCTTAATTGGTGAGGATGTCGACTTAGTGTTGGAAAAAGTCGAGGATTTACCCAACTGTGAGGTCGATCCAGGGGAACTGGAAAATGTCATTATAAATCTGGCTAATAATGCCCGTGATGCGATGCCCGAAGGGGGTAAATTAACAGTAGAAACTCGCAGAGTGACGTGTGATCACCACCACAAAATGGTTAGATCTGCTGAGCTTGCTGCGGGGGACTATGTCGTGATTTCCGTCAGTGATTCGGGGAGAGGTATAGCAAAAGACATACTGAATCGCGTGACCGATCCTTTTTTTACCACCAAAGATGTGGGTAAGGGCACAGGCTTGGGTTTGAGCATGGCTTACGGTTTCGCCAAACAGTCCAATGGGCATTTGAGTATTTACAGCGAATTGGGGGAGGGAACCACTGTCAATATCTATCTGCCTGCCCATGTTGATCCGGCGGATGAAATAAAGGTTAGACCATTTAGTGTTAGTCCGCGTGGTAATGAGAAAATACTGCTAGTAGAGGATGATCCGGCATTAGTCGTACTAGCGCGACATATGTTAGAAAATCTCGGGTACCACGTAGAGGCCGCCGGTGATGTCGCTGAAGGACTTGCTGTATATCGCCAACATGGTGATTTTGACTTGCTGTTGACGGACATGATTTTACCCGGTGGTCGCAATGGTCGGGAGCTGGCTGAGGAGCTTGTCACGCTAAACCCAGAGTTGCACGTTCTCTATATGTCTGGCTATACCGAAAATGCGATTCTTCACCACGGACGACTGGATGAGGGTGTGGCATTACTGCAAAAACCTTTCAGGTCCTCTGAACTATCGGTCGCGCTTCGTCAGCTATTCGATGCTTGATGTGATGGTTTATTGAATACTTGAGTGTAACCACTCAGGTGGTGAAAAAATCGTAAATTTATTACACCCGACTGGGAACAGAACAAATAGGTCGGGCAGGGAGAAATCAATTCAGGCACCTGCGTAGGATTGATATCGAGAGGCAAAACTACCGCAAAAATAACTAGTCCAATGGATCAAAATTTCTGGCGATGAAAATCGCAAAATTCATGGCCGGGAGGTCTGTAACCTTACACGCATAGACGTTTTATCTGACTTATTTGATCATGTTGCGGCTATTTGGCACACTGGCTGAGTCCACCTCTATTGCTTTCAGCAACATCTATTCAAAGGATTAATGTCGGCCTTGAATCACTACACGTCATACGTGATCACCTAGGGAAACGACAAAGTTCGATGTTACTATTTCAGATTGCAAATGATACCGGCACTTTAAACTAGGGTTTTTTCAAAGATTGGATTATTTAGTGAGTCTATTTAATGAGCTTGTTAATCAATCTTGTTTATTGAATAGGTATCAGAACTGTGTTCAAAGGGTTGAAATAACATGCGGTGCAGAGCGAGATCGCGTTTAGTGCGAAAAGAACTAATACCAATGCACATGTCCTCATGACCAGCTTGCGGCTGGGCGCAGTAGGTGCCAAACCAACGATCCCAAATGGCGAGATTAAACCCGAAATTACTGTTGGTCTCGTTGGGAATAACAGAGTGGTGAACACGGTGCATATCAGGGGTAACAATGAGACGGCGCAGCAAGTTATCGAAGCCTAAGGGCAAGCGTACATTGGCGTGATTAAACATCGCCAGTGTACTCAGCAGTACTTCGAAAAGTAACACGGCGACAGCGGGTGGACCGAGTGCGGTAATTACCGTTAATTTAAGTAGCATTGAGAGAATAATTTCAATGGGGTGGAAGCGGGCACCGGTAGTGACATCAAAATCTAAATCAGCATGGTGCATGCGGTGCAAACGCCACAGCACTGGCACAGCATGGAACATGACGTGTTGTAAATAAATAGCCAGGTCGAGACAAATAAGAGCGAATAAAACGCCAGCCCACAGGGGTAATTCAACTTGGTGCAACAAGCCCCAGCCGGCGCTCTCGCCGACTAGCGCGAGTGCGACGGCCGTGGTTGGCATAACAAAGCGCAACAGCAGTGTATTAAAGACGACAATACCGAGATTGCCGGGCCAGCGTAAAAGCCGTGTTACTTGTGCTGTGCGTCGTGGTGCCAATATCTCCCAGGTGGCCATAAAGGCAAAAATAGCAGTGAAAAACCCCAGTCGAATTGCTATCTCATTGCTTAGCAAAAGTTCGTTCACTGTATTAAGCCTCTAGGGTTAGGTAGCATATTTAAGCCTTATATTTCAGCCTCTATGTTGCCAGATATTTTATGGATAGACTCTTCTGTATTAGTGGTCGTGGGCCACACCGGCACCTGCTGGGATACGAATATCATCAATCATGTCTTGTACATGGGCTGGCGGTGCAGGGGTGAGGCGACTAACAATAACAGCCGCGCAGACATTTAAAGCTGCGCCAATGGTGCCAATGCCGGTTGGCGAAATCCCCAAAAACCAGTGCTCAGGATTATTGATTTCGGGTGCGATAAAATTAAAGTAAATAATATAGGCCAGTGTACTACTTAGGCCAACCAACATACCTGCCACAGCTCCCGAGCGATTAATGCGTTTGGAAAATATGCCCATCACAATGGGAGGGAAGAGTGAAGCGGCTGCCATGCCAAAGGCAAAGGCCACAACCTGGGCGACAAAGGCCGGTGGGTTAATGCCAAACCAACCGGCAATAAGAATGGCGACAACGGCGGCGAGCCTGGCAAAAAGCAGTTCCTTTTTGTCGTTAATGTCGGGCATAAAAGTACGCTTCATTAAGTCGTGAGCCACAGAGCTGGAGATAACCAGTAATAAACCAGCTGCTGTGGATAAAGCCGCGGCAACCGCGCCGGCGGCCACTAAAGCGATTACCCAGTTGGGCAGCTTGGCAATTTCAGGATTGGCCATTACCATAATGTCCCGGTCGACATACATTTCATTGCCATTGCTAGTTAATTCATTGCTAATTACACGCTCGCCATAAGTACCTCGTGCTTCGGTAAAAATCGGTTTGGTAGGGGTAAAAGCATGACCTGGGCGGTATTGCATAATGCCGTCGCCGTTTTTGTCCTTCCAGGCGATGAGGCCAGTGTTCTCCCATTTTTCAATCCATGCTGGGGCTTCACTATAGGCGACCTCGTTAACGCTTTCGGTAAGATTTAAGCGTGAGAATGCGGCTACCGCGGGTATCGTGGTGTACATAACGCAGATGAAGGCCAATGCATAACCCGCTGATTTGCGTGCATCAGACACTTTGGGCACGGTAAAAAATCGTACAATAACGTGGGGTAGTCCGGCAGTGCCAATCATTAATGCGGCGGCAATGGCCAGAGAGTCAATGGTGCTGCGTGTGCCCACGGTGTAGGTGTTAAAACCTAACTCGGTCGTCACCTGGTCGAGTTTTTGCAACACGCTAAGGCCCGAGCCGTCGTTGAGTTTATCGCCCAGGCCAAGCTGGGGAATGGGGTTGTCGGTCCACATAATCGACATAAAAATGGCCGGTACCATAAAGGCAAAAATCAGTACGCAGTACTGGGCGACCTGGGTGTAAGTAATGCCTTTCATGCCACCGAGTACGGCGTAACAAAAAACAATGGCCATGCCGATCACTACGCCGGTTTCAATTTCCACTTCGAGAAAACGTGAAAACACAATACCAACACCGCGCATTTGTCCCGCAATATAGGTAAAGGAAATAAAGATTAAACAGACAACGGCGACCACGCGGGCGAGCTTGGAGTAGTAGCGATCACCAATAAATTCGGGCACTGTAAAACGGCCAAATTTGCGTAAATAGGGTGCTAATAACAGAGCGAGAAGCACATAGCCCCCGGTCCAGCCGACTAAATAAACTGCGCCATCGCGCCCGGTAAAGGCGAGTATACCGGCCACTGATAAAAACGATGCTGCGCTCATCCAGTCAGCCGCAGTGGCCATGCCGTTAACAACAGGGTGTACACCGCCACCGGCAACATAGAACTCTTTAGTAGAGCCAACCCGTGACCAAATGGCAATGCCGATATAGAGTGCGAAGGAGAGGCCAACGAAGATAAAACTCAATGTTTGTGCATTCACGGCTTGGCTCCTGTGTCAGCCTGGCTTGTAAGGCGACCTTCAACATTATCTTCGTCGTCATCGACACCGTGGTCGCGTTCGATTTTCTTCATCCAAATATGGTAGATAAAAATAATTGCGACAAAACAAAGCATAGTGCCTTGTTGGGTGAACCAGAAGCCTAGGGGGAAACCACCAATATAGAATTGGTCCAGCCAGTTGCTAAATAAAACCCCACAACCAAAAGAGACGAAAGCCCAACTACTGAGCAGTACTATCAATACTTTAACGTTGGCTCGCCAGTAGGCCTGCACATCAATTTCACTCAAGGTTTCTTCATCGTGGTGGGAATGGGGTGGCAAATTCTCAGCCTCATCGTGGTGATAGGCTTCACCCCTACTATCAGGTTGATGATTACTATCGGTATTTTGGTTCATCGAGTCCTCTCAATAGCGTTATTTTTCTGATGCGCAAGGCTGGCAAGATGCGTAGTTGATGTCAACCGAAAGCAGCGGACTGATAGCAATTAAATAGGCTTTGAGCGGGCGAGAAACTTCGTGAACACAAAAAGCGAGCTTCATCTCGCCATTGCCTGGTTGCTTGTAATAGCCGTGCTAGCGCGACATACTTTATAAATACTAATAATAAATAGGGGGAAATAGTATGCCTAAACACAGCGTTGGACACGTTAATGATATTCCACCGGGGCAGCGTAAAGTGACAAAGGTGGAGGGCAACAAAGTAATTATCTTTCATCTCGATAGTGGTTTTTTTGCGACCGAGGCGAACTGCCCTCATTTGCGTATGCCCCTGGGCAAGGGGGAAATACTCGATGGTGAGGTGCTACAGTGCCCCATTCACCGTGCCAAATTCTGTATTAAAAGTGGTGATGTTAAACAGTGGGCCTGCTTTCCCCCGGGCATTCAATTATTGAATGTGGTGCGTGGGGAAAAGCAATTGAAGACTTACCCTGTGCATATTGACAACGACGAGGTATTTGTCGAGCTTTGACTGGGCAATACTGGCTGATGTTTAACAAGCGCTTAAACGTCTGGTTTAGCCCCTACCTTTTTATTCGACCTGACTGCGCAATAAGCTCAGGGCAGGTTGTTGCAGAGCCTTGCGACTGGCGAATAATCCGCAAAGAGTGACGAATAAAGCGAGAGCAAGTGGCAGCGTCTGCCAGGTAGAAATACTCATGCCCTGCTGAAATAACCTTTCATTTAAAGGGTAGAGGGCGAGCAGTGATATAACTGTTGCACCGAGGGCCGCACTGCCACTGAGGCAGAGAAACTCTATCCAGAGAATGCCTTTGATCAATTGCTGATTGCCGCCGAGTGCTCGCAGCAGGGCATTATCGCGGCCCCGTTGTTGCTGGCCGCTTAGCAGACCAGCGGCGAGTACGAGTAGTGCAGCAAACATGAGTAAGGCGCCGAGCAATGCGCTGGCCTGACTGGCTTGGGCAATAATCGTCTGGGCTTTGTCGAGCAGGGTTTTGACATCGAGTAGGGTGATGTGGGGCAGATCGTGCAGTAGCTCGGCAAGGCGGGCACCATCGCCCTCGGGCAACCAGAAACTGGTTATCCAAGTGATATCTTGCGCGGCGAATTCACCCTGTTCAAAAATAAAATAAAAATTCGGTTCAAAACTGTTCCAGTCCACTTTGCGCAGACTGCTAATGCTGGCCTTGAGGACGCCTCGGCTGGTGATAAATTCGAGTTTATCACCCACGTTTAAACCAAGATTGTCGGCAATTTCTTGCTCGACGGAAACGTGACGAATAGCCGATTGAGCTGTCGATTTCGGCCTTACATTAAGCGCTTTATCGCCGTGCCATTGGCCGATAATAATACGATTACTGTCAGGCAATGAGTTTGTTTCAGTTAGCACCAGGTCTCTATTCAGATGCCGATGGCCGGATGTTTTTTCCTTGGTGATAGCTTCTTTTACAGGTACGTCATTAATACGACTAAGACGACCGCGAACCACGGGGTAAAAGGGTTGGTTGATGGCGTCATGTTGTTCAAGCCATTGTTCGAAAGTCGGCATATCACGCTCAAAAAGGTTGAGTACAAAATGGTTGGGTGCCTTTGCAGGCAGACGAGTACGCCAGTCGTTGAGTAGTTGCGAACCCGTTTGCCCAGCCAGTGTTAGCACGGCCATGGCCAATGTCAGTGATACCAGTAGCGGTAACGTTAGCGCCGGGCGGCGGCTAAGGCGACGAATCGCCAGGCGGGCGGCAAGGGGTAAACGTGTGCTGAGCAGATCGAGGCCTTTGATTAAAGGCCATAGTAGTGCGGGTAACAGTACGCCAAGGGCGGCAATTAAGCCAAGAACTTTGCCGAGTTCGACAAGGGAATCGGTGAGTAAGCCTGCGAGTAAAACGGGTGCGCTTAGGGCGGCGAATAGTTCGACATTCGTGCTTAGCAAGTGAGTTTGTTGCCGCTGGCGTAACACCTCAATAGCGGGTATGCGCACTAATGTGCTGAGTCGGGGCAGAGCAAAGGCGAGCCACAGCAGTAAGGGGGCGAGCAGGGCGATGAGCCATTCGAGCGGGCTGGTAGCGCTTACATAGGCATTGCCAATGTTGGCTCCCTGGTTGCCCATCGTGATCACAATCAGTGCGCCACCCAGTGTGCTGGCGATGACGACAGCTGGCAGAACAGCGAGAAATTCCCAGCCCAATAGACGCGTTGCGACTTGATAGCGAGTGGCGCCAAAGCTGCGTAATAAGCCGGCCAGTTTTTCTCGACTCCGTACCCGTTGTGACGTCGCTAGATAAATGGCTGCACCGCAGAGCAAGCTGATGAGTAGTACTACCAGATTGGCCCAAAGGCTGAGCTGGCGCAGAGGGCCCAGGCTGCGCAGTGCAGCATCGTCAACGGTTTCCAATGTTTGGTCGGGGCGCAAGTTGTTGCCGAGTTCAAGGCTGAGCTTTTTAATGAACTCAAGATCGCCGCCGACCACACTTTGTTGGCGAATCCGGGTGCCTGGACCCATGACGCCTGTAGCCTCAAGGTCTTCGCTATTGATAACAATACGCGGGTTCATACTGTAGAACCCGGCATTTTGATCGGGCAGTTGCCGAATAACGGCACTGATCTGCAGCGGCTTGTTACCGACAGTAATCATTGCGCCAACGTTAATAGTTAAGCGGTCGAGCACTTGATCGGCGACCCAAATATGACCGGGTGCAGGGCCCTGCTTTTGGGTGTATTCGTCACCAAAGCGGTTTTTGGCGAGCTGTATTTGTCCGTAGAGTGGATAGGCCGCGTCGACGGCGCGAGCGCTTACCAGCAGAAAGGCGTCCTTATGCACAAGCACGCTGGAGAAATCGATAATTTGCGATATCGAAAAGTTGTTCATTCTGGCGAGCTGTTCAGGTTCTGGCGCTCGACTGCCTGCAAGTACCAGGTCACCACCCAGTGCTTCGGCGGTATTAATGTTAAAACGCTGCTCCAACTCGGCTCGCAGAAATATAGCGGCACTCAAGGCGAAGGCAGCAATGGCGAGTGCCAGGGTCAGTAATTGAAAGCTGTGATCCCGCCAGGGGCGAAGCAGTTTACTCATGACGGATGGGTTTGATGGATGAATTTTTCGATGGCAGATTCTTCAACAAGCTTTTCTCCAGAAAAAACTTTTTTAATGATTTTGCCTTCGTGTAATTCAAGGTGGTGCTGACAGCGACTGGCCAGTTGAGGGTCGTGGGTAACCAGAACCAATGCAGCGCCACTGTGTTGATTCAATTCGAATAAAAGCTCGATCACGCGTTTGCCATTGGCGTGATCGAGACTGCCGGTGGGTTCGTCGGCAAAGAGTAGGCGCGGTTGCACCGCAAAGGCGCGAGCGAGAGCGACGCGCTGCTGTTCGCCTCCCGACAAAGTTGCCGGAAAATGATGGATGCGATGTGAGAGTCCAACGCGTTCAAGCCAGTCTTTGGCGGTGGAGGCAGGCTTCGCCAGCCCCGCTAATTCTAACGGTAACATGACGTTTTCAAGTACGTTCATATCAGATACAAGATGAAATTCCTGAAACACAAAAGCGCAGGTTGTGGCGCGATGTCTGGCTCGCCGATCTTCACTGATTGAGCTGAAAGCATTACCATTGAGGTGTATTTCTCCGGCTGTGGGTGTGTCGAGTCCAGCGAGGAGCCCCAGTAACGTTGTTTTACCACTACCGGAGGGTCCGGTGATGGCGAGGCTTTCGCCGGCAGATAGGGTAAAATCGATGCCTTCAAGAAGAGTGAGTTCGCCCTCTGGCCCCTGTACGCGCTTGGCAAGCTTGCTGACCTCGAGCAGGGCTGCTACTTGCTGAGGCAGATCAGGCGAGGGGGCGTCAGACGCAGAGGGTTTATTCATGGCTTGTCGGTTCCTGATAAAAATTGTGTTGTTATACGGGCTGTTGTGCGGCTCGAGTTCATTGCTCGCCAGCGAATATCGTCATGTGGGTAGTTCTAATGCGGTGCTCGTATTGGGGGATAGTATCAGTGCAGCCTATGGAATAGACAAGCGCGATGGTTGGGTGGCATTGCTAGAGAAGCGTCTCGCGTCTCAGTGCCCAAATATCAACATTATTAATGCTTCAGTGAGTGGTGAGACTACCACAGGTGGTTTAGCACGCTTGCCGGCTTTGCTGGCTGTTCATCAGCCCAGCCTGCTAGTTATTGAATTAGGCGGTAATGACGGTCTACGTGGTTTATCACCTCGACAAATGCTCAAAAACCTGCAGCAAATGATTGCGCTTGGCGAAGGGGCTGGGGCACAAGTTGCCGTGTTGGGGATATTGATGCCCCCCAATCTCGGCGCGGCTTATGTACGACTTTTCGAACAGGCTATGGCAGAGGTGGCTGAACATGAGTCAGTGCTGTTTCAGACGTTTTTTCTGCAAGGTGTGGCGGGCCAGGCTGATTTAATACAGGTCGATGGCCTACATCCTACGGCGGCCGCTCAGCCTCGTTTGCTGAACAATGCCTGGCAGCTGCTGGAAAAACCCTTAAGAGGGCTTTGTCAGACTAGTACGCGTTAAATAAAGGTTGTTGAAGAATCGTTTAAACGCGTACTCTGAATATCTTGGGCCAGAGGGCCGCTACTGTATTAAGGATAAAAACTCACTACGGGTCGTTTGATTACTTCGGAAGGCGCCGAGCATGGCCGAGGTCTTCATACTTGAATTTTGTTTCTCGACACCGCGCATCATCATACACATATGCTTGGCTTCAATGATGACGCCAACCCCTAGAGCGCCGGTGATTTGTTCGATGGTGTTGGCGATTTGGGTGGCGAGATTTTCCTGTATTTGCAGTCGCCGGGCGTACATATCAACAATGCGGGCGATTTTCGACAGGCCAACCACTTTGCCGTCGGGAATATAAGCGACGTGACAAACACCGACAAAGGGCAGCAGGTGATGCTCGCACAGCGAGTAGAGTTCAATGTCTTTGACGATAACCATTTCACTGGAATCGCTGGGGAAGAGGGCGTCATTGACCACTTCGTCAAGATCGAGATGGTAGCCTTCAGTAAGAAACTGAAAGGCTTTTGCGGCACGCTTGGGTGTATCTACCAAACCAGGGCGGTTTAGGTCTTCGCCGATGGCTTCTATGATTTTGGCGTATTGCTCTTCCATAATTATGTCCGGTCTCAATGGTAAGTTCTTCGTTATAATTAGCTGGCCACCCTTTTTCCATGTCTTAAAGATCTGTGAAAAAGAACTTGAATAAAAGTGCTATTTAGTAAGGGGTTAATCGCGCTGGCGAGACCAATTTTTTTTGATGAGACGATTATAATGGTCGCTTCCGAGAAATTACAGCGATGGTTGTTGCCATCTCTTCTTAAGGCGAGTCCACAACTTGAAAACATTATCAACTATGACAGCGAAAATCATTCCAGAAATCGTCGACCACTTACACACCGTACGCGACTATATTCGTTTTGGCACCAGCCGTTTTAACGAGGCCCAGCTGTATTTCGGCCACGGTAGCGATAACGCCTGGGATGATGCGCTGGCTCTCGTCCTTCATGCCCTACACTTGGGGGAACAGGGGCGTGAACAAATACTCGATGCGCGTTTGACGCCGGGTGAAGGCAGGGCGATATTGGCACTGTTTATACGCCGTATTGAGGGCCGCATACCGGTGCCCTATTTGACCGGGGAGGCCTGGTTTGCCGGGCTTAAATTCAAGGTTGACGAGAGGGTACTGATTCCGCGCTCGCCCATTGCCGAGCTAATAGAGGTGGGGTTTTCACCCTGGTTAGCGGATGAACCGGCGACGATTCTCGACTTGTGTACGGGCGGTGGCTGTATTGGTATTGGCTGTGCCTATGCTTTTCCTGACGCCCAAGTGGTGTTGAGCGATATTTCTGCCGATGCCCTGGTGGTGGCTGGTGAAAATATTGAACAGCACAATGTGTCTTCGCGCGTGAAAACTGTTGAGTCTGACCTGTTTGCCGATATTACTGAACGCTTTGATCTTATCGTCTCCAATCCACCCTATGTTGATGCCCCAGACTATGGAGCGATGCCTCCGGAGTACCATTGTGAACCCGCTCTGGCTCTTGAATCAGGCGCTGATGGTCTCGACTTTACCCGGCGCCTGTTGCGTGAGGCGGCTGATCACCTGTACGACAACGGTGTGTTGGTAGTTGAGGTTGGCAATAGCGCCGTGCATCTGGAAAGGGCCTTCCCCGATGTGCCCTTTACTTGGTTAGAGTTTGAGCGTGGTGGTTGCGGCGTTTTTGTCCTTACCCGTGCAGAGCTACTTACCCACGCGGCAGATTTTGCCTAAGCCCTAGCCCATTTTTGTAGGCGCTGGGTTTATAATAGCGGCGCAATTTTCACGCACTGAATAACGGGAGTCACCTTTGCCGGGCAATACTTTTGGAAAACTGTTTACCGTGACCACTTTTGGCGAGAGTCACGGGCCTGCTCTGGGCTGCATTATTGATGGCTGCCCCCCAGGGTTGGCACTGTGCGAAGCGGATTTACAGGTTGATCTGGACCGTCGCAAACCGGGGCAGTCGCGCTATACCACCCAGCGCCGTGAAGCCGATCAGGTGCGTATACTTTCCGGTGTTTTTGAGGGTAAGACCACAGGTACCTCAATAGGGTTGCTGATTGAAAATACCGATCAACGCTCGAAAGATTACGGCGATATTAAAGACATGTTCCGCCCAGCCCATGCCGACTACAGCTATTTCCAGAAGTACGGCGTGCGTGACTATCGTGGTGGGGGTCGTTCATCGGCCCGCGAAACAGCTATGCGTGTCGCTGCCGGTGGCGTTGCTAAAAAATATTTAGCCGAAACCTTGGGTATTAGCGTGCGCGGCTATTTAAGCCAACTTGGCCCTATCAGCATTGATAGCGTCGATTGGAATGAAATTGATAATAACCCCTTCTTTTGCCCCGATGCCGACAAAGTCGAAGAAATGGCGGCTTATATGCAGGCCTTGTCTAAAGAAGGGAACTCTATTGGCGCCAAACTCACCGTCGTGGCCGAAGGTATTGCGCCGGGCCTGGG